>CAJTXU010000013.1:7358-71964 GCA_910584125.1 uncultured Muribaculaceae bacterium | reverse complement strand
CCGAGGGGTCAAATCCCGCGTGCCCGAAGGGGTCAAACGCACGCGCCTTTTCCACGTGGTAAAAGTCGTGACCGTCCCCGAAACGCCGTCAAGTGCAAGCGAGGATCCTTTTGTCAGGCTGTACGGCACTCCGATGTCGTTCTTATACTGTCGGCGTATTAACTTGATCTGCTCGCTACGGCGTTTGGCGATTATCCATCTTCTCTCCATACCATTATCAGATTGCTCATTGCCGAAGTGTCGAGCGTGTTCGCGCATCCGTCGGGGCGGGGCGTGAGAAACATCTTGCGCCACATCGTGCCGTCCGTGGGCTTCTCTACCCGTGTCGCGTCTTTGCGGATAAGCTGCAACACGGCAGGGAGCCTGATTCCGCATTCGGCTATCGCCCTGTAATACGGCGTGTCTAAGAACGGGTGGGTAGATTCTTTCTTCGGCCAATAGATTGCGTGGCGCAGGTCGTAATACTTGCCGTCATGAATGAGGTTGGTGAGTTTTATAACTTTGGTTCGCATATCGTCAGCAACAGCGGCTCTCTCTGCCCCCCCCGTGCAGGAGTTGAGACACGGAGATATTCCTTTCGGCCAGTACAGCCGCCAGCGGTTCGGATTCTTCCGCCCGTTGTCGTGGCCGAGAAAACCGAGTTGAATCACTTTCCCTGTTCCTCCCATTTCCATTTCCATTCCAAATAGAACAGTTCCGCTGTATTTATCGCGTTGTGGCACGCGAGTATCTGCGGCGAAACCGAGTCGAATGCAGGCTGGGCCGCCAATATTCTTTCCGCGAGCTTGCGCACCCGTCGGCGATACAGCCACCGTCTGAACTTTCTAATCATTCTCATAACTCTTGTCTTTTATTGTCATTATCCCCGGCGCCTTGTATCCTCGGTTGAAGATGTTGCGCGGCCCGAGTTTTGCGAAGTGGGCGATAAAGGCGGGAAACGTCCCCGTCTTGCCGTCGCCTATCGCGTTTATCAAAATCTGTTTCATAAATCACCATAAAGGCCGTCTGGGCGAATCTGACGCGTTTCAGGGGGGGTAATATATTGGAGGGACATTGTGTGCCACCGACTGCATGGAGAGTGCCACATACGCCATTATAGAGGTTGATGGCCACTTGTTTTTTCATCTATCACGAGTATTGCCGGATACGCCCAAACTTTGCCCTGGCCGAGATAATAGCAAGTTCTCGCCTTCTCAAAGGCGCGGCTCATCAGCGTGGGGCATAGGCCGTTGACTAAGTTTATCGGGATTTGTTTGTTCATCAGTTATTACTATTACACCCGTTGATGGGTAATGATGCCCCCCCCGTGTCAGATTATTTACTCCAGCCGCACTCATTCGCGTTGTCACGGTGTATGCGGTGCTGTCGGAGCATACGTTTATCGGGATTGACTTTTTCATATATCACAAGAAATGCCGTATAGCACTGCGGTCTGTGCCGGTCAAGCACATTGGTGTCGCCCTGTTTCCGCAAAGACGTGAGGATGCTTTTGGAAACGCCGTCCATGAGATTAATGGCTATTTGCAACGAGGTCTTGGTAGATTGCATCTTCAAGCTCTTTTAGGTTGTCAACACCGCCGTAGGTAAGTCGCTGTAAAGCCTTGCGAATATCATCGCGGTACATATCGGGCGTGTGATACCAAATGCTGACTTTGATTTCTTCCTCACGCAAACCGTCTTCGGTTGAGAATGCCGCCTTGTAAACTTGGAAGTTGTCGCCGAGATTTTCCCAGCAGTCCTCTCGCCTAAGCCATTCAAGCGACACGAAGTGATAGGTGTGTTTGGCTGATTGCGTCTTACCCCATTCCTCATGGTAAAGTTTCTCCATTTCCGCACGGACGTTGGGCTGGTCGAGAATGTCGGACAGCACCTTGTTTGTCACGCGGTCTTGACTTATGAAATATTCCTCTCCGATTTCCCCTGCCCGCTCCATGTAGTCCTCGACGCATTTGGTGAGGGGGATTTTGCAAGGGTATCGGTACGAATCACACCTTCCGGGGTCGCGGAAGAATATCGGGAATACACGTTCTCTGTTCTGGCTTACGCCATAGTCCTTGGCGTTCAACACCTCATACTTAAACTTGTAGCCATATTTTTCAATCGCGGCGGCAAATTCGAGGAAGTCGGGGAGATTCTTCTTGCTAATAAGACCTTTGACATTCTCGTAAATTATGATGTCGGGAAGTATCGTGGCTATGCACTGCTCGGTGGCCCATATCAATGCGGAAGCCGCATCCGTGCCTTTCTTCATGCCCTCGTTCTTTCCGGCGTTCGAGACGCTTTGGCAAGGTGTTGAAGCGAAAATCATGTCAACGTGCGGCCTGCCGATGGACTCGTACCATTCAGTCCAATCCACTTTCGTGATGTCGTCGAGGTTTCGCCCGGCGTATTCGGGATGTATCGCGTCATGCGCCTTTATTGCGGACGACTCAATCTCCGCCCACGCGAGGCAGTCGAAGTCGAATTGCTCTCCGAAGTCGCGTTTAAGACGCTTGAACGCGACACATTCAGCTCCATAGCCGGAGCAAAGGGAAATGTAGTTTATCTTCATTCCGAACCCAATCTTGCCGGGTAAACGTCCATATACGGCGTCTCGCTGACCGACTTGATTCTCCAGTCGGCCATCGTGCCTTTCATCCCTTCCTTGAACGCGGCCACCGCGCTGTCGAAGTCGTCGGCCTGAACAAGTATCTGCGTCACAGCCTCCTTGTCCCCGCCATTCTTCTCGTCGATTGTGATGAACGCCACATTCACCAGCCACCACCGGTCAGCGTTCTCGTCAAAGAAGATTTCGGCTATCTTGGTTTTCTTTGCCGCCTTGACGACGAACTCGCCGCTGATGAAGGGCGTCAGTTCCTCAAACGTCCTTGACTCCGCCTCGGTGAAGCTGAGGGCATCGAACAGATTCTTTTCGGTCACCTTCCTGACCGCGCCGTTCTCCATAATCTTATCGAAAGATACGGACGTTTCGAAATATTGTGCCATTGTTTCTGTCTGGGTTTAGTTATTGCTTAACTTTTTTCATCTCCCCGTGCTCCCGTAGCCGCCATCGCCTCTGTCGGTGTCAGAAAGTTCGTCGGACTCTTCGAAATCGGCGTCGAGCACAGGATAGAATGTCATCTGTGCGATTCGCGTCCCCTTGGCGATTAGGAACGGCTTGCAATCGTTGTTGCGGATTATCACGCCAACCTCCCCTCGGTAGTCTGGGTCGATTTTGCCTACAAGAACGTCCGCGTTGAAACGCTCGGTCTTGTCGATGCGCTGCCATAACTCCTCTTCTTCCCTGTCGTTCACAAGCGCGAATCCCTCGATTCCCTTTGCCGAGAATCCGCTTCTCGGCTCAATCTTGGCCTCTAAGTTCTTGGGCATTTCGAGTGCGAATCCGAGCGGAACGACCTGCCTCGGATGCTCGATACATACATCCTGTCTGACATACAGGTCGTAGCCGACGGCCATTTCAGTCGCTTTCGTAGGCATCACCGCGTCGGAGTGAAGTCTCTTGATTCTTACTTTCATATCCTTTTCTATTTCTAAGGTTCATCATTGATTGCTTCGGCGAGTTCCTGTGCGCACACCAGCAGGTAGTCGCGGTTGCTGTCGTTCATCTCCCATTGACGGATAACGACTCCCTCCACTGATACCTTCACGTAGTCCGTGCCCTCGATGACCGTGGCCGTGCCGCTCTTGACTCCCATAAGTCTCTCGTAGTTGAAGAAACACTCGCACGACGCAATGTCGTAATCATCCTTGATGTCTCTGAGTCTCTTGTGGAGTTCGCGGTTTTTGCTGAACTCTTCGATGAAGAGCAATAGAAAAATTACCGCGAAAGAGATTGTAAAAATCGTCATAATGTCCATATTTTAAAGATAATTCAGAATGTGCTGTTGTGACCCGGACGGGAATCGAACCCGCATCAAACCTTGCAAAAGCCAAATAAAATCACTAAGCATGATAGATTAATATTCAGAAACAATAAAATTACCAATAAAAAGTGGCTTGGCTCGCTCTGCCGTTGAGCTACCGGGTCATGTACCGTCTATCCTCGCGGACGGACGGCTGGATTTTGAGTTGCTAAATACGAAATATAACCCTAAACGGTTCATTGTAAAATAGTAACAGCTATTGTACATCGTTAAATTACAACATAAGAACTGTGCTATGTGGTTTCCGCGAACTCTATCGCGAGGTGTCCTCACGGATGGCCTATAAGGTAAAAGCCGCATAAGTGCAGGTATTCAGAAGAGCTTTACGACTTATTTCCTGCTTTCTCTACTCGCTTTCGTGAACACGTGGAATCGTGCGCGGCTTTTGTGGGTTAAGCATTGCCTTTTCAGTGCGGGTATTCAGAAGAGCACCGAAGACGTTTTTTTCGTACAGCGTGGAGCCCGCGCCCTCGGCATTGCGATTTATTTCCCGCTTTCAGTATTCGCTTTCGCGAGCCGCTTCCTATCCCGGCAAGACTATGCTTTGAGTTGCTTGATAATGGCCTTGACTTTCGGGCATCGCCCTTTTTCGCAGCCGTATTCTTTCGTATTGAGCCTCGGGCAGTCCAAAGGGCTGTTCAGTTCGCCGGCAAATACATGGAGACTGCATGTTTCCGCAGTGACCTTGCGTTGACAACACTCGCCCTCCTGGAAATTGTAGAAATACGAGGGGCAATGCGTGTAGATGTATTTTATCAGCTCGTCTTGATTGACTTCGATTGTTTTCATATCTCTTCGTATTTCACGACCTTTCGGGCGAAGTAGGCGCGGCACTTGACGAGCTTGCCTTTCTTGTCTTTTTCGTGGTCGGTCAGTCGTATCTCATATTCTTCCATGAGGAAGCGGTCAACGTTCTCTTTGCTTGACATGATAAGGTCAAGTGTGGCTTTGTGGGCGACTACATCCTCTTTGGTTGTCTTGAAGTCGTGCGGCTCGTTGCATAGACCATGTTGCCGTAACCGCAGAAGCATCTCTCTTGCCCCTTTGATGTACCATGCCCATATCTGCAATTTTCGCAGATGTGCCGCTTCTGCGAGTCTCATTAAGTTGTCGTTTGTCATAGTGTCCCCGTCGGATTCGACTCCGCAACCCGGCCCGTGCGCTGACCACACCAAAAACATGAGCAGAAGAAAGCAATTCGCCTGCGCACGGACAAACAAACAAACCGTCGGGCATTTAGACGGCTCTCGGGGACAAATGGCCGCGACGCATCACTGCGGCGCGGCTCCGATGAATCATATAAAGAATTTCACATTGTTTATCCATGAAGAAAATTCTCATCGTGACTCCGGCGGTTCCGAGGCCGCAACCTATCGGAAACCCGTCCTGCAATCAAGCGTCCGGGGTGCGCGGCGGCGGATATTTCCCCGCGCGGTTTCGGAGTCCTGCCGTCTTTCCGGCTGTCAGAGCTTTGAAGCGAACTATAAAGTCTGTTAAAAAAAGCCGGGGCTGGGCGCGGCCAAATCTCACGAGCCACCGCCGCTGTATGGTGGTCCTTGCGCCCCGGCTGTACGGATTTCTTCGCGATTTTCACTGACTTTGTGGTGCGAATACTTGTCGCTCTGGCATGTCAATACATGTCCAGCAGTTTTCTTATCGTATGCCCTCCGTATGAATTTTCTGTGACCGAGATAAACTCCTTTACTGTATAAGATGCGGTTTCAATGTCTATTCCTCTGTCACTTACGAAAGAGCGTCTGCCCATAAGGCAGCTTCCCGTGAGTCGGTTGTGCCACTCGAAAAGCTCTTTGGCCGGAATCTTTCTATTGAAATCAGGGTACGTCTCCTTGAATTTCCGCAACCGGACCTCTTCCGGATAGTTCTCGAAGAGTTTGCTTTGCAGGGATTCATAGGCTTCATGCAGCGTCTCTCCATGAGCGAAGCAATTACCATGCTTTGCAATAAAGCATGCCTCAAGAGAGAGATCACTTTTGAGTATAAATCCCTTTGCGATATTCCCGTGTACTTCATGAATGATAGTCTGGACTTCATCAACGTTCCAGACAGGATCTCCGTTGAATGATTTTATACCGTCACCGTAGCCGTCACCGCAACCGGAACCGTCACCGCAACCGTCACCGTCACCGTAGCCGCAACCGCAACCGGAACCGTAACCGTCACCGTAACCGTAGCCGCAACCGTCACCGTAACCGGAACCGTCACCGTCACCGTAGCCGCAACCGTCACCGTAACCGGAACCGGAACCGTCACCGGGACCGTAACCGCAACCGGAACCGGAACCGGAACCGGAACCGTAACCGCAACCGCAACCGTAACCGGAACCTCTATTTAAGAATATGAGGAGCTTTTGTCTCAGCGTTTCCATTCCGTTACGTTCTCTATTGATTCTATCGCTCTTTCCGTACAGGGAATTACCTCGATAGCGTCCAGAATCTCTATCTCTTTGACCCTGACTGTAAATTTGCAGTTTCGCGGCGAGGTCACGCCCTCCATCGCAAGCTGGAAATTTGAGGCGGCGCCATCCCAATACCATAAGCGGCGGCAATCACTTAGTTTTACTTCTCTTCCCTCTCTCCGGGCGAGTGTCCCGAAAAACATACCCGACCTGTCACCGCGAACTATGACTCTTTTACCGATGTTGTCTGTTTCCATTTGATTGATTGATTTATTTTATTTGAATTTGATTAGCACCGCAGAGAGGGCTCGAACCTCCATCTGCCCAACTATTCTTTATGTGGGACTCGAACCTCACAATTGCGCCCTACTGGTGCCATCAACGCCATTCAATGTTTGATGAAGAATAATCAAGCCGCTCTGACCGATTGAGCTACTGCGGTTCCCATTGCAAGTTTTAGATTCGACACCCCGGGCAATGACAGGGGTGATCTATATTGTGCCTTATAGCGGGATGCCGTCACTTGCGCCACATCCCTCGGCGTTCTTTTCGTTGTTCACTTCGCGCTTATTCCTGTTCTCGGTCGTGCGCTTTCGACCTCAACGTGCATTTCTTTGGCTCACGTCAACCTTGTTCCCATTTCTCCTCTTGGCTTGCATGGGAGTGTGCCTCAATTGTCGCTATCGGTTTTCATCCGATGTGCAATCCCGACTTGTCAATGTTCTATTGTCGAAAATTCGACTTGGAGAACCGGAAGGGAGTCGAACCCAAACCTCTCTGCAACCGCAAAGCACCCTGCCTTTAGGCTACCGGCCCTTACAGACCTCTATTCTCACGAACCAAGGCCTTGAACACCATAAGAGTATTTATCACATTCCTTTCATCAAATCATCTACCGAGTATTCGTAGTAAACTCTTTTCCCTTTGCGCAGATACTCTCTTCTCCTTATCTGTCCTTTCTTTACAAGGCTTAGAATCATTCGAGTGGTCATCTTGGAGAACAGTGCCGCGTCGTCCAACGGAAGCCATGCGCCCCTATATGCTTCGGGACCAGTCCCAGGCGTATAGAACTCGCCCTGAAGTCTCGCAGGACGTCCTTCGGCACACAGCCGCTCCATATATGCCTCCGCACTCCTTTCGGCCATTTCGGCCTGTTTCATATCCTCTTCGCTGAACTCGAAACCGAGCAGTATGTAATTGTCTCCTTTTCTCCTCCACATGAGCCTAAAATGGTATGTTGTTATCGACTATCTCCGAAGCGGCAAAAACATTCTCCGATTCCGCCGCGAAGTCTCCTCCCAGCAGCTCGCTCAGTCCTGCCCCCTTCAAGCGATTGTACATCTCACGATACGATTCAAGTGATGCGCCGTCTTTGAATGGATTTTCCACCAGATAGTTTCTTCTGTCCGATTTGCCGTATCCGTTCTCGTCGATGTCTACATAACGTCCGTTCTCAGTGTCGTACTTGAACGAGGCTTTGCCTCCCTCGCCGAGATGCCGAAACTTGACTTTCTCCACGATTATGTCGGTTACTTTGTCCTCCCTCTTCCTATTCACTATTATCGAATAGTCGCACTTGTTGAAGAAATGTCCCGAACCGGCTATATCATATGTCGTGGGGACGTAATCCTTGTTCTTGGCATCAGGCTTTCGAGGATGAGCCATTAGAAACACGAGACAGTCGTTCTGTGCCGCGAAATTCGTAAGACGGTCTATGAATTTCGAAATGTATTCCGTCTCGGTCTCCTTGCTGTTTCTCTCGGACTCAACTCGATTGAACGGGTCGATAACAAGAATACGGATGCCTTTCTTCCGTACAAGGCTTTTCGCAAGCGAGAGTATGTTGGTAAGCGTATACGACTCTTCTGGGAGAATATGGAAGAAATTCTCCTCGACATATCTTTTCGCCATCTCGTACACCTCGTCGCTCATAGACCTTTGTTCGAGTTTCGCCCCAGTAATTTTCTCTATAATCTTGGCTGCGTGAAGCTGCAACGGCATATTCTCTGGCGAAAAATAAGCCACCTTGAAATCATATTTAAGATTGAGCCGTGTGCAAATCTCGTCAAGGAACTCGGACTTGCCGCTTCCCGGCATACCTGTCACGACTCCGACTCTCTTGGTTTCGAACGTGCATATGTCGTCAAATGCCTGGTGGCCTATCGACAAACCTTTCTGAAGACCATGACGAAATAAATCGTCAAGTTCCGGCTCGTAGTCGGCGACTGTAAACACTCCCGCGATTGGCACTTCGACTGCGTTGTCGTATGCCGCACGCAAAGCCTCACGCCCCTCATTCTGCAACAGCTCGTTGGCATCCTTATGTTTGCCATAGGTGATTATCCTGCATCTGTCGGAACCAAGCCTGCGGAGGAGTTCGTCTTTCAGCATACTGCCTTTCTCGTCTGTGTCGGAGGCTATGTAGATGCACTTCTTGTCCTCGAAATGCGATTCCACAAACCGGTCAAGGAACGACAGATTGGAATTAGCACCGTTTGGCACGCTTATGACTGGGTCGATTCCGATTTCGATGAACGATAGGCAGTCGAACTCGCCCTCGGTGATGACACACGTGTCCTTCCCGGCTATCGAGTCGATGTTGTAGGGAATCAGTTCGGCGTTCTTGCAAAGAACGAAATGCTTCTGCCCGTCGCGGCTCTTGACATTGACGAGTTCTCCGTCGAGATAATAATTGAACAGAATGGCGTTCCTCTCCCCGAATCCATAGAAGAACTCCCTGCCCTCGCCGACCTTCGCCTTGAGCATTGTCCCCTCGGAAATACCGCGCTTGTTGAAATACGCGAGCAGTTTCTCGGAGTAATGCTTCGGCAGCGGCCTCGGTTTCGGCCTGACGAATTTCTTAACCGACATATGTTCTTTGGATTTGGATTTTAAGTCCGCTACGATGTTGCCCGACCAACCGCAATGGTGGCATGTATAAGAGCCAGTGTCGAGATTGACCGAGAGCGAGCGGTCTCGGGGATTTCCCCGATGGTTCCGGCAATTGGGACATGTGCATTTCACCTGCCCCGATGTCTTGCCATAGGGAATTTCAACCCCGATACGCTCAAACTCTGAAACAAACATCTATGAGGAAAACATTAGTTGCTACAATATTTCCGTTCGCGAAAAGGACTCAGAACGGGAGGTCTGAATCGCCTTCGGACGCGGCGGGTTGAACCGCAGTATTCGCGTTACCAGACATTCCGTCGCCCGATGAGTTCTTAAACCGTCTCGTCTCCAGGTCGCCTATGAAATAGTTCTGACCCTCTGCTCTCTGAGCCGCCGGCGGCGCACAGGAAATATAGTGAGTGAGCGTCTGAACGCCCCAGTCGCGCTGGAACGTTTTAGGCTCGCGCCTCGGCATGACGGCCACATCGAGGTAACTTCTCACTTTGCCGTCCTTGCACTGCACCTTGCGAATGAGTTCTTTGGGGATGTCGGAAAGACATATGCTCCCCTTGAGATATGAGTCTGCCATATTATTTCAATCTGATAGTTAATGATTCTTTTACTGTTGTCTGTCGCAGATACTGCTTGTATAGGTCCGGATGGTCCTGCTCGAACGCCTTGGCGTCGAACTTGTCCTGCGTCCGTTCCTCCACACGCGTGAGCGAGAGCGAGTCGTTGGAGAACGACTTGCAGTTATTCTCGCGCATAAGCGACAAGAGACCATCCTTGAGTTGTCTGACACGCGTCTCGGCCTCCTTCATATCTCTGATGATATTGCAGACCTCTTGGATGGCGTCGTCCGAACCGGGCAACGCAACCTGTGTGTCGGCCTTGATGACGGCATCCCCGGACACGAACTGCCGTCCCTCCTTGTCGGCGAGAATAAGTTCCCTGACGAGCGAGACGTCTTTTCTCTCAATCTCCACCACGGCGCGTTTGCCGTAGGCAGGTTTGGGGAACCAGAAAGCGAGAAGCCGCTTGACCTTAAGTCCGGGATTCTGTATCTCGAAAAGATATGCGTATATAGACAACTGCCACGAAAGATACTCCTTGTCGAGTTTGGACGTCGATTTCGCGTCGGCGATTGTAAGGTCTGTGTAGACCATGTCGATTGAGGATGCCACATGGTCGTTGTCGCTGACGAGATACTCGTTGGCAAGCGGCGAAAGCCCCATCTTCTCTTTCATCTCCTCATACCACTTCAGTTCCTCGGTGTCCGCCTCGCCGCCTATGGAGTCAAGAAACTCGATGGCCTCATGAAGCTCCGAACCCCGCTTGGCCGCATTATCGAGAACCTGCCGGGAGATTCCGTCGTACTTGTGTTTGAATATCTGCCTCGACAGGAGGGATGTCACTCCCGACAGCCGTTTGCCGTCGGGAGATATATACGTATGGGTATTCTCGTAGAACACCACGTCTGATTGATTGAGTCTCATCGTCTCAGTTCGTTTTTACGTGCGGTGAAATACTTCTTGTATGCCGGAATCTGATACTGGACATTCTGACTGTAGATATCCTTTATGTCGTCGATGTTCTTTGCCCCCGCAAGCTCGGTGAGCAGATTTTTCAGTTCCTCGTTGCCGGAGACAGTCTCCGCATACTCGGCGATTGTCATGTTGCGGGTGTCCGGCGGGGTCGTGGCGTCAGGGTCCTTTTCGTCCTGGGTCGGAATGAGGAGCATCTGCATCAGCGCGTACTTCAACGCGATGCTCATTGCCTTATTCATGCTCTTGTCGCCCGAGTCCATGGCCTCGCCGACATTGACGGCCACGATTTCACTGCCGTCCTCTGCTGAGGTGAAGTGAAACTCCATCTTCGCCCGCGTATAGTACATAATCGAGCCGGACTTCGTAATCTTCTCGGTTACGGAATAATCCGCGACGTTGGGGATGACGAACACATTATGCCTCGCGAACGTCGCGTGCAACTCGTTCATCACGGAGTCTATGCCACGGAACATAAACCCCTGCTGCTGGTTTTTCTGCGTCTTGCCGACGGCCTTGACGTCGGACATGATTGCAGCCATTGCCTTGTATATGCAAGGCGTGGAAGCGGTTTCATTCATAGTCTTATGGTGTTTTGGTTGATTTGTCTTTATCAAAGTCTCGAAACAACGGCCCGGGCATTACCGACGACATTGACCTCATAAACAGCGTTCGTTTCCTTCTTCGCACGCCACGCCGCAGTCCTTATCGTCTGTTCCGAACAGAGCCGGAAAGGCACTTCAAGTCTGTCTCCGCTTTTCATCACAGATAGGGCAAAGGATAGACTGTCGCCCTTTTTCAATTTGAACAATGCCATATTTTATTTATATTTAATATCACAAATGTGAGAATTATTTGTTAACTTTGTATATCACAAATGATATACGCTTTTCACGATGCAAAGGTATATAAAATTTATGAGATATCAAATAATTTCCATATAAAAACCATATAGTTTAACACTTATTAACAAACCATGACACCTGGAGAGAAGATAACGGAGATTCAGAAATATTCCAATCTCAAGTGGGCGGACCTCGCGAAGAAACTTGGAATGAAGTCTCCGCAGACGTTCATCGACATACGGAGCGGCAAGATAGGAATATCGACAAGACTGACGCAGGCCATACTGTCGGCCTATCCTGAAATAAATCCGATGTGGATGAGTGATATGAGCGACAAGATGTTCGTGAACGGGACGCAGCAGGCATACGGCATTTCAAGCGCGGAGATTCCCGTCCTCAATTCAGAGATGATTCCGAAGCTGAATATCGGAGCCATCTTCAAGGAAGTGGACGCCGCGATGCTCGTCACGAACAATGAAATGGCGGAATACGACAAAGGAGACATTTTACTCCTTAGAAGGGTAATGTCGATATCCCTGCTCGTGCCCGGCAGAAACTACGTGGTAAACACCAAAGACTTTTCGGTTACAAGGAAGCTGGAGTCATTTTCGGAGAACGTTCTGAGATTGACTTCATCGGCCGAGGACTTCCCTGCGCTCGACATCCCGGTCTCCGAAATCACTTCCGCCTATTCGGTAGCGGGTTTCTTCTGCATAGATGGATTCGCACGGTGAAGCGTGATTTTTCGTTAGGTTATATCCTATATCTCGTCAATGTTTCACTAAATGTTTCACCGACGCAAAATCACAAATATAAATAATTGCATATCATGATGTTGTTTTCTAAACAATTGACTGGCAGTCATAAGGTGACGAGTTCGAGTCTCGTATGCTCCACATAAGAACAACATCAACATCAGAAACGCTTTTAGACTCGGAATCAGCATCCCACACGCTGATTCCGAGTTTTGTCATAATCACCATCATTCCCGCTCACCGAGTCGCACACGGTCCCACGCTACGGCGACTGCACACGCCCGGTTGGCAAACTCATAGAAAGGCATCTTGTGTATAGCCGCCATTATTGCGTCATTCTTTCATTTCGTCGATTGCGTCGAGCATGAATTGTGCTCGCTCGCGTATTTCGTCGGCCAGCCATTCGGGACTGACCACCTGCACCCATCCGCCGCGCGAGAGGATGGCGGCCATGAAGTCGGGCGTCGGACGCAGCCGCAGCTCGAACTCCCAATAGATGTCGCCCTCCTCCACAAATCTTTGCGACGGATGCATGGGCAGATCACGCAGATAATACCGGTCGCGGCCATAGGCGCGGAGGCGAATCGTCGCCAGTTCCGCGCCCATACCTGTCGTGGCCCCGAAGTATTCGGCGAAATACGTCTCCGCATCGAAACCGGGGTCGAGTGTGAACGATTCTTCATCGATGGTCACGGAGGCGATGCGCTCGAATGAGAATATCTGCAACGGGCCCTCCCCGCGTCTGCCCAACAGATACCATCGCTGTTTGAACAGCTTCACGCAATACGGCTCAAGGAGGTATTCCCTCTCGGGCTCCTCCCACTTCTTATAGACAACGCGAATCTTCCGCCCCTGCTTCATGGCCTCGATCACCTCGCCGAGCATCTCGCCGCCCGTTGGCACCGGCTCAAGCAGAATGCGGTCGTATATCGCGCGGCTGTCGGAAAGAAGTGTCTGCACCGAAAGATTCTGAGCCATCCACCGAATCACGGAGTTGTCGCCGAGCGTGTCGGCGTTGGCGATATAATAGGCGTTGTCGCGACGGTCGCAGTCGATGTTGAGGTCGAAGATATCTTCGATGGCCGCCCGATGGCGATTGAAAGTCGACCGCGCCAACGGCCTCCCGTCGCTTAGCGACGACCGCAGCCATCGCGCCTGAATCTCCTCAAACGTGATGCGCCCGGCTCTCCAGATCAAATCCACCAGCCAGATATACTCCCTGAAAATCTCGGAACCTCTCATAACGACCGCAAATTTACAAAAAAAATCTGATTGTGCCGCATTTCGGGACAAACTTCCGCTAACTTTGCAGCCGAATCAACAACTTAATAATCATTCACGATATGAAACAGACCAAGCTTCATTCCATTCTGGCCATCCTCATTCTGGCCATCCTCCCCCTCCTCTCGCTCACCGGCTGCGGCGACAAGGAAGACGACGAACCCGAAACCCTCAACGCGGCAGAGCAGAAGCTCGTCGGCTCATGGGTCGAGGACAAATCCGCCACCGATCTAATATTCAACGGCGCCGAGGTGGGCATGTTCATCTTCCGCGAGGACAAGACCGGCGTCTACAGTGCCATGAAAGAGGGAACGGTGCTGACCTCCAAAGGATACGACTTCACATGGAGCGCCACCGAGCGAGCACTCACTGTGAAGAAAACCAGCGGTTCGGCCACAACCTACACCTACCGCATGACCTCCTCCCATCTCTACCTTGAATCCGGCGGCAAGGAAGTCGTCTACAGAAGCGTAAATTAAGGAGGCCGAGGTTCCGACCGTCTTGACAACGGCAAAATTGCCGTTCATAAACTTCGCGCTACAAAATTAGCAAGACTATAGTCTTTGTGATAAATTTCATAACGCTTTGCGATATAAGCTCAAGAATGGTTGATGGTCGCAATGTGGGAGCGGGACCGCCGTCTTCAAGCGGTGTGAGATTGTAGGTTCGAGTCCTACCGCCATTCTTCTTAAGTGTGATTCAATACATGAGTCACACTTTTTATTTTTATATGGCGATAATAAAAGACGCGCGTCTGCAAGGGCCAACGACATCTCAATCAATTAATCAGCTGGAGCGCCGCTTCCATTGAGGTCACTTTAATGAGGCACCTCGCTGACAAATCTAATTAACACAACAGAAGTGTAGTGGACGGCCGGAGGAAAGACTCGGCGCTTGGCGACCGCGTGAGTCCACCGGGTATGGCGACTGTCCCGGTCACCAGAGAGACGTTGCGGACTATAGTCCGCAATTGCTCCGAGCGAAGATTTTAGACCATGGAACCACGAAGTGCTCACGACGCCCCAAATAAGCAATCGTCGTAACCATAGATCCATAGGGCTCCGCAGTTCAGTGTCTCCACAGCGGCACGGCGCGCGTCCCAGCATGGAGGGGCGGACGTCTCTGTCTTGCCATATTTTTTTGACGCAACACAATTCCTTGTTCAAGTTTATGTTAATATATAGAAGCTGTCAGAGGCTTGTCCCGCCAGGTGCATGCCTACTTGGGTCGCTCGGACAGCTTGTAAAATCCTGGAGTTGCCTGAAAGTTACTTCGACTGGTGAATAACCTCCCTCGACCCCGTCAGTCCACCGATTTTTTTGTTTACTGTTCCAGAGTACCACTCGCTCGATTGGATTCCGTAGTGCAGTGATACTCAGTTTTCAGCGAATCACAACCTGCACGCAAAAAATACCCCGATTATATAGTTGGATTCTACAGTGCAAAGATACTAAATTTTCAGCGAATCACAACCGAACGCGACTGGGAGGCAATCTTCTGGACGTTGGATTCTACAGTGCAAAGTCACTAATTTTCAGCGAACCATCTGCGGTTGCGGCAGCACGCGACCCTAAATCGTATTCTACAGAAGTGCGACAAGGTGTCGTCGCCGACACATATCTTCCACTCGCCTACCGGGGGTATGACACCGACGATGCGCTTCGCGCCGTCGGTGTCATACCCCCGGCTACACACAAGATGCCCTGTCGGGCATGGAGTAATCATCTGTGTGTCGAATAAATAAGTTTTAGTTCAACCGCATTGGGGACGTCCGCCCTTCCATGCTGGAACGCGCGCCGTGCCGCTGCGGAGCACCTCTGCGCCTCTCTGCGAAACCTCCGCGTGAGGTATTTACAGCGATGTCACCGGCGGAGCCGAATCTCTGCGCCTCTCTGCGAAACCTCCGCGTGAGGCATTTACTGCGATGTCACCGGCGGAACCGAATCTCTGCGCCTCTCTGCGTAACCTCTGCGTGAGGTATTTACAGCGATGTCATCGGCGGAGCCGAGAGCGAAGCTCTCAACTCTCTAATCTCCGAAACAGCGCGTAGCCATATGAATGTAATGCGTAGCCCTATGGATCTATGGTTACGACGATTGCTTATTTTGGGCGTCGTGAGCACTTCGTGGTTCTATGGTCTAAAATCTTCGCGCGGAGCGTTTGCGGGCTGGAGCCCGCAACGCCGTCGTGGCGACTGGGACAGTCGCCCTCCCCGGTGGCTCACGCGGTCGCCGGCTCCTCCCGTCTATTTGTGTCTTGCGGAGGCGACGAGTCTGAAAGCGAGGACGGCGGCGGCGAGGAGCGCGGCGACGACGAGCAGGCGGCGCCACAGCGGCGGGCGCTTCGCGACAGTCTCAACGCGGGTGCGCGTGACGGTACGCACGCGCTCTTTCCATACGGTGTCGGTCCGGACCTCGCGGCTGACCCGGCGACCGTCCGTCCGGCGGTCGCGCCAGTGCCAGCGGTCGACATAGACGGTGTCTCCTTTCATATACACGGCCACGGAGTCGCGCACGGCCACGGAGTCTCTCAGTTCGACGACACTGCGCACGCTGTCGCGGCGGATGACATAGCGTACGTCGGCCACGGTGTCGGTGACGGCCTCGACGTTGCGGCACGTGCGGCAGGAGGACAACGACAGGATTGCGCCACACGCCATCAGCGGCAGCGCGATTACTGTTTTCGCATTCATGATTTTTCCAACTGTTAAAAACATGACGCGAAATTAGGCGCCCTCCGCCGGAAGCCGCCTTTATCCATCCACCAAGAGAGCAAACCTAAGGCACAGTCGAGCGGAACAGGAACGTCACCAGCGCGCCGAAGGCCATCACTGCCGCCGAGACTCCGAGCACGAGCATGGCTCCGCCCGCATGGAGCAGGAGCGGAATCACGAACACGCCGGCCACGGCGCCGATCTTGCCTATGGCGGCGGCTATGCCGACGCCGAGGCCACGCTGCGCGACGGGATAGATCTTGGGCGGCAGAACGTAGGTGACGAGATGCGGACCGACGTTGAGGAAGAACTCGAAGGCCATGAACGCGCCTATCGCGATCCATTTGTTCCAGTGCAGGTGATAGGCCGGCATCAGCACGCCGAGCGCGACGGCGCAGAGCAGGAAGCCCCAAGTCTGTATCGACGTCACGCTGCGCCCGCGACGTATCAGGAGGAGTCCGGCGACGAAGCCGGGCAGTATGATGCAGCTGATGTAGAGGGTGATCTTGACCGAATCGGTGACGTGGAGCATCGCGGGTTCTCCGGGCGTGAAACGCTCGAGTCCGAGGGCCATGACCAGAATGGGCAGAAACACACCTATGCCGTACACGCCGAGTCCCTCGCAGGCCCAGGGGATGCCGCTCACCACCACCTTGCGCCAGTTGGCCGCGAGAAACGAGAGGAAGCCCTGCTTCTTCTGGGCGGAGGCGGGGGCCGGGGCATTGGTCGAGCCGCTGTCGCGGGTCGTATCGATGGTGACGTCATCGCCCAAAAAACGACGCACTTCGGTCTCGGCCTCGGCCACGCGGCCTTTCGAGATGAGCCACCCGGGGCTCTGGTAGAAACGGATGCGGAGCAGAAGCATCAGCGCGGCGATGGCGGCCACGATCCACATCAGCGACGGCCAGCGCGAGGCGTCGTGCCAGCGCGTCAGCAGCCAGAAGCATACTGCGGCGGCCACGATGTTGCCGAGGGCGCACGCCGCCTTGGCGACGCCCACCATCAGCGAGCGGTAGCGGTCGGGCATGAGCTCGGAGATGTAGTCGGAGTCGAGGCTGTATTCACCGCCGATGCCCAGGCCGATTACGAAGAGACAGACCGTGAGCACGGCCACGTCGGGCACGAGCGCCGCGACAGCCGCCGCCGCGAGTATCAGCATCGGGCAGAAACGGAAGAAGAACAGGTAGCCGTAACGGTCGCTGAGCTTGCCGAACAGAACCGAACCGAGGCATATCCCCACCAGGTCGGCCGCCCCTATCACACCCTGCATCACGCCCGAGAGCCCTGGACGGAACAGGATGTTGAGCATCGGAATGATGATGCCGGCGATGGTGGCCACCGCCGTGCCGATCAGCTGGCCGAGCGACGCCACGCCCACTATCATGAAGTGGGCGGGACGCAGGGGCATCGTGGCGAGATCCACCATATGCCGTCCGGCGGCGGGGCTGCGGGTTATTGCGTTGGCTGACATGACTCTCTGAGGTTTAAGTTACTTGGATTTGTCAGGCGACGGAGTTTTAGGCGCGGAGCCCTGCGGGGCGAAGAAGCTGAACTTCGGGAAGAGGAAGAGCCACGTGGCCACGCAGAACGGGCCGGTGAGCGTCGGAAGTCCCATCGGGGCGAAGAAGGCGTTCATGCCGGCCTGGATGAAGACGGTCATCACGATGCCGAGCACGGCCCATATGGCCGATTTCCATGAATGGTTGCAGAAGGTCGCTCCCAGCGCGATGCCGGTCAGCACGGCGCTGAAACCGTAGAGTCCGTTGGCGATGTCGGTGGCGGGGCCTTTCCAGACAATCACCGTGAAGAGCGCGAGCGCCGAAGCTATCGCGGCCCATACGGCCGCCCGGATATTGGAGACCGCGAGGGCCGCCAGACAGAATATGCCTGTCACCCACGAGTTGATCAGGAAGATCTGCGCTATGCCCTTGAGCCAGTATTCGACAAGATGGACGAAACGCATGTCGAGCACGCCGCCGTCGCCGCCGGGAAGCTCGGGCGAGCCCATGAACTCGGGGGGCATGCCCGCGAACAGACGCGAGGCGAGCAGGAAGAAATAGGTGGAGAGCACGAAGGGGAATGTCAGCGAACTGACGTTCCAGCGGTCCATCACGTTGTCGAGGCCGGTGCGGACCCATGTCGAGAGCGCCGAGCAGAGTATGAGCGCCACCCACATCATGGCCGTGTGGCCCATGAATGTCGGGAACGCGCATCCCACCAGGCAGCCGTTGAAGCCCCAGAGGCCCTGGGCGCCGTTCTTGTCGGGAAGCTGCAGGATGTAGCCCGTCAGCGTCGAGACGAGGGTGCCGACGATCATGCCCCAGGCCACGACGCCCTGGCCCTCCTCGTAGGCGCCCCATATGATACCGATGAAAAAGAGCAGTCCGCTCCACATATTGTCCTGGAACATCACCTGCCCGATGCCCCTCAGATACGTCCGCGGGAATGTCCGCAGCGTCTCCTTCATTGTGTATAGTGTTGCCATCTTGTTATGATGTGTTTGGTGTTTGTTCATAGTGGCGGCCCGGCGGCGCGGCGCGCCCGCTGAACTCTTATATCCTATAAACGTTTTTAGTGAAAAGAGGTTTTGCGCCGGCGCCCAATTCATTTCATGGCGCGGCGCGGCCCGGTTCCATCTAAAACACTTGAGTTATGGCAGATCTGAGCCAACTAAACGATTTTTTCCGCAAGAAGGGCATATTCATCCTGCTTCACATTCTGATCCTGGCCCTGTCGGTGCTGCTGATCGTGATGATTTCGATCGACACGTTCCGGGGCGTGCAGTTCTACACGCAGTCGAAATTCCAGAAAGGCCAGTTCTGGATATGCGTCGTGTTCATGGCCGACTTCTTCATCGAGCTGATATTGTCCGACAGGCGCCGACACTATCTGGCCACTCATTTCATCTTTTTTTTAGTGGCCATCCCCTATCAGGCCATCATCTACCACTACGGGTGGAATATATCGCGCGAGTTCGACTACATGATACGCTACATGCCGCTGATCCGCGGGGGCTACGCTATGGCCATCGTGGTGGGCTGGTTCACTTCCAACCGCGCCACGGGTCTCTTCTTCTCATACATCATCACGCTGATTTCGACTGTCTACTTCGCGAGCCTGACGTTCTATCTGTTCGAGCACGGTGTCAATCCGCTTGTCCACAAGTATAAGGACGCGCTCTGGTGGGCGGCTATGGACGTTACGACGGTGGGCTCGAACATCGTGGCGGTGACGGGCGTGGGCCGCGTGCTGTCGGTGCTGCTGGCCGCGCTGGGCATGATGATGTTCCCGATCTTCACGGTCTACGTCACCAACCTGCTGACCAAGCGCAACCAGAACGCCAAGGAGGTCTCGCTGGTGAGGGCATACCGCAATTATGTAAAGAAACACCCGGAGCCGGCCTCTTCGGACTCTCCGGGCGGTGATACGGGGACTGCCAAGGTCTAAGGTCTTGGGTCTTATACGTTGGCGTTGAGGGTCGGAGTGAGAGGCTCGTCGGCGCAGAGCACTGCGAGCAGATTGCCCACCATCGAGGCTTTCTGCTCGTTGCTGAGCTTAACGACGTCTCGGTCGTCGAGCGAGCGGAGGGCCATGTCGACCATCGACACGGCGCCCTCGACAATCTTCTCGCGCGCCGAGATGATGGCCGACGCCTGCTGGCGGCGCAGCATGACGGCCGCGATCTCGGGGGCGTAGGCCAGATAGTTGATGCGGGCCTCCACGACCTCAATGCCGGCCATGGCGAGGCGCTCGTTGATCTTGTGCTCGAGCAGGTCGCTGATCTCCTTGCCGCTGTCGCGCAGGGTGAGCTCGCCGTCGACGGTGGCGTCGGTGTTGTCGTAGGCGAAATGCCCGGTCACCTCGCGCAGGGCGGCGTCGCCCTGGATGCGCACGAAGTTGGAGAGCGCGGCGTTGTTGATGCCTCCGGCTGCCCCGAGGCTCTGCGAGTCGAGGTCGAACGTCACCTTATATGTATCCCTGATTCGCCACACGAGCACCATGCCGATCAGCACCGGGTTGCCGATCTTGTCGTTGACCTTGATGGGGTCGATGTCCATGTTGCGGATGCGCAGCGAGAGTTTCTTGCGGCTCATGAACGGGTTGGTCCAGTAGAAGCCGACGCGCTTGCACGTGCCCCGGTATTTGCCGAAGAATATCATGACGCGGGCCACGTTGGGCTCCTGGGTGAAGTAGCCCACGCAGCCAAGCACGAAGAGCAGGAACAGGGGCATCGTGACACCCACCAGTATCCACGGATTGTCGCCGCCGTATACACCCGAGCATATCATCGCCACAGGCAGAAGCACGAACGTGAAGAAAATCATCGCGAAACCGTTGACGCATAGTCCGCGGTACTCATATTCGCGATCAGTCGAATTGTTTGAATCCATAAACGTTAGATTTGGTTACAATATGCAAAGTTAATAAAATCCGCCAAACCTGCAAAGAAAACGTCCGCCTCCCGCCGCCCCTCGCCCTCTTTTTATCGCGTCCCGATTTGGCCGTTACGCGTTTTTGTCGTAACTTTGAACTCTGTAAAACATCATATCAATGACAATCTCGGACATATTCACGCAATACAATCTCGGGGGCGTGGCGATAGGCCTCTGCACGTTCCTTATCATCGGGCTGTTCCATCCGCTCGTCATCAAGGGGGAGTATTATTTCGGGCGCCGCATCCGCTGGGCTTTCCTCGCCGCCGGCATCCTGTTCCTGGCCGGAACGCTGATGGTGAGGTCGCTGACGGTCTCGGCCCTGCTCGGCGTCACGGCCTTCAGCTGCTTCTGGAGCATCAAGGAAGTCGACGAGCAGGTGGAGCGCGTGCGCAAGGGCTGGTTTCCCGCCAATCCGCGCCGTGTGAAAAAAGATGAGGAGCCCGGGGCCGAATGACGCAATATTACGGCCGCCGGCGCGTATATAGAATGGAGAAGATTCGCCTCTCTCCAGTTCACACGCCAACACACTCTCCATTTCACACACCGACACTCTCTCCCGCCCACACGCCAGAACTAAGATGACAAGCAACGATACCGACCGTCCCCTCTACTCGATAGCCGAGGAAGAGGAGCCGCTTTACAAGATAGACGATTACCTTGACAGAGACCCCGCGCCTGCCGACGACGGGGATTCACCCGAAGAAGAAGAGGAAGAGGAGGAGCATTCCGACGAAGAGGAAGAGACCGACGCCGGGGCCGAGGAGGCCGCGCCATCGGACGCCGCCAAATCGCGGCCCTCGCCGTTAGGCATCCTGCTCAAGACGATGATGACCCCCGTCGAGGGTTGGAAGGCGCTGAAACGCGCACGCTTCTCGACCGACGCCTTCGCCTCGGGATGCTTCTACCCTCTCGTGGCCGTCACCGCCCTGTCGGAAGCCACCGGCATGTTCTACGAAGCCAACGTCACCGTCGCCGACTGGCTCACCGACGGCATCATCGCCTTCGTGACTTTCTTCTTCGGATATTTCACCGCCCTGCTCGCCGGGGGGCTGATACTCCCCCGCCGGTCGCGCGAGCTGATGCACAAGGACATAGGCCGCCAGCTCGTGATGCTGTCCATGTCGACGCTCGCGATTTTCTGGACGCTTATCCAGATCGCGCCTATGCTCGAGCCCGTGCTCGTGTTCCTGCCGATATGGACCATCTACCTCATCTACAAGGGCGTCCGCGTGCTCCGCGTGCCCGAGGACACGGCGACATCCACCACCGGCATCCTATGCATGCTCGTGATCGGCTGCCCCCTGCTGTGGAACTGGATACTCACCGAGGTCCTCTTCCCGCTCACCGGCAGATAAGAGCGCGTTCCTCAGAAACATTAGACGGAGAGAATTGTTAAAATTACAGATAACGATTCTCTCCGTTTACTTATTTATTATAAAAAACACACAGTTATGCACATGGCCGATGCTTTGGTCTCGGCTCCGGTGGCCATTACGGCCGGAGTCGCGGCCGCGACACTGATCGTAGTCGCCTCGCGCAAAGTCGCGAAAATCAGACGCGACGACATCCTGCCCCTGATGGGGGTGATGGGTGCGTTCGTATTCGCAGCTCAGATGATCAACTTCTCGATACCGGGCACAGGCTCGAGCGGACACATCATAGGCGGTGTGCTGCTCGCCGCGCTCATGGGCCCGTGGGCGGCGTTCATCACGCTGGCCTCGGTTCTGATCATCCAGTGTCTCGTCTTCGCCGACGGAGGCCTCATGGCCCTCGGCTGCAATCTGATCAATATGGGGGCGATGAGCTGTCTGGTTGCGTATCCGCTGATATATAAGCCCATAGCCGGAGGCTCGACCTCCCGCTGGAAGATAATGGCGGCGTCGGTGGCGGCCTGCGTCGTCGGCCTTGAGGCCGGTGCGTTGCTCGTCACTGGCGAGACCGAACTCTCGGGCATCACCGCCCTGCCCGCCTCGCAGTTCCTGATGTTCATGCTGCCGATCCATCTGGCCATCGGCGTCTGCGAGGGCCTCGCCACGGGTGCCGTGCTCTGCTTCGTGGCAGGTTACAAGCCCGATATGCTCTATAGCCGGGCGAAGTCCGACGAACCCGTGCGCCGGAGCCTGTCGCGCCGCACGAAAACGGTGCTCATCGCTTTCGCCGCCGTGGCTCTCGTGCTCGCCGTGTCGTTCACATGGATAGCCTCGTCTGACCCCGACGGCCTCGAATGGAGCATTTCGCGCATCACGGGCGCCACCGAACTGGCGGAGGCCGTTACGCCGGCCACGGCCGTCATGCCCGACTACGACTCGACTTTCGCCGGAGTGCTCGGCGGACTGATTGTCGTCGCCCTGCTCTGGGGATTCTGCTCGATCATATTCCGTAAACGTCATGCCAAAGCTTGAGTCTGCGCTCATATCCCTGCACGCCCTGGGGCGTCCGGCCGCCGGGGGACGGATCACGGCCACGGCCTCGCTCGCCGTCACTCTGGTCTATCTCGTGGCCGTGCTCAGCGTGCCGCTTTACGCCCCGCAGCGCATCGTCTGGCTCGCGGTCTATCCCGTCGTGTCGGCCGAGATGTCGGGCATAGGGTTCGGACGCGTGTTCGTCAAGTCGCTGTGGGTGCTCCCTCTGGTGGCCCTCATCGGCATGTTCAACCCGATGATCGACACGGAGACGGCGTTCACCGTCGGCGGCGTCGCCGTGAGCCGCGGATGGGTGAGCTTCACCTCCATCGCCCTGCGGGGGATGCTGGCGGTGCAGGCCGTACTGGTGCTGACGCTGTCGGCGGGATTCTTCGACATGTGCGACTCGATGCGCAGGCTCGGATGCCCGCGCGTGCTGGTGACACAGATGCAGTTCACCTACCGATATATGATAGTCGTGATCGAGGAGGCGCTCGGCATGGACCGCGCCCGCAAGTCGCGCGGATTCGGCCGCAAGAGCTACCCGCTGGGCATGTGGGGCCGGATGGTGGGCCAGCTGTTCGTACGCAGCTACGAGAGGGCCGGACGCATCCACCGCGCCATGCTGTCGCGCGGCTTCGACGGCACGATGCCGACGCCGTCGTCGGCCGCCCCGGCCATGAACGCCCGCTCCTGGACCTACCTCGCCCTCTGGACCGCCGTCATCGTCGCCCTGCGCCTGCTGAATCTCGACTTTGTGACGCCCGATATTTGATATCTGATAATTGATAATTGATTTTGCCCCTATGAGTCACCATTACATACAGTTCAAGGATGTCAGCTTCGCCTATCCCGGCGGACCGGAAGTGCTGCATGGCATCGACTTCCGCATCACCCACGGCGAGCACGTCGCGCTGCTCGGACTAAACGGTTCGGGAAAGTCGACGATGCTGCTGCATATCAACGGTCTGCTTATGCCGTCGCACGGCGAGGTCGTCATAGGCGACGTTCCGGTGACGAAAAAGACTCTGCGCCTCGTGCGGCAGACGGTGGGGATGGTGTTCCAGAACTCCGACGACATGCTGTTCATGCCGACAGTGGCCGAGGACGTGGCTTTCGGTCCGCGAAACATGGGGCTGCCTGAGGAGGAAATCGACCGTCGGGTGCGCGGGGCCCTCGAGGCCGTCGGACTCGCCGGACTGGGCGACAGGCCGGCGTTCACCCTCTCGGGCGGTCAGCGCCGCGCGGCGGCCATCGCGGCCGTGCTGTCGATGGAGCCGAGCATTCTCGTGCTCGACGAACCCTCGGCCAACCTCGACGCCCGCGCCCGGCGCCAGCTTATTGACATTCTGAAAAGATTCAGCCACACGGTGCTGCTCGCCACCCACGACACCGACATGGCGCTCGAACTGTGTCCGCGCTCGCTCGTGATCGACGATGGGCGCATTGTGGCCGACGCCGGCACCGCGGCTCTCGCCGCCGCACCCGATTCGCCGGCCGCGCATCTCTTCCGCGTGGCCCAGGCCCCGGCCTTCTCGGCCTCTACAAATTGATCTCTATTCCCATGAAGCGGTAGGTCACCGGCACGCAGCGCCTCATCTCCTCACGCCTTATGGCGAATCGGATCATAAGCTGATAGCACATCACCGCATAGAATCCGCCGACGGCGAACCCGGCCAGGATGTCGCCCGGGTAATGCACGCCGAGATACATCCGCGAGTATGACACGGCCACCGCCCAGACGAACAGTACGGTGGCAAGCCCGCGGTTGCGGAACAGCAGCGACAGGAACACGGCGAGCGCGAACGTGTTGCCCGCGTGCGACGAAGGGAAGCCGTAGGAGCCGCCGCGATAATCGTTGACCACATGGATCACGACGCTGATGGGATTGTCGGGGTTGGAGGGACGCATGCGGCACACGGCGGGACGGATCAGCGACGAGCACGTCTGGTCGACCATCGTGATGAGCGCCGCGATGAACAGAAGGCAGGCGACGCCGCGTCCCCATCCGAAACGTCTGATCAGAAACGCCGTCAGGGCGAGATAGAACGGTATCCATATCCAGCGGTCGCTGAGCCACCACATCAGCGTGTCGAGCGGCCCGCTGTGTATGCCGTTGATGATTATGAGTATCTGGGAGTCGAGAGCGTTCCAGAAAGTCGGTTCGAATATATGCATCCTATGGGTTGGTCTGAGTCTTGTTCACGGTTGATTGCCGCATATGGCCGCGTCAGGGGATTGGGATTCCGGCTGAGCGGAAGAGCCGCTCGTAATGCGCGGCCTTGAGTTCGAGTTTCAACGGATAGGCGCGGCTTGTGGAGGGCATGCGCCATATGTGGAGGCCCCTTGCGTCGGTCACCTCCTCGCCCATGCGCGGCACATCGGTAGCCGTGAGCGAGGCCACGACTCCGGCCGCCTTCTCGCCGGTGGTGGCCACCGTGTGGCATTCGGGCATACGGGCCAGAAGGGCGTCGAGATCCACCGGCTCGACAATCTCGAGAAACTTGTCGGAGGCGTTTCCCCTGAGGCGGCGGATGCGGCGTCCGGTGTCGTTGAGCGCGATGCCCTTGTCGCAGAGCAGCGCCTTGATGCGGTCGAGGTCGAAATCGCGCGAGCCGGGGCGCAGCAGCGCCGAGCGGTCGCCCATGAATATGAGCCCCATCATATACCAGAAGTCGTTGGTGCGGTTGGGGTAATAGAAATCCATCGACCAGCGCTTGCGCTGCGGCGGAAACGTGCCCATCACGAGCACCCTCGCACCCTCGGGAATGAACGGTGCCCACGGATGGGTCTCCAGTTCCATGTTTTGATTGTCAACCATAGTTTCTTAACGCGTTTTTCGTCAATTTATTCGAAATTGCAAACCGCGGCCGTGCCATTGGGGTTGATTTTTTAGGAAAATGAGGATAAATTAGTTAATTTTGCAATATGAATGCGAAAGATGTAAATATAAAGAACAGACGCGCCCGCTTCGACTACGAGATCTCCGAGACTTTCGTGGCCGGAATCGTGCTGACGGGCACGGAAATAAAGTCGATCCGCGACGGCAAGGCATCGCTTGTCGACACATATTGCCTCGTCGAGAACGGCGAGGTCTGGGTCAAGGGGATGAATATCTCGGAATATTTCTACGGCACATACAACAACCATGTGGCACGCCGCGACCGCAAACTGCTTCTCACCCGTAAGGAGATCGCACGCCTCCGCAAGGCCTCGGAAGACCCGGGATACACCATCGTGCCCCTGCGGGTGTTCATCAACGAGCGCGGGCTGGCCAAGATGCAGATTGGCGTGGGCCGCGGTAAGAAACAGTACGACAAGCGCCAGTCCATCCGCGAACGCGAGGACAAGAGGGCGATAGACCGCATGTTCAAGAAATGACCGCGCCCGCAGTGTCCCCGAGGCCGCTTGAGCTCCTCGCTCCGGCCGCCGACCGCGAGGTCGCCTTCCAGGCCATTCTCCACGGCGCCGACGCCGTCTATATGGGCGGCCCGAGCCACGGAGCCCGCCGCAAGGCCGCCAATTCTATCGACGACATCCGCGCCGTCACGGACTTTGCACACCGGTTTCGCGCGCGGGTATATGTCACGGTCAACACTCTCGTCTACGAAAACGAGCTCCGCGGCGTCGAGCGGTTGTGCCGCGACCTCTACGAAGCGGGCGTCGATGCGCTGATAGTGCAGGATATGTCACTCCTTCGCCTCGACATACCCCCGATCGCGCTTCACGCCAGCACGCAGTGCGACACGTGCACGCCCGCGAAGGCCCGCTTCCTGCAGGACGTCGGTTTCTCGCAGATAGTGCTGGCACGCGAACTATCGCTCGCCGAGATCGCGGCGGTATGCGGCACGGTGTCGGTGCCGGTGGAATGTTTCGTCCACGGCGCCCTCTGCGTCAGCTATTCGGGCCGATGCGGAGCAAGCTTCATGTCGATGGGGCGTTCGGCCAACCGCGGCGAATGCTCCCAGATGTGCCGCCTCCCCTACACGTTGCGCAACGGCCGCGGCGAGGTGGTGGAGAAAGACCGATACCTGCTCTCGCTGCGCGACTTCAACGCCTCGGCGTCACTTGCCGAAATGGTCGAGGCCGGCGTATCGTCGTTCAAGATCGAGGGGCGCCTCAAGGACGCCGCATATGTCAAGAACGTCACCGCCGCCTACCGCCGCAGGCTCGACGAGATAATAGCCGCCGGGCAGGGCCGCTGGCGCCGCGCGTCGGCCGGAACTTCTGAGGTAGCGTTCACACCCTCGCTGCAGAAGAGCTTCAACCGGGGTTTCACCGGTTATTTCCTCAGCGGACGCCGCCAGACGTCGATGGCGTCGCTGCAGACGCCCAAGTCGATGGGCGAGATCATCTCCGACCCCCGCGAGCTCAACAACGGCGACGGCATCAGCTTCTTCAACGCCTCGGGAGAATACGAGGGCGTCGGCGTCAACCGCGTAGACAACGGCCGCATCGTCGGCTCGCGCCCGTTCCATCTCCCCAAGGGGGCGGAGATCCACCGCACGCTCGACCGCCGCTGGCAGACGCTCATGGCCCGCGACACCGCCACGCGCACCGTCGCCGTCGATATCGAGATAGACGACACGGGCGTCTCGGCACGCGACGAAAGAGGTGTCCGCGTCCGCGTCGCGCTTGACGTCACGAAATCTCCCGCCCGCAAACCGATGGATCCCCGACCGGTGTTCGCCAAACTCGGAGGCACTGCATACCGTCTGCGCGATTTCACCAACCGTCTCGACCCCGCCACGTTCATCCCGGCCTCTCAGCTCACCGCCGTGCGCCGACAGCTCACCGAGGCCCTTGACCGCGCGAATCTCGATACTTACCGATATGACACGCGACGCCCCGAACTCGATGTCCCCTACCCCGCCGACACGCTCGACAGCCGCGACAACGTGGCCAACTCGCTGGCCCGTAAATTCTATGAGGATCACGGCGTGAAGCATTTCACGCCGGCGCTGGAGGTGGCGCGTCCCGACGGACCGACCACGGTGATGACCACCCGTTACTGTATCCGCCGCGAACTGGGATGCTGCCTGCGCGACAGCGGCGTCGACCCCGCGCGCAAGGCCCGATATGCCGGACCGCTGACCATCTCGACCGGTCCCCACTCGTTCCGTCTCGATTTCGACTGCGCCCGCTGCGAGATGAACCTCACGACAATGATAAATGATTAGAGGCATCCGCATTCAATGGTAAATGATAAGGGGCGTCCGCGCGGATGCCCCTTATCATTATCATTTATCATTAGAACGGCAGGTCGTCCTCGGCGTTGCCGCTCGGAAGACCGCCGTCGGCGGGAGCTCCGAACTGTGTGGCGGGCTGAGCCGTCGCGCCGGGGAAACCGCCCTGCATGGTCTGTGTCGGGGGAACAGGCTGCTGCTCCATGGGCGCGGCGGCGTCAAGCGGCGACATGGCGTAGGCATTGACGTCGGTGTACCAACGGCCCTGATATTCACGGCTCTCGATGTCTACCGACACACGGTAGGAGTTGCCGGGCACGAACTGCATGTCGTTGCAGCGGTTCTCGCCGAACACCGTGAACTTCACCTTACGCGGATACGCGCCGTTTGTCTCCATCACCCACTCGTGTTTCCTCCAGGGATTGCCGCTGGCCTTAGCGACTCCGGACTGCTCGCCCAGGTCGAAAATGATTTTTCCTTCTATATCCATATCTTATTGTAGATTTTTATCAGTTGATTTTAATGACGTCGCCACGTCTGCCGGCGGCGAATCCGTCAATCGATATGCAAAGGTACAAATTTTAAACAGCGTTGGCAAATTTTCCAATATTTTTATTTTCATCGTTGCCCTCGCCGGCATGTACGACACGACAAGCGGACGGCCTCCGCTGTGGAAGCCGCCCGCCGTGGTGTGATGCCGCAGCCGGATCAGAAGTCGTAGCTGAAGCCGAACTGTGCGAGACCCTGCGCACCGAAGCCGACCTCGCCGAAGAAGTTGAAGCCGTTGCCGAGCTGTACGCGCGCGCCCAGAGGAGATATCTGGCCCGCGAAGTATGTCTTGTTGTATGCGTCGCCATGATAGGGAGCGAGATGCGTGATCTCCACGCCCAGACCTGCGTGGGCATACAGGGTCAGGATGCCCGTGCGGTAATAGTCGTACTTGGCGTTGAGCAGAATCGCATGGTAATACAAGTCGGAATGATGCTTGCCTCCCTTGGTCGTGGCCGAAGAGAACGTATAGGAGGGTCCGAGACGGAAACGCGACCCGATGCCGAAGTCTACCCCGACGTTCACGGCGCCCCAGGCGTTGTTGACGCCGTCCCAGCCGTCGTGACAGTCGCACGCGTCCATCTGCGTGTAGCCGCCGTAAGAGGCGTAGATACTTGTCTTGGCCGACGCGGGAACAACGAGCGCCGCTGCCGCTGCGAGTGTGAGTAATAACTTTTTCATAACAGTCTTTTTTTAGTGGAATCATATTCTGCCACGCCCCGGTCTCTGCCGGGATGCGCCGTAGCCGTGACAGCCGGACTCCGTTTAGTTAATATTTCACCTATTGAGTCTTTTCAACTTTTTATACTTCTTAACGTTTCATAATCCTCTTTGGTTCGGCGAGCAGACCGTATTTTTCATCCTCATAGTGCACGCCATTGCCCTTCAAACAGAGTTAAACTCTTGGCCGTATGCAGCGTTATAAAGATGTGAAACCATTCAGACATATGATTATGAAAAAGCTGCTTTACCTTCTGATGCTGCTTCCGCTCGCCATGCTGGGCGGATGCCACGACGACGACGACATACCCGACGTAAATGTCTCGATCTCGCTCAGCGACGTCGTGGTCGACGGCAACGTGATCTACACCGTCAAGGACACTCCGCTCAAGATCACCTCCATTTCCGTGCAGGGCGTCGGTTCGCGCGCGCTCGTCACGTCTGTGGCCTACTACTGGGACGGCGTCCGCATAGGCTGGAACCCCATCGCTCCGTTCTCCGCCACCATCGCCGGGGCCCTGGTCCCCGAGGGAAACCACGTGCTGGGCATCTCGATGGAGGTCGCCCAGGAGGGGAAAGCCCTCGGTTTCTGCGCCACGACCTATAACGTCAAGGCCGTTGAAAACGAGGACGCGCTGCCCGAAGGCACCGAGCCCGGCCCCGCCACAATCACCTACACCGGCAGCCCGGAATAGCATCCCAAACCCTCGGAAAGACATAAGGCGTCTGTCTCCCACACGGAGACGGACGCCTTAAAATTTGCATATATTGGCAGATTTTTGTAATTTTGCCGTCGCAAAAAGTAATGTGATCTAATGAAAAAGACAGCAATCAGAATTTTGATGGCTCTGTGTGTGCTGATGTCGGCAAGCCCGGCATACGCCCAGTTCAACCTCAAGAAGGCCGCGAGCGCAATCGGCAAGGGCGTGCAGGCCGCGACCCTCACCGACGAGCAGATGGCCGCCTACGTCAAGGAATCAGTAGACTGGATGGACAAGCACAACCCCGTGCTTCCCGAGAACGACCCCTATACCGTGCGCCTGCGCAAGCTGACGGCCGGCATCACCGAGGCCGATGGAATACCCTTGAATTTCAAGGTATACGACGTGATTGACGTCAACGCTTTCGCGTGCCCCGACGGCAGCGTGCGCGTGTTCTCCTCTCTGATGGACATTATGAGTGACGACGAGCTCATGGGCGTCATCGGCCATGAGATCGGCCACGTGCTCAAGCACCACAGCAAAAAGGCCTTCCGCACCGAGCTCCTCACCGGAGCCCTCAAGGATGCAATATCGAGCACCGGCGGCGTGGCCGCGGCCCTCACTGACTCGCAGCTCGGCGCGCTCGGAGAGACGCTGATCAACGCCAAGTATTCGCAGAAGCAGGAGAAGGAAGCCGACGACTGCGGCTATGACTTCCTGAAGGCGAACGGCCTCAACCCCTGGGGCATGGCAATGTCGTTCGAGAAGCTCTCCAGCCTCGAGGGAGGCAGCGCCAAGAAGGCAAGCGCCGTGCAGAAGATGTTCTCCTCCCACCCCGAGACGCAGGAGCGCATCAAGCGTATGTCTGAACGCGCCGCCAAGGATGGCTTTACCCGCCCCGAGTCAACCGTACCCGCTACCGGCAAATAACTTAATCACGATATGACCGGCGAGGCCGCGGCGCATGTTTGCGTCGCGGCCTCGCTGTCCTTTTCGTGTCTTTCCTCATTATCTCCAGGGGAATTCCTCGGGCAACGGCTTTCCCTTGACCGTCTGGCGCACGAGCGAACAGAAGTCGCGTATCTTCTGCTTGACGCGCCCCGTGTCCGTGCCGAGCACCTTGAAGAGCAGTCCGGCGTCGTTGGGCAGCGTCGTTATGCCCGTGGCTATCATGGCGAGCCGGTCTATGCCGGGCGTGACGGCCGCGTAGATCCTTTCGATGTTCTCCGCCGGGGTCATCACGATGACATTGGCGAAGATCTCGAAGCGTCCCATCACGCCGAGACGGCGCGGATCGTTCTTCGACGGGTCGATGACGAACTTCTCGCGGAACAGCTGCGTGCCGTCCGGACGCTCTCCGTGGCTGCAGACCGACAGTATGTCGTAGTCGAACATCTCGCCTTCGCCGTAATACTTGCGGCCTCCCATGTAGATCTCCGAATAGAACACGGTGGCCGTCGGGTGCACCGTCAGCCTCGTGTCGCAGATGAAACGCGTGTGGCGGCATGGGAACACCGGCTCGGGCATGAACTCGAGGTACGCCCCCTCTTCGAGCACGATGTTCTGCACCATGCCCGAATAGTTGTATTTCATCTCGGCGAGCTTGGTGGCCGCGCCTGTCGACACCCATCCGAAGGCGTCCTTCTCGACGATGATGTCCTGCTGGTAGCGGTCGCCGTCGACGTTTGGGCCTCCCGACGAGAGGATGTAGAGACATGGCATCTCGGGCATCTCCTTGTCGAAATAGAGCTCCTGCTGGGCGATGAGCGGCACGCGTCGGTCGATCTCCCGGAGGATGCTCTTGCCGTCGGGGTCGAGCGCGAAGCGCAGCTTCAGATAGCCGTGCTTGCCGGGGGCTCCGACATACATCGCGTCGGGCTCGCGCAGATAGGGCTGCATCTCGTGGGCCGAAGCGAAGTCGACTTCTGGCACCGAGGCCGTCATTAGCCTTTCTTTTGTAAGACTTTCCATAAGCTGCGTCGTTTGGATTTGACTACTTGCCCTCGGTCTTGTCGAAGAGGGCCATCTTGAAGATGAGGTCCACGAGCTCGTCGATTCCCTCGCCGGTCATGCAGTTGGTGAACACGAACGGTTTGCCGGGGCGCATCAGCCGCGAGTCATGGTCCATGACCTCAAGGCTCGCGTGCACGTAGGGCGCCAGGTCGGTCTTGTTGATCACCAGGATGTCGCTCTGCGAGATGCCGGGGCCGTCCTTGCGGGGAATCTTGTCGCCGGCGGCGACGTCGATCACATAGATGAAGAAGTCGACCAGCGCCGGCGAAAACGTCAGCGTCAGGTTGTCGCCGCCCGACTCGATCAGCACGATGTCGGTGTCGGGAAACTTAGCCTCCATCTCCTCGACGGCGGCGATGTTCATCGACGGGTCCTCGCGCACGGCCGTGTGGGGGCACGCGCCTGTCTCGACGCCGATAATCATGTCCTCGGCCAACACACCCTTGAGCGTCTTGCGCACGTGCTTGGCGTCTTCGGTGGTCACTATATCGTTGGTGATGATCAGCACTTTCTGTCCGAGCTCAAGGAGTCTCGGGGTTATGGCCTCGATCAGGGCCGTCTTGCCGGAGCCCACCGGGCCTCCGATTCCTATTCTACATGTCTGTGACATATGCAAGCGATAAGTTATGAACATTAGGCGATAAACTCCTGATTACCACCTAATCATTTATCATTAATCATTAATCATTGGACTTCAGTTCATGAACATCCTCATGTTGCCCTTCTCGTGGAGCGAGGCGAGGATGTCGAGCTGCGGGAAGAAGGCGTTCATATCCTTGAGTTCCATGGTCGAGGCTTCCTCGTAATATCGCTGGGCGACGCCGGCGAGGTCGAAGAGGATCTTCTGCGTGTCGTAGTGGGAGACGCGCACGCAGCGCAGCGCGGCCGACAGCACCATGTTGATCACTCCATACTGATGGGCGCAGAACATCTCCTGCTCGCTGACGCCGGCGGCGGCGTAGGCCATGCCCTGCCCCACCGGGTACGTGCCGGGCACGCGCTCGGCGCGGATGTCGTCGAGCCAGCGCGATATGAGCTGCGACTCGAACAGATGCGACGACAGCTCGGCGAGCTTCTTGCCCATGCGCTGCAGCATGAGCCGGGCCTCGGCGTTCATCTTGAACGCGAGCAACGCCCTGTCGGCCTCGGCCACGCCGTCGTAGTCGCCCTTGAGATATGCCCTGTGGGCATGGATGGCGGCCACGCCGTCGCTGAAGGCGGCCTGCAGCGCCTGCGACCCTACGAACTCGCGCAGGGTCTCGGCGTCGTGGACCACCTGCTCGAACGCCGCCGTCTCAAGACCGTTGGAGAACGAGAACGTCCCCACCGGGAAGGTCGAGTCGGTGAACTGCAGCAGGTGCATTGTCTTAGTGAACGTGCTCATGGGCTATGCCGTTTTCGTCAAAGTGGATGTGTGGAGTGCCGTGATGGCAGTCGCAGCCCGGCTCGGCGTGGACGTGGGCATGGCTTTCCTGCCCCGCGCCTCCGAACAGACGGCGTATCTCGTGGGGCGCGAGATACGGTATGATCTCGAGTCCCTTCTGGAATTCATAGGTGATGCCTTCGAGATGATGCGTCTCCATGACCGAGAGCATCACCTTCTTGTCGACGGTCAGAGGCACGTAGACCTTCGTGCCCTTCACCACGGCGGGCCAGTGCTGGTTGCCGATGGCGTGGCCGAGCTCGACCGAGCGGCGGATTATCGTGTCATGGTCCTGCGTGGACAGGGCGCTCATGTCGATCACCAGCACGGGGCTGAGCTCGATGCGGAGCACGACGGCCTTGCGGGCCTCGGGGTCGTAGGCGATGACGTCGCCGTCGACCACCTGCGTGTGGCGTTTGAGGGCCACGGGATATTCGTCGCCCTTGAGGCCCTTGCCCAGGAAGCGGCTCTTCTGCGCCGTCCACTGGTCGAGGATCACATAGTCGGTCTCGCAGTTTTCGAGACGGTGGGCCCACTCGTGGTCGCGGTTCACGTTGCCCAGTATTTCGGTATATACAGTCATATTGTAAAAGCAATAGGTGGTATCGGTGAGATTGGTCTTATTGGGCCAATCGGTAGGATCAGTCCAATAAGACCAATCGAATAGACTTATTGAATTATGAGAACCAGTAGAGCTGACCGAGAGGCAGCTTGTCGGCTGGCGGAACGCTGGCCTTGTATCCGTCGACGGTCACCTCGAATGTCTCGGGATTGACCTCGATGGTCGGCGTGGCGGTGTTGCGCACCATGTCTTTCTTCGTGATCGAGCGGCAGCGGTGCACCGGGTAGATGATGCTCTTCAGGTCGAGCTTCTCCTTGATGCCGTCTTCGGCGGCAGCCTGCGAGACGAACGTCATGCGCGTGTTGGGCATCGTGGCGCCGAACGCGCCGTACATCGGCCGGAGCATGACGGGCTGAGGCGTCGGAAGCGACGCGTTGGGGTCGCCCATCTCGGCCCAGTTGATGAATCCTCCCTTGAGCACGAGTTTCGGCTTTGTGCCGAAGAACGCCGGCTCCCAGAGCACGAGGTCGGCCATCTTGCCCACCTCGACCGAACCGAGCACGTCGCTGATGCCGTAGCATATGGCTGGGTTGAGGGTGATCTGCGCCAGATAGCGGAGCACGCGGAAGTTGTCGTTGCCGTCGGCGTCCTCGGGCAGTTTGCCGCGGACTGACTTCATATATGAAGCCATCTGGAACGTACGCATGAACGACTCGCCCACGCGGCCCATGGCCTGCGAGTCAGACGACACCATGGAGATGATGCCCAGGTCGTGGAAGACGTTCTCGGCGGCCTGCGTCTCGGGACGCACGCGGCTCTCGGCGAACGCCACGTCCGACGGGATGTTGGGGTTGAGGTTGTGGCACACCATGATCATGTCGAACAGCTCCGCCTGCGAGTTGACTCCGAACGGAAGCGTCGGGTTGGTCGACGACGGCAACACGTTGTTGAGCGACGCCACTTTCAGAAGGTCGGGGGCATGGCCTCCGCCGGCGCCCTCGGTGTGGTAGGTGTGGATGGTGCGGCCGTCGATGGCTGCGATCGAGTCCTCCACATATCCGCACTCGTTGAGCGTATCGGTGTGGATTGCCACCTGCACGTCATATTTGTCGGCGATCTCCATGCAGGCGCGGATGGCGGCCGTGGTCGTTCCCCAGTCCTCGTGGATCTTGAAACCGCACGCGCCGGCCACGAGCTGCTCCTCGAGCGGGCCGTGGACCGAGCAGTTTCCCTTGCCGAGCAGACCGATGTTGATCGGCAGGGCGTCGATGCTCTGGAGCATTCGGGCCAGGTTCCACGGGCCGGAGGTGATGGTGGTTCCGTTGGAGCCGTCGGTGGGGCCGATGCCGCCGCCGACGAGCGTCGTGATGCCGTTCGACAGGCAGTCGTAGGCCTGCTGGGGCGAGACGAAGTGCACGTGGCCGTCGATGCCGGCCGCTGTCAGGATGAGGTGCTCGCCCGAGATGGCGTCGGTCGACGGGCCCGTTACGATCGTGGGCGTCACGCCCTCCATCACGTTGGGGTTGCCGGCCTTGCCGATGCCCGAGATCTTGCCGTCCTTGATGCCGACGTCTGCCTTGACGACGCCCAGCACCGGGTCGAGGATCGTCACGTTGGTGATCACGAGGTCGACGCTGCCGCCGCCCGACGTGCACTCGTTGGCGAGGCCCATGCCGTCGCGCAGTGTCTTGCCGCCGCCGTATACGGCTTCGTCGCCGTAGACGCGGAGGTCTTTTTCTATCTCAACATAGAGGTCGGTGTTGGCCAGGCGGATCTTGTCGCCTACGGTCGGGCCGAACAGCATGTTGTTGTCTTGTCTTGATATCGTAGCCATGGTGGATTTACTTTTTAGTTTGATTCTGTACATACTCGGCGTCGGCCTCCGCTTCGGGCTCCGACTTGTAGCCATATTCCTTCATGCGGCGTATGGCCTCGAGCTTCTTGGGATAATATGTGGGGAAGTCCTCCAGACCGGTGTATCCGTTCACCAGGTCGTCGAAGCCGATCACACGGCGCTTGCCGGAGTATGCCACCAGCTCGATTTCCTTCTCGTCGCCCGGCTCGAAGCGCACGGCGGTCGTGGCCGGGATGTTGAGGTGATAGCCGAAAGCCTTCTCGCGGTCGAATTCGAGGAAGCGGTTCACCTCGAAGAAGTGGAAGTGCGAACCCACCTGCACGGGGCGGTCGCCCGTGTTGCGCACCTTGAGTCGGACGGTGCGGCGGTTGGCGTTGTATTCGATGGGGTCGGAAGCCAGAATCACGCCTCCGACGGGACAGTATTTCTCGGGTTTGAATCCCGGCGTGTTCGGGTATGCGATCGGAGGATTGCCCGCGAAGATGCCGTCGGGCTGCTCGTATGTTGCCCCTGTGGTGTTTTTAGTGTCAGCCATAGTATTCTTCTTTTTCTGCGTTACTTAATGGGATGATGGATGCTGACCAGTCGCGAGCCGTCGGTGAAGACGGCCTCTACCTGCAGCATCGAGATCATGTCGGCCACGCCGTCCATCACCTGGTCTTTGGTCAGCACCTGGGCGGCTTCGTGCATGACTTCCTCTACTGTCTTTCCCTCACGCGCCATCTCAAGGGCGGAGCTCGTGATGTAGGCCACTGATTCGGGATAATTCAGCTTCAGCCCCTTCTTCAGCCTGCGCTCGGCGATCATGCCTATGCTCAGAAGGATCAGCTTGTCTTTCTCTTTGGGCGTTAAATGCATAGTATCAAATATTAAAATTATGGCGATCGGCATATCCACTCCTGCCTCGCGCGCCACCGCTTCGACATGCTTCCGGGTGGTATCCGTATTAAAAACAACAAAAGCCGCAAATCGGTTTTGCGGCTGTATTATATTTTTAAGATTAAAATACTTTTAAGATTAAAAATGGAAGCCCGGGACCTCCGGAAATCGATTACTTGACCGGCCCGATAGGGCGCTCTTGCTCGCGGACCTCCACCAGGTCGCTGAATACGTTTCTGTCACTTATCACTTCATCGCTCTCATCGACATCCTGACGCAGTTCTTCTATATCGGTATCCTCCGACTCGAAATTGCCGGAAAATAAGTTGTGGATTCCGAGCAGGACGAGTATCATCACCCCGAGCGTCACAATGACAAGAACGGCCTGCAGTATAGATATTGCCATGTCATTCAATTGTAATTGTTACATTATCTCAACGCTTCCGCACCCCGGATGGTTCGCGCCCAACCGGCAGGGGCAGACAAGGCCGCCGGCGATAGTCCTGCAAGTGAACAACTTTCATATTCAAATGTTAATAAGTTGAAATGTTTGAAAAACACATCACACACATCAAGGTTTAACTAAAAACGAAAGAGTCATGAAAAGAACATTGATTCTGATGTCGGCCCTTCTGGCGGTCGCATCATGCGGTTTCGCACAGAGTCTGAACAAGAGCGAGGCCAAGGCCCTGCAGAATTTCCTCTCCCAGCCAGCCTACAACGGCGGCACCAACGGCTCGCAGCTCGGCCTGCAGGCCAACAACATCGCGATGCTGCCCGGCGTCAAGGTCGCCGGCGGCCACGTCACCGAAATCGAATGGAAGGGCAAGAACCTCTCGGGCAACCTCAACCTCTCCAACTTCCCGGCCCTGCAGAAGATAGACGTCTCGGGCAACAAGATCGTCAACCTGACGCTCGCCAACAATCCGGCCCTCGTCGACGTCAACGCCGGCCGCAACAGGATCACCGACATCGACATCACCAACTGCCCGCAGGTGCAGGTGCTGCGCCTCAACCACAACCGTCTGGCGCAGATGGAACTCGGTCAGGTGCCGATGCTTAAGAAGCTCAACATCGCCGTCAACCAGTTCGAGGCGCTCGACGTCTCCGACGCCACCGGCCTCGAAAGCCTCAACTGCATGAGCAACCGCCTGCAGGGTCTCGACGTCTCCGGATGCCAGGCGCTCAAGAACCTGTACGCCGGTTACAACGACCTGACCCAGCTTGAGCTCTCGGGCCTCGTCAGCCTGCAGTATCTCAACGTCAACGGCAACAAAATCATGAAGCTCTATCTGCAGAACCTCCCCGCCCTCTCGGCGCTCAACTGCAGCGACAACCACATGACCGACCTCGTGCTCAACAACTGCAAGGCCATCAACGACATCTGGGCCCCCTACAACGACCTCACCAACTTCCAGGTCGGCGACGCCCAGCAGCTCGCTTTCGTCAATGTGGAGTGGAACGACCTCACGACGCTCAACCTCTCCGGCCTGACGTTCCTGCAGCGTGTCAACGCGGCCAACAACCAGCTGCTCACCGTCAACGTCTCCAACGACCCGATGCTGACCACGATCAACCTCACCAACAACGACATGCTCAACGACCTGCAGTGCGAGATGTGCCCGATGCTGCGCAACGTGATCGGTTACAACGAGTGGGATATGCTCTGATTTCCATCTCCCCGCCGACGCAGTCCGGCAGACGCGGGATTGATTCCTTTACAAAGGCCGCTGAAATTTCAGCGGCCTTTTTTTGCATAAATCATAAATATTAATTAATTTTGCATCATAACTGCGGCAATGCGTCCCGATTGCCGGGCACGCCATATGCCTGCCGACTACAACACACTGATACTAACCACGATACATTGGCACAACACAAGCTCATAGTAGATGCCGGCTCGACCAACATCCGCTGGATCGCAATCGGTCCCGACGGTAAGCCCGCGACTCCTGTCGTCACGGCGGGGGTAAACGCCGCGCATTGCGACGACGCCCGTCTGCGCGACGCATTCACGCGTGCGGCTGCCGCGCTCGATACCGACGGCCCGGTGTCGGAGCTGCATTATTACGGCGCCGGCTGCGGCAGCGCCCTGACGTGCAGCCGCGTCGCCGACGCGCTCGGTGACGCTTTCCGTCCCGACATGGTCGAGGTCGGCTCCGATATGCTCGGCGCGGCCAGAGGAATGCTCGGCGACGACCCGGGCATAGCCTGCATACTCGGCACGGGCAGCAACTCCTGCCTCTACGACGGCGCCGCGATCGCCGACAACGTCCCGCCGCTCGGCTTCATTCTCGGCGACGAGGGCAGCGGCGCAGCCCTCGGCAAGCGTCTGCTCAACGCCATTTTCAAGCGCCGCGTGGCATCGGCTGAGATTGTCGACGATTTCCACAGATCGTTCGCGGCCGCCGACGGCGAATCCGACACTCCGCTCGCACGCGTCATCGCCACTGTCTACCGAGGCGACGCACCGAGCCGGTACCTCGCCTCGCTGGCGCCTTTCATCCTCCGCCACATCGACGACAGCCAGATCCACGAGATGGTGGTCGACGAGTTCTGCCGTTTTCTCGACTTGAACCTCGTCTATCCCGGCTGCCGCGAACTTCCGGTCTGCTTCACTGGCGGCGTGGCCTACGCATTCGCCACGCAGCTCGAGGAGGCATGCGTCATGCGGGGTTTCACAGTCGGCCGGATCACGCCCGACCCCGTACCCGGACTCGTGGAGTATCATCTGAAGAAGTCAACCCATCCGAACCAACAACTACCCCGACTATGAAAACCATCAACCGCATACGCGCCTTCGCGGCGGCCGCAGCGTTCGCGGCCGCGACGGCTATGCTACCTCCGGCCGCAATCGCCGACGAATACTGGGATCAGCGGACAAGTCTTTTCGAACTGCTGCCCATCACGCACGACGACATCGTCTTCCTCGGAAACTCCATTACCGACGGAGGCGAGTTCAACGAACTCTTCGGCATGGACAACATCAAGAACCGCGGCATACGCTCTGACGCAATCCCCGGGGTCGAGAAACGTCTCGGACAGGTCACGTCGGGAGCCCCGAAGAAGATATTCCTGCTGATCGGCATCAACGACGTCTCGCACGGTCTGTCGGCCACACGGCTCGCCGAGCGTTACCGCCGTCTGGTGGAGCGCATCCGGCGCGAGACGCCCGGCACGAAGCTCTACCTGCAGTCGGTGATGCCGGTCAACAACTCGTTCAGACGATACAAGGGCCTCATCGGAAAGGAGAAGACCATCCGCGCCCTCAACGACAGCATCCGTAAGATAGCCGCCGAGACCGGATGCACATACGTCGACCTATGGCCCGTGCTCGGCGACGCCAAGGGAAATCTCAAGGCCGAATACACCAACGACGGCCTGCATCTCAACGGCCGCGGATACCGCGTATGGACCGACGGAATCCGCGACCTCGTGAAGGAATAATACAAAACAAGATGAAAAGAAGAAACATACTGGCATACGCGCTTTCCTTAACCGCCCTGACGGCCGTCTCCACGGCTGCGACGGCAATGCCCCGGCAGGATGTGATCGTGGTCGAGCCGCTGTTCGAATATCCCGTCGCGCCCGATGACATCGAAGGCCTCACTCCGAAGTCGGAGTGGCTGCTCGAACATTTCTGGGACGCGCTCGACCTGAAAGACCGTCAGACGGTCGACCAGAACGCGCTCAACGACGCCTTCTCGGTCTATGTGGCGCCGATGAGATTCGCCGACGCCGATAAGACCGACGCCTCGGTGACGAGACTGATACAGTCGATCTCTAAAAATCCGACGCTCACCCTGCAGTTCGCCAAGGCGGCCGAGGAGGCGCTCTACGGCCCGAGGGCCGAATTCTGGAACGACGACATCTTCCTCCGCTTCGTCGACAACATGCTTGCCTGCAAGGGCGTCCGCAAGGAGCGCAAGGCCCGATACGAGCGTCTGCGCACCCTGCTCGGCAACACGCGCCGCGGTTCCGTGCCACCGGAGTTCGACTACACTACGCCCGAGGGAAAGATATCGCACTATAGCCCCAACGGCGTCATCACGGTGATTGAGTTCGGCGACCCCGACTGCGACGACTGCCGCCATGCCAAACTCAAGATGGACACCGACATCCGCTTCTCGTCGCTCGTCGACCGCGGCAAGGTCAACGTGCTCTTCATCAACGTCGACCCGGCCGAGGGCTGGCAGAGCAAGCTCAGCGGGTATCCCGCCAAGTGGTATGTCGGCGCGTCGGACGAGGTGGGCGACCTCTACGACCTGCGCGAGACGCCGTCGATCTACGTCATCGACCGCGAGGGCCGCGTGGCCGCCAAGAACGTCGACGTCAACACGGCCATGCAGATAGCCTCGGCCGCCGCCGAACAGTAACATACACAGCAAGAAGCGATGACAAATTTATTCAAACTGATATACATACGCAGCACGGGGTATTCCTACACCAACATGGGGCGCCTCTTCCTGCGGCTTTTCGTCGGCGTGATGCTGATGCAGTTCGGCCTGCGCCAGTGGATTCATTTCGCTGACTCCGCGGCGATGTTCCCCGGCGTGCTGGGCATGGACCCGGCCACGAGCCTCACGGTGATGATCGTGATAGAGGTGTTCTGCTCGTTATGCATCATGCTCGGATTCTGCACGCGCATCATGGTCTTACCCCCCTTCGCGGCCATGATCCTGGCCGAGCACTGGCTGCTGTCGAACGCCGACAAGGCCAGCTGGCTCATCTCGTGGACGCAGCCGGCCTATCTGCCGGTGATGTTCATGGGCATTTATTTCTTCATCCTGCTCGTCGGCCCCGGAAAGATATCGATCGACTATTTCCTGTCGCTGCATTTCATCCACAGCGACAACCAGAGCGAAAACGAACTCGAGGAGGTATGAGGATAGCGGTGCTCACTTCGGGAGGCGTCGACAGCGCCGTGACGGTCGACCTGCTGCACAGGCAGGGGCACGACCTGACCCTCTTCTATATCCGCATCGGCAGTGACAACGGCGAGGGCGACTGCTCGGCCGAGGAAGACATCGAGATGTGCCGCCTAATAGCGCGCCGCTACCGTCTGCCGCTCGAGGTCGTGTCGCTCCACGAGGAATACTGGGACAGCGTCATGGCCTACACGCTGCGCACCGTCAGAGAGGGGCTCACGCCACATCCCGACATGATGTGCAACAAGCTGGTGAAGTTCGGTTATTTCGAAGAGCGCTGGGGCCATGAGTTCGACAAGGTGGCCACCGGCCACTACGCCCGCGTGATCGAACGCGACGGCCTCTGCTGGCTCGGCACGGCCGCCGACCCCGTCAAGGACCAGACCGACTTCCTGGCCCAGATCAGCTATGACCAGCTGAGCCACATCATGTTCCCGCTCGGCGATTTCCCCAAGAGCGAGGTGCGCCGCATGGCCGCCGAGGCCGGTCTGCCGAACGCCGTCAGAAAGGACTCGCAGGGCATCTGCTTTCTGGGCAAGATAGACTACAACGACTTCATCGAGCGCCATCTCGGCACTCGCCCCGGCCCCATAGTCGAGATCGAGACCGGTCGCAAGATCGGCGAGCACCGCGGATACTGGTTCCACACCATAGGCCAGCGCAAGGGCCTCGGCCTTAGCGGCGGGCCCTGGTACGTGGTGCGCAAGAACGTCCGCGACAACGTGGTCTACGTCTCCAACGGCTACGACACGCGCCGCCAGTATGGCCGCGAGATTCCGGTCGAGGAGATGCACTGGATCACCGCCGACCCATTCGCCGACGGCGCCGGCGTCACCGACGTCGCGTTCAAGACAAGACATTCGCCGGAATTTCTGGCCGGAAAATTGTTCAGAAATCAGGAGGGGGGATTCCTGCTCGAGTCGGGCACGGACGTGCAGGGCATCGCGCCGGGACAGTTCGCCGTCATCTACACCCCCGACCGCGGCATATGCCTCGGCTCGGGCATGATTAGCCTCTCCCGATCAAGAAAAAAGAAACACTGATATGGAAAAATGCAGACTCAGACTCATCGGCCTCACCTACAACCAGATTGAATCAGGGGTGTATGCCATGATATTGCAACAGGAGGGGGGCACGCGCCGCATCCCCGTCATAATAGGCTTCCCCGAAGCCCAGTCGATCGAGTGCAAGCTCCAGGAGGTGGTGACTCCCCGGCCGCTGACCCACGACCTGATGGTCAACACGCTGTCGGCGTTCGGAGTCTCGCTCGTGGAGGTCGACATCCACAGGCTCGAGAACGGTGTCTTCGCCGCCGAACTCCATCTCTCCGACGGCGAGCGCACCCGCGTCGTCGACTCGCGCAGCAGCGACGCCATCGCGCTGGCCATCCGTGTCGGCGCCCCCATATACACCACGGCCGACGTGCTCGAGGAGGCCGGCTTCGAACCGGGCGAGAACCCGTCGGTCAACACCCGGGGCGAGCGCGCCCGCTCGTCGTCTAAGCCCCGCCCAACGGCCAGCTTCAACTCCGACCTCGACCTCAAGAGCATCGACCAGCTCTACGAGGAGATGCAGCGCGCATCCGAGAACGAGAACTACGAGGAGGCCGCCCGCATCAAGGCCGAAATCGAACTCCGCAAGAACAAAGGCGAATCAGACGCGCCCGGCGAACGGGATATACCATTCTGATACGCAACCCACCATTCCGCAATATTATCTCCTAACCAGACATCGTGATGAAAAACAGAAAGCAACGCATAGACTTGATGGTCGACCTGATCAAGAACCAGTGCATCGGGAGCCAGGAAGAACTTGCCGCCAAGCTCAGCGAACATGGCTACGAGGTGACACAAGCAACCCTGTCGCGCGACCTCAAGATGCTCAAGACCACCAAGGTCCCCACCGACCGCGGCACCTACATGTATATCATGCCCGACAGCAACACGCTCAAGGACAAGCTGCTGGCCAAGGGGGCCGCCGACATCAGCCCCAACTTCCAGAGCGGATTCATCTCGCTGACCATCTCGGGCAACATCGCCGTGATCAAGACCCGCAACGGATACGCCGCCGGCCTTGCCTACGACATCGACATGAGCCAATCGAAAGAAATCCTCGGCACCATTCCGGGCAGCGACACAATCTTCGCCGTGCTCGACGAGAACGCCTCGCGCGAGGCCGTGATGGAGACTTTCCGCAAACTGCTGCCAATCGACAAAACTCATAATTACCGATGATCGACGTTTCAATCCTGGGGGGAGACACCCCCGACGGCGGCGAACTGCTGAGGCTGCTCGCCATACACCCGGAGGTGGAGCTCGCCGACGTGCAGGCCACCGGCCTGGAGGGAATACCCGTCGCCAGCTATCACCACGGCCTGATCGGCGAGACATCGATGAGCTTCACGGCCACGGTCGACTATTCACGCTGCGACGTGCTGTTCGTCTGCAACGATTCGCTCGGGGCCGACGGACTCGCCGCCCTGCGCGAGGCAAGGCCCGAACTCAGGATCATTATGCTCCGGACGCCGCCGGGGCTCGACCTCGACGCCGCCGGGGTGGTCTACGGTCTGCCGGAGATCAACCGCAAGCAGCTCGTGCGCGGCGCCACGGCGGCCGTGGTACCACGCTCGCTGGCGTCGATGGCTCTCGTCGCGCTTTATCCGTTCGCGATGAACCTTCTGCTGTCCGGAAACGTAACTATATCGGTCACGGCCCCAAAGGCCGTCATGGACTCGTGCGACATCAAGGCCACCGCCGCCGAGGTCTCCGGCCGGCTCGCCCGTGCCCAGAAGAGCTTCGACGGGGATGTTGACATCCGATGCCGTGCGGGCGAGGCGCGCCGCAGCGCACTGATGGACATCACCCTCGCCTGCCCGCTCAGCCTGCAGCAGTCGCTCGACCTCTATGACATCTACGACGACCACCGTTTCGCTTTCGTCACCACCGCCCCCGTGGGCGTCTCGGAGGTGGCCGGCACCAACAAGTGCATCGTCAGCGTCTCCAAAGGCGACCCCGCCTCCGTCTCGCTCGGCGTGGCCGCCGACTGCCGGCTCAGAGGAGCCGCAGGAGAGGCCGTGCATATCATGAACCTCATGTTCGGACTCCACGAGAAGACCGGCCTCGCACTCAAGGCCATCGACTTCGAGCCCGTCGGCCCGGCCGGTGCCCGACTATGATCATTCAATAGGAACCCATGTCAGTCAACAAAGTCATACTGCTCGGATATGTCGGCTCCGACCCCGACATAAGATATCCCGAGAAAGACCGCGCGATTGCGTTCGTCTCGCTCGCCACCAACGACTACTATGCCGCCACAGGCACCGAAATCACCGAGTGGCACCGCCTCGTCATGGGCGGACAGAACGCCCAACTCGCTGAAAAATACATCCGCAAGGGCTCCCGCCTATATGTGGAGGGACGCCTCAAAAGCCGCGAGTTCCAGGACAAACTCAACATCCGCCGCCGCGTCACCGAGATCATCGTCGACCATGTCGAGCTGCTCGGACGCAAGCAGGATCCGCCCAACCCTTAACTAAGACTTATAACCCAAGAAACTTATCTTCGCAGAAATGAGAAAATGGAGAATCGAAGACTCGGCCGAACTCTACAACGTTCCGGGATGGGGTCTGAAATATTTTTCTATCAACGACAAAGGCCACGTGCAGGTGACTCCCAAGGAGGGCTGCACGCCCGTCGACATCAAGGAGGTGATGGACACCCTGCAGGTGCGCGACGTCGGCGCGCCGCTGCTGCTGCGTTTCCCCGACATCCTCGACGACCGCATCCGCAAGATCTCCGACTGCTTCCGCAAGGCAGCCGAAGAGTATGAATACAAGGCCCAGAACTTCATCGTCTACCCCATCAAGGTCAACCAGATGCGCCCGGTGGTCGAGGAGATCGTAAGCCACGGCAACAAGTACAACATCGGCCTCGAGGCCGGCTCGAAGCCGGAGCTCCACGCCGTGCTGGCGGTCAACACCCACGAGAACTCCATCATAGTCTGCAACGGATACAAGGACGAGGACTACGTCGAGCTCGCCCTGCTCGCCCAGAAGATGGGCCGCCATATCTTCCTCGTCGTGGAGAAGATCAACGAGCTCCGCCTCATATCGACCGTGGCCCGTAGGCTCGGCATCCGCCCCAACATCGGCATCCGCATCAAGCTCACCTCTTCCGGCTCGGGCAAATGGGAGGAGTCGGGCGGCGACGTCAGCAAGTTCGGCCTCAACTCGAGCGAGCTGCTCGACGCCCTCGAGTATCTGGAGCGCAACAAGATGACCGACTGCCTCCGGCTCATCCACTTCCACATCGGCAGCCAGATCACCAAGATCCGCCGCATCAAGAACGCCCTGCGCGAGGCGATGCAGTTCTACGTGCAGCTCTCGAAGATGGGATTCTCGATCGATTTCGTCGACATCGGCGGCGGCCTCGGCGTCGACTACGACGGCACGCGCTCGTCGAGCGGCGAGAACTCGATGAACTATTCCATCCAGGAGTATGTCAACGACTCGGTGTCGGCACTTGTCGACGCCTGCCAGAAGAACGGCCTGCCCCATCCCAACATCATCAACGAGAGCGGCCGCTCGCTCACGGCCCATCACTCGGTGCTCATCATCCAGGTGCTCGAGACGGCCCAGCTGCCCATCTGGAAAGACGACGACGAACTGGGAGAGAACCCCCACGAGCTCGCCGCCGAGCTCTATAACATCTGGGACAAGATAGACAGCTCGCGTGTGTTCGAGGACTGGCACGACGCCCTACAGATTCGCGAGGAGGCTCTGGAGAGGTTCAGCCTCGGCCTGCTCGACCTCCGCACCCGCGCCCAGATCGAGAAGCTATTCTGGAGCGTGGCCCGCGACGTCCGCGACATGACCCGCTCGATGAAGCACCCGCCCGAAGAGCTCCGCAAGGCCGCCAAGATGCTCCCCGAGAAATATTTCTGCAACTTCTCGCTCTTCCAGTCGCTCCCCGACTCGTGGGCCATCGACCAGATGTTCCCCATCATGCCGGTGATGCGCCTCGACGAGAAGCCCACCCATCAGTGCACCATCCAGGACGTCACCTGCGACTCCGACGGCAAGATCAGCCGGTTCGTGGCCCCCAACGGCAGCTCATACTGCCTCAGCGTCCACGACCTCAAGCAGAACGAGCCATATTATCTCGGCGTCTTCCTCGTGGGCGCATACCAGGAGATCCTCGGCGACCTCCACAACCTCTTCGGCGACACCAACGCCGTGCACATCTCGCTGACCAAGGATGGATACGAGATCGCCCAGGTCATCGACGGCGAGTCGGTGGCCGACGTGCTCGACTATGTGGAATACAACCCCAAGAAACTCGTGCGCAACCTCGAGTCGTGGGTCACGGCGTCGATGAAACGCGGCGTCATAACCCCCGAGGAGGGCCGGCAGTTCCTCAACAACTACCGGTCGGGACTCTACGGCAGCACATATCTCGAACGCGACTGATGCGGAGGTTCCTGAAGCTTTCCTACGACGGCTCTCCGTTCAACGGCTGGCAGCGTCAGCCCAACGCCCCGAGCGTCCAGCAGACGCTCGAGGAGGCGCTGGCCGTGCTGCTGCGCCGCGAGACGCCCGTCACCGGTGCGGGACGCACCGACACGGGCGTCAACGCCCGCGTGATGTACGCCCACTTCGACTTCGACGGCGACATGCCCGACCGCGCCCGGATGCTCCGCGGCCTCGACCGCCTCTGCGGCCCGGCCATCGCCGTGCACGACATAATCGACGTCGCGCCCGACGCCCACGCCCGCTTCGACGCCACCGGGAGAACGTACAAGTATTTCGTCTCGCTCGGCAAGTCGCCGTTCGACGCCCGATTCTCATGGCGCTCCCCCTCCCCTCTCGACATGGAGGCCATGAACCGCGCCGCCGCGCTGCTGACCAGGACCGACGACTTCACGTCGTTCGCCAAGCTCCACAGCGACGCCCGCACCAACATCTGCCGAGTCTCGGAGGCGCTATGGGAAGAACACGTCAGCCCGACCGGTACGCCCGGGCTCGTGTTCACCATCTCGGCCGACAGGTTCCTGCGCAACATGGTGCGCGCCGTCGTCGGCACTCTGGTCGACGTGGGCCGCGGCAAGCTCTCGACCGACGGTTTCAGCGACATCATAGCCCGAAAGGACAGATGCGCCGCCGGCACGTCGATGCCGCCGCAGGCCCTCTTCCTCTGGGACGTCAAATACCCTTACCTATCTTAGTTTTATCAGTATCATGGATGCAAAGGAAAAAATCGAGTCTCTGAGGCGGGAGATCAACCGCCACAACCACAACTACTACGTGCTCAACTCGCCCGAGATCTCCGACCTCGACTTCGACATGATGCTCAAGGAGCTCGAGCGCCTCGAGGCCGAGCATCCCGAATACGCCGACGATCTCTCGCCGACCCGGCGCGTCGGCTCCGACCTCACCAAGGGGTTCGAGCACGTGGTGCATGAGCGCCCCATGATGTCGCTGTCGAACACCTATTCGATCGACGAGGTCGACGAGTGGGCCCGGCGCATCGACAAGGCCCTCGACGGCGAGCAGTACAGCATCGTCGGCGAGATGAAGTTCGACGGCACGTCGATCTCCATCACCTACCGCCACGGCCGCATGGTGCGCGCCGTGACACGCGGCGACGGCACGCAGGGCGACGACGTGACGGCTAACGTCAAGACGATCCGCAGCATTCCCCTCGAGCTCCTGCCGGGCGACTGGCCCGACGAGTTCGAGATCCGCGGCGAGATCCTCATGCCCTGGAAGGTGTTCGAGCGTCTCAATGCCGAGCGCGCATACAACGAGGAGCCTCTCTTCGCCAACCCGCGCAACGCGGCCTCGGGCACGCTCAAGATGCAGGACTCGCGCGAGGTGGCGCGCCGCCATCTCGACGCCCGCTTCTACTATCTGCTCAGCGACAACCTGCCGTATGACAACCACTACGAGAACATGCTCGCCGCCTCGCACTGGGGCTTCAAGGTGTCGAAGGCCATGAGCCTGATGCACTCGCTCGAGGACATCGACCGCTATATCGAATACTGGGACGAGCACCGCAAGACGCTGCCCGTGGCCACCGACGGCCTCGTGTTCAAGGTCAACTCGCTGCGCCAGCAGCTCAACCTCGGCTTCACGGCCAAGTCGCCGCGCTGGGCCGTGGCCTTCAAGTTCAACCCCGAGAGGGCGTGCACGCCGCTGCGGTTCGTGTCGTTCGAGACGGGCCGAATGGGCATCGTGACGCCCGTGGCCAACCTCGAGCCGGTGCAGCTCTCGGGAACGGTCGTGAAGCGCGCCTCGCTCCATAACGACGATATCATGCGCGAGCTCGACATCCACGAGGGCGACAGCCTCTATGTGGAGAAGGCGGGCGAGATCATCCCGCAGATCACCGGCGTGGAGAAGTCGCTGCGGCCCGAGGGGGCGAAGGCGGTTGAGTTCGTGAAGACATGCCCCGAATGCGGCACGCCGCTGCAGCGGATATTCGGCGAGGCCGCCTGGTGCTGCCCCAACAAGTACGGCTGCCGCCCGCAGATCACGGGCAGGATAGAGCACTTCTGCGCGCGCCGCATGATGAACATCGACGGCATCGGCGAGGAGACCGCCGAACTGCTGTATGCCTCGGGCCTCGTGGAGCGCATCGGACAGCTCTACGACCTCACCGAGGAGAGGCTGGCCGCGCTCGACCGGGTAGGGCCCAAGACCGCCGCCAGGATCATCAAGGGCATCGAGGACTCGAAACAGGTGCCTTTCGAACGCGTGATATACGCCCTTTCGATTCCGAACGTGGGCGAGACAACGGCCAAGCGGATAGCCCGCGCCGTGGGCAGCATGGACGTCCTGCAGGCCATGACGCTCGAACAGCTCACGGCCATACCCGACGTCGGCCCGATCATCGCCAGGTGCATCCACGATTTCCTGCGCGAACCCGTGAACGCCGACAACATTGAGGCCCTGCGCCGCGCCGGAGTCCGTCTTGAGGTCGACACCGACATGATGAAGGCCGCCGGCAACGCGCTCGAGGGCAAGTCGGTGGTGATCTCCGGAACGTTCTCGCACCATAGCCGCGACGAGTACAAGGACATCATCATGGCCCACGGAGGCAAGAACACGGGCAGCATTTCGAAGAAGACCTCGTTCGTGCTCGCCGGCGAGAACATGGGTCCGGCCAAGCGCGAGAAATGCGCCGAACTCGGCATCCCGATCCTGTCGGAAGAGGAGTTCCTGCGCCTCATAGGCGACGGCGCCGGGCAAGACAACACAATCGACAACAACTAAACCTGAACATATGAAAGTCTCACCATCGCTGCTGTCGGCCGATTTCGCCGATCTGCGCAAGGACATTGAAATGATTAACGCCTCGGAGTGTGATTACCTGCACCTTGATGTCATGGACGGCGTTTTCGTTCCCAACATCTCATTCGGATTCCCGGTGATGAAGGCTGTGTCGAAGATATGCGACAAGCCCCTCGACGTGCATCTGATGATAGTGGAGCCCCAGAAGTGGATCCCGCAGGTGCGCGACCTCGGGGCAGAGATCATGAACGTGCATCAGGAGGCATGCCTCCATCTGCACAGTTGCGTGCAGCAGATCCATGCGGCCGGCATGAAGGCCGGCGTGACGCTCTGCCCGGCCACGCCCGTGGCGACGCTCACCGACATAATCGAAGACCTCGACCTCGTGCTACTGATGTCGGTCAACCCCGGTTTCGGAGGCCAGCCCTTCATCCGCCACACACTCCGCAAGGTCGAGGAGCTCCGCGCCCTGCGCGACGCGACGGGCTCGAAGGCCGAGATCGAGATCGACGGCGGCGTAAACCTCAACACCGGCCGCGAACTCGCCGACGCCGGCGCCGAGGTGCTCGTGGCGGGAAGCTACGTGTTCGGCGCCGACGACCCGAAGGCGACAATCGCAGCTCTCAAGGCCCTCTGACATTCATAAACCGAAAACAGAAAGACTATTTATGCTTGATATGATACCGCTGGCCATTTTCGACGCCAGCCAGTTCTTCCAGTGGTTTGTCGAGAACGCCAACTACTGGTTCGTGTTCATCTTCATGGTGGTGGAGAGCAGCTTCATCCCCTTCCCGTCGGAGGTGATCGTGCCGCCGGCCGCCTACTTGGCCTGCCGCAACTATGGCGTGGGCGCCGACATGAACATCTTCATGGTTGTTGTGATGGCGACGCTCGGCGCGCTTGTGGGCGCGTTCATCAACTACTACCTCGCCCTCTGGGTGGGGCGCCCCGTCGTCTACCGGTTCGCCGACAGCCGTCTGGGCCACGCCTGCCTCATCGACCGCGAGAAGGTCGAGAAGGCCGAGAAATACTTCGACGAGCACGGGGCGGTGTCGACCTTCGTGGGCCGTCTGATTCCGGCCATACGCCAGCTCATCTCGATACCGGCCGGCATCTCGCGCATGAACGTGGCGCAGTTCGCGCTCTTCACCGCGCTCGGCGCGCTGGTGTGGAACGCCGTCCTGGCCTCGCTGGGCTACTGGCTCTCGCTCCACGTCGACCCGCAGATGCTCTTCGACAAAATCGAGGAATACAACCGCTATCTCAGCTGGGGAGGCTACGCACTCTTCGCCCTCTGCGTAGCCTACATCCTCTGGAACGCCTTCGGCAAGAAAAGGAAGAAGAAGGAAGAGACAGGCGAAAAGGAAGACGTAAAAAGCAAGTAGGGCTCCGCTTTCGGGAGTTGCCCTCAACTCCAAACGGGCCTGCGCTGAAACCACAGCGCAGGCCCGTCTTAATTTGAAAGCGGCAGCCCGTCAGGAGTTGAGGGCAAAGCCCGAAAGCGGCAGCCCGTCAGGAGTTGAGGGCAAAGCCCGAAAGCGGCAGCCCGTCGGGAGTTGAGGGCAAAGCCCGAAAGCGGCAGCCCTAACGAGAGAAGCGGATGGGAATCGTGAAGCGGCTCGCAACAGGCTTGCCGCCGTCGGAAGCCGGCTTCCACTTGCCGCTCGTCAGGCGCACCACCCGCACCGCCTCGGCGTCAAAAGCCTCTCCCTGGCCGCGCTTCACCTCCGTGTCGGTCACGCTGCCGTCCGTGCCTATCGTAAACGAAACGATCACCGTCGCCGGCTTGTCGGGCACCTGCGCCCCCTCGGGCCACTTGATGTTCTCGGCCAGAAACTGCATCAACGCCTGCTGGCCTCCCTCGAACTCGGCCATCTTCTCGCAGGCATACCTCACCTTCTCGCCCGATCCCGCGCCTTTGGTCGTGATCATGATCTTCCCCTGCGGATAGGCTGGGTCGTCTTTCACGATGCTCATCGAGGCGATCTGATTCGGATCCAGGTCGGTGAGATGGCCGTCATACTTCTTGCCGTCGACGAAATAGGCCGGGGGCTCCGGTGTCTTCTTCTCCTCGGCAGCCTTCTGCGGTTCTTCGGCGGAGCCCGATTCCGTCTCGGCCGCGGCTTCGGTCTCTACGGTAGCGACAGCGTCGGCCGCCCCATCTACTGACTCACGCGGAGTTTCCGTGGCGCGGATCGAGACTACCTTGCCCGCGACTTGCAGATTTGCCGGAGATTCGTTAACTTTGCCGTCGCGATTGTCGGCGACAGTGGCGCCGGCAAGGCTGTCGGCCACCGAGGCCACCGCAGGCTGCGAGAGCATGAACACCGCCAGGGCTGCCGCCGCCGGCAACGCGAGGGCCGCCACTCGGCGTGACGGACTTGACTTCTTTGTCATCATCATAGTTATACGTTTTTTAATTTGACTGTGATTCAGGCTGTCGGCGAAGGCTGGAAACTTTGCGCCGACAGTCTTTTTCAATAACATCATCTGATAGTCCGCGGGGCTGTCGCCGGCCACCTCGGCGTCGACCTCGAACTCGTGCACGTCCTTGACGTCGCGCATCATGAGCCACACCACGGGCGAGAACCACTGCAGCACGGCCGTGACCTGCGCCAACGCGAGGTCGAGCCAGTGCCGCCTCCGCAGGTGGGCGAGCTCATGGGCCGTCACCATCGGCATGTCGGCGTAGCAGTCGCACGGACGCAACACGACATACCGCCCCCAGCTGAAGGGTCCCGGGGCCTTGTCACTCACCACCTCGACGTAACCGTCGCGCCGTGTGGGGCGTCCCGAGTATATCACGTAGAGCATCCGCGCGAAACCGAAGGCGGCGAAAAGCGCCGTCACAGCCACACCGGCCATGTAGACCCACAGAGCGACACGCGCCCAGTCTGTCCCAGCCTCCTCGCTGACAGTCACCGACACGAACTCGGTCATCACCGGCAGATCGACCTCTATTTCCGGCGTCGGGGCGGACACACGCGACAGCCATGCGGTCGCAAACGGAAGAGTCCACGACACGGCGTAGATGCCGAGCAGAGCGAAGCGGTTCAGCCGATGGAACGTGGTCGGAGCCATCACCCATTTGTAGGCAAGGTAAAGCAACGTCATCACCACCGCCACCTGAAGCATATAACTTACGAACGCACCCATGGTCACACCTCCTCCCCCCTATTCTCTCCTATCTTTGCCCCCGCATCCGAAGCCTCGCGCTTACCGCGCTCGATGCTGTCGATGAGCTCGCGGAGCTCGTCGGTCGAAATCTTGTCGTCGTTGACGAGAGCCGACACGAAGTTGAGATAACTGTTTCCGAAGAAGCGCGAGACCATTCCGCGCAGCGACCTGTCGCGATAGTCGGTCTGGTCGACGGCCGCGAAATAACGGTAGGAATTGCCGATCTGCTCATGCGAGAGCCAGCCTTTCGCCTCAAGATTGCGGACGAAGGTCGAGACCGTGTTGAAATGCGGTCTGGGCTCCGGCAGCATCTCCACCACCTCACGGACGAATAGAGGCCCGTGCTGCCAGAAACATGCCATGATTGCCTCCTCTTTGGCCGAAAGCCGCCCACTGTGCCGACGGTCGTTGTTTTTGTCAGTGTCCATATCCAATTCAATTTCAGTGAAACGCCTGATGAAACCGCATGTCCTCTCCATACGGATCCATCCACGCCGCAAATCTACAACTAAAATTTTAGTTACACAACTAAAATTTTAGTTATTAACATATTTTAATAGTTGTGGATTAAAAGCGCGACGCTTTCGGAATCTATTTCGGTGGGAGGGCATTCCTATGGAAATTCGAAAAGCGCCTGATTTGATTTATTATTCTGCCGATATGAAAATCTCGGAATTTTTTTGTAAATTTGCAGAAAGAGGCTATAGTTTTAAAATCTCAAACGTCATGATAGAGGAAATGCTTCGATACAACCGGGAGTTCGTGGCCCGCAAGGGCTACGAGGAGTTCAGGACGAGCAAGTATCCCGACAAGAAAATCGCCATCGTGACCTGCATGGACACGCGGCTCACCACACTGCTGCCGGCCGCCCTCGGTCTGAAGAACGGCGACGTGAAAATCATCAAGAACGCCGGCGGCACGATCACCAACCCGTTCGACTCGACGATGCGCAGCCTGCTGGTGGCCGTCTATGAGCTCGGCGTCGAGGAGATTATGGTCATCGGCCATACAGGCTGCGGCGTGCAGGGCATGGATGCCGGCGAGATGCTGCATCTGATGCGCGAACGCGGCGTGCCTCAGGAGCACATCGACCTCATGCGCCATTGCGGCATAGACCTCGACAGCTGGCTGCACGGCTTCGACGACACCGACAGCGCCGTGCGCGAGACGGTGGACCTCGTGACGCGCCACCCGCTCATGCCGACAGACATCACCGTGCGAGGCTATGTCATGGACTCGCTCACGGGCGAGCTCCGGCCGCTTTGACGCCGACGCTGTCACGCGCCGGCGAATCGGCGGCGACGCTGTCGGGACGCAGCACGAGCGGATGCGCCAGACGGTAGAGCATCGAGTCGCGCAGCGTGACGAAGCGGCGCGTCAGCGTGATGAGCGTATCGTTCTCGCCCTCGGTCATGTCAGGGTCGGTCTCGGCGGGAAACTCGAAATTGAGATGTGTCAGCGCGTCGTCGTAAGCCGCCGAAAGGCGTAGGATCGTCGCCGAGTCGCCGGCACGCCGCAGGCTGTCGGTGTAGAGGGCGTTGAGCCGCACGCTGCGCTCGAACAGCGCGCGAGCGTTGGCCGCGCGGCCCCCGTCGTCTTTATGACGGCAGCCGCCCGCGCCCAGGGCCAGAGCCCCGGCCAAAGCCACATATAGCAGTATTTTCATCATATCTTCTTATTCAAAGCGGAGTCCGTCAGGAGTTGAGGGCAAAGCCCGAAAGCGGAGCCCGTCAGGAGTTGAGGGCAAAGCCCGAAAGCGGAGCCCGTCAGGAGTTGAGGGCAAAGCCCGAAAGTTTCTCCCTCAGGAAGCGCCCGGTGTAAGACTCTTCGCAGGCCGCCACCTGTTCGGGAGTCCCTTCGGCCACGATATGGCCGCCGGCGTCACCACCCTCGGGGCCGACGTCTATCAGCCAGTCGGCCGACTTGATGACATCCATGTTGTGCTCGATGATCAGCACGGTGTTGCCGTTGTCGACAAGTCGGTTGAGCGACTTGAGCAGAACGGATATGTCGTGGAAATGGAGGCCGGTAGTCGGTTCGTCGAAGATGAAGAGCATGCCGCTCTGCTTCTCCTGCGAGAGGTAATAGGCGAGTTTCACGCGCTGGTTCTCGCCGCCCGAAAGCGTCGACGACGACTGCCCGAGCTTTATGTATCCGAGGCCGACATCCTGCAGCGGCCGCAGGCGGCTGATGATCTTCCGCTCCTGAGCGCCGCCCGCCTCCGACAGGAACTCTATGGCCTGGTTGACAGTCATGTCGAGAAAATCATAGATGTTCTTTCCGCGGTATTCGACATCGAGCACCTCCTGGCGGAAGCGCTTGCCGTGGCATGCCTCGCACTCCACCTCTATGTCGGCCATGAACTGCATCGGGATTGTTATCGTCCCCTCCCCCTTGCACTCCTCGCAGCGGCCCCCTTCGGTGTTGAACGAGAAGTATGCCGGCGTGAAGCCCATCTGCTTCGACAGCTGCTGGTCGGAGAACAGCTTGCGGATCTCGTCGTAGGCCTTGAGATAGGTGGCCGGATTGCTGCGCGACGACGTGCCGATCGGGTTCTGGTCGACGAACTCCACGGCCTTGACGTCGGCCGTGTCTCCGCGCAGCTCTCGGTGGGTGCCGGGCGCGCCGACAGGGTCGCCGAGCGCGCGCATCAGCGACTTGTAGAGGATCTCGCGCACCAATGTCGACTTTCCCGAACCGCTCACGCCGGTGACCACCGTCATGACCCCCAGCGGAAACTTGACATCGACGTTCTTGAGATTGTTCTCGGCCGCGCCGACCACCTCGACGGCCTTCTTCCAGGCTCGGCGTCGCGACGGCACCTCGATGCGGCGCTCGCCGCGCAGGTATTCGACAGTATACGAGTCATGATGCTTTCCGTCGCCGAGGATCTCGCGCAGGTTGCCCTCGAGCACGATGCGGCCGCCGTTGCGGCCGGCGTCCTTGCCGATGTCGACGATCTCGTCGGCGGCGAGCATTATGTCCTCGTCATGCTCGACGACGACCACCGTATTGCCTATCTGCTGCAGACGCCTGAGCACACGGATCAGCCGCTGCGTGTCGCGCGAATGGAGCCCGATGCTGGGTTCGTCGAGGATGTAGAGCGAACCCACGAGCGAGCTGCCTAGCGACGTGGCGAGGTTGATGCGCTGGCTCTCGCCGCCCGACAGGGTCGACGACAGCCGGTCGAGCGTGAGATACGACAGCCCCACCTCGTCGAGGAAACCGAGCCGCTGGCGGATTTCGGTCAGAAGCCGCTCGGCGATGCGGGCGTCGGTCTCGGGGAGCTCAAGCGTGTCGAAGAATTCCCTCAGTTTGCCGACGGGCATGCGCACGAGTTCGGTTATGGTGCGCCCTCCAACCTTCACATATTCCACATCGGACCTCAGCCTCGATCCCCGGCAGTCGGGGCACGTGGTCTTGCCCCGGTAGCGGGCCTTGAGCACGCGATACTGCATCTTGTCCTGACGCGAGTCGAGCCAGCGGAAGAAGCCGTCGATGCCCTCCCAGTGGCTGTTGCCGTGCCAGAGGAAGTCACGCTGGGCGTCGGTCAGTTCGTTGTAGGGCGTGTGTATCGGGAAGTTGAAGCGGGGTGCGAGATGCACGAGGCGCGTCTTCCACTCTCCCATCTTCTCGCCGCTCCAGCATTTCACGGCGTTCTGATAGACCGACAGTGTCTTGTTGGGCACCACGAGTTCCTCGCTGACGCCGAGCACGCGTCCGAATCCCTCGCACGTGGGGCAGGCGCCGTAGGGGTTGTTGAAATTGAACATCAGGTCGCTGGGTTCGCGGAACTCGATTCCGTCGGCCGAGAACTTGCGCGAGAAGCAATGTTCGTGGGTGCCGTCCGTGCCCCAGACCTTGACGATCGCCTCGTCGCGGCCTTCGAAATAGGCGGTCTCGACCGAGTCGGTGAGGCGCGAGATCTCGTCCTTGTCGTCCGAGACGGCGAGCCGGTCAATGAGCAGTCGCCAGCGCGACGGATCGATCTCCTCGCCCTTTGCGAGCAGGTCGGAGATCATCACGAAGTCGCCGTCGTGCTCGAGCCGCGAGTATCCCTGCTTCTGCAGCATCTCGAGCTGCTGCAGGGGCGTGCGTCCGTCGGGCACGCGCAGACCTGTGAGCACGGCGACCCTCGTCCCCTCTGGGTATGAGAGTACGGTGCGCACTATGTCGTCAATGCCATGCTTGCGGACTTCCTGTCCCGACACCGGAGAATATGTATGGCCCGCGCGCGCGAAGAGCATGCGCAGGTAGTCGTAGATTTCGGTGGCGGTGCCGACGGTGCTCCGCGGGTTGCGGGTGTTGACCTTCTGCTCCACGGCGATAGCCGGCGGCAGACCCTTGATGTAGTCGCATTCGGGCTTGGCCATTCGGCCGAGAAACTGGCGGGCGTATGCCGAGAGGCTCTCGACATATCGGCGCTGCCCCTCGGCGTAAAGAGTGTCGAAGGCGAGGCTCGACTTGCCCGAGCCGCTGACCCCCGTCACGACCACCAGCCGGCCGAGCGGCAGCTCGAGGTCTATATTCTTGAGATTGTTGACTCTCGCGCCCTTGACGCTGATGAAGCGCTCCGCACGCCGGGAGTCATGCTGAATGTTCTGCTTTTCTTCCATCATAATATCAAACGGAGAAGAAAGCAATTTTGATACCAGAAGACGTTAATTTCCGTTAACCCTCCCGTGTCGCATCATTTTATTGATCCAAGTGCTGGCGAAGATACGATACGGCGACGAAGACCGTTTTTATAGGGGTTGCACGTGGAAATCATATCGAGATTGCCAACACCTGCACGCGCATACGTATGGAGCGCTCCGCGGTTGCACGTGGAAATCATATCGAGATTGCCAACACCGTATATTATGGAAATACTGATTGCTGTTGTCGCGCTCGCCGTCGGGGGCGCCGTGGGCTGGCTCGCGGCCTCGCTCAGGGCGGGGACGCTCCGCACGCGTATCGGCGTGCTCGAGTCGCGCATCGTCGAGAACGAGAAGACCGCCTCACGCCTCATGGAGGCACGCGAACGCGCCTGCGCCGACACCCTCGCCGCCAAGGAGCGGGGCTGGAACGTCGCCATGGCCGAGAAGGAACGCGCCTATGCCGAGGCCGCCGAGCGGATGGAGGCCCACCACCGAGACGCCCTCGAGGCGATGCAGGGCCGGTTTGACGAGACGGTCGCCAAGATGAAGGCCGAGCTCGAGAATGTTACCGCCGAGATGCTGCGACGCCGTCAGGAGGAGTTCGAGCTTTCGAGCCGCGAGGGCGTATCGCGCCTGCTCCAGCCGCTCAACGCCGACATCGCCGAGATGCGCAAAGCCATGACCGAGAACACCGTGCGCCACAGCGAGATAGGCGGACAGCTGGCCAACAGCATCCGCCTCGTGATGGAACACAGCGACGAGGCCCGCAAGAGCGCCGAACGCCTGGCCGACGCCCTGCGCGGCGGCGGACGGATCCAGGGCGACTGGGGCGAGACCGTGCTCACCGAACTGCTTGAGTCGCAGGGACTCGTCGAGGGCAGGCATTTCGACACCCAGGCCACGATGCGTGACGCGGCCGGTAACGCCGTGACCACCGACGAGCGCCGCCGTCTGCGCCCCGACGTCATCCTGCACCTCGACCGCGAACGCGACGTCATTATCGACGCCAAGGTCTCGCTCTCGGCCTGGCTCGACTATATGGAGGCCGAGACCGATGAGGCGCGCGACCGCGCCCTCAAAAACCACGTGGCCAGCGTCGAGGCCCACGTCAACGAGCTCTCGCGCAAGGATTACTCTTCGTTCGTCAGGCCGCCCAAGGTGCGCATGAACTATGTCATCATGTTCGTGCCCAACACCACCGCTCTCTACGCGGCCACCCGCGCCAAACCGGGCCTCTGGCGCAAGGCCATGGAGAAGAACGTCTACATCGCCGACGAGCAGACCCTCTACGCCGCCCTGCGCATCATCGACATGACTTGGCGGCAGATCGCACAGGCCGAGAACCATGAGCGCGTCTACGCCCTTGCCAACGAGATGCTCGAGCGCGTCAATATGTTCATGGAGAAGTTCGCCGCCGTGGGCCGGAAGATCGACGAGGCGCAGCGCGGCTACGGTGAGGCACTCGCCAAACTGCGCGACTCGGGCCAGAGCATACCCGTCACGTGCGGCAAACTGCTGAAGCTCGGCGCCACCGTGCGGCCACGCCGGGGCGTCGACCCCGGTCTGCTGGGCATCATGCCGGAGAAGTCGTGACCGAGACCATGACGTGCGGGCAGTAGGCGGCGGTGAGCGCGCGCTCGATGGCGGCGGCGATCTCCGACCCCTGCTCGACGGTCAGGCCGCGGTCCACGCCGATGCCGACGTCGAATATCAGATGATGCCCGTTGCGGCGCGTGCGCAGATAGGTCACTTTCCTCACCCCATCGACGGCCGCCACGATGCCGCGTGCGTTCTCGACGTCGCGCGCCGGAAGCGACCGCTCCATCAGTTCGGCGAACGCCGGGCGGAACAGCCGCAGGGCCGGTATGAAGATGAACACCGCGATGACGAGCGACGCCACCGGGTCGAGGATTCTGAACGCGGGCCCGAAGAAGTGTGAGAACGTGACGCCCACCAACGTGGCCACCGACGCGAGCGCGTCGCTGCGGTGATGCCAGGCGTTGGCCACGAGCGCCTTGGAATCGGCCTTTCTCCCCGCGTGCGAATAGAATCGGAAGAGCCCCTCCTTGCACGCCATGCAGAAAAGCACCACGACGAACGTCCAGATATCGGGCTGCGGGAGCGTTTCGCCCCGTGCGTAACCGACGATTGACTCCACCGCCTCCGCGCCGATCATGACCGAAATCACAATCAGCAGCGTCGACATCAGGAACGACGAGAAAGTCTCGAACTTGCCGTAGCCGTAGGCGAAGCGGGCGTCGGCGGCGCGGTATGATATACCGATGAAAACGAGCATGATGAGGTCGGCAGCCACATCGTTGAGCGAATGGAAGCCGTCGGCGACGAGCGCGTCGCTGTGGCCCAGATAGCCGGCCGTGAGCTTGAGCGCCATCAGCAACGCGTTGACCGCGCAGCCGATCTTCACGACGCGGCGGATAGCGCGCGCCGACGCCCCCGGTTCGTCGGGCAGCGACTGCGACAGCGGCCTATGGTGAGATGCGTGTAGTTTCATAATCTGCAAAGTTAACAAAAAATCACCACACGCGGATTACATCCGCCCCAAAAACTTTTCCCCCTTTTTTTAATGCCGTTTCAAAATAATTCCTTAAATTTGCGAGTAAATCGCCCCGATTAAGAATCGGGAAAGTCGAAATCGGCTGAAAAACTGATAACAATGGCAAACGAAGTTGACATATCCGAACAAGGACGTGTAAAGCCGTTTTACATATCCCGCCGACGTGTAAAGAAAATGCGATTTTCTTTACACGTCGCCACGCACCTGTAAAAAAATCGGGGCATCGGCGTAGTTCCGTGGAATCTATGAGTATCGTAGTTCCGTGGAATCTATGAGTATAACAGTAGAGACCGGCCGGACTAAAGACTCGGCGCTTGGCGACTGCGTAGCCACCGGGGAGGGCGACTGTCCCAGTCGCCGGGATGTGTGCTCGCGAATGCGAGCATTCCTGTTGTCATAAATAAAAAACATAAGTTGGCTTTGGGTAGATTCCTCAGGACTAAGCCGCTGCCCCCCCATTTCTTTGTTATTATTTTCTTCGTTCGTTTCTTCGTTGTTTTCTTTGTTGTTAATTTCTTTGCCCTTTTCTTTGTTCGTTTCTTTGTCACCAATCACTGTTCCGGACTATCCCCATAACCATTGCTTTTTGCCGGCTACACCGCTACCGCCGGTTGGTGTCGGTCTCGCGCGCGAATTGTTGGGCGGCCGGGGACGGACCGCCCTTCCATGCCGGGACAAGCCAAGTCGCCATATAGCCGCTCTGGCACAAGGAGTGTCGATTTTTTGCGTCGTGAGCCCTTTGGGGTTCTCTGGTCTACACTTCATCGCTGAGATTCCTGTCTCTGACCTGCCATTGCAACTGTTGCCGCGCCTGGCGCGACACGGATGAAAATATAATGGCGCGGAAACCTCGGTTTCCGCGCCCGTCAACGAGAATAAACGATTTGATTATGAATTTAATTCTATCCCGGTCTTAGATTCAAATCAATTCGTCTCTTAGACCGGGGGATTCGCGCAAAGTTTAATCGCACCCGCGAGTTTTTTTCCGATTTTGACCGTTTTTTCATCACTTTTTGCCATGCCTCGCGAAGGCGTAACCGGATCACTATTTGCCGAGCCGGGTGAAGGCGTAGCCGAAGCGCTCGGCGGCGGCCTTCTCAAGCTCTTCGCGGAACTGCGGGGCGGCCACCGAGATCAGCAGGCGCGCGCGCTCGGCGAGCGACTTGCCGCGCAGGTCGACGCCGCCGTGCTCGGTGACGATGTAGTTGGTCTGGAACCTCGTGGTCACCACGCCGGCGCCCGGCGTCAGCACGGGCTTGATCTTGTTGTAGCCCTTGGCCGTCGTGGAGAGCATGGCGAGGAACGAGACGCCCCCTTCCGACAGCGACGAACCGAACACGAAGTCGTGCTGGCCTCCGACGCCCGAGAAGATGCGCGTGCCGATGGAGTCTGCGCATATCTGGCCCGTGAGGTCGATCTCGAGGCAGGAGTTGATGCTCATCACCTTCGGGTTCTGGCCGATCACGTAGGGATTGTTGGTCCAGGCGACGTCGCGGAAGATGATGTCGGGGTTGCCGTCCATATATTCATACAGGCGCTTCGAGCCGAGGGCGAGCGATGCCACCGACTTGCCGGGCAGAACCTTCTTGAGCGAGTTGTCGATCACGCCGCTCTCCAGCAGCGGGAGCACGCCGTCGGTCATGGCCTCGGTGTGCAGACCGAGATGCTTATGGCCCGAGAGGGCGCGTATCACGGCGTTGGGGATGCCGCCTACGCCGATCTGAAGCGTGGCCCCGTCGGGAATCCGCTCGGCTATGAACTCGCCGATGCGGATCTCGGCCTCGGTGGGCTCTGTGGTCGGCACCTCAACCAGAGGGGTGTCGCAGCGCACGCAGGCGTCGATCTTGGATATGTGCACCGTGGGGTCGCCGTAGGAGAAGGGCATGTTGGGGTTGATCTGGGCTATGATGCGGTCGGCGGACTCGACGGCCGAACATGCCACGTCGCCCGACACGCCGAAGCTGACGAGACCCTCTTCGTTGGGCATCGAGCAGTTGAGCAACGCCACGTCGACGCGCCATGTGCCCTCGCGTATCAGCTGCGGCACTTCACCCAGAAAGCGGGGCGTCATCGAGCCGTAGCCCTCGGCGATCCAGTCGCGGAACGAGTTGTTGACGAAGAATGAATTGACAAGAAACGAATCCTTGTACTCTGGACGGCACAGGGGCGAGCGTCCGCGGCATACGCCGAATCCGGTGTATACCGTCACGTCGCGGAGTTCCGCGCCGCGGTCGGCGAGCGCCTGCTCGAGCAGCTCGGGCGTCGATGTCGAGCCCTGCAGATAGACGTGGTCGCCGCTCTCGATGAGCTTCACGGCCTCGGCCGCCGATACATATTTTATGTCGTGGTTCATCTGCTGTGGTCTTCGTGGAATTTACGGAGGAATCTCTCGAGGCGCGCGAAGGTCTCGTCGTCGGAGATGGCCGAGACGCAGGCGCGTATGCCCTCCTGCTCGGAGCCGGTGGAGACGAGCGAGATCGACGACACGCCGTAGCGGATCAGCTCCTTCTGCAGCTCTACGCCCGACATGCCGGGATAGGAGATGGTGAAGAAGAAGCCGTCGGCGATCGGGGCGTCGCCGTCCATGCTGTAGACGATGTTGAAGCCGTTGTCGGCGAAGATCTTCTTGACGATCTCGGCGCGGCGACCGTATTCCGAGCAGTGGTCGATGAACTTCAGTTCGCCACGTGCTGCGGCGCGCAGCATGGCCGCCATGCCGTGCTGGGCCGAGTGGGACGTGCCCGACGACGCGCAATAGAGCACGCCGAAGATGTAGGCGTCGCCGAAGGCCGGCATCTCGTAGAACTTCTCCAGGAACTCATACTGACGCTCGTAGACGGCCTTGCTCATGCACACCAGGGCGATGCGCTGGCCGGCGTAGCTGAAGATCTTGGAGCCCGAGAGCAGCAGGATGTAGTTGTCGGTGTAGCGGGCCACGGTGACTCCGTAGGGAGGCTCGCCGGGGTGGCTGATGTCGCGGCGGAAGTCCATGCCGAAATATGCGAGGTCCTCCATGACGATGCAGTCGTATTTCGTGGCGAGGCGGCCGATGATCTCGAGTTCCTGCTCGGTGAGGTTGGTCCAGGCGGGGTTGTTGGGGTTGCTGTAGAGCAGGCCCGTCACGTTGCCCTTGGCGAGGTATGACTCAAGCTTCTCCTCGAGTTTCTCGCCGCGGTAGTTGTAGATGTCGAACGACTCCGTCTTGATGCCGAGCACCTTGGCCTGGGTCATGTTGGCCGGGAAACCGGGATTGAGGAAGAGCATCGTGTCCTTGCCCTTGATGCGCTGGGCGAGCAGGAGCTGCAGCGTGAAGCTGCCCTGCATGGAGCCGACCGTGGGAATGACGCACTTGGGGTCGAGGTCGAGGTCGAGGAACGCCTTGACGAACTCCACGCCGGCGTTCTTGAGCTCGGGGATGCCCTGGATCGGGGGATACTTGTTGGCCACGCCGCAGGCGAGGGCCTTCATCTCGGCGTCGACGCCGACGTTCTCGGCCTCGAGGCCGGGATTGCCGATCTCGAGATGCACCATGCGCTCGCCGGCGCGGGTCTCCACCTCGGCGGCCAGAGAGCAGATCTGGCGGATCGTGGCCGAGCCGAGATCGAGTATGTTGAGCCGCTTGACGGCGGCGTCGAATGTTTCGTTGTCTATGGGAAACATACGTCAGTATTTAAGGTTAGCATATTAAGTTATAAGTAAAAAGTAAAAAGTAATACGTCATGAGTAAATTATTAAGTATAAAGTATTAAGTATTAAGCATTGAGCATTAAGCATTAAGCATTAAGCATTGAGCATTAAGTATTAAGCATTAAGCATTAAGCATTGAGCATCAAGCATTAAGCATTGAGCATTAAGCATTAAGCATTAAGCATTAAGCATTAAGCATTAAGCATTAAGCATT
>CAJTXU010000013.1:0-7258 GCA_910584125.1 uncultured Muribaculaceae bacterium | reverse complement strand
AGCATTAAGCATTAAGCATTAAGCATTAAGCATTAAGCATTAAGCATTAAGCATTGAGCATTAAGCATTAAGCATTAAGCATTAAGCATTAAGCATTAAGCATAGAGTGATACTTATTACTTTGTTATCAAGTTTTTCGCGCGGACCGTATTACTTCTTACTTCTTACTTCTTACTTACTTATTACTTTTTACTTATCCTTCAGCTCGAGGGCGCGGGCGCGGCCGGCGCGGAAGGCGGCGATGTTCGACTCGGCCACCTTCTCGCCCTTGCGGATGAAGAGGGCGCGGATGGCCTCCTCGATCTTCTCGGGGGCTATTTCGATGAAGGGGGAGGCGGCGCCGAGCAGCACGAGGTTGGAGCTGCGGGCCGTCGCGACTTCCTTGGCCATGGCCTCCATGTCGAAGCGGATCACGTTGCCGTGGCGCGAGAGCTCCTCTTCGATCGCCGACATCTCGGGATAGTTGTCGATGTTGACGAAAGGCACGGAGTTGGTCACGATCCATCCCTGCTTCGACAGGAAGGGGAGGTATCTGAGGGCCTCCATCGGCTCGAGCGACACGATGAGGTCGGCGCCTCCGAGCGGGATGAGGTCTGAATGGATGGGGCGCGAGCTGAGGCGCAGGTTCGACTGGACGTCGCCGCCGCGCTGGCTCATGCCGTGCACCTCGGCCTGTTTGAGATAGAGGTTCTCCTGCAGGGCGGCTGCCCCGAGTATTGTGGCTATCGTGAGGATTCCCTGGCCGCCGACGCCAGCGAGTACTATATCGGATTTCATGTGTTTCGTTGGTTTTGGATTTTTACTTGTGTTCACTCCGTGGCTTACTTCTTGCCGGCCGCGTGGCGGCGTGCGGTCTGGATGCATTCGCGTCTCGACACGACCACCGAGAGGCCGTGATGGTCGATCTCCTCCTTGAAGAGGGCCATCATCGCGTCATGGTTCTTGGGCAGCGAGTCGATGGTGCGCACGTGCGCCGGGTCGGCTCCGAGGCCGAGGCATATGTCCTCGATCTTGCCCGTGCCCTGCGAGTCCTGGCCTCCGGTCATGCCGGTGGTGAGGTTGTCGGAGATGATGACGAGCATGTCGCTGTCTTCGTTGATGGCGTCGAGCAGGCCGGTCATGCCGCTGTGGGTGAACGTGGAGTCGCCGATTATGGCCACCGAGGGATGCTGGCCGGCGTCGGCCGCGCCCTTGGCCATGGTGATCGAGGCGCCCATGTCGACGCAGGTGTCTATGGCGTTGAAGGGTTTGAGGAATCCGAGCGTGTAGCAGCCTATGTCGCCGAACACCTTGGGCGACTCATAAAGCGCGAGGGCGTCGTTGAGGGCGCCGTATACGTCGCGGTGGCCGCAGCCCTGGCAGAGCATCGGCGGACGCGGGGCCACCGTCTCGCTGGCCTCGTGGCGGTCGGTGTCGAGCACGCTCTTGACGTCAGGCACGGCCTTGGCGAGGGCTTCCGACACGAGGTCGGGGTTGAGCTCGCCGTCGCGCTGCACGTGGCCCGAAAGCTTGCCCATGATCTTCTTGCCCGAGTTGTCGAGTCCGAGCAGCTTCTGCTCGATGAAGGGCTGGCCCTCCTCGATAACGATCAGCGCGTCGCACGAGTCGTAGAGACGGCGCAGATGCTTGTAGGGAAGGGGATACTGGCTGATCTTGACCACCGGGAAGGGGCATTCGCCGCCGAAGCATTCCATCAGATAGTTGTAGGCGATGCCGTTGACGATGACGCCGAGACGATGGTCGTGGGCCTCGTGATAGAGGTTGAAGGGGGATTCGTCGCTGGCCTTGGCGAAGCGGAGCTGGTCGGCGATGAGGGCGCGGTTGCGCACCTTCGACATGGCGGGCATGAGCACCCACTGCTTCGGGTTGGCCGGATAATGGAGATCATTCTCGGGCAGGGCGTCGGTCTCGGTCTCGACCACGGCGCGCGAGTGGCTGAGGCGCGTCACGAGGCGTGTCAGCACCGGGATGCCGAGACGCTCGGAGAGCTCGAAGCCGTAGCGGGCCATATCGTATGCCTCCTGCTGTGTGGAGGGCTCGAGGGCCGGAATCATAGCGAAGTCGGCATAGAAGCGCGAGTCCTGCTCGTTCTGCGACGAGTGCATCGAGGGGTCGTCGGCGGCGATCACCAGCAGGCCGCCGTTGGCGCCTGTCATGGCCGAGTTGACGAACGGGTCGGCCGCCACGTTCATGCCGACATGCTTCATCGATGTCATGGCCCGCTTGCCGCAGAACGACATGCCGAGAGCCTCCTCCATGGCCGTCTTCTCGTTCGACGACCAGTGCGAGTGAATCTTGCGCTCGTTAGCCAGCGGGTTCTTCTGCACGAACTCGAGAATTTCGGTTGAGGGCGTTCCGGGATAGGCGTATGCGCCTGAAAGTCCTGCGTGGATCGCACCGAGGGCGAGTGCCTCGTCGCCCAGCAAAAGCTGTTTTGTCTTCATATATAAGGTATTCTTGATTTAAGGAATTGTCGGTTTTGTACCACCTCTGCGGTCTCACCTGCAAATGTAGTGAAAAGTTGCCGAACTTACAAAATTTTCTTTCATTTTTTGATTCACGTCAACATATTCGGCGTTTCGGAGCCTCGGGCGCGGGCCCGCGCGGGCGTCCTAATTCATGCCAAGGAATTCTAAAAATCTATAAACTTTGAATTTTTTTTGGTTATTTGGTCCGAACGTATTAAATTAGCGGCTGATTCAGCCGAAGCGGCCCGCGAGGCCCCGTCGGCCCGTCATAAGTAATCATCAAACCTAATGGATATGAAGCGTATTCTACCACTTTTAATGTTCCTGTTGGTCTGCGTGGCCAATGTCCTCGCCGCCGATCAGGTCAAATGGAGCTACCGCGTCACGGGCGACAACACGCCCACGCCCTCGCTCGAGATCACCGCGGTGATCGCCCCGGGATTCCACCTCTACGCCCAGGACAACCCTGACGGCGGCGGTGTGCCCCTGTCGTTCCACGTCACCACCGAGGGCTGCAAGGCCCAGGGCGGATTCAAGGCCGACAAGGCCTACACCAAGGCCTACGACGACATCATGATGGTCGACGAGCATTACTACACGGGCACCGTGAAGTTCACCCAGAAGCTCAAGGCCGCCTCCGACAAGTGGACCGCAAAGGTCGAGATCGGCGGCCAGTACTGCAACGACAGCGGATGCTACCGCGTCAACGAGCTCCATTCGTTCTCCGGCACGGCCCCGCTGACCGAGGCTGTCAAGGAGGAGGCCAAGAAGGTCGAGGAGGAGAAGAAGGAGGCCAAGGACAGCGTGGTCAACGCCCTGACCGAGATGACCGACTCGCTCCAGGCCTCCGAGGGATTCATGGAGCCGGCGGCCAACCTCTCTGGGGTCAGCGCCGACAAGTGGTGGGCCAACTGCGAGGCCGAGATCCGCGCGTTCAGCGACAACCCCGGGCAGCAGAGCCGCAGCCTCTGGTATATCTTCATCGCCGGTTTCATCGGCGGGCTCATCGCGCTGGTCACCCCCTGCGTGTGGCCCATGATTCCGATGACGGTCAGCTTCTTCCTCAAGTCGAACAAGTCGCGGGCCAAGTCGATCCAGACCGCCGTCGTCTACGGCCTGTCGATCATAGTGATATATGTGGCGCTCGGTCTGATCGTCACCGGCCTCTTCGGCGCCTCGGCGCTCAATGAGCTCGCCACGAGCGCGGGCTTCAACATCGCCTTCTTCGTGCTGCTCGTAATCTTCGCCATCTCGTTCATGGGCGGGTTCGAGCTCACCCTCCCCGCCAAGTGGAGCAACAAGATGGACGCCAAGGTCGACACCACCACGGGCTACATCTCGATCTTCTTCATGGCCTTCACGCTCTGCCTCGTCTCGTTCAGCTGCACGGGCCCGATCATCGGCACGCTGCTCGTCGAGGCCGCGGCCACGAGCAATTTCATCTCGCCGGCCGTCGGCATGGCGGGATTCGCCATCGCCCTGGCCCTCCCCTTCTCGCTCTTCGCCATGTTCCCGACGATGCTCAAGTCTATCCCGAAGAGCGGCGGCTGGATGAACACGGTCAAGGTCGTGCTCGGTTTCCTCGAGCTCGCCCTGGCGCTCAAGTTCCTCTCGGTGGCCGACCTCGCCTACGGCTGGCGCCTGATGGACCGTGAGGTCTTCATCGCCCTCTGGATCGTGATCTTCGCCCTGCTCGGCGTCTACCTGCTCGGCAAGATCACCCTGCCCCACGACGACAAGCTCGAGAAGATCGGCGTGACGCGTTTCATGCTCGCCCTCGTTTCGCTGGCGTTCGCTGTCTACATGATCCCCGGCCTCTGGGGCGCACCGCTCAAGAGCATCAGCGCGTTCGCGCCTCCAACATACACCCAGGACTTCAACCTCTACACGGGCGACGTCCACGCCCAGGTCAACGACTTCGAGGAGGGCATGCAGCTCGGCGCCAAGCTCCACAAGCCGGTGCTCGTCGACTTCTCGGGCTACGGCTGCGTCAACTGCCGCAAGATGGAGGCCGCCGTGCTGACCAACCCGGAGATCAAGCATATGGTCGACAACGACTTCGTGATGGTCACCCTGATGGTCGACGACAAGAAGCCCCTGCCCCAGCCCATAACGGTCAAGGAGAAGGACGGCCAGGAGCGCACGCTGCGCACCTACGGCGACAAGTGGAGCTACCTGCAGCGCACCAAGTTCGGCGCCAACGCGCAGCCCTACTACGTAATCCTCAACGATGAGGGCCAGCCGCTCAACTACGCCTTCCCCTACGAGGAGAACGTGCCCAAGTTCCAGCAGTTCCTCAAGACCGGCATCACCAACTACTCGACGGAAAAGAAGTGAACATACGCCAGATACTGACATTCGCGTCAATCATGGTCTGCGCCCTCCTATCGGGGGCGCAGACTCTTACATCGACATACGTGGAACTGGCCGACTCGGCCGACCGGTATATCCGCGCCGAGCGCTGGCAGGACGCCGAGCGAGTCATCGTCAAGGCCCTGCGCCATGAGCCGGCCAACAGGTCGAACTACCTGCTCTGGTCGAATCTCGGCATCGTGCGCGAGCGGCAGGAGAACTATCCCGGCGCGCTCGAGGCCTACGGAATCGGTCTGGCGTCGGCCCCGCGCTCGACGATGCTGCTCACCAACCGCGCCCGCACCTATCTCGCCACCGGCCAGCTGGCTGCGGCGCGCGCCGACCTCGACTCGGCGCTTGACGTCGACTCCACCCTGCAGTGGCCCCGCAAGATGAGGGGCGTCATCCGCGCCGCGCTCGGCGACCTCGACGGCGCCGACGCCGACCTCGACATATACACCGCACGCTGGGGCGAAGACGCGGCCGTATCGGAGACTCGAGGAGACATCCGCGTCGCACGGGGAGACGCCGACGGAGCCATCGAGGCTTACCGCGAGGCATACCGCCTTGACGGAGACCCGGCCACGCTCGGCCGGCTGCTGCTCTCCGCCTACGCCTGCGGCCGCCTTGAGGAGGAACAGCAGGCCCTGGCCGACGGCATCAGGAAACATCCGCGCGACGCCACGCTCTATCTGCTGCGCGCGATGCTCAACAAGGCCCGATACCAGACCCAGGCCATGGAGAAGGATCTCAAGACGGCCCGCGAGCTCGGCATCGACCCGGAGCTGTACCGACGGATCACCGGAACGGCGATGAAGTAGACTTAGGTCTTAGGTCTCAGGTCTTAGGTCAAAGACCTGAGGCTTAGGGCGCATCCCTTAAAAATTCGGGGCCGGCATGAAAGGCGGCCTGAAAATTTGTTAATAAAATCCCGGCGCGACATTTGGCAGTTGCGCCGGGATTTTGTAATTTTGCACTCAATTTCGCCCAAACCGAAAACGAACGTGGAAAATCTGACATTGCATATCGAATACCTGCTTCTCCGTCACGACTGTGTGGTCGTGCCGGGAGTCGGCGCGTTCATCAATGTCAGGCACGCGGCCCGCTACGACGCCGCCACACGCTCGTGGCTGCCTCCTACTCGCGAGGTGCGTTTCAACGGCCTGCTCGTGCACGACGACGGTCTGCTCGCCAATTCATACGCGCGCAAACACGGCATGCCGTTCGCCGAGGGCCGCGAGCTTCTGCGCCGCGACATCATGCAGCTCACGGAGGCGCTTGCCGTCGACGGTGAGGTCACCGTGGGCCAGCTCGGCATCCTCGCCCGCCGCGAGTCGACGCTCCGCTTCACGCCGCTGTCGCCGGCCGCACGTCTCGCCGCACGTCTCGGTTTCACGTCGGCCCCGATTTTCAGGGAGACCGCTGCCGTGGCCGACAGCGCGGAGGCAGCGACAGAGATACAGCCCGTGGCAGCCGCCACACCCGTGGCCGCGCCGACCGTGACGGCCGAAGAGGCCCGCGCCGACCGTAGCGCCGAGGCAGGAAGCGGACGGAGATTCAATACACGCCGCAACTACTACATCGCCGTCAACAAGGTGTTCGCCCGGATATCGGCCGCCGTGATGCTCGTGGTGGCCGTCACGCTCTCGACGATGCTGCCCGTCTCCGACTGCAAGCGCGAGGACCGTGCGTCGGTCGTTCCGGTGGAACGGGTGATACGCACCGCCGGTGCGGTCACCGCCCCGAACCCCGAGCCCGAACCAGAGATCACGGCACCCGCAGTCGCAGAGCCCCGGCAGGGACGCTGGCACGCGGTGGTCGCGACATTCACCACGCAGGCTGACGCCGAGAAATTCATCTCGCAGTGCGAAGCGAGCGGCTACGACCTGCGGATAGTCAACACCCGCACGCGCAGCCGCGTGTCGGCCATCAGCTCTGACAACCGCGACTCGCTGCAGGGCATCATCTCTTCGCCCGATTTCCAGGCCCGTTTCTCGCAGGCCTGGATATGGGATGCCGAATAGTCGGCGCTCCCCGGCGCGTCTCCGGGCGGTTTACGGAGGCGAAACATAATTTTTTTGTCTTAAAATTTGCACAAGTCAAAAATTTGAATTAACTTTGCACTCGCAAAACGGGAAAAACATTTTCCGGGAAGCGCAAGACTGCGAAAATAGCTCAGTTGGTAGAGCACGACCTTGCCAAGGTCGGGGTCGCGGGTTCGAGTCCCGTTTTTCGCTCAAAACCCTTGGGGCCGCGAGAGGCCTCGCTGAAATGTCCAGGTGGCGGAATTGGTAGACGCGCTACTTTGAGGGGGTAGTGGCCGTTAGGCTGTGTGAGTTCGAGTCTCATCTTGGACACCAAGACAATACAGTTCGAAAGAACGCTTGCGAAAATAGCTCAGTTGGTAGAGCACGACCTTGCCAAGGTCGGGGTCGCGG
>CAJTXU010000012.1 GCA_910584125.1 uncultured Muribaculaceae bacterium | reverse complement strand
TCACATTTATTAACCTTGTAATCATTCGATTAGCTCAAAACTACCGAACCATTGTGTCAGAAATTTATAATTCAGGCACTAAGAACAACTACATATGCTTTCAGAGGAATGTTATGAAACATCATGTCGAGCCATCGTGTACGATTGCCTGATTCGCTAACTTCTGTAAAACTGCACCAAGTTGGTGCAGTTTTACAATAGAATCCACGCAAGAGAAATTTGAAACTTCTTGACGACTCTGTAATATCGCAAGCGGCACGGAGTGCGTCCCTGCAGCGGCTCGGCTTCCGTCGCAATAATCGCAAGGAAAAACAAAGAAATATTTTGTGGGACGAAATAATTTGGTTACCTTTGCACCGAAATATTTAAGAAATTTCGGTGCTAATAAATATTAAAATGAATAACGCGGAGCGTGGAAATATTAAGATTTCCATTATGAGGAGTATTGATGAAAGCCAACCCCACTCAATATTCTTTATATCTGATTATGTCGGCTTGGGAGCTGCTGAAACAATCAGAAAAATACTATATGAAGCAACCCTCTCCGGCGTACTTGAAAAAGCCGGGCATGGTATTTATATAAAACCCAAAGTTTCCAGATTCGGGAAAGTTCCCGTGCCGCTTGAAAAAATAGCAAAAGAGATAGCTCTCCGGGACAAATGTGAGATATTGCCGACAGGCAGTACAGCGGCAAATCTAATCGGCCTGTCAACTCAGGTGCCTATGAATTTATCTTATATCACGACTGGGTCAACACGAACAATAAAGATAGGAGACAGGAAAATATCATTTCGCCATGCCTCTCCCAGGAATTTCGCCGCAAAAGGGCGTGTAATGCCCTTGTTAATACAGGGCATAAGAGAAATAGGAGAGCAAAATATAAAGGGCGAGCAGTATGAAGCAATAAGTCGGTTTATTGACAGAATGAACGATCCATATCTTCAAGAGGATTTACTACTCGCTCCGGCATGGATTCAAAGAATAATTAAAAAAAATATGCGGCAATGAAACATTGGCAACGATTAGGCATCGAAGATCGGCTTAATGTCCTTGAAATAACATCAGCAAAAACGCATCTGCCACAGTTGGCGGTAGAAAAAGACTGGTGGGTTACAATGGTTCTTAAAGCATTGTCAGACACACGGCATTTCGGGCTAATGTCATTCAAAGGAGGCACGTCTTTATCAAAGGGCTGGAATTTGATTAACCGGTTCAGTGAAGATGTCGACATTGCCATGCGACGCGAGGGTAAATTCTGCATTACATCAACGTCAGGTAATCAATTGGCGAAAGTAAGACGAACTGCTCGCCATTATATCGTGCGAGAACTACCAGAGGAACTGACTGAAGCTCTTGACAAGATGGGCATTGTTGATTTCAGAGTTGAGCCGGAGCTGACAAGAACAGACAATGACGGCAATACCTCCGAACTGCGGGCAACTACCCACCCGTCGACGATTTTCGTGCGATATAAATCAATTTTGCCGGAGGTGTCTGAGTATGTCGAACCAAATGTGAAAATTGAAATAAGCTGTCTTTCAATGGACGAGCCGGTTGAAGAAAAATGTTTACGGAGTTTCATGGCAGATATTCTCAAAGAGGAAGAAGATGTGGAGGTGCTCTTTCCAACCGTGATGCCTACCCGCACTTTTCTTGAAAAGATATTCCTGCTGCATGAAGAATTCCAAAAAGAGCATCCACGAAGCAAGCGAATGAGCCGCCATCTCTACGACATCGAGAAGATTATGGATACAGACTTCGGCAAATCCATATCTGATAGAGCACTTTATGACAGTGTGGTGAAACACCGTTCAATATTCAACAAGGCAGAAGGCATCGACTATGACCGGCATAAACCATCCACATTATCTTTTATCCCGCATGAATCAATTATTAAAGAATGGGAGAAGGATTATCAGTCTATGCAAAAGCATTTCATCTATGAAGAACAAAGTCTGTCATTCGACGAATTGATTAAACGAATGGAAGAACTGACAGCAAGAATAAGAAATTTATGATACGCCCGACATCGATAGCTGAAAGGGTCCTATATACAGCGGGCCGATGCACAAGTGCATCGGCCCGCTGTATATAGGATCCCAAGACCTCACTTCTTCTCTTTCGGCTCGTCGGCGTAGCGGTTCGGGAACTCGAAATGCTGACGCGGGCGGGTCATGGCCCACACTACAAGTCCCACTCCGAGCAGTATGAAGGGGATGCTGAGCATCTGGCCGAGATTCATCCCGTAGGTGACTATCATCTGATATTCTGACTCCACCTGAACGTTCTTGACATACTCGATCAGGAAGCGCGGCAGGAAGATGCCGATGAAGAAAACCCCGGTGATCAGCCAGGGACGCTCCTCGGCGTTCCTCTTCCAGTACATCCACATCAGCAGGGCGAACAGCGCGAAATAACACAGAGCCTCGTAGATCTGCGTCGGGTGCGCCGGCACGGTCTGCCCGTCGCGGACGAAGACGAAACCCCACGGCAGGTCGGTCGGACCGCCGTAGATCTCGCTGTTCATCAGGTTGCCGAGGCGGATCAGTCCGCCGACAAGCGCAATCGCCACCACTATCTTGTCGAACACCCACGAGGCCGGCTTCTTCGTCACCAGCCACGAATAGATGAACAAGGCGATGATGATGGCTATCGTGCCGCCGTGGCTCGCCAGACCGCCTTCCCAGATGCGGATTATCTTCTCGGGATGGGCCGAATAATAGTCCCATTCGTAGAAGAACACATGGCCGAGGCGGGCGCCGACCACCGTGGCTATCACCACGTAGGTCAGCAGGATGCCGAGCCAGCGCTCAGGGGCGCCCTCGTGGCGGAACATACGCGCCACGATATTGTAGCCCACGATGAAGCCGACAGCGAACGCCAGACCGTACCACCTCACGGCCAACGGACCGAATTCGAACAGCGTCGGGTCGGCGTTCCAGACTATCGCGCTCAGCATTTCTCACCAACGATCGCGGCGGTGTCTTCCGCAATCATCAGTTCCTCGTCGGTGGGGATCACCGCCACCTTCACTTTCGAATCGGGGCCGGAGATGACGATCTCCTTGCCGCGCGTCTTGTTGGCCTCGGCGTCGAAGGTGATGCCCAGATAGCTGAGCTGACGGCAGATGACCTCGCGGGTGCCGGTCTGGTTCTCGCCCACTCCGCCGGTGAAGACGATGGCGTCGACGCCGCCGAGCACAGCCGTGTACGCGCCGATATACTTGATGATGCGGTATTCATACATGTCCATGGCCAGACGCGCGCGCTCGTCGCCGCGCGCGATGCCGGCCTCGATGTCGCGCATGTCGTTGCTGATGCCGCTGATGCCGAGCACGCCGCTCTCCTTGTTGATCACCTTCGACAGGGCGGCGGCGTCCATACCCGTGCGCTCCATGAGGTAAACCAGCGCGCCGGGATCGACGTCGCCCACACGCGTGCCCATCATCAGGCCCTCGGTCGGGGTCAGGCCCATCGACGTGTCGACGCTCTCGCCGTTGAGAACGGCCGTGATGCTGCCGCCGTTGCCGATGTGGCACGTGATGATGCGGCTGTGCTTCGGGTCGAGGCCAAGGAACTCGCAGGCGCGCTGCGCCACGTAGCGGTGGCTTGTGCCGTGGAAGCCGTAGCGGCGGATGCCGTATTTAGTATAGTCCTCATAGGGAAGGGCATACATATACGCCTTGGCGGGCATGGTCTGATGGAAGGCCGTGTCGAACACAGCCACCTGGGGCACGCCGGGCAGGAGCTCGAGGATGGCCTCGATGCCGATGATGTTGGCCGGATTGTGCAGCGGGGCAACCGGGTAGCACTCCTTGACCTTCTCGATCACCTCGGGGGTGATGAGCACGGACTTGTTGAAGTATTCCATGCCATGCACCACGCGGTGACCCACGGCGCCGATCTCGCCGAGGTCGGAGATCACGCCCTTCTCAGGGTCGGTGAGCACCTTGAACACCTGGCGGATGGCCTCCTTATGGTCGGGCATAGACACGGTGACGGTCTCCTTGGAGCCGTCGGCCAGCTTGAACTTGATGAACGAGTCGGCGAGGCCGATTTTCTCCACGCCCCCCTCTGCGAGGACGTCCTTGGTGCAGCTGTCGATGAGCTTGTATTTGACGCTCGAGCTGCCGTTGTTGAGCACTAATATCTTCATGACTTAGGAAATTGCCTGGTTGCAGGTTACGATGATTGTGTTGACGATGTCGTCGACCGTCGCGCCGCGCGAGAGGTCGTTGACGGGGGCTGCGAGGCCCTGCAGGATGGGGCCCACGGCACCGGCTCCGGCGAGACGCTGCACGAGCTTGTAGGCGATGTTGCCCACCTCGAGCGAGGGGAATATCAGCGTGTTGGCGCGTCCGGCCACGGGGCTGCCGGGAGCCTTCATGTTGCCCACGGCGGGCACGATGGCGGCGTCCGACTGCAGTTCGCCGTCGAGCAGGAGGTTCGGATCCATCTCACGCGCCAGGCGCGTGGCCTCGATCACCTTGTCGACGCGCTCGTGCGACGCGCTGCCCTTGGTCGAGAAACTGCACATCGCCACGCGGGGCTCGAGGCCCGCGATGTTGCGCGTTGTCTTGGCGGTCTCGATAGCTATCTGGGCGAGCTCCTCGGCCGTCGGGTCGGGCACGACGGCGCAGTCGGCGAACACGAGCATGCCGTCGTCGCCGAACGAGCAGCCCTCGGGCAGCAGCATGATGAACGCTCCGCTCACCACCGAGATGCCCGGCTTGGTCTTGAGCACCTGGAACGCGGCGCGCAGCACGTGCGACGTCGGACTCAGCGCGCCGGCCACCATCGCGTCGGCGTCGCCGCGCTTGATCATCAGGCAGCCCAAGTAGAGGGGGTTGCGCACCTGCTCGCGGGCCTGGTCGATCGTCACGCCCTTCTTCTCGCGCAGCTTCTTGAACAGCTCGGCGTAGGGCTCGGTGTATTCGGTATCCTCGGGATCGACGAAGCGTGCCTTCTCTATCTCGGGCAGACCCAGCTCGAAGGCCTTGGCGAGGACGGCGTCGCGCTTGCCGATGAAGGTCACGTCGGCGATCGAGGATGCTATAACTCGGTTGGCAGCCTGCAGCGTGCGGGGCTCCAACGACTCGGGAAGAACCAGGCGACGGCGGTTCTCCTGGGCACGCCTGGTCAGTCTTTCAAACAGTGTCATGATTTTACGATTTGTTTTTGTTTCCCAAAATTACAAAAAATTTCCGTGTCTGACTAAATTTTTTTAACTTTACAGCCTGAAACTTTCACGCCCGTCGGCGCTGAAGGATGCAAATCAAGCAAATGAGAGTAGTCAAACGCTTATATCTCTTTATTTTAAAAAGTTTTTTGCCACTTTTCGCGATGACATTTTTCATCGTGCTCTTCATCGTGCTGATGCAGTTCCTGTGGCGATACATCGACGACCTGGTGGGCAAAGGGCTGTCGGTGGGGCTTCTGGCCGAACTTTTCTTCTACGCCGCCGTCAGCATGGTGCCGATGGCGCTGCCCCTCGCCATCCTGCTGGCGAGTCTGATGACTTTCGGCAATCTCGGGGAGAAGTCGGAGCTGACGGCCATTAAGGCCGCCGGCGTCTCGCTGGTGAAGACCATGAGCCCTCTGATCATCTTCATCTCGCTGGTGGCGGTCGGGGCGTTCTTCTTCCAGAACGACGTGCTGCCCCGCGCCCAGGTCAAGATGTGGACGCTGCTCTTCTCGGCCCGGCAGAAGTCGCCCGAGCTCGAGATCCCGGAGGGGGCGTTCTACGACCAGATTCCGGGCTGGAACCTCTATGTCAAGTCGAAAGACAAGGAGTCGGGCCAGCTGCGGGGCGTGATGATCTATGACGTCTCGAACGGCGGCGACAACTCCACGATACTCGTGGCCGACTCGGCGCGCCTGTCGTTCACGGCCGACATGCGTTATCTCTATCTGCATCTCTGGAACGGCGAGCAGTTCGAGAACCTGCGCGAGCAGCGCACGTCCGACCGCAACGTGCCTTTCCGCCGCGAGACTTTCCTCGACAAGGAGGTGCTCATACCGTTCGACGCCAATTTCAACCGCCTCGACGAGGGGGGAATGCGCAACCAGTATGTGGGCAAGAACATGGCCCAGCTCACGCAGACCATCGACTCGCTCAGCGTGCGCATCGACTCGCTGGGGCGCGAGTCGGCCCATATGTTCGAACGCTCGATGTTCCCGGTGCTTCTCTCCGGGACGTCGCCGGCCTACGGGGAATCACCCGGTGCCGTCTCCGCGCCGAAGGAGAACGCGAAGAAAGCGGACGCCGCGAAGGGGGTGCGCCCGTTCGACCTCGACTCGCTGCTCGCCTCGATGTCGCAGCGCGAGCTGGACGCGACTTTCAACAGCGCGTCCCAGAGACTGCGCAGCCGCAAGACCGAGATCGAGTTCCGCGCCATGCAGCTCAACGACGAGAAGGCACGCTTCCGCCGCCATCAAATCGAGCTGATCAAGAAGTTCACGCTCTCGGTGGCCTGCATCATCTTCCTCTTCATCGGGGCGCCGCTCGGGGCCATCATCCGCAAGGGCGGACTCGGCACGCCGCTGGTGATCTCGGTGCTGCTCTTCCTTGTATATTACATCATCGACAACACGGGCTACAAACTGGCGCGCGACGGGCGCTGGATAGTCTGGTGCGGCATGTGGCTGTCGACGTTCATCCTGCTGCCGCTGGGCATCTTCGTGACCTACAAGGCGATGAACGACTCGGCGGTGTTCAACGCCGACCTCTACCGCGAGTGGCTGCGCCGCCGCCTCGGTCTGCCTGAGTCGCGCCATGTGCCGCTTAAGGAGGTCATCATCTACGACACCAACCCGGGCCGCGGCCTCGCCATGGCCGAGCGCCTGCATCAGCTCGCCTCGGCATGGCTCGCCGCCCACAGCCCGCGTCCCTCCTATCGCCGATACTGGCAGGGGGCATACGCGGCGGCGCCGATCGACGAGATAGGCGACGCCGCCGACACTCTGGTCAACTATCTGTCGGACTCCCGCTCGGCCAAGGTGATTGACGCGCTGAACCGCTACCCGGTGGTTCGCTCGCTCTGGATCCTGCATCCGTTCAAGTCGCCGGGCGTGTCGCGCGCGCTGATGTGGTTCGCCCCGTTGGGAATCATCTTCTACCTCCTCGCCCTGCCCTATACGCGCCGGGTATACAGGGAGATACGCAAGGTCTTCGACACCGACAGCCGTCTGGCCGACGTGCTTAAGGAAGACTGAACATCGGATCACACCCGCCCGGCACTCCTATCCCTTTGAGGCGATAATTTGTTGTATAGGCAAGCCGTGATTGTCGCGGCGCGCAACCCTTAAAAAACATACGGATATGAAGAAATCACTTTTTGGAGCAATGGCTCTGGCCGCGCTGGCGCTTTTACCGTCATGCGGATCGAAGAACGCCAACAGCCAGGCCGAAAACGCGGCCGACAGCGCGGCTTTCGCCGCCAACCAGCCAGTGGAGAGCGGCATCTATAACGCCACGGCCTACGACATCACGGGCGACGACGCGCGCCACGGCAAGTTCGACGGCCGCATCATCGTGGCGCTCAGTCCAAACCAGTCGGCGCTTTACGTCTACGAGAACGGCAATCGCACGAAAATAAACTACAGCGTGGTGCTCGAGCGTCCGTTTGAGAAGGGCGACAGCGGCGTCTACCGCGCGGTCGACATGAAGGGCAAGCCGGTGGTAGTCGACACCGACAGCACGGCCTACACGCTGACGTTCGAAAAGAACGCCCAGCAGGTCACGATCGACTTCGACAAGACTCCCCGCTCGACCGGCAGCGCCATGGACATGATGGAGCGTATGAACGAGCAGTTCAAGAAAAAGTAAAGAAAATCCGGCTGTATTCTGACGCGTGCGGCCGAAAATCCGTTGCGTGCGTTTACATTTGCACGACACCGCCGGCAAGCGTCAGTGGTTAAAGAATGTTAAAACCACCGTCAACGCTGAACAAAACGCGGCCAGCGGCGGTTTCCTTTTCAGTTAGAAGATAGATTTTTGTTCATTAAGTTAAGATTAGACGGTCAAATCCCGTTTTGACCGTCAAGAAACGACCACTCGTGAGAGCGGTCGTTTTTTTGTCCTTTTTCCGCCCCGCATGCCGATAATTGGCATTTTTTTTGTAAATTTGCAAATTTGAATTACATAACAATGACTGTAACTGCTGACGACATACATAAGTTGATTCGACAAGGGGAATCCATTTCGGTTGAGATGAAGAAGTGTTCCGACAAATTGCCCCGCTCAATATGGGAAACTTATTCCGCATTCGCCAATACCCGCGGCGGAATAATCCTTCTGGGTGTGACCGAGCATAAGGATCGGACAGCTGACGCGCGATTCGAGATAACAGGCGTCTCCGACCCTTACAAGATTGAAACAGACTTCTTCAACATTCTTAACAATCGTCAGAAAGTAAGCCGAAATATCCTTTTCGACAGCGATTTCAGACCTGTTGACATTGATGGCAAAACAATCATATATATTTCTGTGCCAGAGGCTGACTATCATAAGAAGCCAATCTACATCAATGACAACCTTATGGACGGCTCATATAAGCGCAGCCATGAGGGAGACCGCCGGATTGACCGCGAGGAACTTGCCATGATGCTCCGCGACAGCTCCGATGATATTGATGGTCAGATTATTGAGCATTATGGCATGGATGATATTGATGAAGAAACTCTTCGGGGATATCGTCAGGTATTCGACACCGCGAATCCGGGACACGCATACAAGAATCTTGACAACAAGGAGTTCCTTTATAAGATGGGAGGCTATGACTATGACCGCCATAAAGAGAGCGAGGGGCTGACGATTGCCGGCTTGATGATGTTCGGCAAGGGGACTCCAATCGAGAAACGCTTTCCATTGTTCCGGATGGATTATCTTGACCTTATCGGCGTGGAGCCAGGAACAAATCTGAAATGGAATGACCGCCTGACTTATGATGGCCGTTGGGAAAACAACCTCTACAATTTTGTTATACTGGCCATGCGGAAGCTGCTGTTCACTCTCCCTTCGGAAGGCAGAATAGTTGGTGTTGCACGACGTGACGGCGGCCCACTATATGATGGAGTCCGCGAAGCGATTATAAATTCAGTCACATACTCGGATTTCCAGACCGAGGGCGTTTTGCGCATCGACCGGCGAGATGACGCAATTATTATGCGGAATCCAGGATTGCTTAGAATCTCGGCCGAGAGAATCTATAAAGGTGATTTCACTCATGCCCGCAACAGGAATATTCAAAAGATGTTCCGTATGATTGGATATGGAGATAACATCGGATCCGGATTCCAAAAGATTTTGACTGCTTGGAAGACTCTTGGATTTATTCGTCCGGATCTCAAAGAGCTTGTCGACGTAAGGGAAGTATGGTTGACACTGCCACTCGTCAAAGACCCGGAACAAACAAACACAAAGGGACAACAAATAAATCACGGGCAAGAACAAACAAACTCCATTATAAACACCAAAGAATCTATAGGTTACTCCTCGAAAGGACAAATAAAGAAACAAATAAAGGAACAAATAAATCTTGATGATTCTCAGAAAGCGGTTTTGCTATTTCTGCTCAATGAGCCCTCCGCAACATTAAAAGAGTGTTCGGACAAATTTGGTCTCACTCCAATGGCCATACGCTATCTGATGAAAAAAGTAAAACCATGGCTGTCGGTGAAACATACCGGTTCGAACAAGGCTGGAGAATGGACTTTTGAACTCACTGAGCGTAAGCAATAGGATTGATGCCTTTGAGAGAAAATCCATACCCATAGATCCAACATGGGAAATAAGATGAATGCAAAAGACAAAAGAACAATTGCCGACCATCTGTTGAGGCATTGACTTTTCTTCATCCACATGCCGATAATTGGCATTTTTTTTGTAAATTTGCAAATTGACTTACTTTGAAACTATTTTCGATATGGAAACAAGATATTACATGATCATCAACGGGCAGCAGACAGAGCCCCTGACAGCCGACAAACTGCGCGAAGCCGGCCTGACTCCCGACACGCCCGTGTGGCGCGAAGGCCTGGAGAACTGGGTCAAGGCCTCCACGCTGCCTGAACTCGCCGACCTGCTCGCTACGGAACAGCCCGTGGCGGACTATCCGGTGTTCAGCGAGGAAGTTGACATCCAACAGCCGCAACAGCCTTACGGTCAGCCTTACGGACAGCCGCAACAGCCGGGCTACGGTCAGCCCCAGCAGCCTTACGGTCAGCCCCAACAGCCTTACGGTCAGCCCCAACAGCCTTACGGCCAGCCGGGCTACGGTTATCCCCAGCAACCCGGATACCCCCAGCAGCCCGGTTACGGACAGCAGCAGCCGTTCCGCCAGCCTGTGGCGCACACCAACTGGATGCCGTGGGCGATCATCGCCACCGTCGCCAGCTTCCTGTGCAGCTGCAACATAATCGGCATCGTGCTGGGCATCATCGGAGCCGTCAACGCCAACAAGGCCAACAACTTCTTCGCCTACGGCGACGAGGCCTCGGGCAACACGGCCAACTCGACGGCCAAGACCATGACCATCATCGCACTCGTGTTCGCGGCCATAAGCATCGTGAGTTCAGTGATTCTGGTCACTTCGGGTGTTCTGGACTCACTCTTAAGCACCTTATAACTGAAACCGATGCGCTATTTCGCAATGATCGACGGCGAACGCCGCGGCCCATACGAGCTCGACGAACTCTCGGCGGCCGGGGTGCGCCCCGACACATACGTGTGGTGCAAGGGCATGGCCGACTGGCAGAAGGCCGAGGAGGTGGCCGACATATGCCGGTTCTACCGCCGGCGCATCTTCGACCTGATGCATCCGCAGCGCCCCGCCGCAGGCACACAGACCGACGCCCAGGCCGCGCCGGCCGAAGCCGACGACCCATATGCCGACGTGCCGCCGAGATTCCGCGCTATGGTGCGCCGGGGCGGCGTTCCGCCCGAGGGCATCCGCGACGACACGCCCGACACCTCCGTGCCCCCCTCGCCGACGCTCTTCATCGCCATATTCCTGACGCTCTTCTGCTTCCCGCTCACCGGCTTCGTGGCAATATACTACTCCTACCGCGCTCGCGCGGCCTGGACCGAGTCGCGACGCAGCGACTCCAAGAGAGGTAAGCCGCTATACACCGACAGCGAGCGCGAGCAACTGCGCGCCGACGCGCACGACTACGACCGTTCGGCAAAGATGTGGACCGGAATAACATTCTTCCTCGGCCTCATACTCTTCGCCTTCATGGGCCACAAGTTCTTCTGAATAAACTAACCAATCATAAAAATCCGCACCCAAGTGCTCAACAACAAGTCAATACTCATCACGGGCGGCACAGGCTCGTTCGGCAAGAAATTCGTCGAGGTCATCCTGCGCCGGTATCCCGACGTGAAGCGCATCGTGATTTACTCGCGCGACGAACTCAAGCAGTTCGAGCTCAAGCAGAAATACCCCCACGACAAGTATCCCCAGCTGAGATTCTTCATCGGCGACGTGCGCGACGGCGAACGTCTGGTCCGCGCCTGCCAGGGCATCGACGTGATCATCCACGCCGCGGCCATCAAGCAGGTCGACACCGCCGAATACAATCCCGAGGAATGCATCAAGACCAATGTGCACGGCGCCCAGAACGTCATCAACGCCGCCCTCGCCACGGGCGTGCAGCACGTCGTGGCCCTCTCGACCGACAAGGCCTGCGCCCCGATCAACCTCTACGGCGCAACCAAGCTCACCAGCGACAAACTCTTCACGGCCGCCAACAACATCAAGGGCGACAACCCGGTGAAGTTCAGCGTGGTGAGATACGGCAACGTGATGGGCTCGCGCGGCAGCGTGATCCCCTTCTTCATCGCCCGCCGCGACGCCGGAGCCTCCGAGCTGCCCATCACCGACATGCGCATGACGCGATTCAACATCTCGCTCGAAGCGGGCGTCGACCTCGTGCTCTGGGCGATCGGCCACCATCTCGGCGGCGAGATCTTCATCCCGAAGATTCCCTCCTACAACATCACCGACGTGGCCACGGCCATCGCCCCCTCGCTGCCTCAGGTGGAGGTCGGCATACGCCCCGGCGAGAAACTCCACGAGGAAATGATCACCCCCACCGACGCGCTCAACACCATCGACATCGGCGACTATTACGCCATCCTCCCCTCGGTGTCGTTCCAGCACACGCGCGAGGACTATATCTCGCACCATCACGGCGTGCCCGTGCCCGACGGCTTCCATTACAGCTCCGACAAGAACACCGAGTGGGAGACCGTGGAGACCATGCGCGAGAAGATCAAACGTTATGTAGACCCCGACTTCGAGGTGAAGTGACACTGTTAACAAGATGAGAGAAAAACCGATACCTTACGGCCGCCAGCACATCACCGACGAGGACGTGGCGGCCGTGTTCGAGACCCTGCGTAGCGACTTCCTCACCCAGGGCCCCAAGATCGAGGAGTTCGAGCGCAAGTTCGCCGACTATGTCGGCGCGCGCCACGCCGTGGCCGTCAACAACGCCACCTCGGGCCTGCACCTCGCGGCCCGCGCCCTCGGCGTCGCGCCGGGACAGCGCGTCATCGTCACCCCCATGACCTTCGCCGCCTCGGCCAACTGCATCCGCTATTGCGGCGGCGACGTGACATTCTGCGACATCGACCCCGACACATACCTCATGGACGAGGGCAAGCTCTCGGCGCTGCTCGAGTCGAATCCACGCGGCACTTTCGCCGGCATAGTGGTGGTTGACTTCGCCGGATACCCCCACAACCTCGAGCGCCTGCGCGCCATCGCCGACCGCCACGGCCTCTGGATCATCGAGGACGCTTGCCACGCACCCGGAGCATGGTGGACCGACTCCGCCGGCCACCGGCACACCACGGGCGAGGGCTCCCTTGCCGACTGCTGCGTCTTCTCGTTCCACCCCGTCAAGCATATAGCCACCGGCGAAGGGGGCATGGTGACGACCGACAGCCCCGAGCTGCTGGAGCGTCTGCGCCTCTTCCGCACGCACGGCATCACGCGCGACCCCGCGCGCCTCTCGCACAGCGACGGCGGATGGTACTACGAGATGCAGGAACTCGGCTTCAACTACCGGCTCACCGACTTTCAGGCCGCGCTCGGCATCTCGCAGCTCGACCGCGCCGACGCCGGCATAGCCCGCCGCCAGGAGATCGCCCGCCGTTATGACGAGGCTTTCGCCTGCATCGAGGCCATCCGCACTCCTCGCCGCGCCGACGATATCCTCCACGCCTTCCACCTCTATATCATCCAGGTGCCCGACCGCAAGGGCCTCTACGACTTCCTGCGCTCGGAGGGCGTGCTCGCCCAGGTGCACTACGCCCCGCTCCACCTCATGCCGTATTACCGGCAGTTCGGCTGGAAAGAGGGCGACCTCCCCGTGGTCGAGGAGTATTACAGGCACTGCCTGAGCCTCCCGATGTTCCCGACGCTCACCGACGAGGAGCAGCAGTATGTCATCGACAAGGTCATTGAGTTCGTGACGCGATGAAGTGCATTGCGATAATCCCTGCCCGTGGAGGCAGCAAGCGCATCAAGCGCAAGAACGTCAAGGAGTTCGCAGGCGTTCCGGTGATCGCCTACTCGATACGCGCGGCCCTGGCGGCCGGATGTTTCGACGAGGTGATGGTCTCGACCGACGACCCCGAGATCGCTGGGGTGGCCCGCCGCTACGGTGCCGTGACGCCCTTCATGCGTTCGGACGCGACCTCCGACGACTACGCCACCACGGCCGACGTCATCGCCGAGGTGCTGGAGCGTTACGCCGCCGACGGCCGGACGTTCGACGCCCTGGCCTGCATCTACGCCACGGCTCCGTTCGTCACCCCGCGCCGACTCGCCGACGCGTTCGGCATAATCGAGCGCGGTGAGGCAGAGGGCGCCTTCACTTGCGTCGAGTATTCCTACCCCGTGCAGCGTGGCCTCGTCATCGGCGACGACGGCCGAATCTCGATGCGACATCCCGAATACGCCACGGCCCGCTCGCAGGATCTGCAGAAGACCTATCACGACGCGGGGCAGTTCTACTTCTCGACGGTCGCCGCATTCACCCGGAGGCATTCGCTGTGGGGGCCCGACACGCGCCCGGTCGTGCTCCCTGAACTCGAAGTGCAGGACCTCGACACCCCCGTCGACTGGCGGCTCGCGGAGATGAAATACGAGATGCTCTCGTTTCCGCGCCGCATCCAGGCCGGAGACTATTCCCTCGTGGCCTTGACGGAGGTCTCGCCCGAGGTGTCTGAGCTGGTGCGCCTCGGCCGCAACGCCGACGACGTGCGCTCGCGCATGGTCAACACGCAGGTCATAAGCCGCGAGGCCCACGAGGCTTTCGTCGAGTCGCTGCGCACGCGCCGCGACAAGCAGTATTACGCGGTCTTCTCTCCCGAAGGAGACTTCATCGGCTCGGTCAATCTGGAATGGATCGGCCCCGACTCGGTGGAACGCGGCATATGGCTCGACGCCGGTGCCCGCGGCCGCGGGCACGCCGGGCGTATGCTGGGCGCGCTCTACGCGCTGCTGGCCGACCGCCGCGACGTGCGCACCATACTGACGCGCGTCCGCCCCAACAACGAGGCGTCGCTCGCGCTCGAGCGCTCGTTGGGAGGGGTCGAGACGGGCGAACGAGACGGATGTGTGATGTTCGAGACAGTCATCAAGCCATGAGACGCCGGGCCGTGCTCAGGGCCGACGCCGGCGGATCGGTGGGCTTCGGGCATTTCGTCCGCACCGTCGCGCTCGCGTCATATCTGCGCGACGACTTCGACTGCGTCGTGACCGGCCACACGCCCGACGGCGTCCTGTCGCAATGGCAGCTCGACGAGATCGCCGCCGCCGGAGCCCGCCCGCTGCCCATCGCGGCAAGCGGCCTCAAGGAGTTCGACGCCCTCTTTCTCGACACGCTCGGGCCCGACGACATCGCCGTGCTCGACAACTACTATTTCGACGCCCACTACCAGAGCGCTGCCAGAGAACGCTGCGCGGCGCTGGTCTGCATCGACGACACGCACGACCGGCGGTTCACGGCCGACGCCGTGGTGTCGTTCTGTCCGCTGCCCCGCGAGAAATTCAATCTCGCGCCCTACACGCGCCTCTACACCGGTCTGGGATGGGCGTTCCTGCGCGCCCCCTTTCTCTCGCCGGCGCCGCCGCGAGTCTCCACTGGCGCTCCGCGCCGCATCATGACGGCGATAGGAGGCACCGACCCGCTCGGGCTGACCGCGAAGATATGCCGCGTGATCAGCGAGGTCTTCCCGGAGGCGGAGATTCATCTGCCGGGAGATTGTGACTCGCACATCGACAGTCGCCTCAGCACAGTAAGGCACGGCCGGCTTGACGCCGCCGGCATGGCGCGGCTCATGAACAGCTGCGACTTAGGCGTTTTCCCGGCAAGCACGCTCTGCGTCGAGGCCATCTCACGGCGTCTGCCTGTCGTCGCGGGGTGGTTCGTCGACAACCAGCGTGACTTCTACGAGGCCGGAACGGCAAGCGGCTGGATGGGAGCGCTCGGCTCGCTGCTCGACCCGCCCAACCTTATAGAAGCCCGCCTCCGCGAGGCGACCGCCGCCGGACTCCCCTCGCCCCCAGACATCGACTTCGCTGCCGCCCGCCGCCAAGTCGCCGAAACTTTCAATTCGCTAATCGAGATCAATCCCGATTTATCCTGATCAATCCCGATTTATCCCGATTCATCCCGCCTAAAATATTAATCATCATGCTGATCGTAGCCGAACTCTCCGCCAACCACAACCATAACCTGCAGATTGCCCGCGATTCGATACGAGCGATCGCCGACACAGGCGCCGACGCCGTCAAACTCCAGACCTACCTGCCGCGCAGCCTGACGCTCGACGTGCGCTCGGACGATTTCCGCCTCAAGGGGGGCCTATGGGACGGCCGCTGGCTGTACGACCTCTATAAGGAGGCCTATACCCCCTACGAATGGCACGCCGAACTCTTCGAGCTGGCGCGCGAATGCGGGTTGGAATGCTTCTCGACGCCCTTCGACCTCGAGGCCGTCGACCTGCTCGAATCGCTCGGCAACCCCATATACAAGATCGCGTCGTTCGAGGTGATGCACCTCGAACTGATCCGCTATGCCGCGCGTCTCGGCCGTCCGATGGTGATCAGCACCGGAGTCGCCTCCGACCGAGAGATCCGCGAGGCGATAGATGCCTGCCGCGAGGCGGGCAACGACGACGTGACTCTGCTGAAGTGCACGTCGGCATACCCGGCACGCATCGAGGACGCGCATCTGTCGCTGATTGCGGAAATGCGCGAGAGATATGGCGTGAAAGTCGGTCTCTCCGACCATTCTCCTGGCAGTCTGCTGCCGGTGATGAGCGTCGCGCTCGGCGCGACGATGGTCGAGAAGCACTTCATTCTCGACCGCAAGATCGGCGGACCAGACGCGGCCTTCTCGATGGACCGCGACGAGTTCGCGGCCATGGTGCGCGACGTGCGTCGCGCCGAGGCCGCAATGGCCCCAGGCGACGGCATACCCGCCGACGAGTACGTGACACGCGCCGGACGCCAGTGGAGCCGTTCGCTCTACGTCAGCGCGCCAATCGCCGCCGGCGAACCCTTCACCCGCGACAACGTGGCCTGCGTCCGCCCCGGATACAGCCTCCACCCCCGCCACCTTGACGCCCTGCTCGGCCGCCTCGCCAGCCGCCCATACCAGCCCGGCGACCGCATCCCGGCCGCCGAACTCGGGTAAGCAAGCACCGATTTCCGGCCGCGAGGTTTAACTTAAAGTTGAATCCGCATTTTATTTCGCAATGCCTCAGGGCGTTGCGATTTTGTATTTGCGCATATGGAATATTTTTTCTAACTTTGCACAGTTTTAGGGCAAATGTGCAGTCGCGACCTCCTCCGCCTCGATATTTCCCTCAGATCATCAACAATACCGAAAATCGAATCATCAAATGTACATCAACGCCACGGGGCACTACATCCCCTCCGCCAGAATAGACAACGCTTATTTCCTCCCGATCAACGGACTTACCGACGAGTGGATCGTGCGCCGCACGGGCATCCACACGCGCTCGCGCGTGGCCGAGAACGAGGGCCACAACTCCATGGGTCTCGACGCCATCAGAAACGCGCTGCCGAAACTCCCCTACGACGTGAAGGACGTTGACCTAATCGTCTCCGCGGCCTATTCGGCCTACGACACTGTGGCTACCCTCGCCCACGAGGCCCAGAAGGAATTCGACATTGACGGCGCGAAGGCCGTATATCTCTCGTCGGCATGTTCGTCGTTCGTCAACGGCCTTGAGATGATCGATGCGTATTTCGCCTCGGGCAAGGCCTCGAAGGCCCTGCTCGTATGCTCGGAGTGCAATTCATACTACGCCAACGAGAACGACAAGACCTGCGGCCACCTCTGGGGCGACGCCGCGGTCGCTTTCTTCGTGTCAAAGGATCCTTGCGCCGACGGCGAGCCCGAAATCAAGGCAATCTACACCTGCGGCCTCGGCAACGTCTCGAAAGGCCCCGAGGGCGTTCAGCTCCGTCCGAAAGAAGGGGGAATCACCATGCCCTTCGGCAAGGATGTCTTCATGCACGCCTGCAACTATATGATCGACGCGCTCGACAAGGCCGCGGCCGAGGTCGGCGACCTCAAGCCGGCGGACCTCGACCACATAATCTGCCACCAGGCCAATCTGCGCATCGTGGCCAACGTGGCCCATCAGCTACGCCTCCCCATGGAACGCTTCGAGAACAATATCGGCGAACTCGGCAACACGGGCAGCGCGGGCGTGGCGCTGGTGTTCTCGCAGCGACGCGACTCATTCGCCCGCGGCGAGCGCGTGGGCCTCACCGTGTTCGGCGGAGGCTATAGCTGCGGAGCGGCAATCATCGAAATGTAAATCAAGTAATAATAAAGTAAAAAGTAAGAAGTAATAAGTAATACGGGCAATTTGATATCGTATTACTTAATACTTTTTACTTATTACTTTATACTTTTTACGTATTACTTTTTACTTATTACTTAATATTGGGTATGACGCCGATCACGAAGGCATTGCGGACTATCTGTGTGTCGAGGTGATTGGCGTCGAATCGTCTCATGTCCAGACGATAACCCACCATCAGACCGGTCTTGCCGAAATTCATGCGCAGCGAGATGAGATTGTCGATGCCGAAGGCGTTGCCCCACCAGCCGCAATGCGCGAGCCCGCGCCTGTTGCCGAGATATATCTCGTAATATGATTCGCCATACTCGGGGCAGAAGAACACCGAGAGAGTCGGAACGCGCAGTTCGTCGGCCACCTCGACGGGGAGTCTGCCCATACGCCCGCGCCATCTCAGCGACGCATGGGTGTCTATGCCGGCCGAGGCGAGGACGGAGACGGGGTTGTTGCCGTTGCGCGCCAGATAGAGCGCGCCGCCGTATATGTCGAGCATCGGCCCGACTGTGACGCGCCACGCTCCCGCGAATCTGTGGCTCCATGACAGCCCCCAGCCGAAACGCCCCGTCGCGCCATACATACGCGCGTTTCCCGACGGGTTGAGCATCGACTGGAAGTCGACCATAGCCTCGAAGCACATCTCGCAGCGGTCGCTCCAGCGGTTGAAGTCCTTGGTCCAGCTTCCGCTCAGTGCCATGTCGAGACCGTCGTAGTAGAGCGGCGAGAGATAGGTGGAGAGGTCGCGCGCGCCGCCGATCTCGACGCTGTAAATCGAAAGTATCGGCCGCGACGAAGCGTCGGCCACCGAGTCGGGCCTCGCGCCCGACGCGCCGAAACCGGCCGCGCCCAGCGCGACCAGAATCAGCATCAATATCATCCTAATCGATTTCATCGAAGAGAGAGGGTTGCTCGGGTGAATGGGGCTCGGGGGCTATCTGGGGCTCGCCTGCCGGCTCGCCACAGCCCGACTCCGGCTGAGGGCTTTCCGGCTCTTCCTGCGGAGCCTCCGGTTCCGACTCGGGCTCGGGCTCGGGCGTGATGTCGGCCACGGAGGCGAGGTTGTATTGGGTGAGGCGCTTGCCCTTGGCCTTGAACGACTTGATGCCGATGAACGTGTCGGCGTCGACCTCCACCTGCGGACGCACCTCGTCGGCGCCGCCGAACGTGAGAAGCAGCCGCGCGTGCTGACGGTCGGTGAGAAGCAGGATGCTTCCGCCCTCGTCGCCGCCGACAAACCGCTGGGGTCTCGCCGAGGCCTCGAACTTGAAGCGCTTCAGATAGGGATAGCCGAGGGCGTTGTCGAACAGCACCAATGTCCACTCCTTGTGGGGGTCGAACTTCTCGATGCGGAGTATGTTGTCTTCGTAATGGTTGGTGTCGGAGTAGGTGGAGGTGAAATACTCGCCGTCGCGGGTGATGACGAGCACCTTGTCGTCGCCCTTGAAGATGCCGAGGCTCTCGCCGCGCCGTTCGTAGTTGAGGCGCAGCACGTCTCGGTCGAACCACACCTCGCGGCCGCCGAGAGTCGAGCTTCCCCGCTTCTCGAGCGATACGCTCTTGATGCGGAATTTCGTAACGAGATTGCCCAGCGACTCCTTGCCCTTGATGAGCTGGTCGGCGAAGTTGATGCTCAGCTCCGTGTTGCGCGGGCGGCGTCCGGACTCGTTGGGTTCGTCGGCCAGAGTGACGCGCACGGTCTCGGCCTCGCCGTTCGGGTTGGCGGTGAGCCACTCCACACGCGAGCCGGGCAGACCCTTGGTGAGGTCGTAGTCTTTCTCGCGGGTCAGACCGGTGATGAAGAACCGCTTCATGTAGTAGTTGCCGGCCTTGCCGTTGCGGTAGATGACGTTATAGATGGTGCGGCGGTCGTTCTTCTTGAATATGCCGATGTGTATCACCTTGTTGCTCTTCGACTTGCCGATATAGAGCTTGTCGGCCACGCGAACTATCTTGTAGGTGCCGTCGCGGTAGATGACGAGTATGTCGTCGATGTCTGAGCAGGTGAAGAGGAACTCGCCCTCCTTCAGTCCGGTGCCGATGAAGCTGCCCTCGGCGTCGAAATAGAGGCGGCGGTTGGCCTCGGCCACCTTGGAGGCCTCGATCGAGTCGAAGCTGCGGATGGTGGTGAGCCTCGGGAAGCGGTCGCCGTATTTCTCCTTTAGATGCAGATACCAGCGTTCGGTGGTGCGGTCGATGTGCTCGATGTCGTCGGCGATGCGGGCGATCTCGGCGTCGAGGCGCGCGATTTTCTCGTCGGCCTTCGACGAGTTGAACTTAAGGATACGGGCCATCTTTATCTCCCAGAGGCGGATCAGGTCGTCGTCGGTGATCTCGCGGAAGAAAGAGGGCTTGAAAGGCTCGAGCAGCTCGTCGACGCGGCGTATGGCCGACTCCATGTCGGCGGCCTGCTCTATGGCGCGGTCTTTGTAGATGCGCTGCTCGATGAAGATCTTCTCCAGCGAGGCGAAGAGCTGGCTCTCGCGGGCCTCGCCGAGGGCAATATCGAGCTCGCGCAGCAGGATGTGGCGCGTGCGGCTCACGGAGTCGCGCAGCAGTTCGGAGACGGAGAGGAACTCAGGCTTGCTGTCGCGTATCACGCAGCAGTTGGGCGACACCGAGACCTCGCAGTCGGTGAAGGCGTAGAGGGCGTCGATGGTCTTGTCGGAGCTCGAGCCGGGGATGAGGTGAACCACGATACGGGCCTGGCTCGATGTGTTGTCGTCTACCTTGCGCACCTTAATCTTGCCCTTCTCCATGGCCGAGAGTATGGAGGCGATCAGCGTAGAGGTCGTCTTGCCATACGGCAGCTCTGTGATGACGAGCGTCTTGTTGTCGATCTTCTCGATCTTGGCGCGCACCTTGACCGAACCGCCTCGCGCGCCGTCGTTATACTTCGAGGCGTCCATCAGACCGCCCGTCTGGAAGTCCGGCAACAGCTTGAACGGGCGGCCGTTGAGGCAGTCGATGGCGGCGTCGATTATCTCGTTGAAATTGTGGGGCAGAATCTTCGACGACAGTCCGACGGCGATGCCCTCCACGCCCTGGGCGAGAAGCAGGGGGAACTTCATGGGGAGCGTCACGGGCTCCTTGTCGCGGCCGTCATAGCTGGGCGTCCACTCGGTGATCTTGGGCGAGAAGGCCGTCTCGATGGCGAACTCAGAGAGTCGGCCCTCGATGTAACGGGGCGCGGCCGCCGAGTCGCCGGTGATGATGTTTCCCCAGTTTCCCTGCGTGTCGACGAGCAGCATTTTCTGGCCCAACTGCACCAGGGCGTCGCCGATCGAGGCGTCGCCGTGCGGATGGAAGGCCATGGTGCGGCCCACGATGTTGGCCACCTTGTTGAAGTGTCCGTCGTCAAGCCGCTGCATCGTGTGCAGGATGCGGCGCTGCACGGGCTTCAGGCCGTCTTCGATGTGCGGGACGGCGCGTTCGAGGATGACGTAGGAGGCATATTCGAGATACCAGTCGCGGAACATGCCCGAGAGGACGGTCTTTCGGTCGGTGGGTGGAATCATCGGGAGACAGTGTTTTTTATTCCCGCGCCCGGTCGGCGCGGCTCATTATTGTGGTGTTGTCGGTTTCAGAACAGTGGGAAAGTCGATGTGGTGTCGATGTATTTGCGGCGGAACTCGTCGTCGCTCATGCAGAGCATCATGATGCCCTGGATGAGGGTGATGATTTCCCACGCGCCGCACGTCACGATGCTGAGCAGGATGGTGATGAAGCCCGCGGGCACCTTGCCGAGCACGAAATACTGCACTCCGAGCGTTCCGAAGATTATGGCCATGATGCCGCAGAGGGTCTTCTTGGAGTCGATCTGCTGCTGCTCGCCATATTTCGAGCGTTCGTTATAGAGGCTCATCAGCTCGGGGAACGTGTAGAGCGGCTGCCAGTTGACGCCGTCGAGGCTGACGCGGACGTCGTAGGTGGGATTGTAACCCATGACCTGCATCGCGGTCATCGGACCGATGACACGGCCGTTATAATCAAGAAAATAATTCATATCGTTTAGTTTTGTTTATTCTCGTTTTGTCCCGTTTTATCCCGATTTATCTCGTTTTGTCCCGATTTGTCCCGATTCAACTTGAGATTCTCGAGGTTCGGGATTCAGGCCGGGTCCAGTTTCTGCTCGCGGCGGCGGCGGGCCAGGTCTGCGTGGTCGGCATCCCCTCGGCTGGCGAACGGATGGATGCTGATGCCGCCGCGCGGCATGAAGCGCCCCTCGACCTCTATGTAGCGCGGATCCATCAGCGCCCAGAGGTCGTTGAGGATGATGTTGACGCAGTCTTCGTGGAAGTCGCCGTGGTTGCGGAAACTGAAGAGATAGAGTTTCAGGCTCTTGCTCTCCACCATGCGCTCGCGCGGTATGTAGGATATGTAGATGTGGCCGAAGTCGGGCTGGCCCGTCTTGGGGCAGAGCGTGGTGAACTCCGGACAGTCGAAACGCACCACGTACTCACGGTCGGGATGCTTGTTGACGAATGTCTCGAGCACCTCCGGGCTGTAGTCGTCGGAGTAGACCGTGCCCTGGTTACCGAGCAGCGTCACTCCCTGCAGTTCCTCTTCGTTTCTCATATTCTGTCTGTTGTGGCTATTTGATGTATGTCTCTATGATGCGGCATGTCTTCACCGGGGTGATGGTGATGCCTGTGGCCGACGCCGGCACGAGCAGCGTCTGGCCGCGACGCGCCTTGACCGACTCGCTGCCGCATGTGATCTCCGCTTCGCCGTCCACCATCACAAGGATCACGAACGTGTCGCTCTCGGAATAGTCGCGCAGCAGGTCGGTGTCGGCGTTGAGCACGTTGGTGATGAAATAGGGTGTGCGCGCCACGGTGACGGGCACGTTCATGCGCTGCTGATAGGGGATGGCCTCGACGCCGGTGTCGTTGAAGTCAATCGCCTCGCGGGCCAGTTCGGTGTGGAGCTCGCGCTCCTTCCCCTCGCTGTCGCGGCGGTGATAGTCGTAGATGCGGTAGGTCAGGTCACTGGTCTGCTGGATCTCGACCAGGAAGCATCCGCGCCCGATGGCGTGCACGCGCCCGGCGGGCGTCATATAAACCTCTCCAGGCCTGACGTCGATATATCCGAGCACGTCCTCGATGCGGCCGCTCTCCACGAGCGAGTCGTAGTCGGCCGGGTCGACCGGAGTCCTGAAGCCGGAGGCGATGCGGGCTCCCTTGGCAGCCTCGACGATATACCACATCTCGGTCTTGCCCCACTTATGCCCGCGCCGCTGCGCCAGCGCGTCGTCGGGATGCACCTGCACCGACAGCTCGGCGCGGGCGTCGATGAACTTCACCAGCAGCGGGAAGTCGTCGCCATATTTCTTATAGTTCTTCTCCCCCATCAGCGCGGGGCCGTATTTGTCAACAAGCTGCGTGACCGTCAGGCCCGCGTCGAGGCCTGACTCGACGACGGTCTCCATGCCCGGGACTCCGCTGATTTCCCAGCTTTCGCCCACGTCATCGAGACGAACGTCAAGACGTTTGAAGGGGATGATGCGGCTGCCTCCCCAGATTGTGCTCTTCAGTATCGGTTTGAATTTCCACATGGCTAACGGTGGTAAGAATAGTGTTTTATAAAAAACTCCGACGACTCGGTAGCGTTATATCTACAAAGGTACAAAAAATTTTTTAAATTCAATGCTATGAATGACAGATTAAACACTGAAGAGCGCAAGGAACTCCCTGACGGAGAGTTCGGACTTCCGGGGCGCCGCGAGTATCCGATGCCCGACGCGGCGCATGTGCGCGCCGCCGAGGCTTATTTCCGTTATTGTCCCGAGGAGTTGCGCCACGAACTGGCGGTCAACATCCTGAAGTTCGCCGACCGTTACGGCGTCGACGTCGAGAGCCCGGTGATACGGGCCTACGCCGAATAATCGGTCGGGTCGGGGACACCGGCCAGGGCGAATGCCTCGCGTCGCTCGACGCACGTGCCGCAGACGCCGCAGTGGCGCTCCCCTCCCTTATAGCACGAGTAGGTGTCGGCATAATCGACTCCGAGAGCGGCGCCCCTCCGGGCGATGTCGCTCTTGGAGATGCCCGTATAGGGCGCGATGATGTCGATGCCTTCGTATGTTCCTTCGCTCATGGCGCGGCTCATGGCGTCGATGAATCCGCCGCGGCAGTCGGGATAGATGGCGTGGTCGCCCCCGTGGTTGGCTATCATCACGTGGGCCAGGCCGCGGCTCTCGGCCAGCCCGCAGGCCACCGAAAGCATTATGCCGTTGCGGAAGGGCACCACCGTGCTCTTCATGTTGTCGTCGGCGTAATGGCCCTCGGGGATGTCGTCGGCCCCCGACAGCAGCGAGCTCTTGAAATACCGGCCCATGAACTCGAGCGGAATCACTATATGCTCGATGCCGAGCGCAGCGCACTGACGCCGGGCGCAGGCTATCTCGCGCGCGTTGTGGTTCGAACCGTAGTCGAACGTGACCGCCAGCGCAATCCGCGCGCTGTATTCATGCATCAGCGTCACGGAGTCCATGCCGCCCGATACAACTATCACTGAATCTTTCATATCGTCCGTATATCAAGGTATGCCTAAAAAACGGTGGAGCTGCACCGACAGCGTCCAGCGCGGGTCGGCCAGCACGCGGCGCACGGTGCGCAGGCGGTTGGCGGCGAACTCCCCGGGGTCGTCTACATAGCAGGGCTGCAGATACATGAGCGTCTTCGGGCCCTTGCAGGGCAGTCCGAAATAGGGTTCGAGCTCCTGGCCCACGTCCACCACTTTTATCTCGTCGGCACGGTCCACGGCCACCTCGGCGACGCAGCCGTCGCCGCAGATGCCCCCCTTGGGCGACACCGTGACCCAGTCGATGCCGTCGGGCAACGGCACGGTGCCGTTGGTCTCGATGGCTATCTTCTTGCCCGTGGCGCGCTTGAGCAGATGGATGAAGTCCTCGTCGATGGCCAGCGCGGGCTCGCCGCCAGTCAGCACGATCCACTCGGCCGTGTAGAGCTTCACCGCGTGGACAATCGCGTCGTCGTCCATGAATATCCCCTCCGAGTGGCGGGTGTCGCAGAAGGGGCAGGCCAGATTGCACCCCGCGAAGCGGATAAAGACAGAGGGGTAACCCGTGTGGTGCCCCTCTCCCTGCAGCGAATAGAATATTTCGTTGATCTTTCTCATCCTGAGACTGAATGATGATTGTCAATACCGTGGGCGCCTACACTTCGTAGGCGGCCGTGTTGCCCTCGCTCTCGCGCACCTCGGCGCGGCGACAGTGCGGGACCGTCTCGACTATCCAGCGGGCGATGTTCTCGGCCGTCGGGTTGAAGTCGAGCACGTCGTTGAGCACCTTGTGGTCGAGCATGTCGATCACGCGGCGCTTTATGTGGGTGAAGTCCACCACCATGCCGTTGCGGTCGAGTTGCTCCGACGCGCATTCGACCGTGACCACCCAGTTGTGGCCGTGGAGCTGCGTGCAGCGGCTCTCGTAGTCAAGGTCCAGGCGATGGGCGGCGCTGAACTCGAATGTCTTTCTGACGAAATACATCGGCCGGCGTCACAAAGATGTGGGTTTCTTGGCGCGCGAGGCACGCTTCTTGGGGGCCGGGGCGGCCGCGGGGGTCTCCTCGATGCCGGCCAGGGCGCCGTCGATCATGATGCGGCCGCAATACTCGCACACTATCACCTTCTTGTGCATCTTGATCTCAAGCTGGCGCTGGGGCGGGATGCGGTTGAAGCAGCCGCCGCAGGCGTCGCGCTGCACGGTGACGATGCCGAGGCCGTTGCGCGCGTTCTTGCGGATGCGCTTGAATGCGGCCAGCGTGTAGGCGTCGATGCCCGGCTCGAGCTCCTTGGCCTGACGAAGAAGGTTCTCCTCCTCCTGACGCGTCTCCGAGATAATCTCGTTGAGCTCCACCTTCTTCTGATCGAGGATGTGCTGATTGTCGGCGAGTTCGCCGCGGTTGCGCTCGATCTCGGCCGTCTTCTCGGCGATCTTCGCCTCGGCATCGCGGATGTTCTTCTCGTCGAGCTGGATCTCGAGGGTCTCGAACTCCTTCTCCTTCTCGAGGAAGGCGAATTCGCGGTTGTTGCGCACGTTGTTGATCTGCTCCTCGTAGCGCGCGATCTTCTGTCCGCGCACCTCTATGTCGGCTTTCTTGTCGGCAATCAGGTCGCGCAGCGATGCGATCTCAGCCTCGAACTTGCCGATGCGCGTCTGATAGCGCACGATCTCATCCTCGCGGTCCTTCACCTCGTTGGGGAGCTCGCCGCGCAGGATCTTGATGCGGTCGATCTCCGAAAGGAGCGACTGGAGATGGTAGAGGGCCTTGAGGCGCTCCTCGACGCTGCGTTCTTTTTCGTTTTTCTTATCTGCCATATTATTGAGTATACGATTGTTACGATTTGTCACGGCACGCGGGCCGCGCTCACATCACGCCCACCGGGTTGCGCTGGTCGTCGGAGAAATAGACCACGATGTCGGGATACCGCCCTCGGATGATCCGCGAGAATATCCTCATCGAGCAGAGCTCGCTCTCGTAGTGTCCGATGTCGGCGATCACCATACGCTGGCCGTAGGTGGCGAAGTCGTGATATTTCACGTCGGCCGTGACGTAGAGGTCGGCGCCGGCGTCGAGGGCCCGGCGGATCAGGCTGCCGCCCGAGCCGCCGCAGAGGGCCACGCGCTTGACGACGAGCGTCGACGACTGCGACGAATAACGCAGGCAGCCGACATTGAATTTCTCCTTGATGCGCCTCAGCAGCTCGAGTTTCGGAGTCGGAGTTATCGAGCCGACGACTCCGAGGCCCGCCCGCGGATTTCCCTCAGCGGGTTCGAGCACGCTTATGTCGGAGAGGCCGAGGATGTGGGCCATCTCGTGGCTGACGCCGTTCCACGTCGAGTCGAGGTTGGTGTGGGCCGAATAGATCGCCACCCCGGCCTCGAGGGCACGCATCACGATGCGCTGCGTCTCGTCGGCGCCGGTGAGGCTCTTGAGCCCGTGGAAAATGAGCGGGTGATGGGAGACGATCATCTCGCACTGGCGGCGGATAGCCTCCTCGAGCACCTCGGCCGTCACGTCGAGGCAGAGCATCACGGCGTTGACATTGCGGTCGCCGCGCCCCACCTGCATCCCGGCGTTGTCGTAGCTTTCCTGCAGCGGAAGCGGCGCGAACGCCTCGATTGCCGACGCTATGTCATATACGGTCATTGCGTTGTGTTTGGGTGAGAAGTGAGTTGAATGCGTTGTGTTCAGGCTATTTGTCGCCGGCCGGGGCCAATGCGATCTGAAGCTCGTCGAGCTGGGCCTGGTCGATGGGCGACGGGCTCTCGTTCATCACGTCGCGGCCCGAATTGTTCTTGGGGAACGCTATCACGTCGCGGATCGTGTCGAGGCCGGCGAGTATCGAGACGAAGCGGTCGAAGCCGAGGGCGAGACCGCCGTGAGGGGGCGCGCCATACTTGAACGCCTCCATCAGGAAACCGAACTGCTCCTGAGCGCGCTCGGGCGTGAAGCCGAGAAGCTCGAACATCGTGTCCTGAAGCTCGGCGTCATGGATTCGGATCGAGCCGCCGCCGAGCTCCGTGCCGTTAACCACGATGTCGTAGGCCGTGGCGCGCACCTTGCCCGTGTCGCTGTGCAGCAACGGTATGTCGTCGGGGTTGGGCGACGTGAACGGGTGATGCATCGCGTAGTAGCGCTGCGTCTCCTCGTCCCACTCGAAGAGGGGGAAGTCGATGACCCACAGCGGAGCGAAGACGTTCTTGTCGCGCAGACCGAGGCGGTTGCCCATCTCGAGACGCAGCTCGCACAGCTGCTTGCGCGTCTTCATGGCCTCGCCGCTCATCACGAGCAGCAGGTCGCCGGCCTTGGCGCCGGCCTTCTCGCCCCAGGCGCGGAGCGTCGCCTCGTCGTAGAACTTGCCCACCGAGCTCTTGACGGCGCCGTTCTCCTCGAACTTGACCCACATCAGGCCCTTGGCCCCAACCTGCGGGCGACGCACGAACTCCGTGAGCTCGTCGAGCTGCTTGCGGGTGTAGCCGGCCGCGCCGGGAACGGCGATGCCGACGGTGAGCTCGGCGTCATCGACCACGCTGAAGCCGTGGCCCTTGGCCAGGTCGGTGAGCTCGACGAACTCCATGCCGAAGCGTTTGTCGGGCTTGTCGCTGCCGTAGCGCGCCATGGCGTCGGCCCACGTGATGCGCTCGAAAGGCTCGGTGAAGTCTATGCCCTTGACATACTTGAATATGTGCTTGACAAGGCCCTCGAACATATCGATCACATCCTCCTGACGCACGAAGCTCATCTCGCAGTCAATCTGCGTGAACTCAGGCTGACGGTCGGCGCGAAGGTCCTCGTCGCGGAAACATTTGGCTATCTGGAAATAACGGTCGAAGCCCGACACCATCAGCAGCTGCTTGAACAGCTGGGGCGACTGCGGCAGGGCGTAGAACTCGCCCGGATTCATGCGCGAGGGCACCACGAAGTCGCGGGCTCCCTCCGGAGTCGACTTGACCAGAATCGGCGTCTCGATCTCAAGAAATCCCTTCGAGTCGAGATACCTGCGGATCTCGAACGCCATCTTGTGACGCAGCTCGAGGTTGCGGCGCACCATCGGGCGGCGCAGGTCGAGATAACGGTATTTCATGCGGAGGTCGTCGCCGCCGTCGGTGTTGTCCTCGATGGTGAACGGGGGGATCTCGCTGCGGTTGAGCACCTTGACAGAGGTGGCTATCACCTCCACGTCGCCAGTGGGAAGATTGGCGTTCTTGGAACTGCGTTCCTTGACATCTCCCTCGATTTCAACCACATACTCTCGACCGAGACGGTTTGCCTGCTCGGCGAGCCCGGCATCTATCTCATTGCTGAAAACCACCTGGGTGATTCCATAACGGTCGCGGACGTCGACAAATGTCATACCGCCCATTTTACGGGCTCTCTGAACCCATCCGGCAAGCCTGACGTGCCTGCCGGCATCGGCAAGACGAAGCTCACCGCATGTCGTATCTCTGTACATAAATTATCTGGATATCCTCCGCACGCTTGTTGCGTGCATATTTAGCACGCAAAGTTAATAAAAATAATCCGAATATCCAAATTTTTCTCCGACAGCCCGGGCCTTCCGAGCATCCCGGACTTATCGGAATTCTCGAGTAGCTCGAGTAGCTCGAGTTGCTCGAGTAGCTCGAAAATGAGTAGACCCATGACATCCTGGTCCTGTGCCCGGGCTTCAGCCCGGATCCCGAAAATCAGGAGAACCCTGACAACCCCAGGAGCGTTCTAACTTAAAATTCAGATACTATGGCAAACACTGACAATAATTCAATCGGCGCCACAGGCTTCATTTTCGCCTGCCTCGGTGCCGCTTTCTTCTGGCTGCCGTTCCTGGGCGGCCTGTTCTGGCTCATCGGCGCGGTGCTCTCCTGCATCGGACTCGGCTACCGCAACAACACGCTGGCGTGGTGGGGATTCTGGATCTCGATGTTCTGGATCGTCGCTTATTTCGTGCTGGGTCTCGTTTTCGACTCGCTGGCATATTTCACGGTCTGTCCCTTGATTTTCTGGTAAGCCATGGACGCGAACAACGAGAACTCGGCGTCTCCTGCCGCTGTCTATCCGCACGGCAAGGGCTATTACATGTTCCTGGTGGGCTATCTCGTGCTGCTCAGCGCGTTCGGCTCGTTTGTCAACGACATGTATCTGCCGACGCTGCCCGAGATGACGCGCTTTTTCCATTGCTCGGTCTCGCAGGTGCAGTTGGGTCTCACCATGGGCATGATCGGCCTCGGGGCGGGCCAGGTGATACTCGGCCCGCTCAGCGACCGTTACGGCCGCAAACCGGTGCTGCTGGTCTCGATGGTGGTCTTCATGGCCGGGGCGGTGGCCTCGGTGTTCTCGCCAACCATCCACGTCTTCCTGCTCTGCCGTCTGGTGCAGGGACTCGGTGCGTCGGGAGGATATTTCCTGGCGCGGACTGTTCCGGCCGATATATACGGCGGACGCCAGCTTGCGAAGATGATGGCCCTGATCGGCGCGATCAACGGTTTCGCGCCTGCGTCGGCGCCTGTCGTCGGCGGTCTGGTGGCGGACTCGATCCATTGGCAGGGCATCTTCTGGGTGCTGGCGGCCTTCGCGCTCCTGCTCGTGGTGATCAGCTTCTTTTTCAAGGAGTCTCTGCCTAAGAGCCACAGGCTGACCGGCAGTCTGATGTCGGCGTTCAAGGAGTACGGTCCTCTGCTTCGCAACCGACCGTTCATGACGCATGTGCTGCTGAAGGGTTCGGCGCTCGGCCTGCTGTTCGCGTACACGTCGTCGGCGCCCTTCATCATGCAGACCATCTACGGATGGTCGGCGCTGCATTTCGGTCTGTTCATGGGCTTCAACGCACTCTTCGCGGCCGCGGGCTCGATTTTCGCGCTGAGGTTCAAGATTCTGAAGAACGCCGCCTGGATCGCCGGACTGATTATGATGATCTCGATTACGGTCGAGGCGATTGTGCTCTTCTGCGTTCATGACTTCTGGGCATACGAGATGTCGCTGCTGCCGATGATATTCTGCATGGGGATGATATTCACCGTCGGCAACACGCTGGCCATGAACGAGGGGCGTACCAACGCCGGGGCGGCGTCGGCGATCGTGGGCGTCGGCGGCTACGTGTTCGGCGCTACGGTGGCGCCGCTTGTGGGACTCGGCGACATACGCTGTTCGACGGCGATTGTGTTCCTCGTGCTCGGTGTAACGACCCTCATCTTCAGCTACGGTTCGCGCCGACTCCCCGCCGACCTTGATAATGCTTGACGCATGATCGTTTGAATTGAAAATCCTAAAAAAATATCGGCACCGCGATGCGATGCCGATATTTTTATTTCAATGCGGTCAGGGTGTCACTGGCCTTTGCCGCAGCAGTTTTTGTATTTTTTGCCGCTGCCGCAGGGACAGGGGTCGTTGCGGCCGACCTTCGGGCCCGACTTGATGGGCTGCGTCACGGTCTTGGCCGGACGGTTGACGTTGCGCGCAGCCTCACGCTGGGCGTTCTCGCCCTCGTAGGTCTCGCGCGTCGTGCTGTAGTTGGCATACGGATTGGGCATCGGGCGTCCCGCGCCCTGCGTGATGCTCGCGTTGCTCTGAGCGGCATAGGTCGCGTTGCGGCGGCGGGCTTCCTCCTGCTCGGCCATAGCCTTGCGACGCGCCTCCTCGGCCGCCTTAGCCTCCTCGTAGGGAACCACCGCGAGACGTCCGCGCATCAGCGTCGCCACCGACTTCGAGTTCATTTCCCAGAGCATCTTCTTCCACAGTTCGAACGCCTCGATCTTATAGATTACGAGCGGGTCCTTCTGCTCATAGGTGGCGTTCTGCACCGACTTGCGCAGCTCGTCCATCTCGCGCAGCTGCTCCTGCCAGCAGGAGTCGATCGACGACAGGAGCACCGCCTTCTCCCAGGCCTTGGTGAGCGGCTTGCAGCCGTTCTCGTAGCATTCCTGTATGTCGGCGCGGATGTTGAACATGCGGCGGCCGTCGGTCATCGGCACTCCCACCGGACCGCGCGCGCCCTGCTCCTCGACGAATTCCTTGATATAAGGCACGGCGCCCTCGGCCATCTTCTCCTTCTTGCGGGCAAGGTTCTCCATGCCAGCCTCGGCCAGACGCTCGGCAATTTCCTCGGTGTCGAGCTTCGGGTATTCCTCTTCGGTGAAGGGCACCTCTATGGCGAGCTCGCGGTTGACCTCCTCCGAGAACGCCTCGAAATTCTCATAGGTGCCTCCGGCTATCGAGTTGCAGAGTTCGTAGACCATGTTGGCTATATCCATGCCGATGCGCTCGCCCTTGAGGGCGTTCTGGCGGCGCGAATACACGCCGTTGCGCTGGGCGTTCATCACGTCGTCGTATTCCACAAGACGTTTGCGGATACCGAAGTTGTTCTCCTCCACGCGTTTCTGAGCGTTCTCGATGCTTTTGGTGACCATGCTGTTCTCAAGCATCTCGCCCTCCTGGAAACCGAGACGGTCGAGCATCTTGACCACTCGCTCGTTGGCGAAGAGTCGCATCACGGTGTCCTCGAACGACACGAAGAAGACAGAGCTTCCCGGGTCGCCCTGACGTCCGGCGCGGCCTCGGAGCTGACGGTCGACGCGGCGCGACTCGTGGCGTTCGGTGCCGATGATGGCGAGACCGCCTGCGGCCTTGACCTCGGGCGAGAGCTTGATGTCGGTGCCTCGTCCGGCCATGTTGGTGGCGATGGTCACCGTGCCGGTCTGGCCGGCCTGTGCCACGATCTCGGCCTCCTTCTGGTGAAGCTTGGCGTTGAGCACCTGGTGGGGAATCTTGCGCAGCGTCAGCATCTTGGATAGGAGCTCGGAAATCTCGACCGACGTCGTGCCGACAAGCACGGGGCGTCCGACCTTGACCATATCCTCGACCTCCTGGATCACGGCGGCGTATTTCTCCTTCTTCGTGCGGTACACGCGGTCGTTCATATCGTCGCGGATCACGGGGCGGTTGGTCGGAATCTCGACGACGTCGAGCTTGTATATGTCGTAGAACTCGCCCGCCTCGGTCATGGCTGTACCGGTCATGCCGGCGAGCTTGCGATACATGCGGAAGTAGTTCTGCAGCGTGATCGTGGCGTAGGTCTGCGTGGCGGCCTCGACCTTCACGCCCTCCTTGGCCTCGATGGCCTGGTGCAGACCGTCGGAATAGCGGCGGCCCTCCATGATACGGCCCGTCTGCTCGTCGACAATCTTGATCTTGTTGTCGTCGATCACATATTCTACGTCCTTGTCAAAGAGCGTGTAGGCCTTAAGAAGCTGGTTGACCGTGTGCAGGCGCTCGGCCTTCACCGAATAGTTCTGAAGCAGCGAGTCTTTCTTCTCGCGCTTCTGCTCGACGGTGAGGTCTTCGTTCTCGACCTCGCTGAGCTGGGCGGCGATGTCGGGCATCACGAAGAAATCGGGATCGGAAGTCGTGCCTGCCAGCACGTCGATACCCTTGTCGGTCAGCTCGATGCTGTGGTTCTTCTCGTCGATGACGAAGAAGAGGGGCTCGACGGCCTTGGGCATCTCGCGGTTGTTGTCGGCCATATACTTGGCCTCGACCTTAAGCAGCAGAGGCTTAATGCCGTCTTCCGAAAGATACCTGATCAGCGGGCCATGCTTGGGCAGCGCCTTGTAGACGCGGAAGAGCGCGAGGCCCCCCTCTTCGGTCTGGCCTTTCGAGATCTTGTCCTTGGCCTCGAGCAGGAGCTGCTGGGCGAGCTTGCGCTGGGCGTTGACCACCTTCTCGACGTTGGGCTTGAACTCGTTGAACATCTGGTCGTCGCCCTTGGGCACAGGGCCGGAGATGATGAGCGGCGTGCGGGCGTCGTCGATGAGCACGGAGTCGACCTCATCGACGATGGCGTAATAATGCTGGTCGCGCTGCACGAGGTCCTGCGTCTGCGTGGCCATGTTGTCGCGCAGATAGTCGAAGCCGAACTCGTTGTTGGTTCCGAAGGTGATGTCGCAGGCGTATGCCTCGCGGCGCTCCTCGGAGTTGGGCTCGGTCTTGTCGATGCAGGCCACCGAGAGGCCGTGGAACTGATAGAGCGGGCCCATCCACTCGGAGTCTCGCTTGGCGAGATAGTCGTTGACGGTGACGACGTGCACGCCCTCGCCCGTCAGGGCGTTGAGGAAGACGGGGAGCGTGGCCACGAGGGTCTTGCCCTCGCCGGTGGCCATCTCTGCGATGTTGTTGGTCACCTTGCCGCCGTTCATCATGCCGTGGAGCACCATGCCGCCGATCAGCTGCACGTCGTAGTGAGCCATGTCCCACTTGATCGTGTTGCCGCCGGCCATCCACTCGTTGCGGTATATGGCCTTGTCGCCATCGATGGTGAGGAAGTCGCGGCCCTCGCCGGCGAGCTTGCGGTCGAAGTCGGTGGCCGTCACCTCGATGGTCTCGTTGTCCTTGAAGCGGCGCGCCGTCTCCTTGACCACGGCGAACACCTCTGGGAGAGCCTCGTCGAGGTCGCGGGCATAGCCGGCGAACATCTCCTCGCGGATATCGTCGATCTTCTTCCAGAGCGGCTCGCGCTTGTCGTAGTCGAGGGTCTCGATCTCGGCGCGCACCTCGTCCATCTGCTTCTTGTAGACGGCGGCGTTGCCCCGGATACGGTCGCGGATGGTGTCAATGCGTCCGCGCAACTCGTCGTTGCTTATGTCTTTGATCTGCTCGGAAACGGGGTTGATCTCCGTATTGAGCCGGTTCCACAGGGGACGCACGGCGCGCTCGGACTGGTTTCCGAAGATTTTCTTTAGTATATTGTTGAACATCTGAGTGTTTATGTTTTACAAGAAAAGTAATGAGAAGAAAACAATGAGTGGCCACGCCCCCTAATCATTAATAATTTATAATTAATCAATAATCATTAATCATTGTTCAGTCGAGGGGCACGGGGCGCGACTGCGCTCCGTTAGGGGCGCGGATCCGCAGGGCGCCGGCGAGCGTCGGCGCGAGCGCGACGGCGTCGACCGGTGTCGAGATCACCTTGGGCGCGACTCCCGGGGCGCGCAGGAAGGCCGGGGTCATCACGGCCGCCTCTCGCATATGCTTGGACTGGACGGGAGTCTGCTCGTCGTAATTGACGGTCCATCCGGGGGCGAACCTCACCACGATGTCGCCCGCCACGCGCGGGTCGAGCGAGCGGCGCAGGCTTTCTGCGCCCGGAGTGGCCGGTGAGAGCACCTCGTCGATGGTGACGGCGTCAGACACGCCGCTCATCTTGACGAGGAAGGAGCGGGCGTCGGCGATGACGCGGTCGGCGTCAAGCCGCATCGACTCTATGACGTGACGGTCGAAATACACCTGGCCGTCGCGTATGGCCGACACGTAGCCGGCGCTTCCGAATTTGGCGGAGAGATATGAATTGAGCAGCGAGCGGGCGCGCAGCGTCGAGAACTCGCCGCCTGGAATGCGGTAGCGCTCGTCGACGGACGCAGCGTCGTCGTAATATCCTGTGGAGGTGAGCCATATCACCGAGTTGGCGGCTCCGACGGCACTGTCGACCGCATCGAGAAGGCGGCCGATCTGCCCGTCGAGACGCAGGTAGGAGTCGGTGAGTTCGGCGCGCGTGGCGCCGTCGGCGGCATACCTGAACGGCGCCACCGTATATGCCACGCTGAGCATGTCGGTCTCGCCGGGATTCGACCCGAGGTTGAGATTGCGGATCAGGTCGATGGCCACGTCGGTCACCTCGATATTGGCGAGGGCCGAGGCGGCGAATTTCTTATACACGTCGCGGTCCTGGCGCGCGAAGGTGTGGCGGAAGGGATTGATGCGGCGGCTTTCGGAGAGGAAGGGCACCTGCGCCATTCGCGGCGAGGGTGTCCATTTCATCGTGTCGATTCGCTGCGCGAGGGGCGCGCGGAAATTGCGGTTGGACACCACCGAGGGCATGGAGCCATAATATGACGTCGTGGCCCAGTTGCCCGAGGTGTTGTTGACCCAGAACGCCCCCTTGCCGGAATGTCCGGCGAGTATGACGGCCTGCTGGGGGTCCATGGCCACGGAATAGACCTGCGAGGCTCCGGCGGCATCGACCACGAGTTCGTCGGCCACCGTCGAGAGGCGCAGAGCCGCGGGGGTGAACGAGTCGTTGGTCACCGAGGCCGAGGCCGTCGAGACAAGAGGCAGCCGCGACACGCCGCCCGGCACGGTGACATCGAACACCGACGCCGCCGGGACGCCCGTCTGCGACGGATAGGCGCCCGTGACGAGCATGGCCGTCGAACTGACCGCGTCGAGGCGCGAGGCCTTGAAGTCGACGTCGCGCATATACACGCCGTCGCGGAGCAGGGCCTTGAAGCCCCGCTCGCCCAGATAGCCCTGCAGCAGTTCTATGTAATCGGTGCGCAGCTGGTCAACGACGATTCCCACCACGAGCCTTGGCCGTGCGGGAGCCTGCTGTGCCGCCGCGCCGAGCGCGACCAGACCTGTCAGCACCGAGGTTGCAAACCTCTTCATTCTTACGTGTGTTACACTTCTTATTATAACTGATTTTCGGCGAGATTATTGCGTAGACCGCGGCCAGCGCGAGCGTGGCCCCCATCAGCGGGAAGAACGCCGCATTGGCCGACTGCCTCTGGAACGGCCACACTATCAACAACACCGTGAGCACGATTATGTTGTAGACCATCATGCAGGTCACCGGCCATTTCCACGTGCGGCGGAACCATACGCCGACGGCCACCACGAGCTGCAACGGGTTGAGCCAGAGCAGCAGAAGATTGGGCGACGTGGCCTCGTGCGAGCTGATGAACACGAGAAACGCCAGCAGACAGCCCGTCAGGCCGAGCATCGCGAACCACACCGAGTATAGCGCGCGATATATCACCACCCGCCGCCATTGGAGCCAGCACACGAGGAGCACCAGCACGAAGAACACCGAACAGCACACCAGCGGGGTCGCGCTCCAGTGCGTCGGCCCGAGCGTGGCGTCGGGCACGCCCTCCCAGAGCGTGCGCGTGGCCGACACGAGCGGTCTGCCGTCGGCGAAATGCGCCCCGGCGGCCTTCTGATACATCTCCACGGGCACAAACATCTCCTCGCGTCCCGTGATGGGACGGTCGATGCCTGACCCGAGCGCGAGGTCGATGCCGAACTGATACCAGGGATAGTCACGGTGATAGGCGCGCATCTCGCGGCGGAACGTGCCGAAGGCTATCGTGTCGGGATAGATCACCCGCTCGTCGGCTGCCTGGTCGAGCCGCTCGATGATGCGCGTGGCGCAGTTGTCGAGCACATAGTTGTAGCGGTAGACGTTGTGCGGAGGCCGCGCCTCGTCGCGCAGCATCCGGTGGAGCCGCGAGGCCTCCTCGCGGCTGAGGTTCAGGTCCTGCTCCACCACTCTTCGCCCCGCCGACATGTATTCGGGCATGAACCATGCGAACGGATAGGAGGAGAGCATGTAGTCGGTCTCACCCTTGACGAAGCGGTAGATGAAGTTGGGCTGCGCGAAGTCGAACGTGCCGTAGTTCCACACCGAGTCTACCGGCTGCCCCTCGGCGTTGACGCCGCGCACACGGATTGCCTCGTGGCCGCACAGTTCGTAGACCTCGGCCCCTGGCCAGCACGTCACGAGACTGACAATGACGGAATCCCGCCTCTCCTGCCCCATGGCGTGGGACAGAAGAAGCAGGATTGTGAATATCAATGTCGCGAAACGCTTCATCCCGCTGTCGGATTAATACTCGCAGTTGTTGGGATAACGCGGGAAGGGGATGACGTCGCGGATGTTCTGCATACCGGTCACGAAGAGCACGAGGCGCTCGAAGCCGAGGCCGAAGCCCGAGTGGGGGACCGTGCCGTAACGGCGCGTGTCGAGATACCACTCCATGCCCGTGAGGCCGAGCTCGTCGATGCGGCCCTGAAGCTTGTCGTAGCTTTCCTCACGCTGCGAACCGCCGATGATCTCGCCGATCTTGGGGAAGAGCACGTCCATGGCGCGGACGGTCTTGCCGTCGTCGTTGAGCTTCATGTAGAAGGCCTTGATTTCCTTGGGATAGTCGGTGAGTATGACGGGACGCTTGAAATGCTCCTCCACCAGATAACGCTCGTGCTCGGAGGCCAGATCGACTCCCCAGTATACGGGGAACTCGAACTTGCGGCCCGACTCCTCGAGGATACGGACGCCCTCGGTGTAGGGCAGGCGCACGAAGTCGTTGTCGACCACGAAGCGCAGACGCTCCACGAGGTCCTTGTCGAAATGCTCGGCCAGAAAGTCTATGTCGTCCTTGCAGTGCTCGAGGGCGTAGTTGATACAGTATTTGATGAACTCCTCGGCGAGGTCCATGTTGTCCTCGATCTCATAGAAGGCCATCTCCGGCTCGATCATCCAGAACTCCGACAGGTGTCGCGGAGTGTTGGAATTCTCGGCGCGGAAGGTCGGGCCGAACGTGTAGATGCAGCCGAGGGCCGTGGCTCCGAGCTCGCCCTCGAGCTGGCCCGAGACGGTGAGGCTCGCCATCTTGCCGAAGAAGTCCTGCGTGTAGTCGGGGCGTCCCTCCTCGTTGAGCGGCAGGGAGTCGAGCGGCAGGGTCGTCACCTGGAACTGCGCGCCGGCGCCCTCGCAGTCGGAGGCCGTGATGAGCGGCGTGTGGAAATAATAGAATCCCTTGTCGTTGAAGAACTTGTGGATCGCATAAGCGAGCGCGTGGCGTATGCGCAGCACGGCGCCGAACGTGTTGGTGCGCGGGCGCAGGTGCGCCTTCTCGCGCAGGAACTCGAGCGTGTGTCCCTTCTTCTGCAGGGGGTATGTGGCGGGGTCGGCCGTGCCGTAGACCTCAAGCTCGTCGGCCTGGACCTCGACGCTCTGGCCCTTGCCCTGCGAGGCCACGAGCGTGCCCTGCACGTGGATGCTCGAGCCGGTCGTTACGGGCTTCAGGGCCTCGTCGTCGAACTTCGAGAGGTCGAGCACGATCTGCAGGTTCTTGATGGTGCTTCCGTCGTTGAGCGCGACGAACTGGACATTCTTGTTGCCCCGGCGGGTGCGTACCCAGCCCTTGACGTCGACTTTCGATCCGACAGCCTGCGCGCCTTCGGCGAGCAGCTGCCTGACGGTTGATCTGCGTATCTTTTCCATATCGGTATTCTTCTTATTCAAATGCGCCCATGCGCAGGTAGTTGACTTCCTCCTGGGTGAGGTAACGCCAGCGGCCGCGGGGCAGGTTTTTCTTCGTGAGTCCGGCGAAATAGACACGGTCGAGTTTCACGACGCGGTAGCCGAGATGCTCGAAGATGCGGCGCACGATGCGGTTGCGCCCGCTGTGGATCTCGATGCCGGCCTGGTTGCGGTCGTCGCTGACATACGAGATGGCGTCGGCGTGAATCTCGCCGTCCTCAAGCTCTATGCCGTCGGCGATGCGCTGCATGTCTTCCTCGGTGATGTCCTTGTCGGTCCAGACATGATATATTTTCTTCTTCACGAACTTGGGGTGCGTGAGCTTCGAGGCGAGGTCGCCGTCATTGGTGAGCAGAAGCACGCCCGTCGTATTGCGGTCGAGGCGTCCAACGGGATATATGCGCTCCTCACAGGCGTTCTTGACGATGTCTAGCACGGTGGTGCGGCCGTTGGGGTCGTCGCTCGTCGTCACGCAGTCCTTGGGCTTGTTGAGCAGCACGTAGCACTTGCGCTCGGGCGTCACTACCTTGTCGTCGTATTCCACGACGTCGTTGCGCGAGATCTTCGTGCCGAGCTCCTTGACGACCTCTCCGTTGACCTTGACCTTGCCGGCCGTGATGTATTCGTCGGCCTCACGGCGCGAGCAGATTCCGGCGTTGGCCATGTATTTGTTGAGACGGATCTCCGAATTCGGATCCACGTCCTCGAGCACGTAGTCGATCTGTTTGGGACGCGGAGTGAACTTCTGCTGGTTGTTGTTCCAGTTGCCGCCTTGCTTGTTGTATCCTCCCTGCTGGCGCTGCTGGTTGTTGCGGTTATGGAATCCGCCCTGCTGACGCTGCTGTCCTCCGCGCTGCTGGTAGCCGCCCTGCTGACGCTGCTGGCCATAGCCGTTCTGCTGACGCTGCTGGCCGTAGCCGTTGTTCTGCTGGCGCTGCTGGCCGTAGCCACCCTGCTGACGCTGCTGGCCGTAGCCGTTCTGCTGGCGCTGCTGGCCGTAGCCGCCCTGCTGACGCTGCTGCTGACCATAGCCGCCCTGCTGACGCTGCTGCTGGCCGTAGCCGTTCGGCTGACGCTGCTGCTGACCGTAGCCCCCCTGCTGACGCTGCTGGTAGGGACGGGGCTGGTAGCCGGCCTGACGCTGCTGATATGGACGCTGCTGGCCGTAGCCCCCCTGCTGACGTTGCTGGTAGGGACGCTGCTGCTGGCCATAGCCGCCCTGCTGGCGCTGCTGGCCGTAACCGCCGTAATTTCTCTGCTGATAACCCTGGTGACCCTGCTGACGGTCGTCGCCGTCGCCGTCGCCTGACTGCGAGGAGGGGTAATTTACCTTTTCGTAGCGAGTCTCATGTTCCGCATTCTCCACCGAGGGCATACCGAGACCCTGGGTGCCGATGCGAGGTCTTTTTGGTTTCTTTTCTTCCATTGTCGTAATGATAATGTCTCTCCCCGGCATCACTGCCGTGGATGGCGGATTGGGGCCGTCATCGCCCGTCCGCGTGTTTTTAAACTGTAAACGATGTTTGCTTTAAGGATTCAAGTGGAGTTTTACAATGTTTTTCAACTTTAACGTTTGATTACATTCAAAGCGCAAAGTTAATTATTTTTTTCGATTCGGCAAAATTTGACATGCAATTCGCGTGACGGGCGTGCTCAGAATCTGGAGAAGAAGGTGTCGAACGACTCGTCCTGCGGTATTCCGAGTTTCGCCCGCAGTCTCTGACGGGCTTTCTTTACCGAATCGGGCTGGATGCTCAGCAGCCGCGATATCTGCTTGTTGTCAAGCCCGATGCTGAGCAGGCACGACAGCCTCAGTTCGCCGGGCGTCAGGGCGGGATACGCCTCGGTGAGACGGCGAGTGAAATCGGGGCGCACCTGCGTGAAGAGGGTGGTGAACCGCTCCCATTCTCCGGCGCCGTTCACGGCATTGCGCAATGTGGATAGTATCTCGGCACGCGCGGAGGCATCGCACGCGAGTCCGTCGCCTTCAATACGCTCGAGAACGTTTCTGATCACATTCTCCTTGTGGATGACGCTGATCTGCTGGGCGGCGAGGCTGCGGTTGGCGTCTTCGAGTTTCTCCTGCAGTTTTCCGCCCGGACGCCTGCGCGACCGTCTGACGCGTACGAGTATAATCACCGTGGCCACAGATGCGGCGACGGCCGCCACAATCAGCCAGACTGTGAGCGGAGTTCGGTCGCGGCGTCCGGCGCGGGGACTGTCGATGAAGGCCGAAAGTCTGGGATCCATGCTCCTGGCGGCCATGTCCTGGCCCTTGCCGTATGCCTCGCGGGCCTCTTCGAGACTCCGCAGAGCCAGACGGAGACGTGCGGCGCCGACGCTGTCGCCGGCCCATTCGCTGTAGTGGATTAGCTCGGCCACCATCTCCGACGCGTAGGGAGTCTCGTCTCCCAACAGGCTGTCGAGCGTCGCGGCGTATACTCGCGCGGAGTCCGCCTGGTTCTTGTCGACGAAATAGCGAAGGCGATATGTGTCGTATAGCCACAGTGCAGGATGCCCGGGAGCCCCTTCCTCAGTGATCCGCGCATACCGGCGGGCCGAGTCGAGGGAGCTTGTGTCGCCGCGCAGACGGTAGATGTCGGTGTTGACCATAAGCCCGAGGGGCGGCACGGCTTCCGTCATGCGGATGTCTCGTCTCAGCGAGTCGAGCATATGCAGATAGGCCGTGGTGTCGGCTTCGGAACGAATGAGTCCGAGCACGTTGGCCTCCATGAGCGCGCGCAGCACGGGCAGAGAATCGGGCACGTATCCGGCGGCGGTTCCGAGACAGGAAGCCTGCACACCCCTGTCCCATACATATCCGTATATCACATTGAGATCGAAGAGCGTCTGCATCACCCTCAGGCTGTCGCCGGCATCGGCGAATGTCGGCAGGGCCTCGTAAAGCAGCGCCGCCTTGCGCTCGAGCGAGTCATCGGGCAGTGACCGCGACAGCCCGTGCCGTATGCGGGCGAGCAGGTAGGGACGCCGTGCGGAGTCGACACGTGCCTCGGCGGCGCGGAAGATTCCGGCGGCGCGGTCGAAGTCGCCGGCCGTCCATACAAGCGTTCCGCGGGCCATACCGGCCATGGCGCTGTCGCCTCTCTGCGCGGCAATACGCTCGACTACAGGCATGAGGGAATCGATGGCCTCGGGGTCGAAGTCCCCGACCTCGTCGACGCGGTCGGCTGAGGCAAGAAGGTTGTCGACCTCCGGATCACCGGTATGCCAAATCTCCGCTCCATGCCGATCGCGCCGGCCGCACGCCGCGACCAGCATCACTGCCACACACGCCGCCACAAGGCGTATCGTTGTCCCGAATGTTTTCATGCCGCAAAGATAACGATTTTTCCCGAAATAACCCGCCACGGCGAGAGGAGTGTTTGCGTTTTCCGATTTAAATTGTTAATTTTGTAGGGTGGAGAAATCTCCATCTGCAAATCAGCAAAAAGTCGTGATTATGGAGGAGTTGAAATACCCGGTAGGCATACAGTCGTTCAGAGAAATAATCAAGGATGGATATGTCTATGTCGACAAGACTTGGTGCATACCGTTGCTCGAAAGCGGCAAGTTCTATTTCTTAGGTCGCCCGCGGCGATTCGGCAAGAGCCTGCTGCTGTCGATGCTGCATGAATATTACGAAGGCAACCGCGAACTCTTCCACGGTCTCGCCATCGATAGCATGCGCCCTGAGGAATGGACTCCGAGGCCTGTCTTCCATCTCGATCTGAACAACGAGCGGTATGGCGAAAGGGGGTCAGTAGTGGCCATCATCAACAAGCACCTCGAACGTTGGGAGGAAGTGTATGGCGACCTCCGAAAGGACCGCTCCATTTCCGAACGATTCGAATGGCTCGTCAGAGAGGCTTACAAAAAGACGGGACACAGAGTCGTGATACTGATCGACGAGTATGACAAACCGCTGACCGACAACATTCTCAATGATGAGATATTCACCATCCACCAGACAGACCTGCGCGGATTCTACTCCTCGCTCAAGACTCTGGACCCGTTCATAAAGCTGGCGGTGATCACCGGAGTGACCAAATTCGGCAAAGTCAGCGTATTCTCCGGTCTCAACAACCTCAACGACATATCTTTGAGCGACCGATTCTCCACCATCTGCGGCATCACCGAAGACGAATTGCATAAGTATTTCGATACAGGAGTGAGAGAATTCTCGGCAAAGAAAAAGATGGACATCAAGGCGATGTATGCCAATCTCAAGAAACATTATGACGGATATCATTTCAGCACAGAATGTCCCGACATCTACAATCCGTTCAGTCTGTTGTTGACGCTCAACGAGCAGAAATTCGGCGACTACTGGTTCTCGACCGGTACTTCTAAGATGCTTGTGGACCTCGTGATTCGAAACAGGATAAACATACGCAATCTTGACGGCACGAAATCTGACGAATCAGACCTTAGCGACATAACGCAGTTTGGAGTGCGACCCGTCCCCCTACTTTATCAGACCGGCTACCTTACCATCAAATCCTGTAATCCGAGGACTGGACGACTCATACTCGGATATCCCAACATAGAGGTTGAGAGCGGATTCCTCAATGAGTTCATGTATGCATACGGAGGGAACTCGGAGAAATCGTCGTTCAGCGCCGAAGACATGTCAGAACTGCTCATGGATGGCGACGCGGAGGGTTTCCTCGACCGCCTTGGAGCCTTCTTCGCCGGCATTCCTTACGACCTGCGCAAATATCACGACTACGAGAGCTATTGGCAGACAGTGATGTATGTGCTTCTGACTATGCTCGGCTACTATACCGAGGCCGAGCGGCACACGTCCGAGGGTTCCATCGACCTGCTGGTCAAGACCCCACACTATATCTACGTGATGGAGCTCAAGGTCGCGGACCGTCGCCGAAGAAAAAACTGGCGCGTCCCCGACGAGAACGGAGTGACCGACTACCTCTGCGAACCCACGGTGCCATACGGAGACCCGAGAGCGCAAGAGGAGTTCATAAAAGAGGAGGAGCACTTCGAGAAAGAGGACGACTCGGCCGAAGTGCTGCGCGTGCTCGACGAGGCGATGCGTCAGATCGAGGACCGCTGCTACGCCGGAGCATTCGCCGCAGACGGCCGCAAAGTCATCAAGATAGCCGCCGTCTTCTCCGCCGCCCGCCACCGCCTCGCCAAATCCAAAGTCTTCTAAGACAATGGTTAATGATTAGAGGCGTCGCGAGTCCTGCGTGAATTCGGGTTCTCCTGCAACAATGCGACTATCGCTTATATCCTTTACACCACAAATTCATTTTCCATACTTACAAAACCGCCACCAATTCAAAAAATTGGTGGCGGTTTTGTAAATATTTACAGATAGGGTTAAGCCGATTACTTGATGAGGAAATGGTTGCCTGACTCCTTGACGATCTGCTCGTAATAACGCTTGTCGTAGCCGGGGAACGTCGGGTAGACCGGCAGACCGTATTCCGACTTGATGAAGTCGCCGTTCTCGTCGGTCTTCTTCACGTTGCCGTCCATATACTTGACGAAGAGATATCCGGCCAAGTCGCGGTAGGCGTCGGTGGCATTTTTTGCGATCGAGGCCCCCATCGTGTTGACTGCATTGGCATATCCGTTGGAGTCGCCGCCCTCGAGCATCGCGGCGAGAGCCTTGTCGCTTGTCTTCACGGCATCGGCGTAGCTGTTCTCAAGACCGCCCTGCACCTTGCGGATGTCGGGAATCATCTGGTCATAACGGTTGTAGGCCTGGTTGGCCACGATGTTGTTCACCCAGAAGTTCGAACCGAGCGACAGCGTGTTGATGTCGCCCTCGGCCAGTTCGGCGGGGACCTCCGTCATGCCGCAGTAGAACGGCATGTAGACGGTCGTGCCGGTGTCGTCAGTGCCGAACCATAAGAGACCACCGACAAGGTCGGGGAGCCAGTCTCGGCACTGGCTCACGAAGCTCCAGCCGGTCTGCTGGGTCGCGATGGCGCGCTCCATGCAGTATTTCTTGCCGTCGACCTCATATTCCATCGGGCGCCAGCGGTAAGGCACGTGATAGGGCCCCGCGCCTATGTCGGAAGTCATCTCGTAGGGCGTGCCCTCGAAATGGTCGCGCATCGACTCCTGCATCTCGGCCAGAGACACCTTGCGGTCGGGCACGATATAGAGGGGCATAGGCTCGTCGCTGTCGGCGTTGCACCATGCGAAATATTTGTCGGCATCCTTGTTGAAGCGGCGGAAGTAACTCCAAACGCGTGCGTCGCAGCCGCGTCGCGTCGAGGCGTCATGCGTGGCGTAGACGTCGGCAAAAGAGAAGTCCTCGTCCTTACCGGTGAAATAACCGCGCTTGCGGGCGAACGAGATCATATCTTTCGAGTAGCGCACGTTCTCCTTGTCCTTGAGGTTGACCTTGCGGATGCGTGGCTCGTTGGCGTGGCCGGAGATTGCGTTGTCGGGGATGCGCACGGCGATCCATACGGCTCCCTTCTCGGCACCCTTGCCAATCATCTCGAGCACCCATACCTCGTTCTTGTCGGCGATCGTGAACGACTCGCCGCCCGACGCGTAACCATGTTTGGCCACGAGGTCGGTCATGATGTCGAGGGCCTCGCGTGCTGTCTTGGCACGTTCGAGGGTGACGTATATCAGCGAACCGTAATCCATCACGGCCTGGCCTGTGGTGTCGGCGAGTTCCTCGCGGCCTCCCCATGTCGACTCCCCTATCACGACCTGATGCTCGTTCATGTTGCCGATAACGTTATAGGTCTCCTCGACCTGCGGAATCTCGCCGAGCGGCTTGTTGGTGTCCCATTCGAATATCTTGCGGGTCTCGCCCTTGGCGTGCTTGCCGGCGGGACTGTGATGCAGGAACCCGTAGAGATTGTGCGAGTCGGCCGAATAGGTCATCATCACCGAACCGTCGGCTGTGGCGCCCTTGGCGGCGATCAGATTGGTGCAGGCATCGGCTTCGAAAGCCACCGCCGCAAGGGCGGCGAGCGCCCCGTAGATAATCGTTCTCTTCATATGTTATGTTTTTGTGGTCAATTCTTAAGCAGGCGACGACGGCACTCGCCGCGCCCGGTCTGCAAATATAACTAATAATCCCCACACCTGCAAATTTTAAGGATTTTCAGGTGTGGGGAGTTTTATATCCCTTGGCGTTACGCCGTTTATCTGACGGTCACTTTCCGGCCGTCAATCACGTAGACGCCGGCCGGGAGTCCTGCGGTTGCCTCCGCGCGGGTCACGGAAGCGCGTATCCTAATGCCCTGCAGGTTGTAGACATCTACCATGGCATTGTCGTCGACACCGAATGTCTCCACGGCCTGAGTCGTATCAGTCACCGTTACCCGGGCCTCGTTCATCATGCCGTTGACAGTCGTGGCCGTTACTGTAGCCGTGCCGGCCGACACTCCGGTGACCTTGCCGTCGGCATCCACGGTGGCAACCGCCGGGTCTGACGACGCCCACACCACCGTGGTGTCGAACGCGTTCGCCGGCGTCACCGTGGCCGCTAACGTCGCTGTCGCGCCGACCTTGACACTCGTCTCTTCGGGAACTATGTCGACTGCCGTCGGACGCACTCCGACATACACCTCGACGGGATCGGAGATCACCGCTCCCTTCTGGACATCGATCGCGGTGAGACTGTACACGCCCACAGGCAGTTCGCATGTGCCGCAGTTAAGCCCATGGGAACGGGGTGCATTGGCGTCTATGTCGAGTGTCCATGTCCCTATCTTATATGAAGACCGCGCCTCCATACCGTCAAACCTGAGGTCAAGTTTAAAAGTCTGCGCCGAGGCCGACGTGTTGCTGTAAGTCACATCGACCACCATACCCTCTCCCGGAATCCAGTCTCCACGCTGAGAAAGCTCCGATACTCTGACAGGGACCTCCACTGCGTCTGGATCCGAACCGTCGTAGGTGATGACGCCGTTGTTGCCCTTGCGCACTGTAACATAGCGGGACTCTCCGTAGGGCGTCAGTATGTCGTGCCACACCTCGCTGTCGGCATACCTTGCCGCCGGATAGGCCTTGTAGGTACCGGCCGGGAGATCGGCGGGGAACGTAGGACTAATCAGCGCAAAACCGTGAATCGGTTCGAAATTTTCAGCGCCATCCTCGGCATATGCCTGATATCCACCTTCGCCTTCGAGTCTGACTCCGATGACAGCGTCGAAGGTAAAGACTGAATAGTTGAAGAAACCGTTTACGCCTCCCTCCGAGTTGGTGCCGAACCAGAAGCCGCTATATTCAGGGCTGTAAGCGAATCCGCCGTTGGCATAGAGGGGCAGCGAGCGTTCTGAACCTGCCACAGGAGGCTGGACTCCGATGCAGGCGTCCTGGTCGTAATTGAAACCGGACGTGCTGCCGCCGATTCCCTGCTGATAGGGGTCGAGGGCCGAAAGGAGGAAGTAGCCGTCTGACATTCCGCCCCAGCCCCAGTTGATATGGTATTTGCCGTTGCCGTCATAGCCGTCGCACACGAACTCGTGACCTCCGGCCGACGACTGGCCGCCATAGAGCACGGGGCGCCCGGCGGCGAGCTCACCATAAATAATCGCATCCCAATCGGAAGCCGAGTAATAGTCGCGCATCACGTAGAGGCTACCCTGGCCATATCCGAAGTTGCGCACCAACGCACTTGCGATCTTGTAGCTCATGGCTCCCGACGCCGACGAACTGTAGTTCATGTCGACGCACACGCCACAGCCGGACATCAGCGTCGCCACGGCATTGCAGGCGGTCGTCGAGCTCGACCCGCTGTAGGTGTTGTTCATATGCGCCCAGTCGAACGTCGTCGCGCCATAGTCGAACGAGAGCGTCTTGTTGTTCCAGGAGTATGAATATGTGCCTGTTCCTGTTGTCTGCGGCCACTTGTGATAGTTGACCACCTGGGCCATGGCCGTGGCCACGCATCCGGTGACGCAGCGTCCGCCGTTGTCGCTCGGGCACTTCCGGTTATATAGGTCGCTCTGGTTCCACTTGGTCGCCACAAGCGGACTGATGGCCGCGTGCGCAGCCATTTCGGGACGCTGGTCGCGCGGATTCTCCGCGAGCCAGGCTATCTGACGCGCGTATTCGCCGAGCCACCATCTCATGGCGTCCGGAATATTCTCGGCATCAAAACCGCTTCCGTATCCGAGCAGGGCCGGAGCGTCCGAATCAGCCGACGTCACGATGTAGCCTTCTGCATCGTCGGTGAAGACATATAGACGGCCGCCGGTCTGCTCCGACAGCTGCCCGAGAGTTGCCAGCGAGTAGCGGTCGGCCGATTTAACGACTGCCTTGTAGCGGGATCCGTTCTCGCTCACCCCGGCGCTGGAGAGCCTGCGCCGGGGTGAGCGGAGCCGCAAACGCGTTGCCGGCGGCCAACAGAGCCACCGCGCCAATCAGTAAAGATCTTTGCATATTATTGTTTAAGGTTTAAGGTTTTAAGGCTAAGGATAGTGGAAGCATCCGAAGAGAGTGCCGATGGAGAGACGGGGGCGGAAGAGATTCAGACGCAAATTTAATATTTAATTTCGAATCGGCAAAACTATTCTTCCGACAAGACAAAGGAACACCCGCCGCGACGCCACTCTGACGCCCTACTGACACCCCCACATATAGGCACAAAAAAAATTGATTGTCATCCCGACAACCAATCTTGCGTTAACCTTAAAATCTAATACCATGAAAAACTCAATGCAAAATTACAAAATAATTTTTAAACACTGCTCTAAAACATAAAAATTTTTCTAATATTTAACTTATTTTAAATAAATCGCAATTTTCATATTTATATTTAACTTATTTTTACAGTAAATCGTGCCCGATTCTCCAATCAGCAATAGGTGACCTGACGGCTGGCCTGAATCCGGGGAAGAATTTTCTTTTGGCAATTTCACCGAAATTGAGTAATTTTGCCGCGAACTTTAAATCCGTTGGTTTGCCGACAGGTAATCAAAAGGGAATCGAGTGAGAATCTCGAACAGACCCGCTGCTGTAAGTTTCTTACAAGCGGCTTCACGAAACCGCGAGGCGATTGCGCCCCGTTTCGAACGTCACTGGCCGGACAAGAGTGCGAAGGCCGGGAAGGCGAAGCCGTAAGGGAACAAGTCAGAAGACCTGCCAACATAATTTCGCGCGAAGGCGTCCGGGGTATGGCGCCGCGAATAAAAGTAAATTGTGGATGAACATCAGAATGTTCCGACACACGCGCCTCCTCATGGCGGCCGTGATGTATGCCTGCGTGGCGCCGACGCACTCCTTTGCGACCTCTCCCGAAGAGAGGCCTGACTCCGTGACAACTCTCGACGAACTGCAGGTCTGCGCCTCGCGAAGACCTCTGGCAACTGTCCAGGAACTTTCGGGCCCGCAGCTTCAGGCCCTTTCATCCACTTCAATCGCCGACGCCCTGAAGTATTTCGCCGGTGTCCAGATCAAGGACTACGGCGGCCTCGGGGGACTCAAGACCGTGAATGTCCGCTCGCTCGGAGCGCAGCATGTCGGCGTCTTCATCGACGGGATACGGATCACCAACGCACAGAACGGCACCGTCGACCTCGGGAAGTATTCCCTCTCCACTCTCGAATCAGTATCGCTCTACAACGCCAACCGTCTCGATTTCTGCCAATCGGCCTCGGAGTATGCCTCGGGGGCGACCGTCTATATGCGCACACGCCGCCCCGAGCGCGACTCCGTCACCCTGCTCGCCGGATGGGGCTCGTTCCATACCTGGCGCGGACGCGCCACGGCCGAATTCTCACGCAAGGGCTGGAGCGGTTTCATCGACGCCGAGCACCTTGACTCGCGCGGGGACTATCCGTTCCGCTACAAGTCGGAGTATGAGGACACCACCGGACGCCGCAGCAACTCCGACATACGATTCACCCGCGCCGAGGGCGCCCTGTTCAAGGGCGGCTTCTCCTCGCACATCTATGCTTACGTTTCCGAACGCGGCTGCCCCGGAGGCATCGTGAGACGCCTGTCGGACAAATACACCAACATCGGCCGCGAATGGGACACCGACATCTTCGCCCAGGCCGCTTACCGACTGGAGGCCAGCACACGCCACGTCCTGGACTTCAAGGCGAAATACTCGTTCGAATATCTGCGCTACAACACCGACTACCCCGACAACCAGAACACCGCACGCGCCGACAACCGCTACAGACTGCACGACGCCTACGCCGCCGTCTCATACGCCTTCCGACCCTGGCGCATACTGTCGCTGAATGTCGGTTACGACGCGCGCATGTCGTGGCTCGACGCCGACCTCAAGCGGTTCTCTCCGGTCAGACGCCTCGACCAGAAAGGCGTAGTCGCCGCCAGCCTCGACTGGCGCGACTTCCGCGCGGCCGCTTCTCTGCTCTACCAACATTATCGCGACCACACCGCGTTCAAGACCGGTGCCGCCCGCCCGCTGTCGAGATTCACCCCATCGGTGACTTTGGGGTGGTCGTTCCGGGGCTTCTCTCTGCGCGCCTGGTACAAAAACATTTTCCGAGTCCCGACGCTCAACGACCTCTACTATACCCAGGCCGGCAACCGCAACTTGAAGCCCGAACGCACACGGCAGTGGGACGTGGGCGCAGAATACAACCTCGCTTCCGGGCTTTGGGCGGCTTCAGTCCAGACCGACCTTTATCTGAACTACATCGACAACCGAATCGTCTGCCTCCCCGTCAGGGGCACATACACATGGTCGATGATGAACTATGGAAAGACATTCTGCCGAGGACTGAACGCTACACTATCGGGAGATTTCTCCCCGGCCGACTGGCGTTTCTCGCTGCTCTGCTCGCTGACATGGCAGAAAGACCTGAACCGCACCGACCCCGATGACGAATACACCTACGACCGACCAATCTGCTACTCGCCCACCATATCGTGCGGCGTGACGGCTGTCGCAGCATGGCGCATGCTCTCGCTCACGGTGTCAAACCTGCACGTCGGCCGCCGCATGTGGTCGTATGCCGACCCCGACGACATTCTCGACCCTTACGACAACGTCGACATCAAGCTCTCAGCCACGGCATTCGGCTTCACAGCGTCGCTCGAGGTCAACGACCTCTTCGACGTTCAGTACGAACACATCCCGCGCTATCCCATGCCGGGCCGTAGCCTCAGGCTCTCGCTCTCGTATTCCTTCGGGAAGACCGTCCGAGACAAGCGCACGAGCAAGACCACGCATTCCTGACGCCCAAAACTTCCAAACACAATACATATGAAAACCAGACCTTTAATCTTCACAGGGGTCGCGGCGGCATGCGCCCTGCCCCTATTCGCGCCCTCGGCCGCCTGGGCACGCGAACGAATCATCCTGCTCAACGAGGGCACCTGGCAGGCCGACAACGGCCGCGTCACTTATTTCGAAGACGGTGTCGTGGTGAGCAACCAATGGTTCCGTGACCAAAACGGCTACAAGCTCGGCGACACTCCCAACGACATCATCCGCGTCAACGACAATCTGGCGGCGATCTCGGTGAACTGGTCGAACATCGTGCAGTTCATCACCTCCGACGGCAAGGCCGTCGCGGCGACCGAGGACGTGCCCAACAACCGCTGTCTCGCCACCGACGGACAGTTTGTCTACGTCACGTCTTACGGCCACGAGTGCGCCGGCGTGAACGGAACGTACCATTTCGGAAAGGGGTTCGTCGCGAAAATCGACGTCTCGACCTTCAAGGTGACCGACGCCGTTGAGGTGGGTTACGAACCCGAGGGGATAGCCTGCTACAACGGCCATCTCTTCGTGGCCAACACCGGAGGATACGCCTTCCAGGAAGGCCACGACTATGAGTCTACGGTCAGCGTGATCGACGCCGCCACCATGAGCGTGACGCGAACCATCGACACCGGTCAGATAAATCTGTTCGGCGAGATGTCGCGGAGCGGACAATATCTCTGTTTCGGCTCCCCTGGCGACATGTATGACGTCGAGGCCGCCGTGATAATACTCGACTGCGACGCGGCGCTCGCCGGAGCCCCCGACGAGGAATGCTTCGTGAAGCTCGACTACGCCGCAACCCACAGCTGCACAGCCGCCGACGGCACGTTCTACGCCATCGGCTCGAAATATTCATACTATTCCGGAGAATACACCTTCAACCACATCACCATCGACCCGCGGCTCGTGATGGAATCGGGCGGCTCGGAAGGCGTCGTCGAGTCCCTGCCCGGAACGGTGGCCGACGACCTTGCAGGAATGGAGATGCCCTACGGCATATATGTCAATCCATATTCCGGCTACATCTACGCCACCGACGCCGGATCGTTCGCCGGCGCTGGGACTCTCTTCCAGTGGTCGCCCGACGGCGAACTGCTCGGCACACACAGAGTGTATATCAACCCCGGGCATTTCCTTGCGCTTCCCGACAAGCCGATTGATTCGATCGTAGGAATAACCGGTCGCGAAGACCCTTGCGCGTCAGCCATATACGACCTCAGCGGCCGGCGGGTATCCTCACCCCGACCTGGCGAAATCCACATCCGCGACGGCCGCAAGTTCATAACGGTACATTGATTCCTGACCCCAACTTTCCCAGACATAACAACAACCAAAACCTAAACAACAATATGGACACACATGCAATCGCACTGGCCCTGACATGCCTTTGCGGCGTCGCCGTCTCGGCGGCCGCCGGCACAAATGTCAGCCGCGAGACTTCCGAAGGCGAGGAGTTCACCATCTCCGTGCCCGTAGGAGCCTCCATGCAGCTCAACACGAAGACGAAGCATTTCGTCGACTTCACTCCCGTCGAACCGGTGGCCGATGCCACAGAAGATGGTTGCCGCAAAATCACCTACCTCCTGACTCCCGGCAAGGTCTATAATTACCGCACCGGCATCGAAGGGGGCACGACGCGGGCCGGTTACTTCACGATGTCGGCCGACGCCGCCAAGCGGCCGGAACTGGTCTTCACCGCGGCCGACTACGACCGAGATCCCGCCGAAATCCATCACGACCCGCTGGCCAACGGCGGTTACGAGACCGGTGACATATTCCTGAACATCAACGAGCGCGGACACCTCCGCATGGCTGCCGGCGACACGTTCCGCCTCCATGCCATGCGCACATGGGAACTCACCGACAACACGGTTAACAACTATTTCATCGAGCCCGATTTCCACTATACCGTCATCAATCTTGACGGCACGCCCTCGCAGGGCGTCGTGGAGATCTCGGCCAAGCCCGGCTCGGCTTGGGCCGACGTGCGCGCCGTCGGCAGCGGTGAGGCGCTGGTGCTCGTCACCTACGACGCGATCACTCTCGAATACTACAGCGGGACCGACCGAAAGACTTTCACCGGCGGCGACGCCTGGGGCGCCATATGGCCCGAGAACACTGGCGTTTTCGTCGTCTCGGTCGACGCCACTGAGCCTGGTCTGACGCCCCGCATGACGATCAACGAGGACTACAACATGGACTCCTCGCGACTGGCCGGCAACAATGTCGACGCCGAGCACGATGTGTTCTATTACCTCGACACCGAACCGGGCGCGCTCTATACATTCACTCCCGAAGGCGTGGCCGACGTGACCATGGCTCGCCCTGCCGTCGGTGAACGCATGGCCACATACGGCGGCTTCGGCCACGACGGGGTGACCCGAAACGAAGACGGTTCATACACCCTGCTTCTGAAGCACGGGCGGCAGGTCGTGAGACTCGCCGACGCCTCGGGCGCCGCGTCATATCAGGTGCTTACCGCCAAGGAATGCCACCGCGACATCGTCAACGTCTCACGCCCGGGCAGCGGCATCTTCCAGCCCGGCGACAAGGTGAAGGTGCAGTATTCAGGTCTCTTCCACCCGGCCAACAAACTCGCCGGCGTATACAACATGTCGGCCTACGTCACATATAACGGAGTGCCCAACGGCACCTCGCTGATGCAGGGTTCGGGGCAATACACTTTCGCCTCGGTTCCGGCGGCACAGGCGGTGACATTCGACATCCCGTCCGACTTCGACGTCACGCTGTCGCCCGAGATGCGCATGGACCGGGGCGTGATACAGGTCAACGGTTATGGCGACCCGATCGGAAGCCACCGCGAGATTGACGACGTGGCCGGTCGTTCGCCCAATTTCAACGCCATCGCCCACAAGACCTATTGCGGCATGATTCCTGACGTGGTGATTCCGGTCTCGCCATTGCGGACGTTCGACATCAAGACAGTCTGCGACGTGCCGGGCGCCGAGGTGACGCTGTCGTTCGGCGGCACGCCGCTGAGCGCCGACAGCCGCGGACTTTACACCGGAACTTACGGCCGCTATGACGTCGTGGCCCGCGCCGAGGGCTACCGCTGCTATCGGGAGTCGTTCGTAATCGGCGACGATGCCGAGGGCACGCAGACTTTCGTCATCGACATGACGGAGGCCAATGGCGCCTGGGACGGCGTCACACTGACCGAACCGCTGCTTTCCGACGGCGTCTATATGATTTCCGACGGCGCGGAACTGGCATGGTACGCCGACCGGACTAACAACGCCGGCACATCCGACGGAGCCATGCTTGTCAACGACATCGACCTCGGCGACTTCGACTGGACGCCTATAGGGAACAGTGCCTCGAAGGCTTTCACAGCCGTCTTCAACGGCGCGGGCCACACGGTGCGGGGTCTCTTCATCGACAATCAGAAGGCTCAGTATCAGGGTCTGTTCGGATATGTGAAGGGCACAACGACCAGGCATGCTTCGATTGTCGGCGTCACTACGGAAGGCAGAGTCACCGGCAAGGGTTATGTCGGCGGCGTGGCGGGTTATGTCAACGCGTACGCCGAAATCGACCGCTGCGCCAATCTCGCCGACGTGACGGGAGTCTCGGGCAACATCGGCGGTATCGCGGGATACGTGTCGGCCGTGACGTCCGCGGTCACAAACTGCTACAACAAGGGCCGCGTCGAAGGCGCGTCCAACTGCGGCGGAATCGTCGGCGGCCATGCCGTGCAGGGAGTGAAGGTCGAGAACGCTTTCAGCGTCGGCGAGGTGGCATGCCCCAAGAACGCCGGGGCCTGCGTCGGCTCGCAATACACCAAGAAGCTGCTGAACAACGTGTTCGCCACAGCCAGCTACGACCGCACCGACAACCACACGCTCGTCACTGACGACCAGATGCACTCGGGCGAGGTGGCATATCGTCTCGGATCCGCATTCGGTCAGGAGATCGGGAAGGATCCGCACCCCGTATTGGGCGGCATGAAAGTGAAGTTCGACCCCGAATCGGGAAAATACTACAACAATGACAAGCCTTCGGGGCTCGAAGGCATGGAGGCCGAGGAGGCCGTGCCTGTCGAATACTTCAATCTCGAAGGCATTCCGTCGGCCACGCCCCGCAAAGGCCTCAACCTTGTCCGCATGAGCGACGGCACCGTGCGCAAGATCATCCTGCGCTGAAACCGAACACTACAGTAAACGGAGGCGTGGAAACTGGTGTTTCCACGCCTCCGGTATTTCAGGAATGTGCGATTGACGGGATCAGAACACAGGCATGTGCCAGATGAAGCCGACCTGGATGTTGTTGGTGTTCTCGTGACGGGCGCCGAACGCCTGCGCCTTGGCCGTGTAGAGATAGTTGCGCCCTACGTAGGCCAGGAAGAAGTGCAGGTTGCGGTCTTTGAAAGGATAATACTCCACGCCGCCGATATAACCGAGCGCCGTGCGGTATTTGCCCTTGCGGAGCTCCACCGGAGTCTCGTTGCCCTGGGCGTCGAGAACGTCCATCGTGTTCGTCTTGTAGACACCCTCGTTCTCATACATGAACTTGCCGAAGAGATTCCACGCCGGATGGAAACGGTAGTTGGCATGCAGGATGAACGACATGATTTCGGTCTTGGCGGCCTTGCGGTTCCAGCCGTTCGGAGCGACTATGTTCGTGATGATGCCCTTGCGGTCAACACCCTCGAGCGAGTACATCCAGTCGAAATAGAGCTGGACCTTGTCGCTGATGTTGAAGTCGTTGCCCAGAGCGAAATACCACATGTGCTCGCCCTTGGTCTCGTTCATGAACGACGCCGACCAGCGCGTCTTGTAGACGTCGCTGAAGTTGCCGTTCCAGTTGAGCGTATACACCAGCGGAAGCTTGGCCTTCTCGTAGTCGCCATACATCGCCTTGGAAGTCGTGTTCAGCGAGTTGAGCACCTGGAACTGCAGCTGCTGGCCCGGCGTGAAGTTATAGGCCACGTTCACACCGGTCATGAAGTTGTCCATATAGTCCACCATGTCCGAATACTGGTAGATCTCGATCGGGTTGAGGTCGAACTCGATGCCGCCGTAGGAAGCGCACTGCTTGCCGAGGAAGAGCGACCACTTGTTGAACTTCAGGCCGATGCCCGCGATGTCAATGCTGCCGAGCAGGTTGTCGCGGTATCCGTTGGGGTCGTCGCCCTTGTTGAGGCGCTGACGGTAACGGTAGCTCAGCCAGTTGTTGATGTCGCCCTTGGCCTCCACGCGCAGCTGCTGGAAGCGGAACTTGCCCTCGTCGAAGTTGCAGCCCGTCCAGCCGGCGTCGAAGTCGGCGTGCATGTCGAGGAAGAGGTTGAACTTGTCGGTCTTCTTCTCGATCTTGAAGATCTCCTCCACCAGGCCCTTCTCGTCGTCGGTGCGGAAATCATTGGTCTTTTCCTGCTGTGCCCAGAGGCTGCCCGGAACGAGCAGCGCGCCTGCCGCTAAAACAATATGGATGTGTCTCATACCTGTCTCAATGTTTGGTTAAGTTGCCTTGATCAATATTCTTCGAAATACTTCTGGATCTGCTGCCAGTCGTTGGTCTTGGTGAGCGCGAGCATCAGGAGCACGCGGGCTTTCTGAGGGTTGAGCTCCCACGAGGCCACAAACTGATACTTGGCGTCGTCGACCTCGTCATAGAGAGTGGTCGGGCCGGTGGGCACGCGGCTCGAACGAACCACGATGATGCCCTGTTTGCGGGCCTCGAGCAGCGTCGGGAAGATGTTCTTATGATAGTTGCCGTTGCCCAGGCCTGCATGGATCACACCCTGGTAGCCGTTGGCCTTGTCGAGGAACGGAGTCATGATGTCGGCCTCGATGTTGCTGTAGGCGTATACGATGCCCACCTTGGGAAGCTTGTCGAGATTGGTGACGTCGAACACCGACTCAGTGGTGTGCTTTTTGAACGTCGAGAGGATGTAATAGGGCTTGCTGTTGTAGATGTATCCGAGCTTGCCGCCGTCGGGATCCTGAAATGTCTGCACGTCGACGGTGTTCATCTTCTGAGTGCCGTGCGCTCCGAGAATGATGCCGTTCATCACCACCATCACGCCGCGTCCCTTGCTCGACGGGTCGGCCGCGGTGACAACCGAGTTATAGAGGTTTAGCGGGCCGTCGGCGCTCATGGCCGTCGACGGACGCATGGCGCCTGTCAGCACCACGGGCTTGTCGCTGTGGACGGTGAGGTTGAGGAAGTAGGCGGTCTCCTCCATCGTGTCGGTTCCGTGGGTGATCACGATGCCGTCGACGGCGTCGGTGGCCAGAAGCTCGTTGATGCGCTTTGCCAGGGTGAGCCATACCTGGTCGTTCATATCCTGCGAGCCGATGTTGACGATCTGTTCGCCGGTGACGTCGGCCACGTCCTTGATCTGCGGGACGGCGTCGATGAGCGACTGGATGGCCACCTGTCCGGCCGTGTAGCCCGAGGCCGTGGCCGAGGCGCCGGTGCCGGCTATCGTGCCGCCCGTGGCGAGAATGTAGACATGGGGTTTCTGCTGCGCGAATGCCGACGCGACGCCGGCCACAAGCATTACGGCAATCATGCCGAGAGTCTTGATGCTTTTCATATCATATATGGTTTAAGGGGTTTGAATGTTCGGTGTTGCGGGGCGCCGGGGCTACTGATAGAACTGTATCAGCAGCAGGCCCGTGCAGACGGCCACGATAGTGGCCACCATTCCCGGCATCATGAACGAATGGTTCAGGATATACTTGCCGATGCGCGTCGTGCCGGTGCGGTCGAAGTTGATGGCCGCCACGAGCGTCGGGTAGTTGGGGATGAAGAAGTATCCGTTCACCGCCGGGAAGAGCGCTATCAGCATCCATGGGCTGAGTCCGAGCGCCACGCCCAGCGGCATGATGGCCCTGACGGTCGCCGCCTGGCTGTAGAGCAGGATTGACATGACGAAGAGCGCCAGGGCGAAGAGCCACGGCATGTCGGTCACGATGCCCTTGATCGACTCGGTGAGCACCGTGATGTTGCCGTTGATGAACGTGTCGCCCATCCAGGCGATGCCGAAGATGGCTATCACGGCCTGCATTCCGGCTATGAAGACGCTGCCCTGCGTCGGGGCTATGCCGTTGGTCTTCGACACAATCAGGATGACGGCGCAGGCGCAGAGCATCAGGATCTCAATCAGCGCGGGCATCTCCATCGAGACGCCGTTCCATGCCGGCCGCATCGACGGGATCGAGCCGAACAGCACGATGAGCACCGTGGCCACCATGAAGAGCACCACCGAGATGATGGCCGTCCTCGTGTTCTTGATCTTGTTGAACTCAAGGGCGTTCTCCTTGATCATGCCCTGCTCGACGCGGCGCAGATACTCGGGGTCCTCCATGAGTTCCTTGCCGACGCGTTTCGAGAGGAACGCTCCCACCAGCACGCCCACCAGCGTGGCCGGGATGGTGACCTTCAGGATGTCGAAGAGGGTGATGTCGAATCCGGTGAGCAGTCCGAGCAGGGCCACCGTGGCAGCCGAGATGGGGCTCGCGGTTATGGCCTGCTGCGAGGCGATGACGGCGATGCCGAGCGGGCGCTCGGGGCGGATCTTGGTCTCGCGCGCCACCTCGGCGATGACCGGAAGCACCGAATAGGCCACATGGCCCGTGCCGGCCACGAACGTGAAGAAATACGTCACAAGCGGGCTGATGATCGTGACCTGCGACGGATTCTTGCGCAGCAGCTTCTCGGCCACGCGCACCAGCCAGTCGAGGCCGCCCGCGGCCTGCATGGCCGCGGCCGCCGAGATGACCGCCGCGATCATCAGCATCACGTCAATGGGCGGCGACGTCGGCTCGAGTCCGAATACAAACACGAGGATGGCGAGGCCGACGCCTCCCATCACTCCAAGGCCGATGCCGCCGAGACGGGCACCTACTATAATGGCCGTCAATACAAACAATAACTGGATAATCATGCCGTGTTATTTTCAGGTTCGATTCAAGTCGGAGACGGACGGCAACGCAGCCCCCGGTTTTACACTCCTTAACATATAATCGGAATTCAGGCCGCTTTGTTCGATTCGCACTATATGTTATTAAACATCTATTAAAAAACCTTAGAAGATTTGGATTGTCAGAAATATATGGCTAACTTTGCCGAATTGACGGAACGGCACGCGCCACGGCCCTTTGGCCGCGACGCCCCGCCGCCGGCAACCACCTTAAATTTAGACACATTAAATTCTGAAAAACATGAAACAAAGCTGTGACAAGGGAGTCCGCACCGAGTCCGACCTTCTCGGCTCCGTCGAGGTCCCCGAATGCGCCCTTTATGGAGTTCAGACTCTCCGGGGCGTAGAGAATTTTGAAATAAGCCGCTTCCACCTGTACGACTATCCCGAGTTCGTCAAGGGCCTCGCCATCACGAAGCTCGGAGCGGCCATGGCCAACCACGAGCTCGGACTGCTGCCCGACGACATGTTCGAGGCCATCGCGAAGGCATGCCGCGAGATCATGGACGGCGAGCATCTCGACCAGTTCCCCGTCGATATGATCCAGGGCGGCGCCGGCACATCGACCAACATGAACGCCAACGAGGTGATCGCCAACCGCGCACTCGAGATCATGGGCCACAAGCGCGGCGAATATCAGTTCTGCTCGCCCAACGACCACGTGAACCGCTCGCAGTCGACCAACGACGCCTATCCCACCGCCATCCACATCGGCATGTACATGGCCCACCTGCGTCTCAAACGCCACCTCGAGATGCTGGTCAGGTCGCTGCGCGCGAAGTCTGAGGAATTCAAGAACGTCATCAAGATCGGCCGCACCCAGCTCGAGGACGCCGTGCCCATGACCCTCGGCCAGACATTCAGTGGTTTCGCGTCGATTCTCGAGGATGAGTTCAAGCACCTCGACGAGGCCGCCGCAGACTTCCTGACAGTCAACATGGGCGCCACCGCCATCGGCACCGGCATCTGCGCCGAGCCGGGATATGCGGAGAAATGCGTCGCCGCCCTCTCCGAAATCACCGGCTGGGACATCGTCCTCGCCCCCGACCTGGTGGGCGCGACCTCCGACACTTCGTCGATGGTAGGTTATTCGGCCGCCATGAAGCGTCTGGCCACAAAGGCAAGCAAAATCAGCAACGACCTTCGTCTGCTCGCCAGCGGGCCGCGCTGCGGCCTGGGAGAAATCAACCTCCCCGCCCGCCAGCCCGGAAGTTCCATCATGCCGGGTAAGGTCAATCCCGTCATCCCTGAGGTCATGACACAGATCGCTTACAAGGTAATGGGCAACGACGTCTGCGTCACCATGGCCTCCGAGGCCGCCCAGATGGAGCTCAACGCCATGGAGCCCGTCACCGCCCAGTGCGACTTCGAATCGGTCGACCTGCTCTGCAACGGTTTCGACACGCTGCGCATCCGCTGTGTAGACGGCATCACCGCCAACGTCGACAAGTGCCGCGCCGACGTCCACAACAGCATCAGCGTCGTGACGGCCCTCAACCCCGTGATCGGATACAAGAATTCGACCAAGATCGCCAAGGAGGCCATGGCCACAGGCCGCAGCGTCTACGACCTCGTGCTCGAACACGGCATCCTGAGCAAGGAGGACCTCGACACCATCCTCTCGCCCGCCAACATGATCAAGCCCGTCAAGCTCGACATCAAACCCCTCAAATAAACGCCCCGGCCTATCCGACGGCAGAGAAAAAATCCCGTCCGGTCCGCGGCTCCGCGGCTCCGGACGGGATTTTCCATGCAAAAAACAGAACTTTATTTACGCCATACCGATTTTTTTTACTAACTTTGTAAAAATTTACCTGGCGTAAATTAAGTTTAACCTTATCCAATACAATTTAACTTTCTTTATGGAAATGATTCCCAAGGCATTATGCGCGGCGTTGCTTGCTTCGTCGGCTTTTGCCGCCTCGGCTGGCACCTTCGTGGGCGACCGCACCGACTTCCGCGACGAGACTATCTACTTCGCGATGACCACACGCTTCTATGACGGCGACCCGCAGAACAACGTCTACTGCTGGGACGGCGTCAACAACATCAACGACCCCGAATGGCGCGGGGACTTCAAGGGCCTGATCGACAAGCTCGACTACATCAAGGCACTCGGATTCACCGCCGTCTGGATCACGCCCATCGTGGAGAACGGCTCAGGCCTTGACTATCACGGTTATCACGCGCTCGACTTCTCGAAGATCGACCACCGCTATGTGTCGAAAGACGCTGACGCCGCAGGCGCCGACGTAGCGTTCCAGGACCTCATCGACGCCGTGCACGCCCGTGGCATGAAGCTGATCCTCGACATCGTGCTGCAGCACACCGGCAATTTCGGCGAGGCCAGACTCTGCCCGCAGTTCCACAAGGACTACTCGAAGAACCTCGCGCTCATCAACGAGTCGATGATTCCGATGACCGAGAGCACCGGCGGCCGCCTGCCCGACAACTACCTCTCGATGAAGCCCGCCGAGCAATATGCCTCGCGCCTGAACCTGATGAAGAATTCCGACTATGTCAACCATGACAGCCACAACTACTGGCACCACAAGGCATGGTTCGACTGGGACGACCCCTCGCGCTGGTGGGGTCAGATCGCAGGCGACTGCGTCGACCTCAACACTGAGAACCCCGCCGTGACCGAATATCTCGTCGACTGCTACTCGCGCTTCATCAAGATGGGTGTCGACGGCTTCCGCATCGATACGGCCGGACACATCCCGCGTCTGGCGTTCAACAAGATGTTCCTCCCGCAGTTCCTCGCCGCCGCCGACAGCCCCGAGGCCAAGGCCAAACGCGGCGACACGCCTTTCTTCATGTACGGCGAGGTGTGTGCCCGCTCGATGGAGGTCATCTACCGCGGCGACAACTACAACTGCTCCCCCTGCTACTACACGTGGAAGGAAAACAAAGACTACCCCTGGGACATGAACCCCGCGTCGTGGGACGACGTCGTGGCCATTCCGACCGCCACGGAGGGTTCTCACGACTATGAGACCGTGAGCGGACACACCAACTGGGAGTCCGTGCTCCAGTCGGCCGTCGACGACAAGGGACACTCCGACGCCATACTGCGCCGCAGCAACAACCATCTGCTCGAGGGAAACAATTACCATACGCCCGACTATACCGACCACTCCGGTCTGAACGTCATCGACTTCGCGATGCACTGGAATTTCAACTCGGCCAAAGGAGCCTACGGTGTCCGCTCTCAGGACTACCTCTACAACGACGCTACCTATAATGTGGTCTACGTCGACTCGCACGACTACGCCCCCGACAGCAACTACCGCTTCCGCGGCGACCAGGAGACATGGGCCGAGAACCTCTCGCTGATGTTCACCTTCCGCGGAATCCCCTGCATCTATTACGGTTCGGAGGTCGAGTTCCAGAAAGGCAAGGATATCGACAAGGGCGCCATCCTCGCCCTCAAGGAGACGGGCCGCGCATACTTCGGAGGCTACATCGAGGGTGACGTCAATGTCACCGACTTCGCCGAATACAACGGCGCCACCGGCAACCTTGCCTCTACTCTGTCGTATCCCCTGGCGCGCCACATCCAGCGCCTCAACAAGATTCGCGCCGCCGTGCCCGCGCTGCGCAAGGGTCAGTACAGCAACGAGGGCTGCTCGGGCGACATGGCCTTCAAGCGCCGCTACACCGACGCCAACACCGACTCCTACGCTCTGGTGACCATCAGCGGCGACGCTACTTTCACCGGCATCCTGAACGGCACATATGTCGACGCCGTGACTGGCGACGTCAAGACCGTGACCGACGGCAAACTCACCGCCACATGCTCGGGCAAGGGCAACATGCGCGTCTACGTGCTCAACGGCACCGGCAAGATCGGCGATGACGGCAAGTATCTCTTCGACACCGCTTCGGTCGACCAGCCCTGGGAGACTTGGCCCGACGAGACAATGCCCGACGAGACATGGACCGAGAAGCCCAACGGCGGCGGCGGCGGTGGAGGCAATGTGAGCGGCGACCGCGAGGAACCGGATCCCGTCGTGGAGCCCGCGATGGCAGAAGGCGAGCAGGCTGTGTTCTTCGAACATGATTCCTGGAATCCCGTCACCGCATGGATCTGGAGCTCGGGAGCCAACTATACCGGAGGCTCATGGCCCGGACAGAACCTCACCTATCTCGGCAACAATGTCTACAAGTGGACATACACAGGCACGGACAAGATTCCGACCGACGCCAAGGTGATCTTCAGCAACGCCGGCAACAACCAGGTGACAAAAGACGGCTTCGCGTTCGTCAATGGCGGTTACTATAACGCCAGCGGTTATGTCAAGACCATCGAGGGTGCTGGCGAGATCCCCGACAACCCGATCGACCCGACCGACCCCACTTCCTATACCATTTACTTCGACAACTCCCAGAGCAACTGGGGAAGCGTCACGACATGGATCTGGGATGCGGCCCACGGCGACAAGAACTACACCGGCGGCAACTGGCCCGGCAAACCGATGACGCTCGATCCGCAGACCGGATACTACACGTATTCCGTCACCGCCACCGACGCGAATCCGAAGATGATGGTGAATTTCAGCAATAACGGCGGCTCTCAGACCAAAGACATGGAGCTCCACCACCGCGGCATCTACAACGCCGACGGTTTCACGGGCGGCCACGTGACCGGTATCGAGCAGGTCACCGTCAGCGACATTCGCATCGGCGTCCGCGACGGCAGACTCATGGTCGAGACACCCGACGCCTGCACGCTCGGCATCGCCCGCGTGGACGGCATGACATTCACCGTCGACCTCCACGTCGGTCTCAACAGCGTCGAGCTGCCCCGAGGCATGTACATCGTGAACGGAAAGAAAATTCTACTCTGAGATTTATCCAGTTAAATTCATAAGATTTTGAGGATTAATAATAAGATTTAGAAGATTTAGACCCGTCGCCCCCGCGCAGTGACTGCGCGGGGGCGATTTTTTACAGCACTCTAAGTTGCTACGGATAGGCACAAAAAAAATTGATTGTCATCCCGACAACCAATCTTGCGTTAACCTTAAAATCTAATACCATGAAAAACTCAATGCAAAATTACAAAATATTTTTTAAATACTGCTGTAAAACATAAAAATATTACTATATTTTAACTCATTTTAACAGTATTATACGAATTAGAATTTACATTAACATATTTTACCATTAAATCTAAATCCGATTTATTAGACGGCTTAAATTCTGATTCAGTCCACATATACTTTAATGGCTCGATTCATATCATGAATTACAAATCAAAACCAAGCCCCCCGCATCATGCATCATGCATCAACCCATCGCTTATTTCACGAGCTTGAGCGAGTAGTTGAGCATCGTGTCGACCGGAGCCTCGAGCGACGCCGTGGTCAGCGTAATCGTCGAGTCATTGTCGACGAGGAAGTAGAGGATCTCGCCCTGCTTCGACTTCGGACTCGGAGTCAGCTTTATCACTTTCCTGCCGTTCTGGGCCGTGACGGTGAAATCACCCTTGTCTTTGAACGAGACGCTGTCGCGATATTTCAGACGCGCCACCGAGTCGGAGACAAGATAGGTCTGCACGAGCTTGTAGTCACCGTCGGTGTATCCGTTGTCGTCGTCATAGTCGAGAGCCAGCGTATATCTTATGCCCGAGGCATCTGCGGCCGGAAGCACTCCGGTGTAGACCTCCTTGCGGTCGCCGTCGCCCTTGTCGCATTGCTTGCCCTTGTCGGAGCAGGCGGCCGTGGAGAGCGCGACAAGCGCGACCGCAGCCGCATAAATCAGCTTTTTCATATTCGTGTGTTTTTTCTTACATCTCTTACAACCACGTTCCGGCCCGTTTTGTTCGACGTCGGCCGGCGTCAGTGGGTGTAGAGGAAGCGCTTGATGCTGCGCTTGGGGGTCTTCTCGAACTCCGTCGGCACGGGAATTATCTTCGCGATGCGCTCGTAGGGGGCCACGAGTTTGTTGAGCTCGCGGCGTATGTTCTCCATCGTCGGGTCGAGATTGGCCGTGGAGACATCGAACTTGTCGAGCGCGTCATAGTCGGGATATACGAGCGCCACGAGCTTGCCGTCACGCTCCACGACGAGGCTCTCCGACACGAACGGCATGTTGTTGAGCTTGGCCTCGATCTCCTCGGGATAGATGTTCTGCCCCGAGGCCGAGAGAATCATCGTCTTCGAGCGGCCGCGCAGGAAGAGGGTGCCGTCGGCCGAGCGGGTGCCCATGTCGCCGGTGTGCAGCCAGCCTTCGGCGTCGAGCACAGCGTCGGTGGCCTCGCGGTTCTTGTAATACCCTTTCATGACGTTCGTGCCCCGAACGCATATCTCGCCGGGAACGTTCTCAGGATCGTCCGACAGGATCTTCGACTCCATGCAGGGCAGCGTGCGCCCCGAACTGCCCGGCACGAACTCGCGCCAGGGCGTGTAGCTGATCAGCGGCCCGCACTCGGTCATGCCGTAGCCCACGGTGAACGGGAACCGGATCTTGTGCAGGAACTCCTCGACCTCATGATTGAGCGGCGCGCCGCCCACAATAACCTCCTCGAACTCGCCGCCGAAGACGTCGACGAGCTTCTTGCGTATCTTGGAGTAGATATAGGAGTCGAGGAAAGGCACGGCCAGCGTCCAGCGCATGGTGCCCTTGGAGATCATGGGCAGGATCTGGCTCTTGTAGATCTTCTCGAGAATCAGCGGCACGCATATCACGAGATTGGGGCGCACCTCGGCCATGGCCTTGATGAGGATGCGCGGCGAGGGAATCTTGCCCAGGATCGTGACATGGCTGCCGACGGCGAGGGGCGTCAGCATGTCGAACGCGCAGCCGTAGGCGTGGGCCAGGGGAAGGAACGCCAGGGCCCGCGAACTACGGAAGTGGAGCATCGTCTCCATGCCGAAGCACACGTTGCCGGCGAGATTGCCGCCCGTAAGCATGACGCCCTTGGAGAAGCCTGTGGTGCCCGACGTGTAGTTGATCTCGACCACCTCGCTGTTGTCGCGCTCGGCATAGCGGATGTCACCGGCCGTCAACCCGTGCGGGAAGAGGCGGCGGAAGCGGCGGTTGAGCAGCCGCCTGTGGCGCATCAGGTCGCTGCCCGGAGCCTCGTGCAGGGCCTGCATGTCGTCAAGACACAGCACGCCCCGCACGTTTAGCAGCGAATCCGGGTCGATGTTCTCGAAGATGGAGGCGCCGACGAACAGCAGCCTCGCCTCCGAATGATTCACGATATGCGATATGTCGACAGGGTTGAACTCCGCCAGAACAGGCACTATGACGGCCCCGTAGGTGACGGTGGCCATATAGACCAGCACCCAGTTGATCGAGTCGCGGCCGCAGAGCGCGACCTTGTCGCCGGGACGCAGGCCGACGCTGTCGAAGAAGACGTGGAGCTTGGCGACGCTCGTGGCGAGGTCGCCGTATGTCAGCGTGCGCCCCGTCACGTAGTCGGTGAGCGCCGGCAGATCCCAGTTCTCGAAAAAACTGCGGCTGTAGATTCCGATGAAGTTCTCTGTTTTCATATTGCTTGTATGTGTTGGCTTACTGTTCGCAGGCTATGCGGTAGATCTCGCGGCAGTCGTCCATCGACAGGGGCACGTAGTTGCCGAGCGTCTTGCCGACATTGCGCTCGAGCGAGGCGACCATCTTGTCGATGTCGGGCTCCTGACCGATGAGCTCGCGCAGGTTGACCGTCAGACCGAGGTCGTGATAGAAGTTCTTGAGTTCGGAGATTCCCTCGTCGATGATCTCGTCGGTGGTCTTGCCGGCCGGGTCGACCGACATGACGTTTATGGCGAAACGCCACAGTTTGTCGGGATTGCGAGTCGCGCAGAACGTCATCCAGGCCGGGATCATGACGGCGAGTCCGGCGCCGTGGGCCACGCCGTAGAAGGCCGAGATCTCGTGCTCGAGGCGGTGTGACGACCAGTCCTCGACCTTGCCGACACCGCAGAGGCCGTTGTGGGCGAGCGTGCCGGCCCACATCACGTCGGCGCGGGCGTCATAGTTCTCGGGGTCGAGCTTGAGCGTGAGCGCCTGGTCCATGACGTCGCGCATTATCGCCTCCGAATATGCGTCGACGAGCTGCGTGCCGACGGTGTTGGAGAAATAGCGCTCGTAGATATGTGCCATCATGTCGACGACGCCGTAGGCGGTCTGGTTCCAGGGCAGCGACAGGGTGAGCTCGGGGTTCATTATCGCGAATCGGGGACGCAGCAGTCCGGGATAGCGGACGCTGATCTTCTGATGCGACTCCTCGTTGGTTATCACCGAATTTCCGCTGCCCTCCGAGCCGGCGGCGGGGATTGTGAGCACGACGCCGACGGGCAGCGCGAAGCGGGGCGTCTCCTTGCCGCAGTAGAAGTCCCAGAAGTCGCCGGGATATACGGCGCCGAGTGCGATGCCCTTTGCGGCGTCTATGGGCGAGCCTCCGCCGACGGCAAGGATGAAGTTGACCGACTCCTTGAGGGCCAGCGCGATGCCTTCGTATACGCTTGCGGCTGTCGGATTGGGCTGTATGCCGCCATATTCCACGAAGGCCACGCCCGACTGCGTCAGCGAGTCCTCGATCTGCTGCAGAAGTCCGTTGGTCCGAATACGGTCGGAACCGAAGACGATCATCACTTTCGAGGCGCCGCGGCTGGCGAGCGCCGTGCCGGCGTGACGCTGCGTGTCACGCCCGAATATGAACTCCGTGGGAGAGCTGAAATTGAAATTGTCCATTTTGGGGCTTTTCCTTATTAGATGTTGGTTGATATAGGAATAACAAATCGGGAACACCATTTATGATGTTCCCGATCAAAAATATTCTGTGTCTGACGCCGGTTCAGGCCTCGCTTTCGAATGCGGCCGCGGCCTTGCGGGCGATTTCGGCCATGCGCTCCGGATCCGGATCCGAAATCTTGTGCCTGAAATCCATGTCGCCCTCCTGCTGCAGCGGCACGAGATGAATGTGCGCGTGGGGCACCTCGAGGCCGAGGACCGTCACTCCGATCTTGCGGCAGGGCATAACGCTCTTGAGGGCGCGGGCCACCTTCTTGGCGAAGACCATCATCTCGCCGAGCTCAGCGTCAGGGATATCGAAAATATAGTCTGTCTCTCGTTTGGGGACCACCAGCGTGTGACCCCAGTTGACGGGATTGATGTCGAGAAAGGCGTAGAAACGGTCGTTCTCGGCAACCTTGTAAGAGGGAATCTCCCCTGCAATGATTTTTGAGAATATGGTCATGAGTGATTCTAAGATTATCGCAAGTTGCGCGGCCGATCCGCACAGCAGCGTATGTTAAGGGATGTTGTGGTGATGAGGAGAAAGCATTGCGGGGCTGGTTCCGGCCTGCAATCAGATTTCTATCTTCACAATCTCGAAGTCCATGACGCCGGCGGGCACCTGGACCTTCACGCGGTCGCCGACACGATGCCCCATGAGGGCCTTCGCGATAGGCGTGTTGGAGGAGATCTTCATCTCCCTCAGGTTGGCCTCGCTCTCGGTGACGATGGTATACGCCATCTGAGCGCCGTTGGCCACGTTCTTGATAGTCACTTTATTTAGAAGCTGCACCTCGTCGGTGTTCAGCTTGCTTTCGTCGAGGATGCGGGCCGAAGCCACCAGCTCCTTGAGCTTGGCGATCTTCATCTCGAGCATGCCCTGCGCCTCCTTGGCGGCGTCATACTCTGCGTTCTCCGACAGGTCGCCCTTGTCGCGCGCCTCGGCTATCGCCTGCTTTACAAGGGGACGCTGCGCCTCAAGCTCGGCGAGCTCGGCCATCTTCTTGTTGTATCCCTCCTGGGTCAGATAGGTTGCCATGTGTGTTAGAGAGAGACGTGTGTCTCCGTTTTGTGTATGTTTGTGATTATTTATAAGTAAGTGTTCAAATTAAACCGATAGTAAGTGGTAATTGTAATCTTGCATATCATCTGCTCGCTCTTTTTGGCATCTTTGGCTTTGTCGTTCGGTCGCATAGCTCGCTATGCTCCCTCACTCCGCAGCCAAATATGCTCAAAAATAGCTTCGCATCTGATATGCATTTAATTTGACCACTTACTTATGCGTAAAAAAATAACAGACCCTCTGTTAAGAGCCCATTAAATCGCTTTTACGCCACAAAATTAACGCTTATTTTCCATTTCACCAAATTAATCGGCCGATTTTGGCGCCGCCGGCCCTTTAATTAACTTTTTTTATGGGTTGGCGCGTTTTTGACGTGGCCGATTCGATTTTTTTTGCTATCTTTGGAGACTAAATCAAAATTCGAGAAATATATGTCTACAATCAACGAGACCCAGGACGAGATTATCGAGGAGTTCGAGGGTCTGACAGACTGGATGGACCGCTATGCCTACATCATAGATCTGGGCAATACGCTGCCCGAATATCCGGAGTCGGAAAAGACTCCGGCCAACCTGATCGAGGGCTGCCAGAGCCGCGTCTGGATCGACGCGAAGCTCGACGCCGAGGGCCGCATCGATTTCCGCGCCGATTCCGACGCGCTTATCGTCAAGGGCATTGTGGCCCTGCTGATGCGGGTGCTCGACCACCGGACGCCCGACGAGATCCTCGACGCCGACCTCTACTTCATCGACCGCATTGGCCTGAGCGAGCACCTCTCGCCCACGCGCAGCAACGGTCTGGTGGCCATGGTGCGCCAGATCCGCGACTACGCCCGCGCCTTCAAGGCCCTGCAGCAGGCCTGACACCGATTATTCTCTAACCCTAAATACCAAATCATGTTCAAAAACCATCCCAAAGGCCTGATTCCCGCCGCCCTCTCAAACATGGGCGAGAGATTCGGCTACTACATCATGAACGCCGTGCTGGTGCTGTTCCTATGTTCGAAGTTCGGACTCAAGGAGGAGACCAGCGCGATTGTCTATTCCTGCTTCTACGCGGGCATCTACGTGCTGAGCCTCGTGGGCGGTCTCATCGCCGACCGCACGCAGAATTACAAGGGCACCATCATCTGGGGTCTCATCGTGATGACCCTGGGCTATGTGATTCTCGCCATCCCCATCTTCGCCACAGCCGAAAACCAGGTGTGGCTGCTGACGCTGACGTGCTTCTCGCTCTTCATGATCGCTTTCGGTAACGGTCTGTTCAAGGGCAACCTCCAGGCCATCGTGGGCCAGCTCTACGACAATCCCCGCTACGCCTCGCAGCGTGACGCGGGCTTCCAGATCTTCTACGTCTTCATCAACATCGGCGGCGTGCTCGCCCCGTTCGTAGCCCCGATGCTGCGCAGCTGGTGGCTCGGCGAGAACGGCCTGGCATACAATGCCTCGCTCCCGGCCCTCTGCCACGAGTATCTCACGTTGACCGACAGCATGGACACGCAGAACCTCAACAACCTCTACGCGCTGATCACGCAGGTGGGAGGCGACGCGGCCGGAAACATCTCGGAGTTCTGCACCACATATCTCAACGTCTTCAACACCGGCATCCACTATTCGTTCATAGCCTCTGTGGCCGCCATGCTCATCTCGCTGAGCATCTTCCTTTTCACCAAGGGCATGCTCCCCTCGCCCGCCCGCAAGGAGAAGGAGGAGAAAGCCTCTTACACCGCCGAGGAGAAGGCCCGCATGGCCAGCGAGATCAAGCAGCGTATGTACGCCCTCTTCGCAGTGCTCGGCATCGCGATCTTCTTCTGGTTCTCGTTCCATCAGAACGGCACGTCGCTCTCGCTTTTCGCCCGCGACTTCGTGAAGACAGACTCGGTGTCGCCTGAAATCTGGCAGGCCCTCAACCCGTTCTATGTGATTATTCTGACGCCTTTCGTCATGATGTTCTTCTCGTGGCTCGGACGTCGCGGCAAGACAATCTCGACTCCGCGCAAGATCGGCATCGGCATGGGTCTGGCCGGCATCGCATATCTCTTCCTCGTCGTGTTCTCGGCCATCGAGGGATATCCTTCGGCCGACGCTTTCAAGGCTCTCCCCGCCGCAGTGGCCGAGGGAATGAAGACTGGCCCGTGGGTGCTCTTCGTGCTCTATTTCTTCCTCACGGTGGCCGAGCTCTTCATCTCGCCGCTGGGTCTGTCGTTCGTCTCCAAAGTAGCTCCTAAGCACCTGCAGGGTCTCTGCCAGGGCCTCTGGCTGGGTGCCACTGCCGTCGGCAACCTCCTGCTCTGGATCGGCCCGCTGATCTACAACGCGTGCCCGATCTGGGTGGCCTGGACAGTCTTCCTCGGCGTATGCTTCGTCTCGATGGGCGTGATGTTCGCCATGGTCAACTGGCTCGAGCGAGTCACCAAGTGACGATGATGCCATAAACCGCATTCCAAAGGGGCGGGACTCTTCGTCCCGCCCCTTTTCTAATCTTTATATGACTCAACACCTTTTTACACCTCTTTTCGCCAGCCAATGCCATGTCTGACTCCAAGGGCCTCTATGACTCAACAAACGTAAAACGCGTACCTGCCGCTCCGTTTGTCGACCGCCTCGGCGCCATCGCAACCGCATATTTTCCCGACCAGAAACTTGACATAAGATATAAAAAGAAGAACAAGAGCTATGTCACGCTCTCCAACATAACGACCTACATGACTTTCCGCGTCTTTGATGACGGACACCTCGACGTTGAATTTGGCGATTCATTCTATGAATCAGACAGTCAGTCATATGAATCCGGGAAAGAAATGTATTTCGAGACTTTCAAGACAATTGAAAGCCTTTATGAATCGGACACGGATTTCAGCACCCAGATTCAGGCGTTCCATTCCATCTACGGCGAAGATGGCAACGCTCCCGGCAGACTCAAGCAGTTTCTGTCGGCTATCTGGTATATCGTAGTCTTAATTTTCCTGTACTGGCTATCATACATCTTGTAAGAACGCGACAGATGTATGCTCACCCGAAGACTTCGGCGAGGACCGACGGCGACTTGAGGTTGCCGAGGCCGGGAAAATGGACAGCATAGTAGTGCAGAAGGCCGCCCAACAGCTCGCGGCGCTGCGCGCCTGTCATCCTGAACAGCGGCGACGTGCGCACGTTCATACGCGCCAACAGCGGTAGCATCCTCGCGTCGGCGGGCACTATCCGGTCGCGGTGGGCCGGCGGCAGCTGCGTCATCACGCCCCCGCGCATGTCGAGCCACGACCCTTCGCGCCATCCCTCCATGTCGGGACGTATGCCGGCGTAGTCGAGAAACTCCACCATGAAGCCGAGATGAAAATTGGCGACCCCCCTCTTCATCGCGTCGAGAGTGCCGACGGCACCGTAGATGAAGTCCCAGAGCCGCGCGTCGGGAGGCGACTGACGGATGTAGGCGTTGATGAACTCGGCGAGAAACATGCCGACCGCGCTCTTGACGGGATTGAAATAGAGGTCTTTCCACAGCACCGCACGCGAGAAGGCTCCGAGAAACTGCAACTCGCGTGTCGGATTGAAATTGATGTCGGCCTCGATGACCGACAGCGGCATCAGCGCCGAGTTGCGCATACGCGCCGTCTTGCCGCCACCCGCCGACGACAGCAGCGACACGCGCCCCTGCCCGCGCGCGAACAGCGTCACCACGTTGTGGCGGTCGGAATGCTTCACCACATCGGTCACTATGCCGGTCACCTTCTCTATAGCCATTGTACAAAATTAAGGTTTATGCACGTAGGAGTTAGAAGATTTGCGCGGTGGCGAGGCGGTGACGGGCGGCGGAGAAGACGATGGCGATCTTGATGACCTTGCGTCCGTCGGCACCGAACGCACCGGCGTAGCAGCGGTCCTCTATCTGACGCATCGCCTCGTCGAGCACGCGCTCAACCTCGGCGGAATCATCACCGTCCGCATCTTCGATTGAATCACCTCCATATTCGGCCGTGGGCTCGCATAGGAAATCAATCCTTCCCGAGGGTGACAGACCGCATTCTTTCTTGCGGCGGCGGTCGGCGACCTTCAGCTCCATGACGTAGATATAGCCGGAGGTCTTGACCAGCAGGTCGATAG
>CAJTXU010000011.1 GCA_910584125.1 uncultured Muribaculaceae bacterium | reverse complement strand
TAATCGCCACCTTACAGCGGAGGGCGTCGCGACACAGCGACGCCCTCCTTTTTTTTGCCCTAAATCTTCCTTTCTCACCCTTATTCCCTTTCCCCCTTTCCCTTTTTCCCTCTCTCCTCTCGGCTTCGCCTCGGCACAGGAGGCGGGCAAAGCCCTTGGCTCCGCGTGAAGCCCTCGCGGAGCAAGGGCTTTGCCTGATTTTTGTGCCGAGGCTGAGCCGAGAGGGGAGGGGAGGGTGGAAGTGGAAGTAGAAGAGGGGCGCGGGATCAGGGTTTCTTGGCGGGGTCGCAGGTGAGGCCGACGCCGAGCTTCTTGAAGATCTTGTGGTCGACTTCGCCGAGCATTACCGTGCTGTGCACCTGGCATCCCTTGAGCTTGGGCAGCATCTCGAGCGCATGGCGGCACAGTTCGTTGATCGGACTCAGCACTGCCAGCGTCACGAGCACTTCGTCGGTGTGCAGGCGGGGATTGTGGCCGCGGAGCCAGTCGAGTTTCATCTTCTGGATCGGCGTTATCATGTTCTGCGGGATGAGCTTCGTGTCGTCCTCTATGCCTGCGAGATATTTGGTGGCGTTGAGCAGCAGCGCGGCACTCGGGCCGAGCAGGCTACTGGTCTTTCCCGTTATTATCGTTCCGTCTGCGAGTTCTATCGCCGAGCAGGGGACTCCGGTCTCGCGGGCCTTGCGGCGTGCCTCGCCGACAGTCCGACGGTAGTTGACGTCAATCTTCGCCTGATTGAACAGAAGCGCTATCTTGTTGAGCTCGGCGTCGGATGTCTCGCCCTGGGCGAAGCGGTCGAGCGCCGTGAAATAGCGTCTCACTATCTCGTCTCGTGACGCGTCACAGCAAGCTTCGTCGTCGCTGATGCAGAATCCCACCATGTTTACGCCCATGTCGGTGGGCGATTTGTACGGGTTGTTTCCGTATATCCCTTCGAAGAGAGCGTTGAGCACCGGGAATATCTCGATGTCTCGGTTGTAGTTGATGGCTGTCTTGCCATATGCCTCCAGATGGAAGGGGTCGATCATGTTGACGTCGTTGAGATCGGCCGTGGCCGCCTCGTATGCGATGTTGACCGGATGCTTGAGCGGGAGGTTCCACACGGGGAATGTCTCGAACTTGGCGTATCCGGCTTCGATCCCACGCTTGTGCTCGTTGTACAGCTGGCTGAGGCATACGGCCATTTTGCCGCTTCCGGGTCCCGGGGCTGTCACAATCACGAGCGGGCGGGACGTCTCGACATAGTCGTTGCGGCCGAAACCTTCGTCGGAGTCTATCAGGGCCACGTTGTTGGGGTATCCCTCGATTGTGTAATGGTAGTAGGCAGTGATGCCCATTCGGTTCAGTTTGTCGCGGAAGGCGTCGGCGCTGCTCTGGCCGTTGTAATGCGTTATTACGACCGAACCGACCAGGAATCCTCGTTTCTGGAATTCCTCACGAAGGCGCAGAACGTCCATGTCGTAGGTGATGCCGAGGTCGTTGCGCACTTTGTTCTTCTCGATATCCTTGGCGCTTATCACTATCACGATCTCGGCGCGGTCGCTGAGCTGGCTGAGCATCCTGAGCTTGCTGTCAGGCTCGAATCCGGGCAGGACACGGCTCGCATGGTGATCGTCGAACAGCTTGCCGCCGAGTTCGAGATACAGTTTGTTTCCGAAATGCGCTATGCGCTCCTTGATGTGTTCTGATTGAATCTTCAGATACTTCTCGTTGTCAAATCCAAGTTTCATAGGTGCAAAATTACAAAATATCGTCAACTTACGCAAATCATAATCAACGGCGGCGAACAGTTTCAGGTCTGCGGGCGTTTAACAATCGGAACGGTAAGGTTCCATTATCAAACAATTACCAAAATTATTGAAATGCTATGAACGTAGAACACAATCATGAGAATCTGGCCCTTCATCTCGGCCTCAAGATCGCAGGTCTCGCACTCAAGGCAGCCGCAGTGACGGCCGCGTTCCTCCTTATGAGGGAAGTCCACAAGGTCCACAAGGCAATCGAGAAGAAAGAGAACAAGTAAGACCAGACCGTCAGGAGACACAGAGGCCGGAAATACGTTTCCGGCCTTTTTCCGTCTTAAATCCCTTTAATCCGAAAGATTTTCGCGTCCGGAAGGTGGTTGTAGCGCTAATTGTTGACGACTTTTTTGGAGATTTCAAAAAAAATGTGCAAATTTGCACCCATGCAGACAAATTACGACCACATCATAGAGCAGAAGGCCGGCCATGTGTTCGACATCATGGCCCAGCGAGTATCGGAAGAGGAGCTCGGGCGCATCCGCGCCGCGTTCGAGTTCGCGCGCGACGCGCATTCGACCCAGAAACGCAAGACGGGAGAACCCTACATCCTGCATCCGATAGCGGTGGCCAATATCGCCGCCGAGGAACTCATGCTCGAGACCGATGCGGTCATCGCCGCTTTCCTCCACGACGTCGTGGAGGATACGAAATTCACGATCGACGACATCCGCGACAGATTCGGCGAGGATGTAGAGTTTCTCGTGCGTGTCGTCACCAAACAGAAGAAAGAGAAATACGTCGAGTCCAAACAGATCGACAACTACCGGCAGATGCTTGATTCGGTGCAGTATGACATACGCGCACTTCTCGTCAAGCTGTCCGACCGTCTGCACAACATGCGCACACTATCGTCGATGCCCGCCGACAAGCAGATGAAGATAGCCGGTGAGACCGATTATTTCTACGCGCCTCTCGCCAACCGCCTCGGCCTCTACAACGTCAAGACCGAACTGGAGAACCTCAGCTTCCGGTTCCGCTGCCAGCATGAATATGCCGAGATCGAAGACCTCATCAACGGCGACCGCGAGGCGCAGAGCCATCGTCTGCAGATCTTCACCGATGAGATACGCGCCACGCTCGAACAGGCCGGCATACCTGTCGAGGTCAGCATCACCTACAGGCGCCCATACAGCATATGGCGCAAGATGCACAAATACGGCGATGATTTCAACCATCTCAAATACAGACATTTCACCGAGATAGTGTTCCGCACTCCAGAAAGCCTGTCGGAGAAAGACATGGCCCTGCGGGTCTATTCGGTTCTCACCGACAGATTCAAGGAGAAGCCGGGCGGCATATCCAACTACATCGACTCTCCGAAGGAGAACGGTTATCAGAGTTTCCACGTCAAGTTGCTCGCCGACTTCGGCCGCTGGCAGGAGGTGCATATCAGCAGCGAGCGTATGGTGCGCGACTCACAGCTCGGATGCGTGGCCGACAGGACGGAAGACAACGTGACGCTCTGGATAGAGAAATTCAAGGGAGTGCTGCGCGACATCGCCACCCACGGGCAGAAAGGCACCAACTTTATCGACAGCGTGGTGTCGTCGTTCTATAACGACGACATAATGACCTTCACACCCAAGGGTCGCGAGGTGATACTGCCGCAGAAAGCCACGGTGCTCGACTTCGCCTATGAAATCCACACATCGCTTGGCGAGAAAGCGCGTTATGCCCGCATCAACGGTTTCCTGTCGTCGATCAAGGCCCCGTTGAGGCGTGGCGACATAGTCGAGATATTCACCGACGCTGACAGTCATCCCAATCCTGACTGGCTCGACGCCGTCGTGACCTATAAGGCCCGCAAGGCAATCAAGAACTATCTTGCGTCGCGCCCCAAGCGGCCGTTCAATCTGTGCGAATCATGCTCGCCGATACCGGGCGAGGAGGTGATCGGGTTCATTGAGAAAGACGGTTCGATCACTCTCCACAAGCGCGACTGCCCGATAGCCGTGAGACTCGCCTCACAATATGGCGACAGCATCGTGTCGGTTGATTTCGATGCCGACGAGACGCTTTATCCTGTCTCGATCGGCGTTAGGGCCGTGGACCGCTATCATCTGTTTGTGGATCTCGTGGACTGCATCTCCAACCGCCTGCATCTCGCCATCAACAGCATCAACACCGAGACCGTCGACTCGATTGTCTCGATAACGATATCGTTCGCGGTCCATTCGTTCGACGAGCTTCAGACCATCATACAGCACATCACGGCCATAAAGGGAGTCGACGAGGTGAAACGCCTTTAGCTCTTTTCCAGACGTGAGCAACCGGGGCAAAGGCCGGAGATGACGAACGTCGCATTCTCAGCCTGGTATCCCTCGGGAAGTTCGGGAACGGGAACGCTTATGCCCGAGAGGCACAGTGTCTTGCCGCATCGGCGGCAATGGAAATGCGCGTGCTCGTCGTTATGACGGCCTTCTGTGTGACTGTCATTGCAAATCTCGTATTTCATCGAGCCTGACCCGTCGGAGATCGCGTGCACCAGATGCGAGTCGGTGAAAACGGCCAACGTGCGGCTGATTGACGAGCGGTCAACGGTCTCGAGCCGCTCCTCGATTTCCTGCGCCGACAGCGGCCTTGCCGCCATGGCGAGAGCCTTGAGCGTAAGGGCGCGCGCTGGAGAAGGCCGTATTCCGGCCTCCTCCAGCATTGTATTCAGTCTTTCTTTTTCAATTGCCATATCTTCAAGCGGTAAAGAGTCCACAGCACCGTGATCACTGTCACGCCAGTGTCGGCGAATACCGCCGCCCATAGCGAAGCGATGCCGAACGCCCCGAGAATCATGACGATGATCTTGACACCGAACGCGAATATCACGTTTTCAAGTATAACGTATCTCACGCGTCTTGAGATATGTATTCCCTCGTCGATTTTGGCGATATCGTCGCCGGCAATGACGACCTGCGCCGATTCGATGGCGATGTCGGTGCCGACGTTTCCCATGGCGATGCCGACATTGGCGGCGGCCAGTGCCGGCGCGTCGTTGACTCCGTCGCCCGCGAAAGCCACCTTATGTCCGCGGGCGCGCTCCTCGGCTATTATCTTCTGTTTCTCTTCCGGGAGCAGACGCGCCCGGAATGTGTCGGCTCCGATCTCGCGAGCAGCCGACTCGACAGTGCCTTCGGTGTCACCCGAGAGTATCCCCACCGTGTTGACGCCGTCTGAATGAAGTGCCCTGACGGCCACGGCAACGTCTGGCTTCACCGTATCCGACAGCGAGATCATGCCGGCGAACCTGTCGTCTTCGGCCACGTATATTGCTGTGGCGGACGCGGTGATGCCGTCGGGAACCTCAACGCCCATGTCGTGCATCAGCCTGATGCTTCCGGCCACGAGGGTATGGCCGTCTACAGTTCCCGTTATGCCGTGGTCAACGGCTTTCACGTCTGTGGCCTCGGCCGCGGATAGATTGCGGCGCGAGCATTCGGCAACTACCGCCTTGGCCAGAGGGTGTGTGCTCTCGTTCTCGAGGGCCGCGACGGCGGCGAGCAGACCGTCTGCATCGAGGCTGCCTGAGCTCCGAACGTCGGTGACATGGAACCTGCCGGTAGTCACCGTGCCCGTCTTATCGAGAAGCACCGTGTCGACCGTGCGCAGCGCGTCAAGGCTGTCATGCCCTTTGAAGAGAATGCCTTTGCGCGACGCGATGCCTATTGAGGCAAAGTATGTGAGCGGCAGACTGACTATCAGTGCGCACGGGCACGCGCAGACAAGGAAAACGAGAGAGCGGTTCAGCCACACCTGCCATTCGAAGTGAAAACCCGTAGCGAGGAGCCCAATGAGCATCGGGATGAAGAACAGCAACAGGGCTGCGCCGAACACCACCGGCGTGTACCAGCGGGTAATCTTGCGCAGTATCGTTTCGGACGGTGCGCGGCGGGCCGACGCGTCCTCTATCATCTTCATGATGCGGGTCATGGAGCTGTCGCTGTATTCGCGGGTCACCCTGATGACGGCCTCGCGGTCGACGGGGATCACGCCCGAGCTAATGTCAGCCCCCGGGCTGAATGTGCGCGGCAGACTCTCACCCGTGATCGCGGCGGTGTTGAAGTCGATGGGCCCCGAACCCGTCAACGTTCCGTCGAGAGGCACGCTCTCGCCAGGCTTGACGGCAATCGTCATGCCCGGCCTGACATCTTCGGGCCTCATGTCGCGGCGACTGTCGCCGTCGATCACCGTGGCACGGCGAGGCATCTTGCCGAGCAGGCGCCTGATCTGTCCTTTGACGTCGCCCGAGACGACATCCTCGAGTTTCTCGCCGACGGAATAGAACAGCAGTACAGCCACGCCCTCGGCGTATTCGCCGAGCACAAAGGCTCCTATGCTCGCCATCACCATCAGCGTGAATTCGTTGAATACGTCTCCATGTCTCCATTCCCTGAAAGTAGAGAGAAGGATGGGAATTCCCACCGGAAGGACGGCGACAACGAACATCGCGACCTTGACCCAGGGTAAGTCTGAAGGAATCAGCACCGTGGCAATGAGGAGAACGAGCGACAGAGCTTCGGCCCCGAAGCCTCCGAGCAGAGGCTTCCGACCACCGTCCGCGTGGTGGTGATGATGATGTCCGCAGTGCCCCGAGGCGCAGAGGGACTCTTTGCCGGAATGATCCGTATGTTCTTTATGGTCGTGCATATCATGAAAGTTTTGGTTCACGCCGCAAAGTTAGATAAAAACCGATGCACATCATATGCAGATATAACGAAGCCGCGCGAAACGATGTTCGCGCGGCCCCAATGTCATATGTATATTTCGGATGCCTATCCGAACTTGGATATCTTGCGCAGCTGAGGCTCGTTGACGACACGGATCCTGCGGCCGTCGACGAGAATCAGTTTTTCGGTCACGAAAGAGGTGAGGGTGCGGATAGCGTTCGAGGTCGTCATGTTCGATAGGTTGGCAAGGTCTTCGCGGCTCATATATATCTTGAGAGTCGAGCCGTCCGACTCATAGCCGTAATTATCGGCGAGCAGAAGCAGCGACTCAGCGAGGCGGCCACGTATATGCTTCTGTGTGAGGTTAATGATTTTTGTGTCGGCGCCTCCGAGGTTGCGCGAGAGCTCGTGGATGAAGAAGAGCGCGAGGTCGTTGTTTTTCCTAATGATTTCCTCCACGATTTTCATCGGCACGATGCCGAGCACCGAAGGCTCGAAAGCGGCCGAAGAGGAGACGTAAGGCTCGCGTGCGAAATATGCCCTGTAACCGAAATACTGCACGGGGCGGTAAAGGCGCAGGATCTGGACTCGGTCGCCAATGCCGCTTTTGAAAAGCTTGACCTTGCCCTCAAGAAGGCAATAAAGATTTTCCGGGGTCTCAGACTCCGCATAGATAATCTGGTTCTTCTTATAACGTTCGTAGTGGAAGTTCTCGGCAATGACACGTTTTTCGTCTTGCGTGAGAGCATTCCACAACTCGGCCAAATCATCGCCGATAATCCTTTCAAGCGTACTCTTCTTAATCATTGCGCTGTTGCAACTCTACTCTGAGAACTATCAGTGAACCGTTAGTGCTGATAGTATGATATCAGGAGTCCAGGGTTTAATTTGGTTTTTTATGTTTTATAACACAAATTTACAACAAATTTATTAAACATAAGAATTATTCGGCAATTTTTTTTACGTATTTTTACGTTGATGGCCAATTCCGGCCTGAAAAGGGCCAATTTGAGCCATTCAGGGGGAAAGGAGGGGATTATTTACGCTTCTTCTTTCCGTTGGGGGTTCTGGGAATAGGCCCGAACACGATTGCCTTGGGCACAGATTCGGGCGGCAACACTTTTTTAAGGACTGATATGATTTCGAGGGTATCGCGGGGCACCGGTGCTCCCCGCGAGTCGTCGATGACGAGCACGACGCGCTGCCCCCACTTCTCGTCAGGTTCGGAGGTGACGAGGACTTCGGCGTCCAATGTCGATTCGACCACGGCCTCGACCGTCTCGGGATGGACCTTTTTGCCGCCCGTGATTATCACGTTGTCGGCGCGGCCGAGTATCTCGAACCGCCCCGGAGACGAGATGTGGGCAATATCGTTGGTAGTGAGTTCCTGCCAGTCCTTGATGCGGATATTCAGTCGCGAGTCGGGAGTGACGGAGACCTCGACGCCATCGAGCGCGGTGAAAGGAGAGGCCGGGAAAGTGACGCGTCGCAGCGCTATGTGCGAGGCCGTCTCGGTCATGCCGTATGTCTCCCAGGCGCGGAGTCCGCTGGCGGCGATGCGGCGGCTGAGTCCCGGCGAGATGGGTGCGCCACCTATTATTATGTCGCCGACAGGAGGCAGCCCGCCCGCGTCATGCAGGTCGAGTATATGGATCATCTGCGACGGCACAACCGCAAGAAGATCGATTTTCGGTCCGGAGTAGCCGTCGAGCGGACGATTGCTCGGAGTCTCCCACGACAGCGAGCAACCGACCTCTTCCTCTCTGACAGCCATCATCTTGCCTCCGATGAAGTCGGGCGATATGCATGAGTGCAGGTGCGACCGCCGAGAGAGTCCGAAGAATTCGAGAGTGCGTCTCGCGCTGGCTGCCACCTGCTGTCGTGGCAGCCGTATCTCCTTGGGTGTTCCCGTCGAACCAGACGTGTGGCATACGATATATTCCGCGCCCGAACGCAACTCTCCGATGAAGTCAGGATAAGTCATCGCTTCTCCAGTCTACCGCCTCGAGTTCCGTCCTGTCGAGACTTTTGCCAGTGTCGTAGTGCAGACGGTCGCCTACGAGACAGAGCGGAGTCGTGAAGTTGTTGGTGAACACGCCGCCCGTTCCGAGACCTTGGGGCAAAGAGACATGCAGCCTCGCGACCCATTGCGCCAGAGCGTTGAGGCCGATGTTCGACTCGAGGGCCGACGTCACCCACCAGCCTATGCCTCTTTCCGTGGCGAGGTCTATCCACTCCTGCGAACCGCTGAAACCGCCCACGAGCGAAGGCTTGAGCACGATGTATGCCGGGCGTATGGCGTCGAGCGTCTCGGCTTTATCCTCGCGTGTGAACTTGCCGATAAGCTCCTCGTCGAGAGCTATCGGGAGTGGCGAGATGTCGCATAGGAAACGCATCAGCGTCGGATTACCGGCCTTGATGGGCTGCTCGATCGAATGCACGCCCATATCAGCCAGGCGTTTAAGGCGCGGTATGGCGTTGTCCATTGTGAAACCGCCGTTGGCATCAACCCTTATCTCCAGACGCTCAGGGTCGTAGCGGTCGCGGATGTAACGGATCATGTCGACCTCCTGTCGCCAGTCGATGGCGCCGATTTTCAGCTTGATGCAGCGGAAACCCTGCTGGAGCTTCTGCTCGATGCGTTCTATCATCGTGTCGAAATCGCCCATCCACACGAGGCCGTTGATCTCTATCGAGCTCTGGCCGTGCACGAACGGGGACTCGAAATAAATGCCGTGGCAACCGCCGCTGAAATCGCGTATCGCCTGTTCGAATCCGAATTGCAGCGAGGGAAATTTGAGAAGGTCGGTGGGGAGGCCGAGCCGTACGTTACTCTGCATCTCCATCAACTTATAGAAGAAGCGGTCGTCAGCCTCGGGCGAGAGTCCGGGGAAAATCCCGGCCTCGCCTATGCCGAAATGCGCGGGGTCTTTCTCGTCGAATATCCGGAGAAGACACGTGATCTTCTCGGTCATGACCCCTCGCGAGGTGCCTCCCGGTTCCTTGAACCGGAGGACGTATGGAGCGAACTGTAAGCGCATCTGTCTGTGTCAGGGAAACTTGGGATACTTGTCGAAATCGGGGTCTCTCTTCTCGAGAAACGCGTTCTTGCCTTCCTGGGCCTCGTCGAGCATGTAATAGAGCAGCGTGGCATCGCCGGCAAACTGCATCATGCCGTGCTGGCCGTCGAGCTCGGCGTTGAAAGCGCGCTTCATCATGCGGATGGCCAGTGGCGAGCGCTTCATGATGGTGCGGCACCATTCCACGGTGGTCTCCTCGAGCTTGTCGAAGGGCACGACCTCGTTGACCATTCCCATCTCAAGAGCCTCGCGGGCGGTGTACTGCTTGCAGAGGAACCAGATCTCGCGGGCCTTTTTCTGACCGACGCAGCGGGCCAGGTATCCGGCGCCGAATCCTCCGTCGAAGCTGCCGACCTTCGGACCGGTCTGCCCGAACCGTGCGTTTTCGGACGCGATAGAGAGGTCGCAGATCACCTGCAGCACGTTGCCGCCTCCGATGGAGTATCCGTTGACCATTGCGATCACGGGCTTGGGGATGGAGCGGATCATCTGATGCAGGTCGAGCACGTTGAGGCGCGGCACGCCGTCCTCGCCGACATATCCTCCCTCGCCCTTGACGTTCTGGTCGCCGCCGCTGCAGAAAGCCTTGTCGCCCGCGCCGGTCAGCACCACCACGCATATCTCCGGGCTTTCGCGACAGTAGCGGAAGGCGTCGAGCATCTCCATATTGGTTTTGGGGCGGAAGGCGTTGTATACCTCCGGACGGTTGATTGTTATCTTGGCGATTCCCTCGAACTTCTCGAAGAGGATGTCGTCATATTCCTTGATTGTTTTCCAGTCGAACATATTCTTGTAGTTTTAAGCGTATTAGAGTTTGTTTGCCATATAGTCGCGCAGGGTGTCCGCGCTTGTCTGCGGGTCGACCGTCACTTCGAGCAGAACGCGCGCAGAGGTGTATAGCACGGGCAGGACGTCGGCGAGTTCCTCGTCTGAGCCGGCGTGCAGATAACGCCAGCCGTATGCCTCGGCAAGTGCGCGGAGTGGCAGCTGCGGGTCGCTGCAGAAATATCGCTCGCGCATGGGCAGAGTGCGCGTCGTGTCAATGAAGCGAAAGATTCCGCCGCCGGCGTTGTTGATCACCACGATGCGCAGGTCGCCGCCGAGCCGCGCCAGATTGAGGATTTCGGGGCAGTAGGAGAACGACATGTCGCCGGTGATCAGAAGCGTCGTGCCCTTGTAGGCGAGCGATGCACCGAACGCCGTGGCGTTCGTGCCGTCGATGCCCGAGACTCCACGGTTGCAGTAGCATGCGTGCGGCATACTTTTCATCATGATCTGGGCGTATCTTACAGGCGTGCCGTTGGAGAGGAAAAGGTTCCAGCGGTCGGGCATGGTGTCGAGGATATGGTCGAAGACAAGGAGCTCGGACCACGTCGGGACTCCGGTCGGTTGCGATTCGGCCAATAATCCTTTGACCGCCATCCAGGTGTCATGATAGCTGTGGCCGCTGCCCTGTTCCCATCGACGCATTTCTCTGCCTATCCGTCCGAAGAAAGCCGCTGGCGGCGAGTCGAAATGTCTGTCGAGTCTCTGGAAGCAGTCGGCCGACAGAGCAGTGTCGGCAAGAGTCCAATGTTCCGCTCCGGTGCAGTCGCGCAGGAACTCCTTGAGTTTGCGCGAGACCAAAGAACCGCCTATCGATATTATCACGTCGGGTCTGAGCTGTTCTTTCTGATAGCCTTGCATGAGACGGAGCACCGAGTCGATCTCGAAGGCCCGCTCATGGCGCCCGATGTGCAGGTTGGAGATTGTCTCGGCCATCAGCATCGCGCCACTTGTCTCAAGAAACCCGTCGAGAGCCCGGTTTAGATTATGGTCGGGCTGCATGAACCCCGCCACCACCAATATCTTTTTATTCCTGAGATATTTGGCAGTCTTCTCGCAAAGCGACGGCGAGAGCGTTCCGGCCGATTCATAATGACTCACCGTCCGCGGATTGCCTTCCTTATAAGGGACAGTCCGATTCAGAGGGTTGTCGAGCTGGATGTTGATATGCACGGGGCCTGGAATGCCCGTTGTGGCTGTCAGCACGGCCTCGTTGACTACCCGGTTGACATACCATGTCTGTTCGTCGTCGAACAGCCGTCCTTCCGGGAGTCGCGGAGTCACCGACCGGGCCGGGATGTCGAAGCTTTTCTTGACTATCTTGTCGAGTGCTCCGGGCTGGACCAGCGTCTGCGAATCGTCCTGGCCTATCCATTGCATCGGGCGGTCGGCGGTAATGACGATGAGCGGTATGCGCTGATAATAAGCCTCGGCGACCGCGGGCGCGTAGTTGTAGAGCGCTGTCCCCGAGGTGCATGCGATCGCGACGGGCTTATGCGATGCGAGTGATATGCCCAGAGCGGTGAATGCCGCCGTTCGCTCGTCGTTGATCATGTATTTGCGAAGGCCCTCGCGAGCGGAGGCGCCGATAAGCAGAGGGGTGTTGCGGCTGCCGGGCGAGAGGACAATCGTCGACACGCCCTGGGCCATGAGGACGTCGAGAAGCTCGCGGCAATTGCCGTCGGCCGTATCCATCACAATCTCATCGGCCATCACTACAAGGCTTTGACAGGATGATAGCCGAGCAGGAACGCCGATGTGCCCATACGCTTCTTGCCGGCCGGCTGCAGCGACAGGATCTCGACCTGAGAATCGGAGGCGCCGATATACATCCTCTTCCCGTCGATAACGATTTCGCCTGGCACGGAGTTTCCGGCGTCGCGGCCGGTGAGGGCCGTGAGGAAAATCTTGGCGTCGAAACGTCTGCCCTCCTTGTCCTCGAATGTGGTGAATGCGGCGGGATAAGGCGATAGGCCGCGCACCTGGTTGTGGACAGTCACGGCGTCGCGGGTCCAGTCTATGCGGCAGTCTTCCTTGAATATCTTGGGAGCTGCGATGAATTCCCCTTCCGGCTGCGGGCGGGTTGATAACGAGCCGTCGAGAATGGAATTGACGGTGCTGACCACCATGTCGGCGCCCATTTCCATAAGACGGTCATGGACAGTGCCGACGTTGTCGTCGTCGGAGATCGGTGTGGAGCGTTGTTCGATCATGTCGCCGGTGTCGATCTCGTGCTTGAGGAAGAAGGTCGTGATGCCGGTCTCGGTTTCGCCGTTCATTATGGCCCGGTTGATGGGCGCGGCGCCGCGGTACTTGGGCAGCAGACTGCCGTGGAGGTTGAACGTCCCGAGCCTCGGCATGGCCCAGACAGTCTCTGGGAGCATTCTGAACGCTATCACAATGAAGAGGTCGGCGTTGATATTCCGCAGTTGGTCAATGAATTCAGGGCTTTTCAGTTTTTCGGGCTGGAGAACGGGCAGTCCTTTGGCTACGGCATATTTCTTGACGTCGCTTTCGAGCAGCTTATGGCCGCGGCCGGCGATTTTGTCGGGCATCGTGACGACGGCGGCCACGTCGAAGCCCTCGGAGACAAGGCGGTCGAGACTCGCCACGGCGAACTCGGGCGTGCCGAAAAAGACTATTCTGAGATCTGATTTATCCATCGGTAACGTAACAACTATTTTAATGCAAATTTAGCAAATATTCCGCAATCGGCAAAACTTCCGCGACACGTCAGAGATATTTGAGGAATGAATAGGGGCGTCGGCGGCGCAGGTAACCGAGGTCGCGCTGGTTGGCGTAAGCCTCGCGTTCGAACGATATGGCGGCGTAGGCCTTCATGAAATCACGGTACTGAGCGAGCCGGAACAGCCATTCGACGACATATGCCACGTAGAACGGCAGATAAAGCAGCTCGCGCATCTGACGCGTATGTATCTCCTCATGGTTGATGGTGACGCTGTCGCATGGGCCTTTGGCGAAGAGGATGCCGAACAGGTTGATGGCCAGGAAATTACGGCCGAAAGGAATGAACCGGTTGTATATGATTTTCATACGTTTGCCGCAACATCGATTTGCTGTTGCGAATTTTTATTTGTAATTTTGCGCCTTGTAACAAAAAGCAATAGATGATGAGACATTTCTTTCTATCTGTTATCGCGGCGGCGTTTCTCCCGGCGATGGCGCACGCGGTCAAGGTGACCGATCCGACAGGCGACCCTCTGGCGAGGGCGTCGGTATTCGCGGCCAACGGGTCGATAGCCGGTGTGTGCGGCGACGACGGCAGCATCCCAGATTTCCCCGCGTCGCTCTACCCGCTGACAATCAGATATGTCGGTTTCGAGCCCGCGGTGATATCCACGCCGTCCACGACCGATGTGACGATGCGGCCCGTAAGTTACGACCTGCCCGAACTCGTGATCGACAACAAGAGCCGCAACGTGCTCCATCTCATCGGATACATGAGGGAATACTCGACGATGGCGACCACGCGCGACACGAGTCTGCTCTACAGTGAGAAAGTTGTCGACTTCATGATTCCGCGCGAGAAGGTGAAGAAACTCAAGGGGTGGACGTCTCCGCGCGTTCTGGCCAGACGCGACTACGCGCTCTTCACCAACTCCGAAGGGCTCGACAGCGTGAGCAACGAGATCGACGACTCGTTCACATGGTCGCAGCTGGTGAATATAGTCAGGGAGCGCATCGCCGTGCCCGACTCGCTACTCGACGGCTCCGTCCGTGCTGTCACAGTTCCGGGCAAATACTCGCCCCAGATGCAGTGGCGTCGTGTCGGCGACGACTATACGCTCGACATCGACATGCTCGCCGACAAGAAAGACCACGTGTGGTCGCCCAATTTTCTGAAGTTCTTCGGACTGACCACCGACTTCGCCGAACTCGGAACGACCTACCTCTTCAATGACATCTCCGGCGACGGGATTTCGGCCGAGAACGTGTCGAGATCGACTTTCGGTATCAAGGCCCTGTGCAGAGGGAAGATGCTCAAATGGGCCTCGGGGACGAAAGAACCGTTCAAACTCGATTCATATTACGAGTTCTACGTCACCGAGCGGCAGTATCTGACGCCCGAGGAGGCCCGCGAATGGCAGGACAATCCGCCGCGGCCGTCGAGCCTCGAGATCAGGGCGCCCGAAGGCGTGATGCCTCCGGACGCTGCGACCATGAGGCTGGTGGAGCGGGTCGAGGCTCTGTGACTCACTTGCCGTCGGCAAAACTCGTGCGGTAGGTGAGTTCCTGGGCCGGAACGCCCGTGAGCTTCTTCTGCGCGTCGATCGCCTTGATGAGGAACGCCATGTTGCGGGCGAGGTTGCGCATCGTCTGAAGGCCTTCGAGGTCTTTCTCGACGTCGTCGACGCATCCGCCGTGCACTTCGTTCCAGTACGTGCTCGACACCACAGGCATAGAGCGAATGGTGAAATACTTGTTGATTTCGTCGAGAGCGCATGTCGAGCCGGCGCGGCGAGACGATATCACGGCCGCGCCGACCTTCATCGTAGCGTCGAACGCACTGGCCGTGCTGTAGAAAAGGCGGTCGAGAAAGGCGAGGACCTGGCCGTTGGCGTGAGCGTAATAGACCGGAGTGCCGACCACAATGCCGTCGGCTTCGGCCATCTTGGGCGCCGTCTCGTTGACTATGTCGTCGAAGACGCAGCGCTTGTTCTGCCGGCATGTTCCGCAGCCGATGCATCCCCTTATCGCCGGTACTCCTATTTCGATGCGTTCTGTCTCGATGCCGTTCTCATGCAGCGTCTTCTCGACTTCGTCGAGGGCGCGCGCGGTGCAGCCGTGCATGTGCGCGCTGCCGTTGAATATTAGTACTTTCATATTGCCTGATTTGGGATTACTTCAATTTAAACGTTGTTCGCAATTGGATGGTTTTGAAAAACGAGCTGCGGATATCTCACGATGTCCGCAGCCCTCACATGAAAACAACTTCATTGTTGCTGAACGCGATTCAGCAGGTCATGTGTGATTATTTGAAAAGATACTGTGAGGAGATCGACTGGTTGTTGTGGATGCGGCGGATGGTGTCGGCGAAGAGCTGTGCCACCGGGAGCACCGTAGCCTTGTCGTTCTCCCTTTCGTATGGAATCGAGTTGGTGAAAATGATTTCGGTGAGGCCGCTCGCCTTGACGCGGTCTGTGGCGGGGTCGCTCATCACGGCGTGGCTGCAGAGCGCGCGCACGGACTTGGCGCCGTTGGCGATCAGCAGGTCGGCCGATTTGGTGATTGTACCGGCAGTGTCGACGATGTCATCGACGAGGATGACGTTCTTGTCCTGCACGTCGCCGATCACCGTCATGCTGGCGATGACGTTGGCCTTGGCGCGCGTCTTGTGGCAGAGCACGAGGGGCACGTCGAAATATTTCGCGTAGGAGTTGGCTCTCTTGGCGCCGCCGACGTCGGGCGATGCGATCACCATGTCCTTGAGCTTGAGGCTCTCGATGTAGGGGATGAAGATCGAGGAGGCGTAGAGGTGGTCGACGGGGACGTCGAAGAATCCCTGGATCTGGTCGGCGTGGAGGTCCATCGTGATGAGACGCGTGATGCCGGCGGCCGTGAGAAGGTCTGCCACGAGCTTGGCCGCGATCGACACGCGTGGCTTGTCCTTGCGGTCCTGACGCGCCCATCCGAAGTAGGGCACCACGGCGATGATCGAGCCGGCCGAGGCACGCTTGGCAGCGTCGATCATAAGCAGAAGTTCCATCAGATTCTCGCAGGAGTTGAATGTCGACTGCACCAGATATACCTGTGCGCCACGGATCGACTCCTCGAATCCCATTTCAAACTCACCGTCGGCAAAACGCTCTTTCTTCATTTTGCCCAGTTCAATGCCGAGTTCCTTGCAGATGCTTTCGCCCAGATAGAGCGACGCCTCTCCTGCAAAAACCTTGATCGGCGGAAGGTTGCTGTTCATATTCCTATATGATGTTGATTAGTTTGCTTCCTTTTCGGACGCGCCGACACCGCGTGCCGACCGTTTCCGATTACAAAATTAAAAATTTATTTTATATTATGCGTTATTTGCGCGATGTTTTTGCAATAATTTTTTGAAGCGGGAGGATAAGGGCGTCATATCCACCCACTTCCATGGTCACGGGCTTGCCCCTCGCGATGTCCACTGTGTGGTCGAGGCCCCAGAGCATGTCGGTGGTGTGGAAGATGCCTTCCTTGATGCCGGCCATGCCGAAGGCGAGGTCGGGGATGTTGACGCCTATGTTGGCGGCCTTGCTGTCGAAGTTCACCACAAAGAGGTATGCCTCGCTGTCGCTGTAGCGTATGAAGGCGAACTGGCGGTGGGGGTCGAACTTAGGATTCCGCAAGTTGACATACATCAGGTCGAAGAAGTTGCCCTCTCTCACGGCCTCCAGACTGTTGCAGAGGTTGAGCACGCGCGAGTAGACCGAGCGGAGCCACTTCTCGTGGGGAGTGAGACGGCGCGTCGAGCACCGGCCGTTATCATACCAGCGGCGCAGCGTGTCGTAGCTCCAGTAGTCGAATATCGTAGAGCGGTTGTTGTCGCCGGCGAAGCCCTCGTTGTCGAGCGCCATCTCGCCGAGCTCCTGTCCGTAATAGATCATGAACGGTCCTCTGGAGATCATCGCGCTCACCACGAGGAACGGAACGGCCTTGGCGGGATTGCCGGCGAACTCGCGCGAGGCGAAACGCACCTCGTCATGGTTCTCGAGGAAGTTGAGCATCAAGTCCCCGATGCCGTCCACCCTCTGCCAGCACGACGAGAGCTGGGCGGCCGACATGTTGTTGCATTCGATGCCCTTGAGCGTGTCGTAGAGGTTTACCTTGTCGTAGAGGTAGTCGAAACAGCAGTATTCGAGGAAAGGCCTGTAGGCGTCGACGTCATATATCTCGCCGATGAAGATCACGCCGGGATAGTCTTTCTTGACCTGTGGTATGGCCCAGTGCCAGAATTCGCGCGGCACCATGAAGACCATGTCACAGCGGAAGCCGTCGACTCCCTTGGCGGCCCAGAACCGAAGTATGTGCAGCATCTTGAGCCAGGTGTCGGGCACGGGGTCGTAATGCGTGCTCCAGTCGCCGGGGTCCCAGCCGTAGTTGAGCTTCACGGTCTCGTACCAGTCGGTCTCGCCGCAGAATGCTGTGAAGCAGTCGTTGCCGGTGGCCTTGGCGGGGAATTCCACATAGGGCTGGGTGCCGGGGTGCGCGATGTCGAACGACGGCGCGAACCTCTGGTTGGTGATGTAATAATAGTTGTTGTCGCGGGCGAAGAATTTCGAGATGTCGTCGCCGGCTCCGAAGTCCTCGATTCCGACGGGCGCGCTGTCGGAATGATAGACGCGCGCCGTGTGGTTGGGCACGAAGTCGATGATGAGCTTCAGCCCGGCCGAGTGGACGCGTCTGACGGTCGCCTCGAATTCCTTCATCCTCCGGCCCGTCTCTGTGGCCAGCGACGGGGCGACGTCATAATAGTCCTTGATGGCGTAGGGCGAGCCCGCCTCGCCTTTGACCACGTTGGGGTTGTCGGCCGGTATGCGGCCGTCGTCGAACGCCGTCTTGGTGGCCATCTCGATGATGCCGGTGAGCCATATGGTGTTGACGCCCATGTCCTTGAGCGAACGCAGCAGCTTCAGGGTCAGGTCGCGCAGCTTGCCCGAGCCGTTCTGCTCGTAGGTGCCCGACGGCACGCAGCTGTCGTTGGTGTTGGTGAAGATGCGCGGGAATGCCTGGTATATTATCAGTTTTTCCAATTGTCCTGTGGTTTTTGGTGGTTAGAAATATATTTTGTTCATGAATTCCTTCTGATGGCCTCGAGCAGCCTGCAGGTGGCCTCGTAACCGATCTTTATGGCCTGGTCGAGCGATGTGAGGTCGAAGATCTTATGGTTGGCGAGTTCACGGGGAGTGATGACGTGGTCGCAGAGGCGTATGTCGGTCGCCAGGTTCGATTTGGTGGTGAGGTGGTAGCTGCGCAGCGCGATGTCGAGCAGCGAGCTCTTGTACTGGTAGTTCTTGTTGAGCGGCGAGCAGTTGGAACCGTACAGCGTGTCGCAGTAGTCGCGGATAGCCCATGCGGGGAGGTTGTGGAGCACGCCGCCGTCGACATAATGCTCGCCGTTGATGCGGACAGGGCAGAACACGATCGGGATGCTGCACGACGCGATGACCCTCGGCACAATCTCGCCCTTGCTCCAACCGACCTGCGTGCCGCGGTCGAGGTTGGTGGCGCATATCACGGTGGGAATCGACAGTTCCTCGAGGTTGCTGACCGGAAGCCAGGATTCGAGGAGTTTCGCGAATTTCGTGAGTTTGAATATGCCGTCCTTGGGCACGGTCCATTCTCGGAAATCGGCGAATTTGTTTGCGTCGGCGAAGCATTGCCGCATCTCGAGAGGGGAGAGGCCGGCGGCATATAGCACGGCGGCGATCGAGCCCGCCGACACGCCCGAGATGATGTCGGGGCGGATTCCGAATTTCTCCATTGCCATGATGACCCCGATATGCGAGAATCCGCGCGCTCCGCCGCCGCTGTAGGCGACGCCCACGGTCTCGTTGTGTCTCGACACGTGCAGACGGTCGAGGATGCCTTCCATATTTAAATTGAGTGGTCTCACTTGTTTTTCCTTTCTTGTTTTGGATTCGTCGGACTCGTCGGTCGCGGCATGCCGCGACCCTACGGGTTGTTCTGGTTTTCATCGGCCCCGTCGGCGGTTGTGTCGGTTTTCTTCTTTCTGTGTCTGAATATGCGCTTGATGAAGGTGAAGGGGTCGTCGAAGTCCTTGCGGTATATTATCCCGATTCCCTGCGTGGTGAGCGCGGACTTGAGATAATAAGAAGCGTCGTTGAAATGATTGTATGCCTTGAGCCGCAGCTTGCCGTCGCGGCTCAGCAGGTATTCTATGTCGAAATCTCCTATGAACGTAGTCTGCGACGTGCTCTTGTCGCGGTAGCCGAGATTGCCGTTGATGAGCAGGCGGTTGTCGAAGAGGCTCGACGACAGGGCCACGTCTACCTCCATGTCAGAGAGGTCGTCTTTCTCTGATTTGAACGACGGCGAGAGCGAGAACTTGTCGGTGAGCGATCCGATGATGTTCTGGATCTGCGACGAGATTGTCGACGAGGCCACCGATGCCCATTCGCCTCCCTGCTCGCCGCCCGTGTATTCGGGGGAATAGAACCTGTTGAGGGCAAGCAGATAGATGACCTGCCGGTTCATCATGTCCTCGGTCGAGATGATGCTCCTCATCTTTCGCTCCACGTCTGATGTCACGGTGGGCAGCGTGAGGTCGAAGTTGATTTCCGGCGCGTGGATGTCGCCCGTCACCTTCAGCAGCGCGTCTACCGGCACGCTCGTGCGGTTCAGGTCGGGGTCCGACTGGAAACTTCGGTCGAGGTCGGCGAGGTTGGCGTTGACGCGGTAGGCGGCGGTGATGTCGAGCATTCCGGCCAGCGGGTCGCCGTTGAACGATATGCTGCTGCCCTCGCGGATCTGGAAATTCTTGAGAATCAGATCCTGCAGGCTGAAATTGTAGTTGCCGCGGGTCAGGGTGTATTTGCCGTAGATCGAGAATTCGTCTTCGTCGCTGTTGTAGCCCATCTGCATGGCGCCGGTGCCGTAGGCGGTGATTTTGTCGCCGGCCTGCGGGTCCATCACGATCACGAGTTTCGTGCCGTTGGAGATGTCGAGGGCGAGATTGAGCGTGAAGAGGTCGGGCCGCTCCTTGACTGCGACGACATTGTTCTTGCGCAGCTTGAGCTCAAGCGACTCCTCGATGTCGATTTCCTCAGTGGTCTGGAGCTCCTCGCGCCGGCGGTCGGAGAATGTAAGGAAAGCGTAGTCGACGGCTGTCTGAGTCTCGTCGAGCACGATGGTGAACTCCGACTTGTCTTCGGTCGCCATGTTCATGTCGATAGTGATGAGCCCCGGGACGCCCCTGAGTGTCGCGGTGCCGGAGGCGAACACCTTGCCGTACCACTGCGGGTTCATCTTCGGTCCGGTGTCGTATACGAGCATCTTGCGGATGTCGGTGGCGTAGAATCTGAAACTCGGGTCGTGCAGATAGTTGTGTGTCACCTCGCCGTGGAACCTGCAGCTGTTGCCGTAGCGGTCGTAGAGGCGCATTCCGGGTATCGAGATCCGGCCGTGTGTGAATATCAGCGAGTCCGAGCCCGAGTAGCTTACGTTGGTCTGGTCGATCTTCATCGTCACGGTGTCGGCGAAGACCCTGCCGTCGAGGTCGAGGTCGGAGAATGTCCCGAACAGCTTGACGTGTCCCGACGCCCTCCCTTTCATGCTCGATGTGAAGCCGCTCACGAAAGGATGCAGGAAGGCGATGTCAATCTTGCGGGCGTTGAAATCGAACGACAGCGAGTCGCGTGTCAGGAACACGCCTCCGCGGACTTCGGCGCCGGCGTCCTCGCCCGAGGTGATGTCGGCGTTGATGGCGATCATCTTGCGCTCGTTGTCCCAGTGGCCTTCGAGTTCGGCGTCTCCGAGCACGCATCCGCAGTAAGCCAGGTCCTTGACGTGCAGGCCGTCTGTGCGAGCCACGGGGTTGCGGGTGAAAAGGCTGGAGGCGTAGGCGCGGCCTGTTGCCGTCCCGCCGAAATCCACATAGTTGATGTTGAGGACGTTGAATATATATTCGAGGTCTATGCCGGCCAGGTCGGCGGTGAGCATGTCGAGCGGATCGGCCGATGCTGCGCCGCGTATGTCAACATACTGCGGGCCGTGGGAGATGCGGAGATTGTCGACGAGCAGCGACTTGCCGGCGTACCTGACGGAGGCTGGGGATATCTGCCAGTCGGCGCCGTTGAGCGTGAAAGTCGAGCTTGCTATCGTGGCGTTCACCTCAAGCGACCTGTCGAGCTGGTTTCGGACGAAGTCGGAGGTGATGCCGATCTCTCCCTTGTTCGACGGGACGTTGACCGCCTGCCAGGAGAGTCGCGCGTCGGCATGGCAGGCCGATGCCGTGACATCGAGATTGATGCCGGCATAGTCGTTCTTGACGGGGAAGACCGTGCCGGCCTTCAGAGAGGTCGGGGCACCTTGCGACAGTCTGGCCGTCAGGAGTGTCTGCCTGATGAGTTTGTCGCGTCCTTTGATGAGATAGGGGGCGTTGACAGAGAGGTCGAGAGTCGGGGATTCGGCCGAGATTGCGGCGTCGATCGTTATGGCTGTACCGGGTCTTACGGGTGCCTTCAATATCGTATACAGGTCGTCGTCGGGCTGTATCGTCGCCATGAGGCGGGCCTCGCCCTTGGGTGTCTTCGCGACGTGCGCCGGCGAGACGAACGCCGGCACCAGCTCGGCCACCAGGTTTCGGGCAGTGACGTATGCGTCGTGAGGCGCGAGAGATCCCTGCAGCGAGGCGTCGAGGAAATCGGAATTCACAGTGTATGTCCGGTTGTCGCCGTCGATCGCCGCCGAGATGTCGAGTCGGTCGATGCGCAGGTCGCGGGCCGCGTCATAGAATAAGTCGCGGAGGCTGACGTCGCCTGTCAGATTGTCGATGTCGTTTCCGGCTGCGGCTATCCCTATTTTGCCCGAGACTGCGTCTCCGGGCTTGAAACCCTTGACGCCGAACACGGCGGGATATAGATGGGCTATATCGGCGTCGAGATTCCATTGGGAGAGCGCGCCGGCCAGTCTGCATTTGGCGTCGGCCTTCATCGACACTGTCGCGTCGACGATATCGAGGAGGGCGGCGATGTCCTGTCCGGCTTTGTGGGCCTCGAAAGTTATGTCGGAGAATCTCGTTGCGTTGAACTCCAGCGACGGGATGACGCCCTTGATGTTGCCGTCTAAGTCGCGGCCTCGGAGTTTCAGGTCGCCTTCGGCGCGCATGTCGGCGCGACCCAGCCGCGGGTCGGACGCGAACGCCGACAGGTCGAGGCCCTCCGACATAAGCGAGAATGTGGCGTCGAGCTGCATGGCTCCGCCCCAGTTGACCGCACCCTTGGCGGCGACGTCCAAGGCGGCCGATCCGAGTTCGGCGGTGAGCGCCGCCGACTTCTCCGAGAGGTCGAAATTTCCGGCACAGGCCAAGGAGAGGTCTCCGGCGGCGGTGAGCATTGCGAGCTGCTTGTCGTCGGGTTCGTGGAAGAGCGCCACGACCTTGCGCATGAGCTCGTTGTCGGCGTCGAGCGAAAGACGCTCGAGTTCGCCGTGCATCGCTCGGGGCGTGGTGACGTCGGCGACAGAGCCGGATAGGTTAAGCTTGAGCGAACGCGGAGCGTTCTCGATGTCGAGTGTGTTGACGGTCAATGAGGATAGATTGCCCGACACGTCGAGAGTCAGCGAGCAGGGATTGCCGAACTCCCCGAGCGCGGGCAGGAACGCGCTGAGTTCAGACGGCACCAACGGGTCGGCGACGACGCTCAGATATCTGTCGCCATTCTTTAGCTGGGCGATGATGTCGTTGTATCCGTGCATAGAGACCGACTGGTCGGAGATTGTTATCACTGACTCGTCGAGCCGCAGCCTGAAATTCTGGAGCGATATGTCGCGCGGCGAGATGTCGGCGATTGCCGAGAGGCTTCCGACCGAGAGACCCGAGCGCTCCTCGAAGGCGAGACGTCGCAGGTCTATGACGAAACGGTCGCCCTCTATGAGCGGGATGGCGACGTCGGCTCTGAAATCAGAGAGCTCAATATGATTCGGGTCGAATTTGCCGGGAGTCTCCCGGCTGGGACGGTACAGGCGGTCGAAAGAGACTCTTGACTTGCGCACCACGATGTTGCGGAGCGCGATCCTGAGACTCGAGGGCTGTTTCTTCTTCTTGGGCTGGAGAGCCTTGATGATGAAGTCGATGTTGAGCGGGCCTCCTTCCGTGGCCTGGGTCAGCGTAGCGTTCAGCGATATCAACTCGGCATACGTGAATTCAAGCTCGCCCCTCGACACGAGTTTCCAGATGCTGACCCCGGCGCCGATTCGTCCGGCCGAGATGCAGCGTTTGCCGTCGGGGGCATATATCGAGACGCCGTGAAGTCTGACTTCGTTGAAGGGCATGATGTCGACGCCGCTGATGGTCACCCTGCCGCCCAGCAGCGAGGAGAGTTCGCTCTCGGCCGTTTTGCGCAACGAGTCCTGGACCGAGGGCACCGAGAGGGCTATGTATAGAGCCGCGAAGAGGCCAATCACCACCAGGACGGCGGTGAACAGTATGCTTCTCAATATCTTATATACTGACCTTGTGGCGGACACTTGCTTTCTGAGTCGAATGTTTGATATGCGGGAAACGCCATGCGGAGAAAACGTTCCTCGAATTTTAATGCAAAATTACTCAAAAATTCGAAAAATCTTTCATTATTAGACGCGAAATAACTAACTTTGTAGTGTAAAAGAAGACAAAAAAGAGAATTCGACAATGAGTGACCTGATACTTGGCATAGAATCATCGTGCGACGACACGTCGGCGGCCGTGATACGCGACGGCCTTCTGTTGAGCAACGTCATCGCGAGCCAGAAGGTGCATGAGGCCTACGGAGGTGTCGTGCCGGAGCTCGCGTCGCGGGTTCATCAGCAGAACATAGTCCCGGTGGTCTCGGAGGCTCTGCGGCAGGCGGGAGTCGGCAAGGAAGATCTGTCGGCGATAGCCTACACCCGCGGTCCGGGGCTGTTGGGCTCGCTTCATGTCGGCACGTCGTTCGCAAAGGGAATGGCCATAGGCCTCGACATTCCGCTCGTGGACGTCAACCATCTCCACGGGCATGTCCTTTCGCATTTCATCCGCGAGAAGGAAGACGACGAGGTGCCGGAGTTCCCGTTCATCTGTCTTCTCGTGTCGGGAGGCAACTCGCAGATAGTCCTTGTCAAGTCGCCCTTCGATATGGAGATTCTGGGCCAGACCATCGATGACGCGGCGGGCGAGGCGTTCGACAAGTGCGCCAAGGTGATGGGGCTTCCTTATCCCGGCGGCCCGCATATCGACCGTCTCGCGGAGTCGGGCGACCAGACGCGGTTCCGGTTCAGCAAACCTCATATCGCAGGACTCGATTATTCGTTCAGCGGGCTCAAGACCTCGTTCCTCTACACGCTGCGCGACGCCGTCAGAGAGGATCCGCAGTTTGTGGAGAACAATATGGCTGACCTCGCCGCCTCGCTCCAGCACACCATCATAGAGATTCTGCTCGACAAGCTCCGTCCCGCTGTAAGGCAGACGGGTGTGCGCCATGTGGCCATCGGCGGGGGAGTGTCGGCTAATTCGGGATTCCGCAAGGCTGTCGCCGACTTCTGCGACGAGGCCGGAGTCAGAGCCTGGATACCGGCTCGCAAGTTCACCACCGACAACGCCGCGATGGTGGCCATGGCGGGTTATTTCAAGTTCAAGCGCAAGGAATTCGGCGACCTCGGCTCGGCCCCGTTCGCGAGAGTCAGCATATAAAAGCACACAAACACACCATCGACATGGCCAACGATAAGAAATCCTCCGCCAAGGAGACCGCCAACAAACCCGCCAAAGAGAGCAGACACGTCGTAATCTACGGATATACGAAAGAAGAGCTGCGTAGTCTCATGAAGCATTTCGAGTCGCAGCTTCCCGACTTCGTCAAGATATCAATCGACACCGACAATCTCGTGACCCGGATCACTCTGACCGGCGTCGACAGCGGCGTGGAGCTTCTGCGGTTCAGGATGAACAAATATCATCAGAATCTCAAAGACCTCTTCAGCGAGGAGATAGTGACGACCTCCGACAAGAGCGTGTCGCAGGTGCTCGGCGATCTTCTGGCCGAGCGCGAGCTCACCGTCTCGTGCGCCGAAAGCTGCACGGGCGGCAACATCGCGCATAAGATAACGGAGAATCCGGGTTCGTCGGCCTATTTCCTCGGCAGCGTGGTCAGCTACAGCAATGACGTCAAGGCCGCTGTTCTCGACGTCTCGCGCAATGACCTTGGCCGGTACGGGGCTGTGAGCCGACAGGTGGTGGAGCAGATGGCCCGCGGTGTCTCGGCCCTGATGCATTCCGACTGCGCGATGGCGACCTCGGGAATCGCCGGCCCCGACGGTGGCTCGAAGTTCAAGCCTGTCGGCACGGTGTGGATGGCCGCGGGATACGGCGGCAAGTTCGTCACCGAGCTCAAGCAGTTCAAGGGCGACCGCAAGTCGGTGATCGAGAGCGCGACCAACCACGTGATGGTGATGCTCATCAAGCTTCTGCGCAACAACTATGTCGAGCAGGAGGAAATCAACGACGACTGATTCTGTGGCCGGTATCGTCAAGACTTCTTTGAAACGTTGCGCGTCGGCCGTGGGGCGTCTTCTTGTCGACATGCGTATGTTGCCCCGCAGGTCGTATGTTAAGGTCGACGGCGGTATATGCTCGCAGATGCATTTCTATCTGGTGGGGCGGATACTGGCGCGGCGCGGCCATGAGGTGCGGTTCGACACAACATGGTATCGCGACGCGGGCATGGACAACGACGGCCGTTTCTGCCGCAACTTCGATATTCTCAAGGCATTCCCTGATCTTGATTTTCCCATCGACAACACCGGCCTCATCCGCTGGCTGTATACAAAGGCTTTCTACAGGCGTAACGATTATTACGATACGGCGGCCAAGACCGACTGGCAGCAAGTGTCGGTGCCGGTATTTTTCGACGGCTATTTCCGCGACTCCGACGATATGTACTGCAAGCTTTTCGACGAGACATTCGTCGTTGATACATCCGTTTTGCCGGAAGACAATCTCGTCGTGCTGTCGGCTATCGATGCGGCCACGCGCAATGCAGATTCGTGCGCCGTACATATCCGGCGGGGTGATCTGGCGCGATACGAGAAAGCATACGGAGAGCCTGCGACAGCAGAATATTTCAAGGCTGCGACGGCGGCGGTAAGGGCTGAAAATCCAGACGTGCGTTTCTTCTTATTTTCCGACGAGCCCGACTGGTGCCGGAGTCATGTAGTGCCGTTGCTTGGAGATGGAGAGGTGACAGTTGTGGATGTGAATGGATCCGATCGGGGCTGGTGCGACTTGATATTGATGTCCCGCTGCCGTCATCATGTCACGAGTCAAGGCAGCATGGGCAAATACGCCGCCCTGTTGCGAACCCCCGCCCTCCGCGACGGCCTCGTCGTCCTTCCCCCCAACGCCACCTCCTCCGAATGGACGGCCCGCTTTGCCCGCGAAATCGCTGTGTCAGGTTAACAACCGTTGAAGTATAGTCTGGCCGTCGGAATAGGGATAAGGGAGAAAGACACTGACGAGAATCAAGGAAATGACGATAATTTTTGTGGATGCAAATTTACCGATTACACCTGCGTGATGTGTGGCTGATGCGCAAGAATACAAGAGTCCGCATATACGCCACACGCCGTATGGGTCGGGGGGAGAGGAATCTCTTATCATTCTGGCCTCACCGCTGTAATGCGACTATACCGAGGCCCTGTACCGCAGACGCTGGACTCTCGAGACCGCTTTCCGTGGACTGAAGTCTGCAGGATTCAATATGGAGGAGACCCATCTGAACAAGACCCGTTTAGAGAATATGCTTGTGCTGCTCATGATTGCATTCGCCGCTGCCTTCATCGAAGGGCTGATAAAAATCGAGTCATTGCCTATCCCACTTAAGAAGGAAAGTCTTGTTCAGCGTATCAGCATTTTCCGATACGGATATGCCAACCTGCTTCACGAGTTTTGGGCAAATGTTAAAATTGAGTCCAATAAACACACCTAAAAATGTCATGTACTATGCATTTAATGTTAAGTAGGTGGTCAGATTAAAACGATAGGAAAATATTTGTTGATAACTCGCACACCATCTGCTTGCTGTTTTGGGCCGCTTTGGCTCTTTCTCTCAGTCGTGATGCCCGCATCACTCCTTCGTTCAAGAGCCAAATCGGCTCCAAAACAGCTGCGCATCTGGTATGCGTTTAATCTGACCACCTACTTAATAATATCCTCTATGTTGCCATAGATTGGTTTGGGCTGTGTGTACAGTTTCTTAAATTATATTATAGATTTAAGACCCGACAAAATTAATTATTTTTTATAAATTGCAACAGTTGTTTTGCTATTTTTTCTATCATGGTGTTGTGATTTAACGTATTTTAACGTTTGGTTTATAAGTTGGAACTACTCACCTATAGCACGGACACACAGATTTGGTCGGTCTGTCAGACCAACGCTAAAACGGCATCCCAGCGGGAGAAATCGTTCTTCTTGGCGGTGTCGGCAGCCGAGTGGATTGCCATGAAGTCTTCCGCTCCGGTCTGGCTTCGGATGAAGCCGCTCCGTTTCTGTTTCACTTTCAGGATTCTTATGCCTCCTTCCGAGGCATTGTTGTGTGACGGCACCCGCGGGTCTTTAAGAAAGTGGAACACATGGTCTTTGAGTTTTCGCAGGCTGTTGCGGATTTGTCGAAATGGCTTCTTGAACTTGTCGAGATTCTCGTTGAGAAGTTTGTCGAGGCTTTCTGTCCTGGTTGACGTGCGGCTATCGTCTCTGGATTGGCGTTTCGCCAATGTAGAGTCGTGAACGCCAACATCGTCGCTTCATTGATGCAAGGAAATCTATGCGGACTCCCTAAATATGTATAAATCTGGCTCTCACCGCGAGGTAAGAGCCGGACTTAATTATAGCGTGTCAAAGCCGACATTGCATATGTCAATCAATCGTCTTTTACTCCAGAAGCCATGATAGTCTATTTGTCTATCAGATTCGCAATGTCGTCATCTACAGTAGATATTGTGCCGATATTGATTTTTTCACGGAGCACTCTCAGAATGTCGGGGGTGAAGTAGGCCGGCAGCGTGGGGCCTGTGTGGATGTTCTTTACTCCAAGACTCAGAAGAGCCAGGAGCACGATTACAGCCTTCTGCTCATACCATGCGATATTATATACAATCGGCAGGTCGTTGACGCTTTCCAGCCCGAGCGCGTCTTTGAGCGCCAGAGCTATGACCACGAGGGAATAGGAGTCATTGCACTGTCCGGCGTCAAGAACGCGGGGTACACCTTCGATGTCGCCCAAAGGCAGCTTGTTGTAGCGATACTTGGCACATCCGGCGGTGAGGATAACGCAATCCTTCGGTAGCTTTTCGGCAAACTCTGTGTAATAGCCGCGTGAGGGGAAACGTCCGTCGCATCCGGCCATGACCACGAATTTCCGGATCTTGCCTGACTTCACAAGCTCTATCACCTTGGGTGCGAGTGCGAGAACCTGATTGTGGGCGAATCCTGCCACAATCTCGCCATGCTCTATTTCCGTGGGCGGCTGGCATTTCTGCGCCCTCTCGATAATCTCGGAGAAATCCTTATTTCCGTCGGGCCCTTCGGGAATATGATGGGTATCAGGCATGCCGACAACTCCAGTGGTATAGACGCGGTCGGTGTATGTTGTCTTGGGGCGGGGAGGCACGATGCAGTTGGACGTGAACAGGAACATTCCGTTGAATGTCTCGAATTCGTCAACCTGTTTCCACCATGCGTTGCCGTAATTGCCGGCGAAATGTGGGAATTTCTTGAAGAAGGGATAGCTTTGCGCCGGAAGCATCTCGGAGTGGGTGTAGATGTCTATGCCTTTCCCCTCCGACTGTATCAGCAGCTCCTCAAGGTCTTTCAGGTCGTGGCCGCTGATCAGTATGCCCGGACGCTTCCCGACTCCGATATTGACCCTTGTGATTTCAGGATTGCCGTATGTCGAGGTGTTGGCCTTGTCGAGCAGAGCCATGGCCTTGACTCCGCCGTCGCCGACCGAGAGGACAAGCGAGAACAATTCATCGACGGATATGTCGGGGCGGCTGATTTCCGCCAGAGCGTCTTCAATGACGGCATATATATCCTCCTGCTCATATCCGAGGTTGAGAGCGTGTCGGGCGTATGCCGCCATGCCCTTGCATCCGTAGACCGCAAGCTGTTTGAGACCGCGTATGTCCTCGTTCTTATCGTGAAGCACGCTGAATATCTCTTCGCCGAGAGAGCCTCCGGCCTCTACGACCTCAAGCCTGCCATAGTTTTCTTTCGCGATATGATATGACACCTCGGGCATATAGGGCAGATCTATGCCGCGCTTTTTGGCAGTGCCGATAAGCTCGTTCTTCATCTCCAGTCCCTTATCGATGAACCCGTCGAGCATCGCGTTGTCGAAATTGGCGTTTGTGATGGTGGCGAACAGCGCGTCGATTATGAAGCGTGATGCGCTTCGGTCAGCGGCGCCTTTCTCCCGCAGGATGCGGTTTGCTATGGCCATTCCTCTGACGATGTATAGTAGCTGATCCATCCGGGTGGAAGTCTCGGGCTTTTTGCCGCAGACGCCCTGCAGCTCGCATCCTTTCCCTTTGGCAGTCTCCTGACATTGGTAACAGAACATTTTCATAAAGCAGTGTCGGTTTTAGGCGTTCAACTTGGTAAGCAGCATCTTGAAGCGTTCGGGCGCTCTCAGTGAGTGGGGGGTGCCCGGCTGCATCACAAGATAATCGCCGGCCTGAATCATGCGTTCCTCTCCATCAATTGTAAAGGCACATTCACCCTCCAGAATCTGTACGACGGTTACGGCCGGAGCCGTATGGGTCGCGAGAGCGGCATTCTTGTCGAATGCCATCAGAATGACCATCCCGGAAGCATTTCCGGCGATTACCTTGTTGACAATCTGTCCGGGAACATATTCAAGTTCGTCTTTAATTCTCATAGTATTTTAAACTTAAGTAATATATCATAAACGGATACCGGCATCCTTTTGTTCAACCCCGAGCCCCCCACAAAGCCGGAAGGATCAGTATGGCCCCGTCGCCTGCGCTGAGAGGCAGCGGCACGCGCCTCTATCGAATTTTATCGTTGAAATATTTGGAAATTAGAGAAAAAAGCAGTAATTTTGTATCCGGTTTGTGACACATCCTTAAAAGTCGCTGAAAATGATGCGTTTAGTGACGATATGAGAACTGTGATGGCGTCAGGAACTCACTGAAGTCAAACAAAATAGAAACCAAACAACAGCCATGTCTAAAGTTTGTCAGATCACAGGCAAAAAAGCGGCCGTGGGCAATAATGTGTCTCACTCAAAGCGCCGTACCAAACGCAAGTTCGAGGTAAACTTGCACACAAAGAAGTTTTATTGGGTAGAGGAGGATTGCTGGATTGAGCTCCGCATTTCCGCCCGCGCGCTCCGTACGATCAACAAGATCGGTCTGAACGCGGCCATCAAGAAAGCCGAGGCTGACGGTAACCTCGACATCAGAGATATCAGAGTCCTTTCCCTCTAAAAAACACAGGTAAATATGGCAAAGAAAGCTAAAGGCAATCGAGTGCAGGTTATCCTCGAGTGCACCGAACATAAGGCAAGCGGTATGCCCGGTATGTCGCGTTACATCACCACCAAGAACCGCAAGAACACGACAGGTCGTCTTGAACTCAAGAAGTACAATCCGATCCTGAAGAAAATGACCATCCACAAAGAAATCAAATAAGCACTGACCCATGGCAAAGAAAACCGTGGCCTCTATCCAGAAGGGTGAGGGCCGTACATACAGCAAGATCATCGTGATGGAGAAATCTCCCAAGACAGGCGCTTATATCTTCCGCGAGGAGATGGTGCCCAACGATGCAGTCAAGGACGCTCTTAAGTAAGCAGACGAATTATCATAAACTTCACATATCGCGAAGCAGCCGGAGACATGTTCTTCGGCTGTTTTCTTTGTTGGGGGCGAATCGGGATTGATTGGGGGCGAATCGGGATTGATTGGGGGCGAATCGGGATTGATTGGGACGAATCGGGACGAACCGGGACTAATCAAGACGAATCGAGATTGATCGCGACAATCGGCATTGATTGGGACAATCGGGATGATTCGGGGCAAGCAAAAACGGGATGAAGACTTTCTCTTCATCCCGTCGGTGCGCACGAAAGGACTCGAACCTTCACGTCGCAAGACACCAGATCCTAAGTCTGGCGCGGCTACCAATTACGCCACGTGCGCTTTTACACCACAAAGTTAGCAAAAAATCCCCGCCTTTCAAAATTTTATCAGTTAAAATTTTGAAAGGCGGGGATTGAATTTATCTCCGTCTCTGCGGGGGGCTGACTCCAACTTCCCGTTATGGGGCCTGTGTGGTCAGATGCTGCGTGTCACTGGCCAGACAAAGGCCCGCAGTCCGAGTCTGGGCTTGTTGTCATCAATGGCCTTGAGCCGTTCGAGTACTTTGTCGACGCGGTCGTCCTCGACCATCGTCAGCATCGCCGAGGCCAGCGAAGGCCATGCGTGTGTGCCGAGATGCGGCTCGCCGGTCTTCGAGCCCCGGCCCTGCACCGTGCCGAAGGATGTGTATCCCCGGCACGAGCAGGCGTTGAGGACTTCCACCACCTCTTCATGGTGTGCGAGATCGTATGCTATGAATATTGCCTGCATATTGTCAGTCGTTTGATTTCATTTTCAGATTGTCGAGTCGCTTGTGGATTTTCTTGCGCTGGTTCTTGATGCCGTTGCCGGCGAACACGCAGTAGAGCACAGGCACGAAGAGCAGCGTAAGAATCGTCGAGAATGTCAGACCGCCGATCACGGCCACACCCATCGGGCGCCACATCTCGGCGCCTTCGCCCGAGCCTACGGCCATAGGCACCATGCCGAGGATAGTGGTGAGCGTCGTCATCACCACAGGACGCAGACGCGAGCGACCGCCGTCGATCACCGCCCGGCGTATCGACATGCCTCTCTCGCGGTTGAGCGTGATGTAGTCGATAAGCACGATACCGTTCTTCACCACGATACCGATCAGCATGATCGCTCCGATCATCGACATCACGTTGAGAGTGTGGCCTGTCAGCCAGAGTATCAGGAAGACTCCCGAGAAGGCGAACAGCAGCGAGGTCATGATGATGCCAGGGTAGGTGAACGACTCGAACTGCGCGGCCATCACGATGTATACGAGAATGATGATGAGCAGACCGAGCATCAGTAGGTCGGAGAACGAATCCTGCTGGTCCTCGTAAGTACCTGCGAGGCTGATTGTGATTCCCGCCGGGAGATCCATGTTCTCAATCTGAGCCTCGGCGTCAGCGACCACCTGGCTCATTGGGACGCCGTCGACGACTGCCGACACCGTGATGATGCGCTCGCGGTCCTTTCGCTCGATGGTGGGCGGCGTGAAGCGCTCCACCACCGTGCCGAGTTCCTTGAGGCGCACGCCCTGGCCTGTCGATGTGTATATCATGATGTTTTCGATATCGGATATCTGCGTTCGGTGCTCGGGAGCGTACATCACCTTGATGTCGTATTCCTCGCCGTCCTCGCGGAACTGCGAAGCCGTCGCGCCGTTGATTCGGTTGCGCAGGTAGAAGGCCGCCGTCTGCAGGCTGATGCCATACATCGAGAGCTTCTCGCGGTCGAAGTCGACCTGATATTCGGGCTGATAGTCCGAACGTGAGATGGTGATGTCGGCCGTGCCGTTGATGCCGCCGAGAATCTGCTTGAGCGACTGGGCCACGCGGTCGGTCTCGTCGAAGTCATAGCCGTAGATCTCGAAGTCGACGGTGGCCTGTCCGCCCATACCTCCGCTCATGCCGCCGCCCACCATGACCTGGGCCTTCTTGAAGTCGGGGAACTCACGGTCGATGTCGGCGCGCATCTCGTTGGCGATCTGCACGATGCCCTTGTCGCGTTCGGTCGAGCTCTTGAGGCGTATGTTCATCGAGATGATGTGTGCGCCGTTGTCGCTCAGCGAGGCGAACGTATTGTCCGATCCGGCGGGGCCCACGGTGTAGTTGGAGATCATTATCTCGGGATATTTGGCACGCCACAGCGAGTCGAGACGCGACGTCACCTCTTCGGCGTATTCCACGCGCGAGCCTATGGGAAGCTCGAGTTTCACGCCGATACGAGCGTTGTCCTGCGTCGGGATGAACTCCGTGCCGACGCCCTTCATCAGGAAGATGGAGCCGACGAAGATGCCGAGACAGATTAGGATTGTCACCGTGCGGTGTCCGACCACCTTATGCAGGAGTCCGGCGTAGGCGTTGTCGAAGCGGTCGAGCGCGCGCTCCACCGGCGTGAACCATGTCTTATTCTTCGCCTTGCCCTGGTCCTGCTTGCGCAGGCGGAGCCACTGGCTGCAGAGCATCGGGGTGAGCGAGAGGGCGCAGGTTGTCGAGATGATCATCATGATGGTCACCATCCAGCCGAGCTGGCGGAAGAGGACACCCGTCATGCCCGTGACGAGAGTGAGCGGGAAGAACACGGCGATAAGCGTCAGCGTGGACGCGATAACGGATATGGCCACCTCGTTCGTGCCGTGCACGGCGGCCTGTTTCGGGTCGGCGCCGCGTTCGATATGGGTCGTGACGTTCTCGAGCACCACGATCGCGTCGTCGACCACCATACCGATTGAGATCGAGAGGGCCGAGAGCGAGATGATGTTGAGCGTGTTGCCTGTGGCGTATAGATAGATGAACGACGCGATGAGCGACACAGGGATCGTGATGACGATGATCATCGTGGCGCGCCAGCGTCCGAGGAAGAGGAACACCACTATCATCACGAAGAGCAGGGCGTAGAGCACAGTCTCCACCAGCGATGCGATCGTGTTGCGGATGTTGTCAGATGTGTCGACGATGACGCCGATCTTGACGTCGGAGGGGAGGTTCTTCTGCAGCTGCGGAAGCATCGACATGACCTTGTCGGAAATCTCGACCGAGTTCGCGCCCGACTGTTTCTGGATGACGATCATCGCGCCCTCCTCGCCGTTGTTGTAGGTCTGCTGGGTGCGCTCCTCAAGAGTGTCCTCGATGCGGGCCACATCCTTGAGATACACTATCTTGCCGCCGAAGCTGCCCACGGGTATGTCCTTGAGCTGAGTCGTCGAGTCGAACTCTCCCTGCACGCGCAGCGCGTACGTGTTCGAGCCGATGTCGAACGATCCTCCCGGCACGTTGCGGTTCTCGGCGCTGATCACGTTCGAGACCTGCTCGACCGAGAGGTTATAGGCCTCGAGACGGTTCGGGTCGATGTAGACGTGCACCTCGCGTTTCGGGGCGCCCGAGATGGAGACCGAACCCACGCCGTCGACACGGGCCAGAGGGTTGGCGACGTTCTCGTCGAGGATTTTGTAGAGACCCGGCATACTCTCCTTGGCCTCGACAGAGAGGAGGCATATGGGGATCATGTCGGTCGAGAACTTGAAGATGATGGGGTTCTCGACGTCGTCGGGGAGCATCGACTCCACCATGTCGAGTTTGTCGCGGACGTCGTTGGTCAGCACGTTGATATCATATCCGTATTCGAACTCAAGGGTGATGACCGACGTGTTCTCGCGCGAGGTCGACGTGATGTGCTTGAGGTGCTCGACAGAGTTGAGCGTGTTCTCAAGCGGCTTGGTCACGTTCTGCTCGATATCCTTGGCGCTCGCGCCAGGATACATCGTGATCACCATGATGGTGTTGGTGTCGATGTCGGGGTAGAGGTCGATCGGGAGCTTGGACAGAGAGAAGAGTCCAAGTATTATCACCGTCACGAAGCATAGCAACGTGGTGATGGGGCGTTTTACCGCTGATCCGTATAGACTCATTTCGTAACCTTGACTTTAACGCCGTCGGCGAGTTTGGACTGACCGTTTATAACCACCTGCGAGCCGGACTCGACGCCCGACAGGAGTTCGTATTCGTCGCCGAGGCGCTGGCCGAGCTGCACCTGGTTGTACGACACCGTTCCGTCGGGACGGAGCACGTAGACATACTGGTTGCCTGAGCCCTGCTGCTTGACGACCGCCTTGTCGGGCACGACGACGCGGTTGGCCGTGCCGAGGTTGAGCGTCACGCGGCCGAACATGCCGGGCAGCACGCGGCTGTCGGCGTTGGGCAGAGTGATCTCGACGCCGAACGTGCGGCTCTGCGGGTCGACGGTGGGCATGACGGTGGTCACGGTGCCGTTGAACTGCTCGTCGCCGTAAGTGTCGAACTTGATGGCGGCCGGCATGCCTTTGCGCACGCGGGGCAGTTCGCTCTCGGTGACGTTGATGACGATCTTGACGGGCTGGACGCGGGCCACGGTGACGATGGGAAGGTTGCCCGTCATGTCTCCCGGGTCATAGTTGCGTGCGGTCACGACGCCTGAGATGGGCGACGTGAGCACTGTGTTCTCGCGGGCGTTGCGCAGGGCGCGCTCGGCCTGCGAGAGTGCGTTGCGCGCGTTGATGAGCTGGATCTCCATGGCGTCGACGTTCTGCTTCGTGCCGCCGCCTATCTTGAAGAGCTCCACGGCGCGGTTGTAATTGATCTCGACGTTCTTGAGGTTTGCGCGGGCGTTGTTGACCTGCGTCTCGTAGCTGAACGTGTTGACGTCGTCAAGCACGGCAACCCTCTGCCCGGCGCCGACGCGCTGCCCCTCGTCGACGAGTATCTGCTTGATGCGGTTGGGGGTGTTGGCCGATATGTTGTTGATGATCTGGGCCTCGACGGTGGCGGTGTATGTGCCGAGCTGGTCGACCGAGCGCGCGCTGACCGACTCGACCTTCACCACGGGGATGTTGTCTTCCTTGGCGGCGTCTTTCTTTTCTTCTTTGCCCGAGCAGGCCGTGAGCGCGAGCAGGCCTGCGCAGAATGCTAATGCGGTTGGTTTATTCATGACTGTCGTTATTTTGCTTGGTTGGTTGTCGTGGTTATGCCGAGGGCCTCCTCGCGTCCGAGCAGTGTGTCGAGTTCGGTGGTGGAGACGAGATAGTTGTAGATCGACTGTAGATATGCCAGCTGGGCCGAGGTGTTGGCCAGCTCGCTGTCGCGCAGGTCAAGATAGGTGGCGGCGCCGATCTCGAAACTCTTCTGCATGATCTCAAGCGCTTTCGAGGCCTGCTTCATGCCCTGCTCGCTCGAAGCTATCTGCTTCACCTGGCGGTTGATGTTGTCGATGGCGAGGTCCACCTGCATGTTGAGCGAGTTGACGAGGTTCTCGCGCTGCAGCTCTATCTCGGCCACCTGCACCTGTGCCTGGCGCAGTTTCTGCAGTTTGCTGCCGCCGGAGAATATGGGCACGTTGAGCGCCAGGGCCACGTTGCTGTAAGGGTTGAATTCCTGGTGTTTCAGGGCGTTGCCGTTGCTCATGGCGTTCCAGTTGATGTTGAACTGCGCTCCGAGCGTCGGAATCCAGGCCAACTTCTGCAGGTTGACGTTCTGGCGGGCGAGGTCTTTGGAGAGGTCGAGCGAGCGCAGAGTCGTGTTGCGGGCCAGCGAGCGATCGCCCTCGAGGGCGTAGCCATACATCTCGCGCTTCATGTCGCTCAGAGTGATGTTGGGCATTACGGTGACCTCATTGTCAATTCCCATCAGCACCTTGAGCTGGAGCTGGCACTGCTTGACCGATATGTCGGCCTGCAGCAGTTCGGGCTCGACGTTCGACACCTGCACCTGGCTGCGCAGCACGTCGTATTCCGACGCCGTTCCCTGTTCGAACTGCTTCTTGAAAATGCCGGCGTTGAATACAGCCAGGTCATAGTTCTGCCTGATGACCTCGCGCGAATCGATGGCGAGCAGCAGGGCGTAATAGGCCTTGTTGATGTTGTCGACAAGGTCGAGGCGCGAGGCGCGCGAGTCCTCGAGAGCCTGCAGAATCTGGATGTCGCTCAGTTTGATTGACTTCCATAGCGATGCGTTGACGAGCGGCATGGCGGCCGAGAAGCCGAAGTTCCAGTTGTTGTCGGTTCCCATCTTGATCGACTGCGACTGGCCGCCCATGCTCATGCGCATGCTCTGCAGCTCGATCGAGCGCTGGTAGGCGCCTGTGAAGTCGATGGTGGGGAAGAGATTGGCGAGGACTTCCTTTTTAGAATAGTCCATGCGCTTCACTTCGAGGTTGGCGACCTTGACGGTCGGGCTCTCCTGAAGGCCGATGGCCACGCACTCCTCGCGTGAAAGCCTCAGGGTGTCGGTTTCGGCCGAAACGGCCGTGGCCGGTGCAAATGTCGCGGTCAGCAGGGCCGCGGCTGCAATTAAAAATGTCTTAGCGGAAATCATTATCGGTTCTGATGTTGAATTTCTTTGTGAGTTGGTCGAGCGTCTTCATGCCTTTCTCCGTCGCGATGCTGCGCAGGAAGCTGATGCTGATCGTGTTGTAGGCGTCGAGCAGAGTTATGCCCGGCGGGAAGAATTCCTCCATGCGCTTCAGAGACTCCATCTGCACGCGGAAGAGGGTGAACATCACCTTGTAGTTGGTGTCGGTGCGGAACACACCTTGCTGCTTGCCGAGCTTCACGGCAATCGAGATGTATTCCTCCCATTTACAGTTGTCGGACTCGAATTCCTTGCGCAGGTTGTGATAGCGTGCGTCCATGTCGCGGAAGAAGTCGGCGCTCAGGCGGCTCATCATCTGCTGGTGGTATATGAGCACGTTGGCCATCGCCTCCATCACGTTCGTCGACGCGCGGATGATCCGGTCGATGCCCTCGCTGTGGGTCTTCTTCATATGCCTCATCACAGAGATGATCATCTCGTCCTTGCTGCCGAATATTTCGTATAGCGTGCGCTTGGACATGGAGAGCTTGCGGGCCACGGCGTCCATGGTGGTATGATATGGGCCGGACTCGGCGACGATGGGGAAAATCGCCTCGACGAGCCGTTCGAATTGTTCTTCTTTAAGGTCGGTTCTTTCCATACGGGCGCAAAATTACATAAAAAACCGAAAACCACAAAACGGTTTTCGGTTTTTTAACGCGAAATGCCATGAAAGTCTGCTTTGCCTCCGCACAGGGGGCGGGCAAAGCCCTTGGTCGGCGCGGAAAGAGGAGGGAGAGAAAGGGAAGAAAAAGGTGAAAGAAAGGAGAAAAGTGAGAGAAGAAGGAGAAAAGGGGAGGAGGTGGTGGGAGGAGAAGGGTGGAAGGAGGAGGATAAATAAAAAAGGATACCGGGAAGGTATCCTTTCGGGGTGAGATGTGGGTTTCGAACCCACGACCTTCGGAACCACAATCCGACGCTCTAACCAGCTGAGCTAATCTCACCGTCTGGCTTCCCGGGTGTCGTTCCCGAAAAGCGATGCAAAGTTACGACTTTTTTTTGAATTGTGCAAATTTTGGCGCGATTATTTTACCAATTCCTTCAAAATATCGAAGAAGGCGGGGTTCTCGCCCACGGTGATGTTGACGATCTTGCCCTCGGGGTTGACGATGACCTTGGTGGGGAATCCCTGCACGGCGTAGTCCTCAAGTATCTTGCCGCCACCCTTTTCGGGGTTGTAGACGTTCACCCAGGGAAGCTCGTATTTCTTGATTCCGTTCTCCCAGCTTTCGCGCTTGTCGTTGCAGGCCACGCCGATGATCTCGAGTTTCGGCTTGAGCTGTGCGTAAGCCTCCTTGAGGGAGGGGAATCCCTTGATGCACCACGGGCACCATGTGCCCCAGAAGTCGATCACCACCCATTTCCCCTTGAAGTCGGAGAGGCTAACGGGTTTCCCGGCCGCGTCGTCGAATGTGAAGTTGGGCGCGTCGACCGTGCCGCTCTGCAGCTCGATCATGCGTCGCTGGGCGGCCATCTCGCGCTCCACATATTCTTTCTGCGGTTCGAGCAGGATTGCCATGGGACTCTGCTTTGCCGCGGGGGTCATCGAGCCGTATGCGTCGAGAAACTTCTGGCCGTCGAGGTGCAGGATCGCGTAGGGCACTGCCTCCGAATCCTTGTTGGCGGCGATGAAGTCGCTGAACATGTTGTCGTACCGTTCGCGTATGCCGGCCATTACGGCCGAGTCGGGGGCGTTGGTCGCCATCTGCTTCTGGTATTCGTCGAGCAGCTTGTTCGACTCCGTGTCGAGTCTCGCGATATCCTCCATCATCTTGCTCCCGGTGATGGAATAGGAGAGAGGTGCCACACTCTGCAGGTCGACCGTGATGTTGTCTCCCGGCTTGGTGTAGATGGCGATGTAATCGCGTTCCGCCACCGGAATCACGTACTGTGCGTTGCCGTCGGTGAGCGTCGGGATCACGAATTTGCCGTCGGTCACCGTGCCCTTGGCGCGCAATGCCTCGGGGCGGTCCTGACGAGGCTTGACGAGGTCGGCCATATAGCCGTATTCTATGTCGAATTCCTTTCGGTCGATCTGCGGGTTGACGTTAACCGTGATGTCGGCCAGGGCGCAGCCGGCCACGAGCGCCGCGGCGGCCGATGCATAAAGTCTTTTTTTCATCTTTGTCTCAGTTTGTTTATGAGTAGATTGGTGAATTCATGATTTTTCATTCCCCACTTCGGAGAAATCACTTTGAGCGGCGGAGAGGATGCGAGAAATCTCTCGATCGCGATGTGACGGGGAACGGTCTCCACAACTTTAACGCAAAAGTCGAGGTATTGGTCGATGCCGAACGACGGAATCTCGATTTTTCCTTCGCGCCAGAGGGTGTGGAGCCTCGTGCCGGCGAGCATCTGCAGGTGGTGGATCTTGATGCTTTCCACCGGCGTGCGGCATATCCGCTCCACCGTATTGAGCGCGGCGTCGAGACTTTCGCCCGGGAGTCCGGCTATGAGATGCACGCCGGTGTGGAGTCCGGCGGCTGCGAGCCGACGGATTGCATCGATGCTCTGCGCGGCGGTGTGGCCGCGGTTCACCATGCGCAGAGTCGTGTCGTCGAGGCTTTCGACCCCGAGTTCGACGAAGACCGGTTTCTCGCGGTTGATTGCCGCCAGCATATCGAGAGTCTCGTCAGGCAGGCAGTCGGGGCGGGTGCCTATGGCGAGGCCCACGACGCCGTCGACGTCGAGAGCCTGCGTATAGATGTCGCGCAGTTCGTCCGCGCTCTTGCGATAAGTCGACGTATACGCCTGGAAATAGACGATATATCGCATCTTCGGGTATTTTCTTGCGAAAAACGCCTTGCCGGCCTCCGCCTGTCGCGCCGGCGAGAGGCCCTCGCGGCAATAGGCCGGGGTGAACGAACTGTTGTCGCAATAGATGCAACCGCCCGTGCCGATGGAGCCGTCGCGGTTGGGGCATCCCGTGCCGAGATTGACCGAAATCTTCTGGACTTTCCCCGGGAAGAAGCGCGACATGTATTCCGCGTAGTCGGTATAGAACTCGTTCATCACGGTAGTCTCATCATATCGCCGACGACGAGCGCGGCCATGGATTCCACCACGGGCACGGCGCGTATGGCCACGCAGGGGTCATGCCGTCCGCGTGGAGGGATGACGCAAGGCCTGCCCTTGCTGTCGATGCTCTCGACGGGCCGCATTATAGTGGGCGTCGGTTTGAAAAAGACGCGGAAACGTATGTCCATGCCGTTGGAGATACCTCCCTGGATTCCGCCGGAATGGTTTGACGAGCAGGAGATGTAGCCGTCGCCGTCGGTGACAAACAGGTCAAGGCACTCGCTCCCCCTCATCGAGGCGGCGGCCACGCCGTCGCCATATTCGAAGGCCTTGGCGGCGTTGATGCTCATCATGGCCATTGCGAGGCGGGCATGGAGTTTGTCGAAGACCGGGGAGCCCGTTCCGGCGGGAACGCCGGTGATCTCGCAGTCCACGATTCCTCCCGTCGAATCCCCTTCGGATGCGCACTTCCTGACGTCGTTGGTCTCGATGAAAGACGCCCGGATTTCGATTTCGGACTTCGCGAGCCATTGGCGGACGATTGACCCGGCCACGACCCATGATACAGTCTCACGCGCGCTGGCCCGGCCACCGCCGCGGAAGTCGTGTATACCGTATTTCACGCTATAGGTATAGTCGGCGTGGTTCGGCCTGAAACGGCCCGAATAGCCGTCATAGTCCGAGCTCCGCGCGTCAGTGTTGCGCACTATGAATCCTATCGGAGTGCCGAGCGTGACGCCGTCGGGCGACAGACCGGATAGAATCTCGGGCATGTCGGCCTCTTTGCGCTGCGAGACGTCGGGCCGGCTTCCCGGGCGCCGTCTGTCGAGATGATGCCTGATCTCCTCCATATCGATATGCACCAAGGGAGGCATGCCGTCGAGCACGCCTCCCATTGCCGGCCCGTGGCTTTCGCCGAAGGTCGTCAGTCTCAATATGTTTCCGAAACTGTTCATGACATAAGCCCGCGGGCTGACGCTTATTTGTCCATGGTGACGAGCAGTTCCTCGTTCGAGCGGGTCATCTCCATCCTCTTCTTGATGAACTCCATGGCCTCCATCGAATTCATGTCGGCCAGATAGTTGCGCAGGATCCACATGCGGTTGAGCGTCTCCTGCGGCGAGAGCAGGTCGTCGCGGCGCGTGGAAGAGGAAATGATGTCTACGGCGGGGAAGATTCGCTTGTTCGAGAGCTTGCGGTCGAGCTGCAGCTCCATGTTGCCGGTTCCCTTGAACTCCTCGAATATCACCTCGTCCATCTTCGACGACGTCTCGGTCAGGGCCGTGGCTATGATGGTGAGCGAGCCGCCGTTCTCAATGTTGCGGGCCGCGCCGAAGAACCTCTTCGGGCGCTGCAGGGCGTTGGCGTCGACACCGCCCGACAGGATCTTGCCCGAGGCGGGCGAGACGGTGTTGAATGCGCGGGCGAGGCGGGTGATGGAGTCGAGCATGATCACGACGTCGTGACCGCTTTCAACGAGGCGCTTGGCCTTCTCGAGCACGATTCCGGCAATCTTGACGTGGCGCTCGGCCGGCTCGTCGAATGTCGAGGCGATGACCTCGGCGTTGACGCTGCGGCTCATGTCGGTCACCTCTTCGGGGCGCTCGTCGATGAGCAGCATTATGATGTATGTCTCGGGATGATTCTCGGCAATCGCGTTGGCAATGTCCTTGAGCAATATCGTCTTACCTGTTTTGGGCGGGGCCACGATCAGGGCACGCTGGCCCTTGCCGATGGGGGCGAACATGTCGACCACGCGTGTCGAAAGATTGCAGCTGCGTCCGCCTGTGAGGTTGAACTTCTCGTCGGGGAAGAGGGGCACGAGGTGCTCGAAAGGCACGCGGTCGCGGATCACTTCGGGCGAGAGACCGTTGATCGACTCGATGTGGCAGAGGGGGAAATACTTCTCGCCAGGACGTGGCGGCCGTATGCCGCCTTCCACCATGTCGCCGGTCTTGAGACCGAACTCGCGGATCTGCTGCTGGGTGACGTAGACGTCATCTGGACTCGAGAGGTAGTTGTAGTCGCTCGAGCGGAGGAAACCGAATCCTTCGGGCATTACCTCGAGCACGCCGAAGGTGGTTAGGATGCCGCTCAGGTCATAGCTTGTCTGCTGCTGGGGCGCCGCCATGCGCTGTTGCTGCTGCAGCTGGCGTTGCTGCTGGCGCTGCTTCTTTGTGAGGCGTTTCTGCTGGTTGCGGTTGGGGACAGGCATCACGATTCCGGGTTCGGAGATGATGATCGGCGCGGTGGCCGCGGCCTTTTCGTCTTCCTGGATCTGCTGATGCGAGCGGGGAGTGAACGTGCGTCCCTTGGCGGTGGAGAAGAACGCTCCGAGCGAGGGCTGTTCCTTGGTCTTTGCTTCCGGTTTGGCCTCGGACATCGCGTCCTTGTCGGCCTCGGGTGTTTCTGCGGGCGTGATTTCCGCGGCCTCCTCCTTGCGGGCGGGCAGAGCGGGCTCGGCCGCGGGCACGGGTTTTGCGCTGAGGATTTCAACCGGGATTTCGGGCACGATGAAAGGCAGGGTGCCTCCGGCTGCCGCCGGCGTGCTCACGGGCGCGTCGGCCGCCGTAGCCTTATCCTCGATGTTGTCGAGTGCGGACGCCTTGGGTTTGCGGCCTCTCTTCTTGGGCACCGGTTTCTCAGCCTCCGCCGGCTGTCCGGCAGCGTCTGCGGCGGCCTCAGGCGTGGCGGCGTTTTCGTTCGCTGCCTGCATCGCGGCGAGCTCGGCTTTCGATTTGCGGCCCCGCTTCTTCGGCGCGGGCTTCTCGGAGTCGGCGTCGGTGGACTCTGCGGCTGTTTCGTCGGTCTTGGTCGGCTTACGGACGCGGGGCTTGCGTTCCTTGGGTGCCTTGGGCTTGAGCTTCGCCGCCTGTTCGCGCGCAACCTGTGCGGAAGCGTTGTCAATGATGAAATACGCGATTTCTTCTTTGTTTTCCAAGCTGTTTTTCTTCATGCCCATAGATTCGGCGAGCTCGTTGAGCGCGGCGTCGTCCATCGACATAAGTTCTTCAAAACTTTGCATAATGGGTCGGTTATATCTTTGTGTGCAGACCTGGGTCCATGGTCATCGATTCATGTCGATTGCGCGAACCTCCGCGACGAGCGGCAGCCTGCAGAGTTTATTTTCAAATTTGGAATGACGGGAACGCATCGCTGTAATCGCGCGGCCGTGGCCAATCGGTCCAGTCGTGGGGGGCCGTGGTCGTGGGCCGTGACATACGGCTGCAGCCATTGCGTCGTCGCCGGGTGTCTGGTTTGTTAAGGTGTTGATTTCCCTGTTGTGCCATAAGTCTTTATAAACATAGACGGAGGCTGGCACATTTTCTTCCAATTCAACATTTCTGATGCCTCGTTGGTTTTGAACGGGAAACTAAAATAGAACAAAGGGTGAAAACGCGGCTGTGGGCGCCGGCTGAGAATGGGCGGGTGTCAGGGCCCTTGTCGTTCTCCTGTTTTCAGTGCAAAGTTAATGATTTTTTTTCATTTCAGCAAATCAAATCGTGAAATTGCGTGCACTTCTTCAACATTCTTTTATTTTGAGCCGCATATCACACTTTTTGGCGGCGGCGGATGTTATAACAGAGAAGCGTTTCCCGAAGTCGGTCGGGACGCGCCCTAAACAGTATTGAATATGAGAAGAATACCATTGGTGATGATGTTGCTCCTCGTGGCGCTCGCGGTGTCGGGATGGGATATCGACAGGAAATATGACGGCCCGAAAAGTCCCGAGACCGACACGACGTGGCATCCCGACATACTGCCCGGCTACGAGGCCCGGTATGTCAATCAGGCCGAGGCCTTCGACGGTCCGTGCCGCTCGACCATAGTGAGGCTGCGCGCGCAGCGCCCTTCGCGACGTGCCTATCTCTACGTTCATGGATTCAACGACTATTTCTTTCAGTCGGAGATGGGCAGGCGCTTCGTCGACTCGGGATATAACTTCTATGCCGTCGACCTGAGGCGTTACGGACGCAGCAAGGAGCCATGGCAATATCCCTATAATATCCGTGACATCCGCGAGTATTATGCCGACATCGATTCGGCCCTTGCCCAGATCAGACGCGACGGCAACACCGACATCACGTTGTCGGGACATTCCACGGGCGGACTGACTGTGCTCTCGTTCGCGGCCGACAAGGGAGCTGACTGCGGTGTCGACAGGGTTGTGACCGATTCGCCGTTTCTCGAATGGAATTATAATTCCTTCTATCGCAACGTCGCCGTGCCTGTGGTGCAGTTTCTCGGGAAGATATTCAAGAACAGCAAGATAAAGCAGAGTCATTGCGACGGCTACGCCTACAGCCTGCTCCGTCAGTACCACGGCCAATGGGAATACAACACCGATTGGAAGATGATTTATTCGCCTCCGGTGACATTCAGCTGGGTCGGGGCGATCAACGCGGCGCAGTCGAGGCTCATGAAGCGCCGAAAGGATATCGCGGTGCCGATACTCGTGATGCACAGCAGCCGCAAGATCGACGGCTGCGGCTGGACCCCGGAATTCCAGACCGGCGACGCCGTGCTTGACCCGGCGATGATACAGGAGCGCGGCTCGCTGCTCGGCCATGAGCGCGTGGTCTGCGCCATAGACTCGGGCATACACGACCTCATCCTGTCAGAGCCCGGCCCGAGGGAAGCCGCCTACGACACCATCTTCAAGTTTATAGGAAAAAGATAAGAAAACCATAGCTACAATAGCTACATAGCTACCAAAACTCACTTACATATGCCGAAACTGATATTGCTGCGCCATGGACAGAGCGAGTGGAATCTGTCCAACCGGTTCACCGGATGGACAGATGTCGATCTCTCCGACAAGGGTCGCGCCGAAGCCGCCGAGGCCGGTCGTCGGATCAAGGCCGCCGGCATCGAGCCTGAATTTTATTTCACTTCATACCTGACGCGAGCCATCCATACGCTTCAGATAGCCGCCGACGCGATGGGACGCCAATGGGTGCCCGTCGACAAAGACTGGCACCTTAACGAACGCCATTATGGGGCGTTGCAGGGTCTGAACAAGGCCGATACGGCCGTGAAATACGGCGACGGGCAGGTGCACATATGGCGTCGCAGCTACGACGTCGTGCCTCCCGCTCTCGGTGCCGACGACGAGCGCCATCCGAGATTCGACCCCAGATACAAGACGTTGACGGCCGACGAACTTCCGTCGGCCGAGTCTCTTGAGATGACCATAGCGCGCGTGCGCTGCTGTTGGGAGGAGAAGATAGCCGAGGCGCTCAGGCATTACGGCGACACGCTTGTCGTGGCGCACGGCAACAGCCTGCGCGGTCTGGCCATGATGCTCGAGAAGCTCTCGCCCGAGGCGGTCGTCGGTCTTGAGATTCCCACCGGATCGCCTTGGGTATTCGAACTCGACGACCGGCTGACACCCGTCGGAAACCATTATCTCTGACCTCTATCTCTGACCTCGGCCTTCAAGTTCGCTGTCGCGCGGTGTCAGAACACGTATCCGATTCCAAGTCCGGCGAAGAGTCCAGAGGTGTCGTTCATCAGCGAGTATTTGCCCTGGACGTTCAGTTTGAGATTCTGGGTGAGATAGAAATCGAAGCCGGCCCCCAGCGAGCCTCCGAATCTCGACGAACTGCCGTCGTCCGAATAGTTCCAGTTGTTGAACGTCAGTCCGGCCAGCGGGTAGATATTGATGCCTCTCGACAGGCGGAACGGGAAATGCATGTCGCAGCTAATGGCGAGACCAGACTTGTCGTCGTTGCGAAACACGTAGTCGACCTCCGGAGATATCCGGAAATGATTGGCGAACGAATACTGGAAATAGACTCCCGCATAGCCGCTGTGATTGTAGGAGGCGTAACCCCCGGCGATGCCAAGGGTCTTCTCTCCTCTTGCGGAACGTGCGCCCGCTTCCTGCGGAATCGCGAAGGCGACCAGAGCGGCGGCCGATAAAATCAGGGCCTTGTGAATTTTCATATCCTTGATGTTTTGTGAAAACGGTCTGTCTGATTCATGCCGAACCAGGCAGCCGCCTTAAAAAAAGCGTATGTAGTGTTAATTTTATTGTAGCAACATTAAAAGAGTTGAAAATGTTTTTATAATTTTGCATACGGAATTCAACCGGATGCCTTCTCCGGGCCCTCATAGGCCGTGAATTTCACCTGAAAACCGATAGAATTATGAATAATTTTGGATTTATAAGAGTTGCCGCCTGTTCGCCAAAGGTCAGACCGGCCGACATAGATTACAACGTCTCGAACATCATAGAGATGCTTGGCCGTCTCACGGAAGAGGAGGTCGGAATAGGGGTCTTTCCCGAACTTTCTGTCACGGCATATACATGCGCCGACCTTTTCGGGCAGGACCGTCTGCTCGACGGTGCGATGGACGCTCTGGAGGCACTGGTGACAGCGTCGGAAGACTTCAAGGTCACGATCGTCGTCGGCGCGCCGATACGCGTCGGGGCCCGGCTGTATAATTGCGCGGTCGTCGTCAAGGACGGCGCTGTGCTGGGCATAGTGCCAAAATCGTATATACCCAACTACGGTGAGTTCTACGAGCGTAGATGGTTCGCCCCGGGCCTGGGAACGTCGTCCGAGATAACGCTGCCGATCGGCGAGGGGAAGATTCCGTTCGGCACCGACCTGATATTCGACGCCGGAGGCGTGAAGTTCGGCATAGAGATCTGCGAGGACCTCTGGGTGCCATGTCCGCCCTCGACACGGCTTTCGGAGGCAGGCGCAGAAATCATATTGAACCTTTCGGCCACCGACGAGCTCATCGGCAAGCACCGCTATCTGCTTGACCTCGTGCGCAACCAGTCGGCCCGCTGCCGCTGCGCCTACGTCTACGCGTCGGCCGGGGCGGGGGAGTCGTCGACCGACCTCGCCATAGCCGGCAACTGCATCATCGCCGAGAACGGCACCCTGCTGGCGCAGAGCGAGAGATTCGTGTTCGCATCCAAATATGTCATCTCCGACGTCGATGTGGAGAGCCTGCGCCACGACCGCATCCATTTCAACACGTTCGGCGACGGCGCCCGTGAAATGCGCGTCATACCCGTCAACGGCGAAGGCATTTTTCTGCGCACGCGAGTGACGCCCTTCCTCAAATACCGCACATTGAAGCGCCACCCGTTCCTCGACGAGAACCCCGACGACATGCGCGAGCGTTGCGACGAGATCTCGTCTATCCAGGCGTGGGGCCTCGCCGTCAGGCTCAGGGCGATAGGGTGCAGGTCGGCCGTGGTCGGCATCTCCGGCGGCCTCGACTCGACCCTCGCGCTGCTCGTCACGGTCAAGGCCTTCGACATGCTCGGCCTCGACCGCAAAGGTATCGTCGGCATAACCATGCCGGGATTCGGAACGACCGACCGCACCCATGGCAACGCCTCGCAGCTGATGGATCTGCTCGGAGTGACACAGCTCGAGATTCCAATCGCCGATGCCGTGCGCCAGCATTTCAAGGATATCGGACAGGATCCAACGGTCCACGACGTCACCTATGAGAACAGCCAGGCCCGCGAGCGCACCATGATCCTGATGGACGTCGCCAACATGCGCAACGGCATCGTGATCGGCACCGGCGACCTCTCCGAGCTGGCCCTCGGCTGGTGCACCTACAACGGCGACCAGATGTCGATGTATGGCGTCAACGCCTCCATCCCCAAGACCCTTGTCAAATATCTTGTGCGCGGATATGCCGAAAGCGCTACCGATCCGCGTCTGCGTCAGGTGCTCGACGACATAATCGAGACTCCCATCAGTCCGGAGCTGCTACCTCCGTCGGCCGATGACTCCATCGAGCAGAAGACCGAGGATCTTGTCGGCCCGTATGAACTCCACGATTTCTATCTTTACCACATGCTCAGGTACGGCATGGGCCCGCGCAAGATCCTGGCCCTCGCCGTCAAGGCCTTCGAAGGGGTCTATGATGCGGAGACTGTCAAGAAGTGGCTCATGACTTTCCTGCGGCGGTTCTTCGCCCAGCAGTTCAAGCGGTCGTGCATGCCCGACGGCGTCAAGGCCGGTAGCGTGAGCCTCTCGCCGCGCGGCGACTGGCGTATGCCGAGCGACGCGTCGTGGGCGTTGTGGAAGCAGGAGTTTGAAAATGATTTCTGAGCAGGACATGAAGCAGGAAAAGCCAATGAGAGGCCCGGAGGCGGAACGATACGACGCCGCCGACATGGCCCGCGCCGTCGAGACGCTTCGCTCGGGCGGCATAGTGCTCTATCCCACCGACACCGTGTGGGGCATAGGATGCGACGCCACCAATCCGGAGGCCGTGCGCAGGATATATGAGTTGAAACAGCGCAGCGACGCCAAGTCGATGCTCGTGCTTGTCGGTTCCGAGGGAGAGCTGCAGCGCACGGTCGAGAACATTCCCGACGCGGCGTGGATGCTGATCGAGGCCGCGGTCAATCCGCTGACCATCATCTATGACCACCCGGTTGGCCTGGCCACCGAGCTTCTCGCCGACGACGGCAGCGTCGGAGTCCGCATCACGTCCGAGCTCTTCAGCCGCACTCTGTGCCAGCGTCTGCGTCGTCCGATTGTCTCGACGTCGGCCAACATCAGCGGCCGAAAGACGCCGGCGACATTCGCCGAGATATCGCCCGAGATCATCGACGGCGTCGACTATGTGGTCTCCTACCGCCGCGACGACACCCGCAGGGCGCGCCCCAGCAACATCATCAAGGTCTCCGATTCGGACATCGTCAAGGTGATAAGATGAGGGAAATTTGTTTTTTTCACAACTTTTATTTAATTTTGTAAAAGACAAGGAAGACACAACTCTGCATTAAGGATGAAAGGCAGGAATTTTTCAGTCGCGGCGCAGCGCGTCAAGTATGTGGCGGTAGACTTCATCATGACGTCTCTCGGCTTCTTCGCGTTCAATATTTTCCGCTATTATGTCCTTGTGCTCTCGCGGGGCGACATCTTCGACCTGTTCTATTTCCTCTGCTCGGGCAAGCTGATTGTCGAGCAGATTGTCGTGCCGGTGTGCATCCTCGGAATCTACTGGCTGTCGGGTTACTACAATCATCCGTTCGGCAAGTCGAGGGTCGACGAGCTCAACTCGACCCTCATGTCGGCGCTCGTCTCGACGCTGATAATCTTCCTGATACTGCTTATAAACGACACCACCGGCGTCAAGGCCAAGGACTATGAGACCATCCTCGTGCTGTTCGCGCTCCTCGCCGTGCCGACCTGTTGCGGCCGGGCCATGCTGACGGCGGCGACGATAAGGCATCTGCGCCGCAAGCACTGGAAATACAACACGCTGATCGTCGGGAATTCGGCCAAGAGCCGTGACGTCTACCGCAGGCTCAAGGAGCACGGCTCCGTGTGGGTCTACGACGTGGTGGGGTTCATCAGGCTCGACCAGGAGAAGCAGGTCAGCGACGGCATGCAGTCGTGGGCCTGGGATGACGTGGAGCGCGTATGCGCCGAGTATGACGTCGACCAGATAATCCTCGTGCCGCAGAAGATCCGCGACGCCGACATCATCAGGATACTGAGCCGCCTCTTCCCGCTCGGCATACCGGTGAAGATAGCCCCCGACACGCTGAGCTACATCACGGGCAACATCAAGCTCAACGACATCCTGGGCATACCCTTCATCGACCTGACGTCGCCGAGGATGAGCGAGTTTCAGAAGAACGTGAAGCGGACGTTCGACGTCACGGTCTCGATTCTGACCATGATCGTGCTGAGTCCGGCGCTCGTGGCCACCGCCATCGCCGTGAAGCTTTCGTCGCCCGGTCCGGTGCTATACTGTCAGGAACGCATAGGCAAGGGACGCCGCCCCTTCATCATCTATAAATTCCGCTCGATGCGCGCCGACGCCGAGAAGGAGGGCCCGCAGTTGTCGAGCGACAACGACAACCGCATCACGCCCTGGGGCAAGGTGATGCGCAAGTACCGCATCGACGAGCTGCCGCAGTTCTGGAACGTGCTTCGCGGCGACATGTCGCTTGTCGGCCCGCGGCCAGAGCGCGAGTTCTTCATCCGTCAGATCGTGAGGCGCGCCCCGTACTACGGTCTCATATTCCAGGTGCGTCCCGGAGTGACGAGCTGGGGAATGGTGCAGTACGGATACGCGTCGAGCGTCGACGCCATGGTGGAGCGCTCGCGCTATGATCTGCTGTATCTCAACAATATGTCTCTCTCGACCGACGTCAAGATCATGATCCACACGGTCAAGACCATCATCGACGGCGTCGGCGTCTGAACCGCTCCGCCGCTCAATATCCAAAATTCAACTACCCTGAATGGCATATAAAGAAACGCATAACAGATTCACCGAACTGTGGCTGAAGTTCGTCATATGGCGCGAGCACCACATCAAGGAGCGCAACTTCCTGATACTGCTCTCGCTTGTGGTCGGCATCACCTGCGGCATAGCCGCGCAGCTGCTGAAATTCCTGATCCATCTCATATCGTCGGCGCTGACGTCGCATTTCAGCAACACCACCGAGAACTATCTCTATCTCGTCTATCCAGTGGCGGGCATAATACTCACGGTGCTTTTCGTGAAATACGTGGTGAAGGACAACATCTCGCACGGCGTCACCAAGGTGCTCTACGCCATATCGCGGCGCAAGTCGCGCCTGAAGCTGCGCAACACCTACGCCTCGCTTGTCTCGTCGGCCATCACCATCGGTTTCGGCGGTTCGGTCGGAGCCGAGGGTCCCATCGTGTTCACGGGCGCCGCGATCGGCTCGAATGTCGGGCAGGCGTTCCGCATGTCGCCCAAGGTGCTGATGATTCTGGTGGGATGCGGCGCGGCTGCCGGCATTGCCGGAATCTTCCGCGCTCCAATCGCCGGGATGCTTTTCACGCTCGAGGTGCTGATGCTCGACCTCACCGGCCTCACGGTGATGCCTCTGCTGCTCAGTTCGATAGCGGGCGCGACGGTGGCATACGTACTCGAAGGTTACAACGCCGAGTTCTTCTTCGCCCAGAGCGAGCCCTTCACCACGAGCCGCATCCCATGGACGGTTGCGCTCGGGGTCGTGTGCGGGCTTATGTCGTTCTACTTCACCAAGGTGATGTTCATGATGGAGTCGATGTTCAAGAAGGTCCGCCAGCAGTGGATGCGCATCGTGGCCGGCGGAGCTCTGATTGCCAGCCTCGTGTTCGTGTTCCCGCCGCTCTACGGCGAGGGATACGGGGCCATCAACCATCTGCTCGACGGCGACGTCGGCGGCGTGATGAACGGCAGTTTCTTCTATGTCGACCGCGACAACGTCTGGTTTCTCGTGCTGTTCATCGGCGCCATCACGCTGATGAAGGCGTTCGCCACGTCGGCCACCAACGGCGCCGGGGGAGTGGGCGGCACATTCGCGCCCTCGTTGTTCGTCGGTGCGCTGACAGGCTTCCTCTTCGCCTTCGTGGTCAACAATCTCGACCTCGGGCTGACGCTGTCGCAGAAGAACTTCACCCTCATGGGCATGGCCGGGGTCATGGCCGGGGTCATGCACGCGCCTCTTATGGCCATCTTCCTCACGGCCGAGATGACCGGCGGCTACGACCTCTTCCTGCCTCTGCTCATCGTCTCGGCTCTTGCCTACTTCACCATCCAGTGCTTCACGCCCTACAGCATCTACACGATGCGTCTGGCCAAGGCCGGCGACCTCGTGACGCACCAGAAAGACAAGGCTGTGCTGACGCTGCTCAAGATCGACAGCGTGATAGAACGCGACTTCCGCGAGGTGCATCCCGAGATGACTCTCAAGGAGATGGTAGACGTCATTTCGCAGTCGAACCGCAACCTCTTCCCCGTCACTGACGAGGCGGGAATGCTCAAGGGCGTGGTGCTTCTCGACGACATTCGCAACATCATGTTCCGCACCGACCTCTACCGCAAGATGCACGTGTCGCGCTTCATGGCCGCTGTCCCGGCCGTGATAGAGGCCGACATGACGATGGACAAGGTGATGGAGATCTTCGACCGCACCAACGCCTGGAATCTCCCGGTCGTGGAGCATGGCCGCTACATCGGCTTCGTCTCGAAGTCGAAGATATTCAATTCCTACCGGCGCGTGCTCAAGCACTTCACCGAGGACTGACGCCGGGCCGCGCACGTGTCGGCGCCGGAATCATTTCTTCCAGAAAGAGGGGGTGAACACGAGCAGGATGGTGAAGATCTCCAGACGCCCGGTGAGCATGATGAAGCTCAGCAGCCATTTGGCCCCGTCGGATACGAGCGAGTAGTCGCCGTTGACTCCCGTGGCGTCCGATCCGAGCCCGGTGTTGGATATGGCCTGCAGCGCGCAGAAGAACCCGTCGGAAAGCTCCAGTCCCATCTGCGAGAGCAGCACGCCTCCGGCCACGATGATGATGATGTACATGAACAGGAAGGCGAGGGCCTTGTTGACCACGGCCGTCTGGGTGCCGCGTCCGTTGATGCTCACCGTGGTCACCGCCCCGGGATGCATCATCTTGTAGAATTCGTTCTTGATGAATTTGAACAGAATCACGAACCGGTCGATCTTTGCGCCGCCGGAAGTCGAGCCCGCGCAGGCGCCCACCAACATCATGATGATCAGCATCACCACAGACAGCGAGCCCCAGTCGTGGAAATCGGGCTCGGTGATTCCGGTGGAGCTCAGCAGCGACACCGACTGGAACAGCGGGTCGATCGTCACGTCGGCCACCGTCAGTTTCTTGCCCCCGATCAGGATGTCGATCACGAACACCAGCGTGCCGACGAGCACGAACCAGAGGTAGACCTTGAGCGCCGTGTTCTTCATCATCCCTTTCATCTTGCCCGTCACGGCGTGATACATCAGCGAGAAGTTGACGCCTCCGATGAACATGAATATTATCATCACTATCTTGACGTATAGGGAGTTGAGATCGTGGATGCCGCCGTTGTCGGTCGAGAATCCTCCCGTCGACATAGTGGAGAGGCCGTAGCAGAAAGCGTCATAGAACCTCATGCCCGAGAACGAGAGCAGGATAATCAGCACGAGCGTCAGAATGGCGTATATTCCCCACAGCCCCTTGGCCGTGTAGCTGATGCGCGGACGCAGTTTGTCGTGGGTGATGCCGGTGACCTCGGCGTTGAACATCTGCATTCCGCCCGAGGTGTTGAGCATCGGCACGACGGCCAGCGTGAAGAGAATGATTCCGAGGCCTCCGATCCACTGCGTGATGCACCTCCAGACGAGTATCGACTTGGGCACATTGTCGAGCGACGGCAGCACCGACGCCCCCGTCGTGGTGAAACCGCTCATCGTCTCGAAGAAGGCGTCGGTCACCGACATGTGGGTGCCGTAGAACATGAAGGGCAGCATCCCGAACAACGAGAGGATCACCCAGGTGAATCCGGTGAGGAGTATGGCCTCGCGCTTGCCCATGTCGCGCGAGCGGGGGCGCAGCAGCGTCATCAGCGCCCCGGAGCCGGCCGTGATGCCCATGCAGACCAGGAAGGGCATGAAGCTCTCGTTCTCGTTGATGATGGCCACCGTCATGGGCACGGCCATGAACAGCGCCTCGATCAGGAGCAGCCACCCCACCACGCGCAGCAGCATCGGCAGGTTGATGTATGCCTTGTGTTTCAGATATTTCCTCATGAATCAGCCTCGGGTCAGTTGAACCATTTTTCGATTTTCTGTATCGTTCCCATCAGCGAGAAGACCACCACGTAGTCGCCCTCGCGGATGTGGGTGTTTCCGTTGACGAGCATCACCTCGTCGTCGCGCACCAGCGCGGCCAGCGTCATTCCGAAGGGGAGATGAAGGTCCTTGACGGCGTTGCGCGTGATCTTCGCCCCGTGGTTGACGTATATCTCGGCAACCTCGGCGTCGGCGAGGGCGAAAAACCTGGAGTTGCTGTCGTCGGCGTCGAGGAGTATCTTGTATATTCGGCTCGACGCCAGCAGCTTCTTGTTGATCGTGTTGCCGATGTTGAGGTTCTCGGCTATGCCGATGAACTGCAGGTTCTCCACCTCGGCGATTGTCTTGGGCACGCCGAAGTCCTTGGCCGTCAGGCAGGTGAGTATGTTGGTCTCGGACGAGTCGGTGAGCGCTAAGAAGGCGTCGTACTGATAGATGTTGTTCTCGCGCAGCACCTCGATGTCGCGGCCGTCGCCATAGACGATCTCGCAGTCTGGTAGCTCGGTGGCCATCTGCTCGCAGACGGCCATATCGGTGTCGAGTATCTTGATGTGGAACTTGTCGTGGTAAAGCTCGGCGAAACGCCGGGCGATCCGGCTGCCTCCCATGATGAGGGCCTTCTTTATGATCTTCTTGGTCTTGCCGCATAGCTCGCGCACCTGCTCGGTGTATGGCGGCGTGGTGATGAAATACACCACGTCGTCGGGCTGTATCTCGTCGTTTCCGTTCGGGATGATGGTCTCGTTGTTGCGCTTTATGGCCGCGATATGGAAGTCGTGGGTCGTGACGGGCAGGTCCTTGAGCCTGACGTTGAGCAGCACCGAGTTGGAATGTATCTTGACACCAATCAGCAGCAGGTCGCCGTTGTGTAGCTCGCACCAGTATCGGGCCCAGTTGTGGCTCAGCGAGAGGGCTATGTCGCCGGCGGCGAGATGTTCGGGGTAGATGACGAAGTCGATGCCGAGCTCGCGGATCACCTGCCTGTTCTCGGGCACGAGAAACTCGCTGTTGTCGATTCGGGCCACGGTCTTTCGGGCGCCCATCTTCTTGGCGATGGCGCAGCTGGCGAGGTTGCGCGTCTCGTAAGGCGTCACCGCGATGTAGAGGTCGGCGTCCTTCACCCCGACGTCGCGCAGGCTCTCGAACGACGACGTGGAGCCGTTCCACGTCATCAGGTTGTAGTTGGAGTCTATGACGTCGAGCTTGGCCTGGTCGTTGTCGAGCAGCGTTATGTCCTGGTTCTCCTTCGACAGCATCTTGGCGAGGTGGGTGCCCACTTCGCCGGCTCCTGCTATTATTATCTTCATGACGTGAAACTTCGGTTACGGTTGGGTTGCGGAGGTCGCCGGCAGCGACTCCTCGACGCAGGCGGCTATAGCCTCGGCGTCGAAGCCGCAGATGTGCCTCAGCTCGGCAACCGAGCCTTGGTAGACCCAATTGTCAGGAATGCCGAGAGTTCGGACGCGTGCCGTCGATCCGTTGGCGGCGAGCCATTCCTCGACGGCCGAGCCGAATCCGGCGGCCTTGACGCCGTCCTCGACGGTGACGATGAGGTCGTATTTCTCCGCTATCTCCGTCAAGGCGTCGGTGTCGAGCGGCTTGATCCATATCATGTCGAAATGGTCAGCCGCGATGCCTTTCTCTTTCAGCGACTCTATGGCTTTCCGCGCCTCGAATCCTATGGGGCCGACGGAGAGTATGGCCGCGCGGGCACCTGGGGTGGAGATGAGTTGGCGGGACTTGCCGGGCTCGATGGGGCGGAAGGGCGTCTTCCAGTCACGGGTGTCGGCCTTGCCGCGCGGGTATCTGACGGCGAGCGGACCCTGCCATGAGAGCGACGAGGCCATGATGTCGCGCAATGTGGCGGCGTCCATGGGCGCGGCGACTTTAAGCCCGGGGATGATGCGCAGATAAGGGATGTCGAACATGCCGTGGTGGGTCACGCCGTCCTCGCCGACGATTCCGGCGCGGTCGATGCAGAAAGTCACAGGCAGCCCCTGTATGGCCACGTCGTGGATGATGTTGTCGAAACCACGCTGCAGGAATGAGGAATATATCGCCACGAACGGGCGTTTGCCCGCGGCGGCGAGGCCTCCGGCGAACGTCACGGCGTGCCCCTCGGAGATGCCGACGTCGAACATGCGGTTGGGGAAGCGCGCCATCTTGTTCATCGACGTGCCCGTGGGCATCGCGGCTGTGATTCCGACTATCGACTCGTTCTTCTCGGCGAGTTCCACAAGGGTCTCGCCGAAAACCTCCTGCCACAGCGGCACGTCGTCGGGCGGACGGTTTTCCGATTGCCTCCGGGCGGTCTCGGGGTCGAATTTGCCTGGGGCGTGCCAGGGCGCGGGGTTGATTTCGGCGGCGGCGAATCCCTTGCCCTTGCGCGTGTGCAGGTGCAGGATCCTCGGCCCTTTCATCTCCTTTATGTCCTGAAGCACCTTGACGATCTTCAGCACGTCGTTGCCGTTGAACGGTCCGAAATATCTGATGTTGAGGCCCTCGAAGATGTTCTGCTGCTGGGCCACGAGCGACTTGAGGGCGTTGTTGAAGCGGAGCATCAGCCCCTTGCCCTTGTCGGCGATGAGGCCCCATTTGCGGAACAGCTGGTAGGTCTTGAACCTCAAGCGGTTGTAGCGCGCCGAGGTCGACATCTCCGACAGTGCGCGGTGCAGCGCGCCGACATTGTCGTCGATCGACATGTCGTTGTCGTTGAGGATTATAAGCAGGTTGTTGGGGTTCTGCGAGGCGTTGTTGAGCCCCTCGAAGGCGAGGCCGCCGCTGATCGACGCGTCGCCGATGAGGGCCACGGTCTTGCGGTCTTCCTCGCCGGGTGTGTTCATGTCGGCTATCGCCATGCCGAGGGCGGCCGAGATCGAGTTGCCGGCGTGCCCGCATACGAACGTGTCGTATTCGCTCTCGGCGGGGAAGGGGAAGCCGCTCAGGCCGCCGAGCTTGCGCTGGTTGCGGAAAGCCTCGAAGCGCCCGGTTAGCAGTTTATGGGCATACGCCTGGTGGCCGACGTCGAACACGACGCGGTCGCGGGGCGTGTCGAACACGTAATGCATCGCGACGATGATCTCGACGGCGCCCATGCTCGAACCGAAATGGCCCGGATTGCACGAGAGGTTCGAAATAAGATATCTCCTTATTTCGTCACACAGCACCGGAAGCGTCTCGACCGGCAGGGTCTTTAGGTCGGCCGGACTTTTGATTTTCGACAGGATGGGGTATCCGTCGGTCGCCGGCATTTCGCTATCTTTCTGGTCTTGAGTCATTTCTTTTTGTTTTCAGGCCCTTTGTAATATTTCTTCCACAGAGGCACGAAGATGATGATGGCCGTCATCGCAAGAATCAGTAAATTCTTGAGATTCACACCGCCGGCCGAGAGCAGCAGCCACGCGAGCCACAGCCACACCGCCAGCAACAGGGACAGCCCTATTATCGCTGAGGTCTTCATCTTGATTGCGAATTTAACAAAAATATTTGAATTGGAGGTTAAATTCCGGGTATTTATTGTCAACAATGCCTCAGGAATTTTTTTATTGGGCTTTTTTATGTAATTTTGCAGACTATTTACGAATTGGAGACCATATGCAAATCTCACGACTTACCATTACGCTGATAGTGGCAAGCATAATCACGGCCGTGGCCCTGTCGGGCTGCTCTGGCAGCAGACGAGGCGGCGCGGCGTCCGACACTGCCGGGCAGACGGCGGCCGTCGCGGCGGCTTCCGAAGTCCCCGCGACTCCTCCCCGTGTGCCCGAGCCGGGCGATTCCGACTACGTGTTCAGCGGCCGCACGGAGGTGACCGAATATGTCGAGTCGGGTCCGAAGGCCGACAGATACCAGGGCGGGATACTTCCCGTGATAGCGCGCGAGACTCCCGAGTACGCCGCCAGGCTCATCCCCGAACTCGCGCGCTACGACGGCTTCATCGTGGTCGACAAGGCTGCGATGGAGGTCATACTCTACGACCGCGAGGGCCACGTCAAGAGACAGTACGGCATGGCGTGCGCCCGCAATTACGGCACGAAGCACAAGAAGGCCGACTCCCGCACGCCCGAGGGATTCTTCTCGGTCGAGGGGCGTTACAACAGCACCGAATGGCTCTACACCGACGACAACGGAGTCCAGTCGAAGAAGAAGGGCCAGTTCGGCCCGAGGTTCATCAGGATAAAGATTCCGACGACAAGCCAGATAGGCATCCACGGCACCTGCGCGCCCTGGTCGATAGGCCACCGCGCGAGCCACGGCTGCATCCGTCTCACCAACGAGAACATCCTGGAGCTCGTGGAGCTCGTCACCCCCGGTATGCCCGTCATCATCCTGCCGGGCAAGCGCGACCGCGCCGTCAACCGCGAGGAGGGCTATGACATTCCCTATTTCCCCACCAATCCTAAATATGCCATGTCTGACTCGGAGAGGAAGCTGAAACCCGCTGACCCCGAGGAGATAAAGGCCCGCGAGAGGGACTCTCTGCGCAATGCCGAGGAGGAGGAGCGCAAGGTCGCGCCCGACACCGTCACGCTCCCTGCGGTCGAGACGCCCGCCGTGCCGACGCCGGAGCCCGAGGCACCCGAAGAGACAGACCCCGCGCTTTTCGAATAAAATATATTGCGCGCCCGGCGAGGAAATAAGAGAAAAATTTTGTAAATTTGCCATCTGAAAATTACCTTCAATGCGAAACTTCGACAATTACACACCCGAAATAAACTATGCCGAGGAGGCGGTGGTCGCCGACACACCCCCGGCAAAGCCCGAAAAGAAGAACAACGAGAAGCCGTCGCGTCGTCGCGTAGCGTCGCGCCGCGCCGACGACAGCACCCGGATGAAGACGCCCGTGAAGAAGAAGGAATCTCCTTTCAAGGCGTTCTTCGCCTGGTTCACGAGTCCGTCGGCGAGGATACTCGCCGGAATCTTTTTAGGGTGCCTCACGATCTATCTCGCGGTGTCGTTCTGCAGCTATTTCGGCACGTGCATCCAGGACATGTCGCGCATCTCGGCCGCCCCGGTCGGGGCCGCGAGGGGCGTGGCCAATCCGGGAGGCGAGGGGGGCGCGCGCCTGGCCAATCTGCTCATCAACGACGGTTTCGGCCTCGGTTCGCTCGTGATCATCGTGTGGCTCGGGGCTCTCACCCTCAAGGCCCTCGTTGGTCGTCCGCGGTTCAAGGTGCTCGATTTCACCATCAAGTGCATCGTGGCCCTCATCACGGTGTCGCTCGTGATAGGTCTCGTGACCTACAGCATGCACACGGCCGTGAACTGGGGCGGATATCATGGCACGTACGTCAACGAGTTCATCATCAGCTTTATAGGCAGTGTGGGCGCCGTGCTTCTGAGCATCTTCATGATCGCCGTCTTCATCGTGATATGCCTGCGCGACCTCGTGAACTGGATCATCCGCTATCGCCGCAAGGTCAACGAACGCCGCCGCGCCGCTGCAGCCGAGCGTGAGGCCCGCCGCCAGCGCGAGGAGGAGATCAGGCGTATGCAGGAACAGGAGAAGATCGACGACCTGCGTGCCGGCGAGACCGCCGTGATCGGCAACGCCGACATTTCCGACACTCCTGACGCCGATGACTCGCCGCTTGATTTCGGCGGCTCGGCGATGGGCCTGTATGACCTCGGGGAGGAAGTACCCGTCAAGGACCCCGCAACGCCGGCCCGTACGCCTGACAATAAGCCTGACAATAAGCCTGACAATACACCTGACACACCTGCCGAGCCTGCGGACGATACCCCGACAGCCCCGGATGCACCGGCCGGCACCGGCGGAGATGCAGCGCAGCCCGACGGAGCGGACACCGAAGGCACGGACGAGACCGCCGACGACGGGGAGTCGAAGATGGTCGTGACAGTCAACACCATCGACCAGACCGAGTCGCGGCGTTTCCATTCGGACGTAGAGCACTTCGAGAACCAGAAATACAAGTTCCCGCCGTTCGAGCTTCTGCGCGAGGGCGTCGAGAAGGTCAATGTGGACTCCGAGGAACAGGTGGAGAACAAGCGCAAGATCGAGAAGACACTTCTCGACTTCGGCATCCCCATCACACGCATAGAGGCGACGGTCGGTCCGACGGTGACGCTGTATGAGATCGTGCCTGACTCCGGAGTCAAGATCGCCAAGATCAGAAGCCTCGTCGACGACATCGCCCTCAGCCTCGCCGCCAAGGGCGTGCGAATCATAGCCCCCATTCCCGGCAAGGGCACCGTCGGCATAGAGGTCGCCAACAAGGAGGCGCAGACCGTGTCGATGCGCACTGTCATAAAGTCTAAGAAATACCAGGAGTCGCGCTACGCCCTGCCGATCGCGCTCGGCTCCACCATCTCCAACGATGTCTATATCGCCGATCTGGCCAAGATGCCCCACCTGCTCGTGGCCGGTGCCACGGGCCAGGGCAAATCGGTGGGCCTCAACGCCATCATCGCCTCGCTGCTCTACTGCAAGGCGCCGCATGAGGTGAAGTTCGTCATGATCGACCCCAAGCAGGTTGAGTTCTCGCTCTACAACAAGCTGCGCAACTACTACATGGCGTCGATTCCGGGCGAGGAGGAAGAACCCGTCATCACCGACATGGCCAAGGTGGAGGCCACGCTCAACTCGCTCTGCATCGAGATGGACAACCGCTACACGCTGCTCAAGAACGCGCACACTCGCAACATCGAGGAATACAACGCCAAGATACGCGACTGCAAGCTCAATCCGGCCGAGGGCCACAGGTTCCTCCCCTATATCGTGGTGGTGGTCGACGAGTTCGGCGACCTCATCATGGTCTCGGGCAAGAACGTCGAGATGCCGATCGCACGTCTCGCGCAGAAGGCTCGAGCCGTGGGCATGCATGTCATCATCGCCACCCAGCGCCCATCGACCAACGTCATCACCGGTATAATCAAGGCCAACTTCCCGGCCCGCATCTCGTTCAAGGTGTCGTCGGGTGTTGACTCGAAGACCATCCTCGACACTCCGGGCGCCCAACAGCTCATAGGCCGGGGCGATATGCTGATCTTCAACAACTCGGAGATGGTGCGCGTGCAGTGCGCCTTCATCGACACCCCGGAGGTGGAGAAGATCTGCGAGTATGTGGAGCGTCAGCCCTATCCCCAGGGCGTATATCCGCTTCCCGAACCGACCATCGACGGCGGCGAGGGAGGTGGCGAGAGCGGCCCTGTCGGCGACCGCGACCCTCTCTTCGCCGACGTGGCCCGCAATGTCGTGTCGTCGGGCCGGGCTTCGACCTCCAACGTGCAGCGTCACTATGAGATAGGCTACAACCGCGCCGGACGCATCATGGACCAGCTCGAGCGCGCCGGAATCGTCGGCGCGTCGCAGGGAGGCAAGCCCCGCGCCGTGCTCGTCGATCCCGCCCGACTTGAGGAAATCCTCGCAAACCTCTGATTTTAAACATTACGGAAATGAAACATACATTTCGGTTAAGGTTACTGCTCCTGCTCGCGCTTATGGCGGCGGGAATCGCTACCGTTTCCGCCCAGAACGCCGCCCAGGTGCTCGACAAGGCGGTGACGAAGGTCCGCAAGGCCTCGTCGGTCAACTGCGGGTTCCGCATCGAGAGCAAGGGCTCGGCCGCCCTGTCGGGCACGTTCGAGTCTTCGGCCGGCAAGTTCAGGCTCAAGACCCCGGCCGGCACCACATGGTATGACGGCCGCGACATGTGGACATCCAATCCCCGCACCAAGGAGATCACCGTGGTCAAGCCCTCCGACGCGGAGGTGAGCGAGGTCAATCCGTTCGCCTACCTCGACTCGTGGAAGTCGAAATACGTGGTCGGTTTCTCGCGCCGCAAGGACGCGGCGAGGCATCTCGTGGTGATCAATCCCAAGGACCGCAACTCAGACATAAAGGCCGTGGAGATAGCCGTCAACAAGAAGACCTACCTCCCCGAGCGATTCATAATCCGCGACCGCAACGACAACGTCTCGACCGTATACATCAACACGCTGACACTCACGGCCAAAAACGCCGCGTCTCTCTTCGAGTGCCCGGTGGGTTCGATGTCCGATTACGAAGTCGTCGACCTTCGCTGAGCCGACAGGCCGGCGGTGAGAATGCGGATTTGAACTGCTGAATAAATAAAAATCAAAATAAAAGTGTTAATATAGGCGGGGGCTTAGCGTTCCCCCTGGATATTCAAACCGAATCACATGGAAGACAAAAAGACCAAAGTGCTGATAATAGGCTCGGGCCCGGCCGGATTCACGGCTGGCATCTATGCGTCCCGCGCCAACCTGAGGCCCATATTGTTCGAAGGCGAGCAGCCCGGCGGCCAGCTCACGCAGACCACCGAGATCGAGAACTTTCCCGGCTATCCCGACGGTGTGCAGGGAATGCAGATGATGAACGAACTCCGCGACCAGGCGGTGCGTTTCGGCACGCAGGTGCTGTCGCGCACCATCACGGAGGTCCATTTCTCGGAGCGTCCGTTCCGCTGTACCGACGACCGCGGCGAGGTCTACACGGCCGAGACCGTAATCATATGCACCGGCGCGTCGGCCAAATATCTCGGTCTGCCCGACGAGGAGAAATACCGAGGCCTCGGCGTCAGCGCGTGCGCCACATGCGACGGCTTCTTCTACCGCAAGAAGGATGTGGCCGTGGTGGGCGGCGGCGACACCGCCTGCGAGGAGGCGCTCTATCTCTCCACTCTCTGCCGCAAGGTCTATATGATTGTCCGCAAGGACTATCTGCGAGCTTCGAAGGTGATGCGCCAGCGTGTCATGGACAAGGAGAACATCGAGATCCTGTTCCGCTGCAACACGGTGGGCCTCTTCGGCGAGGACGGCGTGGAGGGCGCCCGTATCGTGCGCGACATGGGCACGGAGCTTGAGGAGCGTTTCGACATCGCCATCGAGGGCTTCTTCCTCGCCATCGGCCACAAACCCAACACCGACATCTTCAAGGGCCAGATCGAGGTCGACGAACTCGGATATATCAAGACCGAGGCTCCCTACACCTCGACCAACGTGCCGGGCGTGTTCGCCGCCGGCGACTGCGCCGACCCGATCTACCGTCAGGCCGTCACGTCGGCTGGAACTGGCTGCCGGGCGGCCCTCGACGCCGAGCGCTTTCTGGTAGACCACAATATTCTCTGAGACATGGACAGCAAGCAGGAAATGCTCGACCGCCGCTATCTTCGCATGGCGCGCATCTGGAGCGAGAACTCATATTGCGAGCGCCGCAAGGTCGGGGCCCTTCTCGTCAAGGACAAGATGATAATCTCCGACGGTTACAACGGCACTCCCTCCGGTTTTCCGAACGTGTGCGAGAGCGAGGAGGGCACGACGCTGCCCTACGTGCTCCACGCCGAGGCAAACGCCATCACCAAGGTAGCCCGCAGCAACAACTCGAGCGAGGGGAGCACGCTCTACGTCACGGCGAGTCCCTGCATGGAATGCTCGAAACTGATCATCCAGGCCGGCATCCGCCGGGTGGTCTTCTCTGAGATGTACCGCATCACCGACGGTCTCGACCTGCTGCGCGAGGCCGGTGTCGAGGTTGTGTATTTACCTCTGAATCAAGATGAATAAAAAGATAAACATCAGTTCCTTTCTGATTCCGCTGATACTTGCCGCAGGCATTATCGGCGGTATTTTCATTGGCCGCAATCTCTCCACGGGCCGTCTTTCGCCCGAGGAGGAGAAGATCCGCATGGTGATGAACCTGATCCGCGACCAGTATGTCGACGAGGTCGACACCGACAGTCTGCTTGACATGGCGATTCCGGAGATGCTGGCGTCGCTCGACCCGCATTCGGTCTATATCCCTGCGTCAGAGCTCGAGGCCACCAACGACGACCTTGAGAGCTCGTTCGGCGGTGTCGGCGTGATGTTCCAGGTGCTCAACGACACGGTCAACGTGATCGAGGTCGTGGCCGGAGGTCCGGCCGAGAAGGTGGGCCTTCTGCCCGGCGATATGATTCTCGAGGCCGACGGCAAGAAGCTGTCGGGCGCGGGGGCGTCGACTGACGCGGTGTTCTCCACGCTGCGCGGCAAGGAGGGAACGAAGGTCAAGGTGCAGGTCAAGCGCAGTTCGGCCAAGAAACCCCTGTCTTTCGAGATTACGCGCGGCCAGATACCTTCCAACAGTGTCGACGCCGTCTATATGATTGACGACAAGACCGGTTATCTAAAGGTCTCGAAGTTCGCCCGCAACACCTACAAGGAGTTCTTCGACGCCCTCGCCGACCTGCGGGCGCAGGGGGCGACGAGATATGTGGTCGACCTCCGGGGCAACTCGGGCGGATTCATGGACCAGGCCATCTATATGGCCAACGAGTTCCTGCCCGAGGGGCGCACCATCGTATACACCAAAGGACGCACGAAGGAGAACGAGACATTCGCTGTCAGCGACGGCACCGGGTCGTTTCTCGACGCGGAGCTGACGGTGCTCACCAACGAATACTCTGCCTCGGCGTCAGAGATATTCGCCGGCGCGATCCAGGACAACGACCGGGGACTCGTGATAGGTCGCCGCACGTTCGGCAAGGGTCTTGTGCAGAATCAGATCGCTTTGCCTGACAGTTCGGCGATCCGCCTCACGGTGGCCCGCTACTACACTCCCTCCGGGCGCAGCATCCAGAAGGAGTACCAGCGCGGAAAGGACGGCAAGTATGAGCTCGACATAGTTGACCGCTACAACCACGGCGAGTTCTATTCGCAAGACAGCATCCGTCTCGACAAGACCAAGCTCTTCCACACGGTCAACGGCCGCGAGGTATATGGCGGCGGCGGCATAATGCCCGACATCTTCGTACCCGAGGACACGACGCAATACACGTCATATTACATCGATGCCGCCAATCAGGGGCTTATCCAGAAATTCGCGCGCGAGATGGCCGACACCTACCGGCCCATGATGAAAGGCGCGAAGACGGTCGAGGCCATGGAGCGCGTCATACCGCGCGACAACGCGTTGCTGACGGCCTTCGTGACGTATGCGGCGCGGCACGGTTTGCCGGCCCGGTGGTATTACATCAACAAATCGCGAGGACTGCTGACCAATCAGATCAAGGCCATGCTGGCGCGCGACCTTGTGGGATATGACGCCTTCATCGAGATTCTGAACCAGACAGATCCGGCCGTCGAGCAGGCCCTCAGCAGCCTCCGCGAAGGTAAGTCGGGGGTAAACCTGAAGCCGTCGAAACATTAGATCGATGAAAGCCGCAGGCTTTCACCACGCGACCTAATCCGCTCATCACATAACCGGGGCTCTGAGATTCAGCAATTGCTGAATCTCAGAGCCCCGGTTATACTTCTTACTTCTTACTTTTTACTTTTTACTTCTTACTTTTTACTTCTTACAACGGTGCAGGAGTCGGGTGAGATCACGATGTCCATGGCGACGTCGTGAGGTTCGACGGGTATCTCGTCCACGATCTGGAACTCGTAGGCGATGCCGATTTTAGTGGCCTTTGTCTCGCTCAGCAGACGGTCGTAGAAGCCCTTGCCACGGCCGAGACGGTTGCCCTTGCGGTCGAACGCGACGGCAGGCACAATCACCAGCTCGATATCATCGGCCGACACGGTGTCGTTGCCGGTCGGTTCCTCGATATGGAACGCCCCTAATTCGAGGCGGCTCTCCTCGTATGGGAGTATGTCGAGGTTCACCCCGTTGACGCGGGGCAGGTAGAAATGTTTGCGGCTGCCCCACTTGCGGAGGAAGCCGTGGGTGGAGAGCTCATCGGGCAGCGAGTGATACATCAGTATTCTTTCCGCCATGATGAACGCGGCCGTCTCTTCGAGACGCGCGAACGCGCGCTCGGCCGCCTCGGCCTTCTCCGACTCGAGAAGCATCTGCTTCATCGCCTTGATCTTTCTGCGTATGTCTCTTTTATCCATTGCAATCTGAACGTCATTACAAAAAACTGCGGGAGTCTCCGCCCGGGAGTCCCCCACAGTTATAACGCTTTCCGACGCCGTTAAGTTATCTGACGCAGGTTGATTGTTACTTGAGAATCGCCGATTCCGCGCCCGATTGTGCGCCGATCTCCTGGCCGCGCTGCACCTTCTTGCCATAGTCGAAGACATAGGTGACGTTCAGCCTTACGCCGAAACGATAATTTGAAGCGTAGGTCACGGTCTCGTTCATATAGAGAGGCGTGCTGATTGTTTCAGTGCCGCTCTTCCATTTGTAATTGCCAAAATTGTAGAGACGTAGCATCAGATTCCAGTTGCCGAGCGATACGCCGGCGCCTAAGTAATAGAACATCGGATTGCGTGTCAGTTTCTGCGTTTGGTCGTCATAATGTCTGGAACATGTCCATAAGCTTGCCGTGAAATACCATTTATTGATCATATAGGTGAGCGTATTGTCCATATAGAACGTATTGACACATGCGCCGTATTTCCCGGTATTCTTTATCCAGCTATAATTGGGGTTGACACTCAAATTGAGGCTTCTGTTGAACAGCGAGAGCGACAGTCGCGCCAATGCCCTGAAGGTATTGTTGTTGCCGTCGTTGGCTATGCCGCGCAGAAGGGCCTTGCCGTCATCGTAGTGTTCGTAATATTGAATAGGCATGTCTATCTTGGTCTCCCACTGCACTACCGCCATAGCACTGAATATCGGGCAGGGCATCCATATATACGTAAGGTCTATATTCGTGAAGTTGTAATCCTTCAGCTCGGGATTGCCTGTATAATACATATATTCGTCTTTGCGGAGTATGTCCGAGCTGATGTCCTGCTGACTGTTGCTCCACGAAGTGTATTGTGCGAATAGACTCAGCCGGTTATGTGAGTTGGGCGAAAAGTCGACGTGGAAATTGGCATAGGGCGAGAAGAAATTCTGATGGATATCACCGAATTTCCACCCTGAGTCAGAGACACCAGCCTTGGCATTGATATTCCATTTTCCCGACTGAAAACCATATCCCAACGACCCGTTGATGAGTGTCTTGTCAATAAGGTCGTTATAACGATATGTTCCGGTATATCTGACGCTGTTGCGATCGCCGAAATATGAGAGGGATATGTTCAACGAATGCTTTTTGAATCTTTTGCTTAAGTCAGTGTAAATGCCCCATCCGTAGGCGTTTTCTCGGGCATGACGTGTTATGTCGATGCCCTCGGAAACAGCGTAATCATTGAGATCGTTGACATGGGAGTATTTGAACTGCGGGCCTACGTATAGGCTAAAATCCTTGGGCAGCGAGAAAAAGAAAGACCCGCGATAGGTCAGCGCGTTCGATATCCTGTGCGTAATGGAGGAATAGGAATTGTCGGCGATATCGGACTCTGGCAGTGAGACGGTTCCTCCGTATGTGGTATGGTCCTGTCGATGGCGGAAGCCTACTATGTTGCGCACAGTGGCTTTGTCTCCCTGATAAGTCGCCTGAAAAGTCACAGGGACACCCTTGTACAGTTTCTTGCCGTCATCATGAGTCAGCGTCCTTTCCGCCTCATACAGGGTGCCGTCGGGATTTTGCAGCATATATATTGACCTTGAGTCCTCGCCGTTATGACGGTTGTCGGCTATACCGAAATCCGCGAACAGGTCATAAGTCATTTTCTTGTATGCGAATCTGGAAAAAAGGTCCTCACCGTTGGAGATGCCGGAAAACCAAGTGTTGTCGGTAGTAAGTTTTGTATATCCACCAATTTCATATTCCAGTACAATGAAGTTTATGGCTTTTGCGACACCGAGAAACCGAGCGTCGGTAGGATTATACAAAACTTCGACTTTTCTGACATTATCGGTATTGAGACCCTTGATCTCGTCTTCGGACGCCTCAATACCATTTATGAATACTTTTGAGGTTCCGCCGCCAAGCGCTTTGATTGCCCCGGTCTGGGTGTCAACATGTATTTCAGGAATAGCCATCATGAGCAGAAGATCCGAGCCGGTCTGTGCCGCCTTGCGCTGCTGGCGCGAAGGAATGTAGGTGCTCTTGGTGGCGGAAGTATACCGGTTGTCACCCTCGACTACGACCTCATCCAGAATATTCGTCTTCACGCTATCAGCCTGAGCATTAGCCTGTATGCTGTCGGCCAGAAGTGCGTGGCTGCCGCCACCGAATGCGAGCGAGGGAAACACAGCCGCAACCGCAACAACCAAACCGAGGATTGTAGCCATATGTCTCATAGCGTTTATATTTTAAGTAGTTTAACAATAGTTTTTAACAAGGAAGCTTCAGGACATTCAGAATGCGATGACTTGTATCCCCTTGTTTTTACCCCTTTCTTTTGACAGCAACAGAAGCTGTTCAAGCACATGTCTGTCGCGCCCTATATTGCATAGGGGGAATTGTGTGCCTTGCATCAGATTCTTGACACGATACCGTGTGAACTGCAAGAAAACACACAACATTCATGATCAGTGCATGTGGCCGTGGAAGCTCCTCCGAGGATGCTGTTCATGTCTGCTTCGCTCAATTCGTTGAATGAAAAAACTTTCATTGAGAAATCCTTCTCCATAATCAAATGTTGTTTATCGTTAATACTGTGCCGTGTTTCACATTCGGCTTTGTGCCGCTAAAGCCATTAGGGATGGGTTTAATATGTGTGAGTTGTTGTGTCAAAACAACACAAATATTTGAGTCGTAGTCTCCTCTATTAAATAACGACAAATTTAATGTTTTTTGTTTAAATTTTACAAATATTTTGATATATTTTTTAGGATGATTAAAAAATATGAATGATCCAGTTCCCTGTGAGTAGCTGGAAGAGGGTGCGCCCTCCGCTGTGGGGCCAGGGGAGAAGGAGGATGACGACGGCCGCCGCGAGGAAGGCAAGGAAGATCAGGGCCGTTCCGTGCCGCAGCCACCACGAGGGGCGCACGTCGGTGAAGCGCCGTGTCGGCGGGTCGCGCAGTTCGATTTTCATGTGCCGAGTTCGAGTTGGTTCTTGATCAATGTGTAATAATGCCCTTTGGCCTGGATGAGGCTCTCGTGCGTGCCGGTCTCCACGATGCGGCCGTGGTCGAGCACCACGATGTTGTCGGCGTCGCATACCGTCGAGAGCCGGTGGGCAACCGTCACCACAGTGCGTCCGCGGCTGAAACGGGCCAATGCGTCGGTGATCTCCCGCTCGTTGACGGCGTCGAGAGAGTTGGTGGCCTCGTCAAGGAAAATGACCTCCGGGTCCTTGTAGACCGCGCGTGCTATCAGAATGCGCTGCTTCTGCCCGCGGCTCAGTCCAGTGCCGTCGGCGCCGACCTTGGTGTTGTATTTCAGAGGCAGCGACATCACGAAATCATGGATGCAGGCGGCGCGCGCCGCCTGTTCGAGACGGTCTATGTCAACTTCACCCTCGCCGACGGCGATGTTGCGGGCTATCGAGTCTGAAAAAACCACACCTTCCTGCATCACCGCGCCGCAACGGCGCCGCCATGACTCGATGTCGACCGACTGTATATCCGTGCCGTCAATCTCGATGACGCCGCTTTCGGCGGGATAGAAACCGAGCATCAGTTTGACGAGAGTGGTCTTGCCGCTCCCCGACGCACCCACTATGGCTGTAGTCTTGCCGCGCGGAACCGACAGCGAGATGTCCGACAGCGTCATTTCCGGCGAATGGAGGTCATACCGGAAACAGACGTCACGGATGGCTATCGCGGCGTCCGATGATTGTTCATATGTTTGCAGACCGGTATCCGGTCGGGCCTTGCACTCGTCCGGGCGCTCGTGGATCTCGTTGATTCGTTCGAGCGATAGCCTTACGTCCTGCAGCGAGTAGATGAAAGCCATAAGCTGGTCGACAGGCGACGAAAGCTGACCGGCCACATACTGCACGGCGAGCATGGCGCCGAGGGTCATGTCGCCGCCGATCACAGCCGAGGCCGCCACAAGTGTGATGAGGATGTTGACCGTCTCGCGTATCATGACGCTGCCGGTCTCCTGCGTCTGACGAAGCTGCAGTCCCTTCATCTGCAGGTCGAACAGCGAGGCCTGCGAGTCCTCCCACTCCGCCGTGCGCCGACCGCCGCACCCCTGCAGCTTGATCTCCTGCATGGTTGTGATGAGCTGCCAGATGGTGCTCGACGCGCGTGCCTGCGCCTCGAACGACTCAAGGTCGAGCACCCGGCGGCGTCGCAGAAAGGCGACGGTCCATGCCGCATAAGCACCCGCGCCCAAGGCGAATATCAGGAATATAAGCGGATCGTAGCAGAGCAAGACGATGCCGAACACTACAAATGAAATCAGGGTGAATGCAATTCCGAGCACCTGATCGGTGAGGAATGTCTGCACGCGCGCGTGGTCGGACATGCGCTGCAACAGGTCGCCCGACAGCTTCGTGTCGAAAAAGCGCATCGGCAGACGCAATAGTTTGGCGAAGAAGTCGGAGAGCAGCGAAATGTTCACTCTCATCGACACGTGCAGCAGCAGGCGGCGTCTGATGAAGTCGGTGACGGTCCGTCCGAGAATCACCATCAGCTGGCCGAACAGTATGAGCCTTATGAAACCGATGTCCTTGAAGCGGATACCGGTGTCGACCACCGCCTGGGTCAGGAAAGGGATGACGAGCTGCAGACCGCTCACCAACAGAAGTCCGAGGACAATCTGCAGCAGATAGGTGCGGAAAGCCCCCATTCGTCTGAACAGAAACCGGAACGAACGTTTCTCCTTGGTGTCCGTCTCCTCGCAGGGGTTGGATCCGAACTCCTCGGTCGGTTCGAAAAAGAGCGCGATGCCCTTGGTCTGCCCTTCGGACTCGGTGGAGAGCCAATGCTTCTCAAACTCACCGCGTGAGAAAGCACGGCGCCCCTTGCCCGGGTCTGCGACATGGAATCTGCGTTTCGTGACGCGATGGAGCACCGTGAAATGGTTCTGGTTCCAGTGGAGGATGCAGGGCAGAGGCAGCGAGCACAGCTCGTCGGTGCCGACGCGGGCGGCGGCTGTCTTCAGTCCGAGCGTGCCGGCCGCGTCCGCGATACCCTTGAGCGAGACACCCTCGGCAGTCGGCGCGCACAGCCTGTCAAGATAGCCGAGGCTGAACCTGCGCCCGAAGAAACGACAGATCATCGCCAGGCACGCGACGCCACACTGCATCGAATCTTTCTGATAGATTACGTGAAAGTGACGTGTCATGGCCGGCGATGATGTCGGGAGAAAAGTATGGTGATTGGGAGAAAACCTTCATCAGCGCTCGAGGATCGCCGAGCGGTTTTGGGTTGCGTCCTGCAACTCATTGTTGCGGTTCACCTGCTTGCCGTAGGGCAGCGTGTATGTGACGGAGAGGCGCAGACTCTTCGCGAATCCGTTTGACCAATTCCAACCTTCAGATGAAAATAGTCGGGAACCGTATGAGAAGTGGGAGTGGCCGTTGCTGAAAATGTTGACTACGTCAAATCCGAAGTCGAACGATTTAAGCGAGTATGCGAGGTTCAGACCGTGTCCAGGAATACCGCGGAAGTATCGTCCCGCCGTGCCGTATATTGTCTTGTCCGGAGCCGCACAATATACAGTTGCAGAAAAATTGCCGATGAAGTAGTTGACGTATGCCATACCTATGAGCGAGGTCTTGTTCATCGCGTGCGAGCCGCTGTTGACCTGACGTTGCACGCCGCCTTGGACGTAAAGGCCGAGCGAGTTGTTGAACAGCCGCAGCGATGCGGTGATAAGTGCCTTCAGCTGCTTCTCCCTGTTGTCGAAACCGTAAGTCCTCACCAGACCGTCGATGCCGGGAACAGAGACATAGTCATAATAGGGGCGGTTGATACCGATCTCATAGTTGACAGATGCGGAAAGGCTGAAATTATTGCGCGGAATGAATGTATAGCTTGCCTCGCAGGAACGTCCGAGCACGCTCTTCAGGTCGGGATTTCCCTGATTCCACAGAAGTTCGTTGCTTCTGACGAGTGCGCCGTTAGCCATCGATGGGTTGGGGTATGAGTTGTACATCCAGCCTTCGAGGCCGAACATGTTTTTGTCGTTCGGACGGTACTGGAATTGCAGACCGAAGCGTGGATTCCACTGATGAAGCAGATTCTCTCCGTTGAGACGGCCCAATGTGTAGGACGCACCGGCACGCGCGAACAGGCTCAGTCCGAAGGCCCAGTTCTGGGTATATTGTATGAAAGCCATGTTCTCCGACGACGTCATCTTCTCCTTGCCTGTGTAACTGCCGGTGTAATCAGTGTCGTAGAAAGTGTTGAACGAAGCAATGAGGACAGTCAATGAATTGTTGTGCGCGAATCTCTTCGCGTAATTTAATGTAAGCTGCGGGCTGTTCGCTCTCTCCCGGTTGCCATTTACAATTGGCGACTGTCCGGCAAGAGCATAGCTGGAATGCGCGTTGTTGCCTGAATGGCTGAAGTTCCATGTGACGAACAGAGTGTTCCCTCTGGGCATGAAAAAGCGGTAATGTCCGCTCACCGTCGCATTGATTGACTGGGTGCTGTGGCTGTCGGTTGCTTCCGAGGTCGGCATGAATCCTCTTGTGAAGTGAACTGACATATCCGAGTTGCGGTAGGGCATTGCATTTCTGCTGTAACCTATCGTATGGCTTATGTAGTGTTTTTTCGTGTTATAGATGAATCTTGCCGAGGCCTGCTGTGAATTGTTTCGCTCATAGTAGTCCTCGACGCTTTCGGTGCGAGTGAGTTCGTCGATATGCGTGCCGGCATAGTTGAAGTCGCGAAAGGATTGTGTATCGTTCGCTCTGTATTTGCTGTCCCATGCGCCGCCGCCTTTGACAAAGGCGTCGATGGTCCAGGAGCCGGAAACAAACTTGTTGTAGGCGCTCCCTTCGACATATTCGCCGTTTAGAGTCCACCCGAAGGCCGTGAGTTTGGTATAGCCTCCCCATTCATAATGTTTCATGATGAAGTTCACGACTCTCAGGCTTCCCTCGAAGCGGGGATCTTCGGGATAATCGAGCACTTCTACGCGCAGCACGTCTTCGGGACGCATTCCGCCGAGTTCCTGGGGAGTCGCTTTGACATAGTCGATATAAATCGAGACATCCTGGCCTGTCGGCGATTTCACACTGTTGTCGATTGGAGACACGACCAATTTGGGAATCTGCATATTGTATAGAAGCCTATAGGCGTCGAGGGCAGTCTTTTTCATGTTTTTGCCGGGGATATATTCTACGCCGTTCTTGATGACGCGCTGCGTGCGACCTTCGACTACGACCTCGTTGAGCTGTGTTCCCACACTGTCGGTGACGGCCTCGGCGCTCCGGGGAGAAGCCTTGGCATCCGCCGACAGTTCTTGAGCCAGTGCCGTCGAGTATCCTGCGACTATGGCGATAAGGCAGAGTGAAAATTTGTGCATAAACTTAAATTTTAGTTAATATATTTATGTAACACAAAATTTGGATGGATATTGTTTAATAGTATCGTTATGTAGCTATTTATTGATATCTGCTTAACCGATTACTGTTGTCATATTCATCAGGTGAGGCGAGAATCGTTTCATAAGCTTCTGTATGCTCCGCCTGAACAGAGAAGAACTGCTCTGTATGACCATTATAGAAGATTGTCTTCTTCCCGAATGGAACAGTATAGTTATAACGGCTTGGTTTCATGGAATTCGATTTTTTGTTGTAAATTGAGGAGAGAGGATTGGAGCCCTTGGATCAGTAGCTGAACTCGGTGTAGAACGTGGAGCCGTTGTCAGCCTCGCAGGTCACGGAGAAAGAGCCGTAGTCGGGAAGGATGACTTCCAGAGAAGGAGTGTCGTGGCTTACAGTGCCGGTCTGCATTTCACCGTTGTTTATGTCAGTCAATGTGACAAACATCGACTGGATGTTGTCGCTGAAATCGAACGTCAGTACATTCTCGGATGAATATGCATACATGGTGACGTACTCGCGTGAGGGCATCTTGGGTATGTCATCCGGATTCCTTTTCCCTTTGTCAGGAACTGGAACTGTAATTTGGGCTGTCAGGGATGTAATGCCAATGATTGCGAGTCCAAGAATAAGAAAAAGTTGTTTCATTTTTGTTTCTGTTTAGTTTGATACGCCGCAAAGTTAAAATATGAATCACAACTTTCAAAATATTAGATGATAAATTTTCTTACTATACCTTACCAGCTAAATTAAATATCTGAAAATCTTATGGATACGAATTGAAATTTGCTTAATGTTCAACTTGTGCCTTTTACTCTGAATTTTGATAACATACAGATATACAAGATGATAACAAAATTATGATTTTTGCATTGAGATCTTTCTGGTAAGAATGGATTGTCTATAGGTAAGATTTTTGTATAATAAATTTGTCCATTCGAATATGAGGATTACGAAAATCCTAAATATTGAGCGGTATTGCTACGAATACTCTTGTCGCGATATAGATTTAAGGATTGGGGGCTGACTTATGCATTGGCATCTGTAGACGGGGATATTTGCCTCTCCTGAGCGTAGGCATTCGCTAATGCCTCTTGCATTGATGCTTTGGATACGCAGTGAAACGATGTGGGTGACAGCTTCTGGTTCATTGCTGTGCGTGCCATTGTTTTCTTCAACTACACTAAAAACAGGATTGTTAAAGTTGAAATCAGTCGAAGAAAAGAAGATAAAGATTCTTTCGTTCGCAATTGCTATCTTTAATCCGCTTCTTGAGCTTGGATTTGCGCGAGTAGACGGTTGATAACGCGCATTTCTGCAAAGTAGCTATGGCGGCTGGACTGAATTTAAGCAGCGCGTACATATATATATTGATGTAATTGTCATTGAAATCCGGATAGTATTTCCGTAAGTTTTCTATAAGATTTTCGAGACGGGAGTTGACTATTGTCTCAAGTTCATCGGTAAGATCGGGATTGGTGACAAACTTTTCAAGTTCCGTCTGGACGCGTTTGGATAACTCTGTCAACTTTTTCTCAGTTGACTTGTCATTATTCGGTTTTTGTTCAAGATCGTATTTCTCGGTAAGCAGCGAATTGACAAGTTCGAAACGGCCGGAAAGAAGTTCGTGAATCTCCTTGCTGAGTTTGGCAAACCTCTCTTCAAACTGTTGCTCCTTCAAGCGAATGTCGTCGTTTGCTTTCGAAAGGCTATTGTTGGATTCTTCAAGATTATCGCTTATATTACGGTTTCGCGCTGTGAGATCTGACACATTGGTCTGGAGTTCGCCAATACGGTCCTGCATCTCCGAGATGCTTATTTGGGCATTCATGAGATGTTTCTCGGTGCCCGATATCTCGTTCTTAAGAGTTTTCGCACGTACCTCTGAATCAATAAGCCGTTTCCTTAATGAAGTGACAATCAGAAAGTACGAAATAATGCCCAGAAGAATGGTAAGAATCGAAATTATTATTATTGTGTTTCTTCTGGTTTTCTCTTTTTCCAACATCTGCTGCGATTCCTGCCGTTGCATATTATAATAGTCGTTTATGACCGAAAGATCATTGCGGGTCCATATGGTATATTTGACTGAATCAAGAATATCGAAAGTGGAAATCAGCAGTTCGCTACACTCCTTATAACGCCCCTCATGTAATAGAATATTGACGTCTATAGAGTTCATGGCTCTTTCGAGTTCCTTCACATGGGTATTGCAGCGTCTTGCGTTCTCTATTTCTCCGTTTAAAATATAAGCATATCCCCAGTTGACATAATCTTTTTCTTTGAATTTGGTACTGTCAATGGAATGAAGCTTACAATAAATCTTTATTGCGTCTTCAGATTTGTCGTTGTATACGAATCTATCAGCAATCAGCAGATTGGCAAAGATATATAAATTATCTTCTTTAAGATTCAGGCCGAACTCAGATGCCTTCTTGGCATACTGTATGCATTCATGATTTTTTCTTAAATCTAAATATCTCGCAGCTATCACTGCTAATGCATACCCGGCATATAGTGAATCTTTTGAAGACATAAATTCCTTATATGCGCGTTTCTGATATGTTATGGAGGTCGGCATATCGTAGAATTCCTCGAAGCATTCGCCGAGGCCGCGATAGATTAATCCTTTTTGAAAATGGCTTACTGATGACTGACGCGCGTCGTTTTCGGCCATCAGCAGATCGACTGTGGCGGCCGAGTGTTCGTTGCGCTGCATTTTCAGCATCGCAAGATAGTAGCGGGCGCGGGCGGCGTTGGCCTTGTCGTCTTTTCTTGTGTAGTAATTGACAGAGGCGGCAATCGCAGAGTCGGGAATAATGGTGTCATCCAGCGCTCGGTAGGCGGCTTCGGTGCGGAGCATGTTGTAGCGGGCCTCGTTGGCACCCCGTGATCGCCCCGAGCGGGGTATGTCGTCGAGTATAGCCAACGCGAACTCCGGCTGGCTCACTATCAGCGAGTCTGCCTCGTCCATCATCCGTTCGGCTTCCTTTCCCGAGCATCCGGGCAGCAGCGGCAACACCATTATCGCCGCCATAATCCATATCAGTCTCCGCATCGTCGGTCAGTTTTACGATGCAAATATAACTAAAATTCTGCAACTCTCCAATAGCTAATTATCTCATTTTTGGATATTCAAATCGATATCTAATTATCCAAGGAAATGCCGTTGCCGAGAAGTATGAATCTGCCGGGAGTATAGCGGCGACGATGCGTTGTTGCGCCGTCGCCCCATACTTCCGGCTACACACGGGATGTTCTTTGGGATATTAGGCTGATTCCACGGGACTATGCCGTTGCCCCTGGATTATTGTGTTTTAAGCTTCTTTTTGCCGTCTGTGATATAGACCTGTCCTGGATAAGGCTCAGATATTTTGTTGCCGTCGAGATTGTAGATGGCATTGTTCTCAACCGGTGTCTCGGCCTTGATTACCGGGGCGGAGGTGGATTCTTTGAAAAAGTCCTCGTATGAGAAGATTCTCATGTCGTTTCGGTAGCATCCTACAAGATAATGAAGAACAGTGCCTGCCAACGGCATTGCCGTGATGTAAGCCGCCTCGTTGTTGGCGCCGATTCCTTCTATCCATACGAGAGGAAATGTCGCCATACCGTGGAGTGTGATGCGTTTGCGAACGCCATCCAAAGTCTCGACATAGTCAACCTTTTTGACATACGTGCTGTTGTCCACGCTATCACCCTCCTTTAGATTGAAGTTCATCATCGGCACGAACTTCCATTCAGTGCCGTCCTCAGTATCGGTTACTGTGTAGCGATAGACGATACCATCTTCTTCTCTCCAGTAGCTGTCATGGGTATTCCCATTTTCATTGGTTACCACCTTCTTGCATTGGATTCCGTCGATGATATCATCGCCTACGACGGTCGAAGTATAGTATCCGCATACCTCAGGCGTTTCTATTCTTCCGTATCTGAAATACATAAATACGGTGCCGTCCTGAAGCATGGGCTCATACAGCCGGGATTCCTGAGCGTAAGCCTCGGCAGAAAGAAGCATGGCGAATACCGCCATAGCGATTGTTATGAAAATTCTCATATCTGTATGACTTGTTTAAAGATTTTGTATACAATAATGGAAATTACCTTTTTATGATTTGTTCAGCGTCAAGCGATTCCCGGAAACGGTTTTGCGAGTACAAGGAGCAGAAAATATTGTTTCATCATGGTTTCGGTTTGATTAGATGATGCGGCAAAATTACTATATTATTATCATTTATCCAAATATTTGAAGAGATAATTTCTTAACACACCTTACCGGGCTACATAAACATTTGATTATCTAATGTATACGAGCTGGTGATATTGTCAATATTCGACTTGAGGCTATTATTCCCGTTTTGCCTCATTGCTGATATTCAGAGATATAAAGAATTGGAATATTTTAGTTGAGCTGTTTCTGGTAAGGTCGGATTGTAATGTGGTAAGATTTTTTGTTTATAGTTCACGCAAAAAGTATTTGAGCCTTTTTGAGCAGTTAGTATTTTGGGGTTACGACGATTGCTTATCATTGGCGTCGTGAGCACTTCGTGGTTCTCCAAAATACTGCGTAGCTCTATGAATCTATGGATCTCTGGTCTTAAATCTTCGCTCGGAGTGATTGTGGGCTTGTGCCCGCAACGTCTCTCTGGCGACTGGGATAGTCGCCGTCCCCGGTGGACTCACGCGGTCGCCAGCGGCGGAGCCCTCTGCGTTTCTCTGCGGCTCTTTGCGTGAGGTTATTATGTGCGAGGATGGCAGCGGACGCCGAGAGCGAAGCTCTCAATCTCTGGTTACGACGATTGCCTATCTTTGGCGTCGTGAGCCCTTCGGGGTTCTCCAAAAATACTGCGTAGCCCGATGGATCTCTGGTTACGACGATTGCCTATTTTAGGCGTCGTGAGCACTTCGTGGTTCTCTGGTCTATTTCATCACTATGGTCTCGCGCACAAATCGTTGGGCGTCCGAGACGTCCTCAATGCGGTTGAATTAAGGTGTATATGTCAGGTACGCAGGTGATTATTTCATGCCCGCAAGGGCATCTTGTGGGTAGCCGTGGGTATGACTCCGACGGCGCGAAGCGCATCGTCGGAGTCATACCCACGGTAGGCGAGTGGCTAATATGTGTCGGCGACGACACCTTGTTGCACAATCCGACTCTCTACTTATCCTCTCTTGATATGTCCTAAACGTGCAACAAGGTGCCTTTCAGGCACTCCCGTCCTGTCAGCCTACCGGGGGTATGGATTCGACGGTGGGCTTCGCCCCGTCGAATCCATACCCCCGGCTACACACGAGATGTCTTTCAGA
>CAJTXU010000010.1 GCA_910584125.1 uncultured Muribaculaceae bacterium | reverse complement strand
ACACGAAAGCAGGAGATAAACACCTGTGATTAGTGTTTACCTCCTACTCGATTATTCGAGTCTTGATTGAAGAGATAGAAACAGCCGCTGCCAGAGCCAAGACAAAAGAAGCATACACAAATCGTTCACCTGCTGACAGACGAGATAATGAAAAGCAAGCGATAAATCTTGTTTCGATATTTTTGCAATAGAAGTGATTTCAATTTTTCATGCAAATTGAAATCATAAAATGTGACAGGTGATTTATCGGCGGTCTCATTGAACACTGGTGCTCGGCCATCCCCAAAACCGGACACCGGGTGTTCGTCAAAGACATCCGGTGACAGCCAACGTGATTTTTGACATATGATGACATATGATGACGAAGATTAACATAAATATGCTTGACAGAACAGAATTTATTTAGTAATTTTGCTTCCGTCATCCAGTATGCGATGAGTTTTTCATCGACCTGCATACGATGAGTTTTCCGTCACCCAATATATGATAATATGGAAAAGGACCTGATTTTTTTCTCGAAAGATGGTGATGGGCTGACCTCTACGTCGGCCAATCATATCGCCAATATGGCCAAGGAGATGATCTGCGGTCTTGAGGCCGAGGCCGAGGGCATGACGCTCTTCTCCACATCGGTGGCGCTGATCGGCAGCGACACCTCCAACCTGCTGGTGAAAGGCACTGACGACGAAGGCATGCGCCGCATCTCCGGCATACTTCATAAGATCAGCGACGCCAAGTCTCTCATAGCGTGGCTCCGCGAGGCAATAAAGGCTAAGGAAAGACTTCTGCGTGAAACACGCGAGTTAACTCTCGAAGAGTTCATAAAGCAGGAGAACCGTCAGATTCCCGAAGAGCCGAAGATGGCCCGTGTCCTCACCGAAGAGGATTATTACGCCTCGCTGAGCCTCGACGAGCGCAACCGCTATTACCGGCTGGAGACTCTGGCCGCCGTGCTTGGCAAGGCTATACATCCCGGAGGTGCGTTCGCCGAGTCCCGCAAAAATCTTTACGACCATATTCAGCGGCCACACAGCGTCGAGGGCGACGGACGTGACACCCTCGTCTACACCTACACCCCGACAGTCGACACTGACGCCGTCGAGGATGTCTATTTTACACTCCAGAAGCAATATCGCGAGGCTCAGGCCAAGCTCAACCAGATGAAGTCGGAATGCGACCGGGCCGTCACCGAGTCGGCCGTCAAGGCAAAGACCGAATATGCCCGCGCCGTCAAGGCCCGCGCCGAGGCAATCACCAGCGCCGAGGCCGACAAGGCGGCTTACGTGCAGACCAAGACCCGTGAGATCTCGGGCTACCGCATCGTCGTCCCCGGCTCGCTCGCCGAAATCTACGACGAAGTGTCGCATCTGGGCAAGAAAGGCGACAGAGGATGAATCGCGACACGACCGAATTTTGAAACCGGTCGGCGGCGGCTGACTCATTTGCAGCGGCCGCCGCCTCAAGGAGCGGCGGGAGATGCCCGCATAAAGAACATTTCGCCGGCAGAAGATCCTGACAGATTTTCGTCATGCCGGCTACGGATTGGGATCGTTCCGCACTGAGCGGAATCATCCAGCATACTCATAATATGCCATTTATAACAGAATCTGACCGAGGCATCCGTATTTTGAATCTCGCCTATGACGACTTGACTGTTCCGAGGCTGTTTTTGTTCTGAGGATGCCGAGGGTTCTTGATATCGCCGTCGTTTTTGTTCTCGTCGGCATTTCCCCTCCCCTACCGGTTTCACGGCGGCAAGGTCCCGGTGGCCTTGCCGCCGCTTTTTTCGATGCTGTTACTTAAAAAATGTTGCAGATAGTCCGATATTCAAATTTTTTTGCTTATTTTTGCATACTATTTGTCGGCACCATATTGACCGACAGCACTCTCAAACAAAGCAACCAATGCGATACGGATCTTTCAGACGCGCCATTTCAGGGAGAGCGGCAGGATTACTGGCAACGGTCGTACTGCTGTTCTGTCATGTCCGGGCGGCTGAGGCGATGAATGCCTCCACTCTGTCGATATATAATGACTGGAGCGGTGTGCCCACCGGGCGGCTCATGGACATGGGCAAGGACTTCGATCTGCGCAATTCGTCCGACAGCGCCCTGGTATGCTATTCGGTTGTAGCCGACCGGCTTCGCGGCAACACCCTCAGCAAGGAAGAGAAGCATATATACTCACGCGCCCTCAACAATATAGGCTACATATACTCGACGTTCATCTACGACTACCCGAAATCTATAGAATATCTGCAGGAAGCCCGCAAAGTTGCCGATGAATGCGGATACAAGGAGGGCATTGTCTACGCCAATCTGAACTTGGGCGGAATCTATCTGAGCTGTAATGTGTTGTATGGCAACGGCCTGTTTCAGGACGACATATACAGGTATCTCGACGAAGCGTTGCGTCAGGGAATCGAGTTCGGCGAATATGACGCGGCGCTCGTGTCGTTCATCAACATGGGTCAGCTTTTCTTCGAGAACGCGCAGCCGGTGGCGGTCCGCAAGGCGATACAGACCCTGCGCGGGGCCAGGATTCCGCAGGATAATGATTTCCATGGTTTCGCGCTGAGTCAAGCCGACGGGCTGGAGGCGTACATGCGGCGTGATTTCACAGGGGCCGCCGAATGCTTCCGTGAATGCATAGAGTCCATAAAGCCGGAGTCTATGATGGCGAAGAGACTCGAGAACATCGCATTGTTCAGCATCGCCGAGGCACAGAAAGCCTCGCGCGACTATTCCGGTGCCATCAAGACCATGGAGCAGGTGGTGGCCTCGTCGGAAGCAAACGGCTTTGACGATGACGAGACGAGTGCATACCGCACAATGGCCGAACTCCACGATCTGGCCGGAGACACGGTCAAGGGTAACGAATACCGTTTCCTCCATCTCAAGAAAAAGGACTCCATTATCTCCGATCAGGACATGACCATGCTGGCCCGCACGCCGATAGCCTATGAACTCAATCAGATCAAGGAAGACCTCTACGAGGAGAAGATAAGGCGGCGGTTCATCATATCCTGGGCCGTGGCCCTCACCGTCTGTCTGATCTCGCTGCTGCTGTATGTCTTCACGCTGGTGCGCAGCCGTCGGAAGATGAAGACTTATATCAACGACCTTTATCTCAAGAACGTCGAGCTGCTGAAGGCCGACCAGCGCGAGCGCGACCGACGCGCGGCCGAGGCGGCGGATATAGTAGCCGGGAGCGACGCCGCATCCGAGTCCGGCAAGTATGCGTCGTCTCCCATTTCACCCGAGGAGAGCCGGGTTATAGCCGACCGTATCCTCATGGTGATGGACGACACCGGTCTCATATCAAACCCGGAGTTCTCGCTCAAGGATATGGCCGACAAGATTGGCTGCGCGCCCAAGGTTGTCTCACGTGTCGTCAACGAGACGCTGGGCAAGAATTTCCGCAGCCTTCTCAACGAATACCGCATCCGCGAGGCCTGCGCACGGCTGCTCGACACGGACCGCTACGGCATGTACACCGTCGAGCACATAGCCGAGAGCGTCGGCTTCAACTCGCGCTCCAATTTCAGCGTGACATTCAAGAAAATCACCGGCCTGACACCGGCGCAGTTCCAGCAGAACGCCCGCAGGCACGGCGAGTGAAGCGGTATTACATAAGGATTGTTTATTAATGAGTCCCGACCGGTCGAAGGTCGGGACTCATTGTGTATCAGGGGTGTCTATGTTCTGAAACGTGTTTTGGAACATCCGTAAACGCATTTGTGGACCATCAGGGACGATTTCCGAACAGCCCCGATGAGAAAAAGATTGTAACTTGTCGCCGATTTCTTAACGGCCCGGAATCACAGGTCTTGCATGCACGTCATGAACGCGGATCCGGCATGGGAGGAAATGACCATGAAAAATTTATCAATCAACAATAATAAACGACAGCTTATGAAAAAGAGATCTTTACTGAGTCTGTGGTTCGCGGCTGCGGCGACGCTGGCCGGAATGTCGGCTCCCGTATCTCCCGGACAGGCAGTGGGAATCGCTTCCGATTTCCTTAACAGCTCCACGCGAAATGGTTTGCGCAGGGCGTCAGGAGGTAAACTCAGCGTCTGTTACACGCACGCCGACAGGCTGACCGGAACCAACACGCTTTATGCCGTGAGTCTCGGCAGGCAGGGAGGCTACGTGCTTGTCAGCGCCGACGACGCTGCTCCCGCCGTAATCGGATATTCTGAAAGAGGCGCGTTCGACTCCGCCGACATTCCCGACAACATGCGGGTGATGCTCGACAACTGGAGCGCCCAGATCGCCTGGCTCGCTTCGCATCCCGACGCAAGTCCGCTGGCGTCCGAGAGCACGGGCGTCGAGGTCGCCCCGCTTCTCGGCGAGACGAAATGGGACCAGGGCGATCCCTACAACCGCAAATGCCCTACTGTCGCCCAGGATGACGGATGGGGTGACATCTCCGGTTACGGCCCTGCCGCCACAGGATGTGTGGCCACGGCTCTCGGCCAGATTATGTATTACCACAAGTGGCCCGAGACGGCTCACGGCATCATCAGCTATATCTCGGAGGGTCAGGATCCCGAGGGAGGCACGGAGAACGTCGAGGTAAGCGTTTATCTCGAAGGCACACAATATCAGTGGGACAAGATGCTCCCCTCGCTTACGGCCCAGTCGCCCGCCGAATCAATAGACGCGGTCTCCAGTCTCCTTTTCCATGTCGGAGCCGCTTTTCATTCGATCTACGGAGTCTCCACCGGAGCCACCGACGTCTCCGTGGCTCCGGCCATGATGGATAATTTCGGCTATGACAAGGGCATAAACTATGTGAAGAGAGACTATTACGACACCGATGAGTGGAACTCCATGCTCATGGCCGAGCTTCAGGCAGGTCGCCCCGTGGCCTACGGCGGCGTCACGCGCCGCTCGGAGGGACACTTCTTCGTGCTCGACGGCGTCGACATGAACGGCTATTTCCATGTGAACTGGGGCTGGAGCGGAATGGAGGACGGCTATTACCGTCTGACACTGCTCGAACCCGGCTCGCAAGGCATCGGCGGATCATCCGACGGAAGCGCTTTCAGCTACGCTCAGAACATGATAATCGGCATCCGGCCTCCGGTGGAGGGCTCGCAGCTCAATTATAACTTCACCGTCGAGTCGCTCTCGGACTACAACCGGACCATCGGACGTCAGGAATCCGCCGCCGTCGGCATGAGCGGCGTATGGAACGACTCTCCCAACGCGGTGATTGCCGATCTCGGTTTCGCGCTCTATGACGCAGAGGGCAACGTGGTGTACGCGCAATATCCCAAGAAGAACGTCAATTATCCCGTGGCCTACGGCGAGAGTGAAATCAAATGCGGATTCCTCATCCCCGATGACGTGCCGGCCGGCGAGTATACGCTTCGCCCCGTGTTCCGGATCAGCGCCGACGATTATGAGGCTGTGCGCAAGATGCAGGTGTTCCACGGCCGTGCCGACGCCTATGACGTGACTGTCACCGACGAAAACATCACCTATTCGACCGCCGGAGCCTATAAGCTGACCATCCTGGGCGCGCGCGGCGACAACGGCGATGTGCTCGAGAGCGGCGTCACGAAGCGGATCACCGTGAAGTTCCGCAACGACGGCCGCGAGTTCTACGGTCCCGTTCAGCTGCGCATGTACATCAACGGCAAGGACCGAGTGTTCGGCCGCACCGATTTCCCGAGTTCCATCCCTCGGTCGCCTTGGATCACCATTCCGGCCAACAGCGAGTCGGAGGTGACGTTCGACGTCGGCGAATTCACACTTCCCGGCCACGATGACTACGTGATTGCTCTCCGCGGCCACGAAGGCGTCATCAATCCCGAAAGCGGCAGGCCCGTCGACCCGTACATCATCGTCAAGCAGGCCGGCTTCAAGGTCGTCGGTCCGGATCTTCCCCCGGTATGCGAACTCGAGGACGATATGATTATCACGACAAAGGTCGACGGCAACGTGCCTCTCAACGATGTGGGCCTGAAGATATGCCTCACCAACGAGGGCGGTGAATGGACGGGCCGCATGCGTGCGGCTATCAACGATCCGGATGAGTGGAGGCGCGACCCGCTCGGTTACGTGACTTTCGATCCCGTCACCATCCCCGCGGAGACCGAGGAAATATGGCTCACACTCACCGGAGGCGAACTTCCCTCGGTATGCGAGCCCGGACATAAATACGAGCTTACCCTTTATGACCCCGTCGCCGACGAGGCAATCATTCCCTCCTACTATTTCAGCGTCGAGTTCGTGGCCGGGCCTGCCATCGAGAAATTGTCGGAGCTCACGCTCGACGAGATTGTCTTCCCGGAAGACGGAGTCGTCAGCGGACAGGAGAACGAGATTCAGTTCACCATATCCAACACCGGGTATCCCTACAGCGGACCGCTCTATTTCACGATAAGCCGCAATGAGACGGAACTGTACGCTTCCGAAACCAAGACAGCGAGCATCGGCCGCGACGACTCGGCCACAATCGAATTCTCCGGCAAGATCGAACTTCCCGCAGCCGACGGTTATGTGTTGGCCCTCATTGACAGAGACCGCAACACGATCGGCAGCAAAGTCTTCTCGATCATATCAGCAGGCATAGGGGGTACGGTGGCCGACGATGTGCGTCTGGTGCTTGACAACGGCGGGCGTGCCGTGCTCACGGGCGCTACGGCCAGCGTGATAGAGGCATTCTCGACCGACGGACGCAAGGTTGCTTCGGCACGGGGTAACAAGCTCGACCTCAGCGGACTCTCTGCCGGTTCCTATATCGTGACGGCCCGGACCGCCGAACGTGTGATTACTCTTAAAATCATCCTTTAAACCCACACCATGAAACTCAGAAACAGTATCATGACAGCGGCGTGTCTGGGCGCGATATACGCCTCAGGCGCCACCGAAAGTCCCCGCACGGCGGCGCGGATCGTCGGCGAGACAGACGAGGCTCGTTGTGAGGCCGCGGCTCCGACGAGAGCGGCCTCATACAAGACGAAGCTGGTAGGATTCATGTATTATGCCGAGTCCTGGAACCATATCGAGACCGGCCACACTCCCCTCGGCATATACACTATCGATGCCGTCCCGGGTGCGCAGCCCGAACAGTTCGCGCGCATCGGAATGGCCAACTCATACTGCAACGGCGGAGCCGTGCTCGCCGGCGACACCTTCTGGTACATCTGGCGGCAGAGCGACGATACCTCCGGGATAGACCTTTCGCAGCTCTATACCTACAATGTCGTTACGGGTGAGTTCACCAACCGTGGCATGGTCGATTCGGCACTCGCCTCCAACAGCGACCACGCCTGGGACTCGACCGAAGACAGGATATACGGCCAATATACTGTCGACGGCGGCCGCAAGCTCTGCGTGGTCGATTACGCGGCGCAGACCCTTACGCCGGTTGGTGACTGCCGTCAGTATTACGGTCTGGCGTTCGACGCCGCCGGTCAGCTCTGGGGCATAGACAATGCCGGCGACCTATACAAGGTCGACAAGACCAACGGCGCGGCTGCGAAAGTCGGCTCCACCGGAATCACACCGGCCTACGCTCAGTCCATGGCCTTCGACCTGAAGACCGGTGTCCTCTACTGGGCAAGCTATCAGGATGCGGGCGCGGCGTCGTCAAATCTTTACACCGTTGACACCGCGACGGGCCTCGCGACACTTGTGACGGCCTTCACCGACCAGGAGGAGTTCTTCGGCCTGGGCGTTATGCCCCCTGTGGCCAATGACAACGCCCCCGGCCTCGCCACCTCCCTGACGCTCGTCAACGAGGCTCCGGCCCTCACTGGCACGTTCTCGTTCACGCTCCCATTGGAGACCTACATGGGCTCGACGCTCGAGGGCGAGATCGGCTACAAGGTGTATGCCAACGGCAACGACCTCTTCAACGGCAAAGGACAGCCCGGTGAGAGCGTCAGCAAGGATGTTACGCTTCCCAACGGCGAAGTCACGTTGTCCGTTGTCTGCTCGAATGTCGAGGGCGACGGCCCGGCCGCGGAATACGTCTGCTGGATCGGCGAGGACTATCCCGTGGCTCCCGCGTCCGCCACATTGCGGATAGAGGAGGCCACAGGCAAGGTAAGCCTGTCGTGGGCGCCGGTGACCTCCGGAACACACGACGGCTATATCGACCCCTCGAAAGTGTCCTACACTGTGATGCGCTTCCCCGGCGAGATCGAGGTGGCGGCCAACATATCCGGAACCTCGTTCGAGGAGACTCTCGAGGAACCCGAGCTGCCCGTTGACTATCACTATACGGTCAAGGCGCTCAACGGCTGGCGTGAGTCAGAGGCAACGGAGTCCAACCACGTGCCTTTCGGAAAGGGCTTCAAGGTGCCTTATTACAACAATTTCGACGACGCATCGAGTCTCGACCTCTTCTATAAGATCGACGGCAACGGCGACGGCAGCACGTGGAAATGGAGCCGCTTCCGCACGCAGACGGCCTATATCTTCACCGGCTCCGATGCGGACGGACAGCAGGACGACTGGCTGATAACCCCCGGCATCGACATGAAGGCCGGCACGACCTACAGGGTGTCCTACACCATCCCCACCAACATGAACAACGGCAAGTTCGTTGACTTCATGGAGACAGCGTTCGGACGCGGTGTAGATCCCGCGGACTATGTGGTCGCAGAGCAGACTTTTGCAAGCACGGGTCTTGCGGTCGAGAACCGGTCGTTCGATATAACACCCGAAACCGACGGCTACTATCATATCGGATTCCATGCGGTCAGCGGCTGCAAGACAGGCCTCTCGCTGGCCATCGATGACCTCCGCATCGATGCCATGGCCAGCCGGGAGGCTCCGGCCGCGGTGACCGATCTCACCGTCAAGAGCTCGCAGGGCACGCCTCCAGTAACTCTCCGCTTCAAGGCTCCCACGAAATGCGTCAACGGTTCCGAACTCGTCGCAATAGAGAAGATCGAGGTCTACCGCAACACCAACGACCTTGTCAAGACCATCGGAAATCCCCAGCCCGGCAAGTCGATCACAGTGACCGACAACAAGGGCTCGAAAGGCATGACGGAGTATACCGTCGTGGCATACAACGCACATGGCATAGGCGAGCGCGCTACGGCCGGCATCTATCTCGGTCTCGACCTGCCGGGAGCTCCGCGCGACATTACGCTTACCGACATGGGCAAGGGCAAGCTCAAGCTCACCTGGAGCAAGCCCGCGGCCGGAGCCAACGGCGGATATTGCGACGCCGACAACCTCACCTATACCGTCTATGAAATCAACGGCAGCGGCTATGCCGTGCCTCTGAAGGAGAATGTTTCCGGATACGAGGTTGTGATTGACGAGGACAACTACTATCAGCGTGAACAGACTCCCGTGTTCTACGGACTTTCCGCTTCCAATTCCATCGGCGAGGGAAGCGCGTATGCCTCCACCGAGGTGATGATCGGTCTTGACTACAGCTATCCGTTCACCGAGTCGTGGGGCGGCGGCGTGGCCGCGCACTCCGGCTGGTACCGCATGAGCAACGGCGAGCAGGGCTGGCTTCCCGAGGCCGGCGAGGCTTCTGACAACGACGGCGGATGCATGGAGTTCCATGCGGCGGCTGACGGCGACCTCAGCTATCTGTGTCTCGGCAAGGTCGACATGACCACCTGCTACCAGCCCAAGCTGCTGTTCGACTATTATGTCGAGCCGGGCGCCGATCTTCAGCTTCTCGCCGAGATCAACCTGGCATACACAGGCCGGTTCCTGACGCTTGACCCCATATCGTTCGCTGACGACAACGGTGAGGCAGGTTGGCGCGAGGCGGTGGTTGACCTCGCCGATGTGGCCGATTCATATTCCTATCTTGCGGTCCGTTTCCTCGGCCGGGGCACATGTGCCGTTCCCCTGCGCATCGACAACGTGCGCGTCATGGATTCCGACAAGACTCCCAACCTCGGCGCCGGCATAGACGGTCCCGTGGTCGACAGCGATGTCGTCGAGACGTTCTATGACCTCAGCGGTCTCCGCGTGAACCGTCCGCAGCCGGGCGCGATTTACGTCGTGCGTCGTTCGGACGGGACTGTTGGCAAGGTAATATTCTGAAAATTCTCATAATTATCTCTGGCGGGGGGCGGCTTCGGCATTGTCCGGGACTGTCCCCCTTCCATTTTCAAAAGCAACATTCCCAAAAATCACGCATATGAAAAGAACGCTTACCGCATCCCTTGCCCTCTGTATGGCAGCGGGTGCTTTCCCTCAGGCGAAGCAGATTCCCTACACATCCGCGTTGTGCGCCGATGCCGACTGGCAGACGGTCAATGTGACGGAAGGTACATCCACGTGGGCCGATGAGGACGATCCCTATTATTTCAAGGGTTCCGGCTTCGAATGTGGCAAATTCTATAAATACGACCGCAATAATCCGGCCGACGACTGGCTGATTTCCCCGGCCCTGAGTCTTGAGGCGGGCAAGGAATATAAGATATCGCTCTGGGTCGATGCCGGCGAGACGGAAAACATGGAGCTCCGCATGGCCCGTGCCTCCGATGTGGCCTCGCTTTCGGTCGAGGGGACGCAGGTGGCCGACTATGTGTTCGACAGCTATGACATGACCCGCCACGCTCTCGTGGTGACTCCTGCCGAGACGGGCGACTGGTACTTCGGCATACACGCATATTCCGAGGCCGACCGGAACAAAATCTACGTCACCGGGTTCGAGGTGAAGGAGAATGTCTTCATGCCGGGAGCTCCTACGGGGCTGACGGTCACGCCCGACGTGGACGGCGCCGTGAGCGCGGAGATCTCATGGACGCTCCCGACCAGGGACAGCGATGGGGCGCCCCTGCCCGAGAGCGCAGTATTTGACTCCGTGCGGCTGTTCCGCGACGGGACCCTGATAGCCACGCTCGGCGGCGACGCGGTCACATACACTGACACCGAGGCCGGCGGACTCACTGCCGGGAAGCATCTCTACTCGGTGTGCGTCACGGTCAATGGAGTCACTGGTCCCGAGGCGGAGGTGACATCGCGTCACATCGGCCCTCTCGGAACGTACGCGCTCCCCTGGACAGCCGGTGTCGGTTCGCTGACGGCCGATGAGTTCGCCACTCTGTTCACAATCATCAGGGGCGAGGGCTCCGAACTGTCTTCATCCAGAGGCTGGTCGCTTAAGAGCGGATACATCCGTTTCTATCCTGGTATATATGACGCGCAGGACGACTGGCTTATCCTTCCGAAAGTCAGATTCGAGCAGCCCGGAATCTACCGTCTCAAGGTTAACGCCGAGTTCAACAACTCAAATGATGTCCTGATTGAGGTCTATCGCGGCCAGTCACGCTCAATCGCAGCAATGACTGAGAAACTGGGTGCCTTCACGCGTCTGCCGGAGACTAAGGCCTACACCGAGGTGACGTTCGAGGTAGCCGAACCGGGCGAATACCATCTTGCCCTTCGTGCCGCCGATTCCGACCCGGAATATTCCGCCTATATAAAGCTGTTTGAAATCACCATAGAGGAAGGCGAGCTGCTTCCGCTTCCGGTCACAGGCCTCACCGCCGTCGTGGAGGATAGCTCCGTGCGTCTTCGCTGGACCAACCCTGCCGTCTACAACACGGGCAAAGCAATCGAGCGGATCGACCGAATCGACGTGGTGCGTGGCGAGACGGTGATCGCCTCCATATCCGAGAATATCGTTCCTGGCGCCGGGATGGAATATGTCGACGGTCCCGGTCTGTCGGGCGTCTACACCTATTCGCTTGTGCCTTATGTAGGAGAACTGACTCCCAAGGATGCCCCCATGACGGTGACCACTCCGTGGGTCGGCGACAGGATACAGACGCTTCCTTATGTCCTGAATTTCGAGGATGCGGCGGTTTCTTCGGTGGTCGGCTCGCTCTGGACAGTGCGCAACAACGACAATGATTCCTATCTCTGGAAGCTGACATCGACCGGTTTCACGCTCGGCGTCGATGACTGGGACGGAGGTTCGCACGACGACATGCTGGTGTCGCCACCTTTCATGCTCTCGCCTGGTCAGTACGAGCTCACGCTCGACCTCAGCGGCGGAGAAAGCGGTTACCCCCTTCTTGTCGGAGTGGTGGAGGACGGCGACGGTACCTACACGCTTCAGACGGAGCAGACGGTGGCTCTTGACGGAGGTAAGACCGTATCGGGCCACACCGTCACTCTGGCTGTCGGCGCGGAGCCGGAAGCCCTCAGAGCCATGCAGCCGGAGGCACGCAGATACTGTTTCGCCATCCATGCGGCGTCGGTATATGACTACAATGCCCGTCAGATAAAGCTTGCCGGATTCAAGGCCGTCTACTCGGGTGATCCCAATGCGGTCGATGAGATCGGACTTGATGACACAGAGGCCGGATTCACATATTACGACCTCACCGGCCGTCGTGTCGAACGTCCCGTCAAGGGCGTCTACATCCGCGTCAACGCTTTCGGCGTCCGCGGGAAGGTGATGCTGTAATTACCCGCAGTGGTCAGATGATGAAAACCTGAAGAAAAAAGTTCAGTCTACATACGCTTTGTTTAAATTGTTGTTGCAGGGTGTGCCGCGGTCCGCGACACACCCTCTCTATAATCTCAATATTTTTTAGTACATATATCCACTGGTCGAAAGTCGTATCCCATAAAATATTTTGTGGCTTACATTAGGCCGGCGATGAAGACGGAGAGGATGCCGACCGGCGCGATGTAGCGCAGGCAGAAGGTGATGGTGTCGAACAGCCAGGCGGGCACGCGTGAACGTCCGCGCATCTGGGCCTCGTACTCGGGCCGCTTCATGCGCCAGCCGACAAAGACGCAGACACCCAGACCACAGAGGGGCATGAGGATGTTGCTCGATATGAAGTCGAACGCGTTGAAGAGGTCGAGGTCGCGAAGCGGCCCGAACGACAGCGAGCAGAGTGTGGCAGCCACCAGCGTGAAGAGTGTCAGGACCACCGTGGCCTTCACGCGCCGCCATCCCAGCGTGTCGCACAGGAAGGTGACTACGATCTCGCTCACCGATATGATAGAAGTCAGCGACGCCAGCGCGAGCAGTACGAAGAAGAGCAGACTCCAGAACGGTCCGCCCGTCATCTGGTGGAAAATGGCCGGGAGCACCTCGAAGACCAGCGTCGGCCCTTCGGCCGGCGACATGCCGAAGCTGAACACGGCCGGGAATATGATCACGCCGGCCATCACGGCCACCAGCGTGTCGAGCGCGGCTATCTCTATCGACGTGCGCACCAGCGGCGTGTCGTCTTTGAAATAGCTCGCATATGTCACCATGCAGCCCATGCCTATGGAGAGCGAGAAGAAGGCCTGCCCCATTGCGCTCAATATCACCCCGGCGTTCAGCGCCGAGAAGTCGGGCTTGAACAGGAACTCAAGTCCCTGCCGCGCTCCCGGCATGAGGAGGGAGTTGACGCTGAACGCCAGCAATATGAGGAAGAGTATGGGCATCAGGACGTTGCAGACTCGTTCAATGCCTTTCTGCACGCCGCCGAGCATTACGAGCCCGTTGATGATGAGAAACACTATCGTCCAGACCACCGCCGTCCAGCTGCCGGTGAAGGCGGTAAATGCCCCGTGGCGGTCGGCTATATCTACGTCTCCGAACATCGACTTCACAGATTCGATGATGTATTCGAGCGTCCAGCCCGCCACCACCGAGTAGAAGGCCAGGATCATCAGGGCCGCGAGTATCGACGCGTAGCCCAAGAAATCCCAGCGGCGCGAGCCGGATGTCTTGCTGTATGCCCCCGGCATCCCCTGGCGGCTGAACCGACCGAGCGAGAACTCCGCGCATATCGTCGGCACACCGAGCACGAAGACGAAAACGATGTAAATCAGCAGGAACGCCGCGCCGCCGCCTGTACCGGCCTCGTACGGAAACCTCCAGATGTTGCCCAATCCTACGGCCGACCCTACGGTGGCGGCTATGACTCCGAGACGGGAGCCGAATTCTGCTCTTTTGCTGCTCATATCTTCTGAAATTTACGCTTAAAACACCAAAATTAGCACAAACGTTCGGATTCTGCAACTTTTCCTGCGATTTTCAGCGCAATTATTAACATGGGGCTGAACCGTAATTCTTCGTTTACACGCTTCCCCGGCGTCTCGCCCGCAACGCTCCGCGCGAATATTTGAGACCAGAGAATCAGAAGGCCAGAGGACCCGAGATCCAGAGGGCACAGAAGAACACATAGGAGTGCGCCGCTGGCAACCGCGCAAGCTCACCGGGGAGGGCGACTGTCCCAGTCGCCGGGATGTGTGCTCGCATTCGCGAGCACTTCCTGCTTGTCATAATGAAAAAACATGACACGCGATTATCTGTTATCCATGCTCACACGATCATCCATGCTCGCAATCACGAGTATCCTCCCAGACGACTGGGAGTTATGACGATTTTTAGGTGTCTGTGCACGTTTTTATGCCGAGTTTTCGGCAAAGAACTGACACCGCCGCCGTTAATCGTTCAGACTTCAGTGAGCAGAAATGCCATATACATGGGCAATGTCAGCATATTGTCCTTCTTCCCTATATTGTAATCTCCAAGTTTTATGGCCTCCTCCACATGATATTTTTCGGGGTGACTCAGAACCGTGCGCATAGACTTCGCATTTCCAGTGCGGGCCTTGCATTCGACAGGTATGCATTTTCCTCTGTAACGCATCACAAAGTCCAGCTCGATTCCGCTGTCCTTGTGATAATAGTACAGTCTGCGTCCCATTTTGCCGAAGATGTCGGCTACAAGATTTTCATATATGGCACCTTTGTAACCGAACAGGTCGCCCTCCAGAATGCTTGACTGTGTTCCTTCTTCAAGCATTGAGATCAGCAGCCCGATGTCTGTCATATAAATCTTGAACTCGCTCTGGATGCTGTTCCCGTCCAACGGAAGTTCGGTTATCTCTATGTTGTGGCATCTGCGTATTATTCCAGCATCCTCTATCCACTGGATGCTCCCGGCATAATCGCGGCCGCGTCCTCCAGATCGAACGGCAGAATATGAGAATTTCTTATATTCACGTGCCAGTTGAGACGGAATTGATTCGAAGCATTCGCGTATCCTCCCCTTGTCTGCTGTGAGGGCATATTTCACCATATCAGCCTTGTATTCGTCGACGATACGCCGTTGCACGGCAAGCACCTTGCCGATTTGCATTGTGGTCATAAAGGTTGAGACTGCCTCAGGCATTCCTCCGACTATGACATACAGATGCAGCAATTCTCGGAATCTTTCATGAATCGCGTCCTCAATAGGGACAATCTCCATCATACATTTCCTGAGATAATCAAAGTGCATCTGTTGTATCCCATTAGCCCACAGCCATTCTTCAAAATCCATCGGATACATCGTGACTATTTCCTCGAATCCGACGGGAATTGAAGCTTCGTCATATTCCGCTTGCTCCTCTTTACTCCTGTAGCCGTTGACTCCCAGCAGGGAGCCTGTGCACATCACCTCATATCTGCCGTCAAGATGAAAATATTTCAGCGCGCCTCTTGCACGTGGACAATCTTGAATCTCATCAAAAATGAAACATGTCTCCCCCGGCTCGATATACGCGCTTGGAATTGCGGCTGTAATGCGCATGATGATTGCGTCAACTTCCAGATTAGGGATAAAGAACTTCTTGTATTCCGGATGCTCACGAAAATCAAGATACACAATATTCTTGAAATGTTTTTGGGCGAAATCAACGACGCTGCTGGTCTTGCCACACTGGCGGACCCCTTTCACGACGATAGGCTTGTGAGATTTGTCATCAAGCCATTCCTGAAGTCTTGTTTCAATCTTACGCTTATACATAGTTGTCTTAAAATTAGTGTTCTATGGTATCTGTGCACATTTTCCTACCGACTTTTTAAGCATCTATACACATTTTCCTGTCGACTTTTTAGATGTTTATACACATTTTCCAGCCGACTTTCTGGCAAAGATAAGCATTTTTGTTTGATATTCAAAATTATTCGGCTGTTCTTCGCGCGGTATATTGTAATAAATCGTTGGGCGGCCGGGGACGGACCGCCCCTCCATGCCGGGACGCGCGCCGACCGTTTCAGCGTGCCGCCTATGTGATACGACAAGAGCGATGACGCCGGGCGCCATCGCTCGTTTGGACATATGCTTCAGATCTTATCTAAGCCTTGGATCTAAAACCTAAAACCTAAAATCTAAGACCTTTGGCCTAAGACCTGTACTTCTTACTTCTTACTTCTTACTTCTTACTTCTTACTTCTTACTTATCTTCCAGCTTCGTTCACTCGCTCAGGTTGGGATCGAAGGCCTCCCACTTGAGCAGGCCGGGGCCGTCAAGAGACTTCCACTCGAAGCCCTGGGCGGGGTCGATAAGCTGGTTGGTCACGTGGTTGTAGGGCTTGCCGCTGAACTTGCCGCCCTTCACGATGATGCTGCCTGCCTCAAGATGCACGTCGTTGTCGCCACTCACCACGCAGCTCGTGCCCTCGATGGGGAGACTGGTGCGCACGTTGGGCGACTCGAACGTACCGCCGTTGATGGTCAGCTCGGTGCCGTTGGTGACGTATACTGCGTAGAAGGCATCAGTCTTGCCCGGAGTGTTGACCGTGCGGTATGTGCCGCCGTTGATCACCATCTTCACGCAGCCGTCGGGAGATATGCCGCCCTGTGTGCCGGTCACATCGCAGTCGTTGAGCTCGGCGTACGAGCCGAAGATACGCATCGCGTAAGCCCAGTTCTTGCCGTTGTGAATATTAGAGGAGGTCGAGGTGAACTTGCTGTTATTGAGGATCACCTTGCCCGAGGCGGTGTCGCGGCCCATACCGCAGAGAGTGAACTCGCCCGAGGTGATCTCAGCGTTGTCGATGTAGACGTTGGCGTCGTTCCAATATGCGATCGCTGCGCTGTTGTAGGGACGGCCCTCGGCGGAGTTGCCATGCCAGTGGTAGTCGGGGTCGTTGATGAGAGTCACGCCGTCGATCTTCAGGTCGCCGCCCATCACGTGTATCAGCGACTTCTGCCAGCCCTCGCCTTTGGGAGTTTCGTCGTTTACGTTGGTGATCGTCCCTCCGCCGGTGAGAGTCAGACCGTTGTTGGCCACGAAGCAGTTCTCGTTGCCGAGCGTGATGGTCTTGCCATTGGCCACGTTGATTGTCTTCGGAGTGTCGAACGTCAGGTTCTCGGTCGTCAGCCCGGAGAGGTCGAGGTCATCGTTGACGGTGATTTCGGTGACGTCGGGATTCTGAAGTGCCGCCACCATCTCGGCGGGAGTGCCGGCAACGGCGTGGTTGCCTTCGAACACCTGGTCGACGATGATGTTGAAGTCATACTGAGAGGTGAGCAGCGCTCCGAAGACGTTGGTGCGGTAGTTGCGCTGCACGGGCATGTTGTTGAGTTCAATCGTGTTGACGATGTTGCCGGCGTTGTCGATCACGTCAAACGAGCAGTCGATCAGCGTCTTCGAGGCCGAGGTGGGGACGTCGCCCACAGTGCCGCCGCAGAGCAGGTAGTTCATCGACAGATACTTGTACTGCGTGCCGAGGGGGAACGTCTCGCCTACGGGCAGGGCGGTCGCCGAGAATGTCAGCGGAGTCTGAAGTTCGTCGCCAACCTCTCCGGTCATGAGGTCGAGGGTCTGGTAGACGCCGTTCTTGACGGTGAGTGAGGTCTTGGCGATGGTCGTGCCGACGTTCACGGCCTTGTCGTAGTCGTTCGTACCGAAGTTGATCTGCGCGAAGGGGCGCTTGAGCACTACCTTCTGCGAGACGGGGCCGGTGACGTTGAGGTCGGTGATCACCTGGAAGAAGGCGTCGCGGCCCTCCTCGTTGCTCGTCAGGTTGTCATAGTTGACGGTGATTGACTGCGAGTCGGCGTTGAAGGTGTAGGGAGCGTTGAGGCTGTGGGCCCAGAAAACGATGTCGTATTTCTTGCCTTTCACGAGGTTGAGAGTGAGGCTCGCCTGGCGGCCGGTGAATGTCACGGCGGGAGCGGCGTCGTCGCCGGTCTTGAGCACGGGCACCTTGGTGTCGGCCTCGTAGACGGCATAGGTGAGCTGGTCGGCGGTCAGACCGTCGCCGAAGGCGCGGGTGAAGTCGCCGGGAAGCTCCGCGATGAAGGTGACGTTACCGTCGCCCTCGGCGGTGAGCATTTCATCACTCTGGCAGGAGCCGAGCAGCAGCGCGGGAAGCGCCATAGCTGCGTAAAGAGATCTTTTCATTTTAGTCATTTTCATCAATTTGTTTGGTTGAAATTTCGTTTTGTCTGGTTATGTTCGTATTAGTATTGTCCTATATGAAATGATTATTGATTAGAGGCGGTAAGTCGCATATTATTTATTACTTAATAAGCACGTATTACTCTTTACTTATTACTTTATATTACTTATTACTTTATACTTTTTATCTGATTTCTATATTGTAATCTCCATCGAAGTCGGGGTTGACGCCCACGCCCGATTCGGCCTGCGAGCTCAGGAACCGTCCGCGGATTTCGGTGGTGCGGCCGCGCAGCAGTGGCGCCGTGATCGTTCCGGTCGAGCCGATCTTCTCGCCGGTGACGGTGTCGTAGATTTCGAGGGCGAGCTGCACTCCGGCCTCCGCGCCGTTGACGAACATGAAGTCGAAGCCGAGCATGGCCTGCGTGCTGTCGATGATCTGCGGTCGCGACATGAACCACTGGCCGAGGCGTGCGTCGAACGGACGGTCGATGAAGGCGTCGAACGCCACGGGCATGTATCCCGAGTATATCACCTTGACCGAGTAGTCGCTGAGCTGCGGGGTGCGGTCTGACGAATGTCCGGCGGCCTGCCGGCGCGAGTTGATGAACTCGTCGAGGTCGGTCGAGATGAAGACGAACTTGGCGAGCGGCCGACTCATCTCGACGGTGATTTCCGTGGTCGGCATCTGTCCGGTGGCGATGTCGGGCACGGGGGCGGGTTCGGGGACGGTCGCTTCGGTGTGTCCGAGAAAAGCCTGGCGCAGGTCGGTCGATCCGGGGTGTGAGCCGTCGGCCGCAGCCACGACCGTGATGTCGGCAAGGTCGGTGGCGTTGTAGAAGAGGCCCTCGCGCCCGTCGCCGTCGATATAGTCTGACCAGGCGTAGAAGGTATAGTCGCCCGGCTCAAGGCGCAGGTCGACATATCGGTCGGTGGTGACCTCGTCGGCGGGGATGGTGAACGATATGCGCTCGATCGGAGCGCGGGTCTGCAGACCGCGGCCGCGGTTGGAGCCGGGGAGATCGTCGGTGTCGTAGACCTCCACTATATATCTCATGCGGGGGGTCTCGGAGGGGGCGCGGGTGGCGTCGGAAGCGTCTCCTCCCACGGTGATTGTCTTGTAGAGAGGCATCTCTCCGGCAAGCAGACGCAGGTCGAGACGTACGGCGGCCTTGCCGTCGCCGCCGGGGGTCTCCTCGTCCGGGAATTCATGCACGCAACCACCTGCCAGCATAAGCATCGCGGCAAACAAGATTGTCGTCAATATGTGTCGGTAGGATTTCATTTCTTGCGTGACGGTTATGGATTGATGGTGTATGTTATCGAGAGCGCCACATTGTCTATGCCGAAGAAGAAGCGCTTGCGGGAGTCGACGAGCGCACCGTTGGCGCGGTTCTCGAACCGGTCGTAATCAAGATGGTAAGCACCGGCACCGACTGCGGCCTCGACGCTCCAACGGCCGTCGCGGTCGAGCGGGAGGCGGTATCCGATGCCTATGCCGCCTCCGATGGCGGGGCGGCGTCCGTCGCGGTCCTGGATGCGGTAGTCCCACGACGGGAGGGCTACGTTGTAGTATATCATGGCGGCGTGAGCCTCGACGAAGAATCCTTGGTGTCGCGGCATGGTGTAGAAGCGCACCTCGGGGCGGAGGCGGAACACGCGGTATTTACGCGTTGTCTTGCCGTAGTTCCATCCGCTGTAGTCGGCGGCGAGGGCCACCGACCAGCGGCAGGCGAAGTCATATTCCCCCATGATGTTGGCCACGGCGGCGGCCCATGCGGCGGCCGATGTGCCGAGGCGCCATGAGCCCGAGCAGCGGGGCTCGGATTCAGTGGTCGCGGCGGGTTCCGGCTGCGGCTGCGCGGGCGTGAGGGTTGTCTCGGTCACGGACTCGGTTTCCGTCACGGGGGCGGGAGGCGTCTGGGGCTGAGGCAGCGAGGTGCAGACCACGAGCGTGCATGCCGCTCGCATCTCGGGGAAAAAGTCGCGGCAGAGTATCGCCCATACGCGGCCATGGTCGAGACGTTTGAGCCGGTTCATGCGCCGTGTGTTGTCGGCGGAATTGTCGTCGTCGCCTTCGGCGATGATTTCGAGCGCCTTGTCGCTGCCGTCGAAGGGACGGGCGGCGAGCATCTCGCGGAACGTCTGCCAGGGCACGGAACTTGACATGCCGTAGATCTTCTCTTCGTCAAGGCCGAGGGTGCCGACGAGGTAGTCGTGGATCGACACCATTCGGCGCAGGGAGAGCTCGCGGTTGGAGTCGAGGCGGCCGTCGGGCGAGGCATATGCGCGCACCCATACGGTGTCGATGCTCAGGGTCTTGTCGCGGTTCGGTCCCAACAGCGAGTCGAGTCGCTGCAGCTGGCGGGTGTTGTCCGAGAAATTTCTGTCGATATGATGGCTGTTGATGGGGAAGTCTATGACGATATCGGTTCGGCGGGCGTGGCTGCTGACTCCCGACACTATGGCTGCGACGAGCACGAACATAGCCAGCCTCGGGCGGAGAGCCCGGTCAATCGACCATTTTCTGATGGTATTCGATATACGTCGGAGGTATAGGGAATATGGGTTCATTGACGATTCTGTTGGGGAGTGAGGTTTTGGGGAGTGAGGTGATTTGGGAGAGAGGGGTTAAGGAGAGGGGTTAAGGAGAGGGGTTAAGTAGAGAGGGGGTTAGGGTCAGGCATTATGTTGCATCATCAGGTTTCTGAGAGCTGGGGATGTTTTGGTTGGCTTGAAGATGAATTAGGTGTTTGATTGTTAGGTAAATATCTGACGGGCCAGATTCCGGGGTCGAACGACATGGGAGGCGTCTTGTCAGAATTTCGATGTAAAATTAATAAACGTGCAACATATTTCCAAAAATCTTTAAGGTTTTTTATAAAAAAAGAAGAAATATAAAGACGAAAGAAGAAGTGACAAGTAAGAAGTAATAAGTTATAAGTAATAAGTCAATGGTTCGGTAACTTTTAAGTAGGTGGTCAGATTAAACGCATACCAGATGCGCAGCTGTTTTGGAGCCGATTTGGCTCTTGAACGAAGGAGTGATGCGGGCATCGCGACTGAGAGAAAGAGCCAAAGCGGCCCAAAACAGCAAGCAGATGGTGTGCGAGATATCAACAAATATTTTCCTATCGTTTTAATCTGACCACCTACTTAACATAAAAAATTTAACAGTCTAATTAGCAAGTGCTAAGAGCTGTCCATAAATCTTCGCAATTGGTATCTGCTCACCATTGGTGCCAACAATGGGACACTCCGTAAGATATCGGGACTCATCACGGCGGACGCTTATTTCGCCACACACATTTTTCTCCATACTTCTCGCAATCCCCGAGGAGCATTGCTCTTCCGTCAGAAACTTGCGGAAGAGGGAGGATTCAGAGAAAACGGACCATGGTGGCTGCCGAAATTGGGCATCGAGGCGAGTGAGATAGACATCGTGGGCATCAGGATTGACAATAAATGAGCGCTGGTGGCGGAAGTCAAACGTCAAGCCTGCAACTATGACCACAAAAAATTCATAGGGAAGGTCAGCCGCATCAAGACCGCGGCTCTTTCGGGTTATGGGATAGAGCCCCGTCTTCTCACCATGGACGACATGTGAAGTCATCCATAGAGGTCGTTTTCTACATAACGCGTCCAAAAGTCGATTTTTTATCGACTTTTGGACGCGTTATGTAGAAAACAGACAGTCGGCGGTCAACTCGCGATGTATATTCGCCGCGTTACCTCTGTTCGCAATTCCGTTGGAAGTAATTACTTACTCCGTCAGGTCGCGGGGCAGGACGGGCATGGCGCCCTTGCAGGTGCAGACGTAGGCCGAGGTGCGAACGGCCAAATCGTGCGCTTCCGCCACGCTCTTGCCTTTCAGTATCGATGAGATGAAAGCCGCTGTGAACGAGTCGCCGGCACCAACCGTGTCCGCTACCTCTACCTTGGGAGTCGGCTTGAACGATACGTTGCCCGGCGTGAAGACGTAGCTGCCGTTGATGCCGCACGTCAGAATCAGCATCTTCAGGTTGTACTTGCCCAGCAGAATCCAGCACTTGTCCTGCAGGTCGATGCCCGGATAGCCGAACATACGGCTCACCGTCACAAGTTCCTCGTCGTTGATCTTGAGGATGTTGCAGCGACGCATCGAATTGCAGAGAATATCCTTGGTGTAGAATCCCTGACGCAGGTTGACGTCGAAGACCACCAGACTGTCGTCGTTCTGTGGCATGACGTCGAGAAAGCGATTGATCGTCTCGCGCGACACGACGTTGCGCTGCGCCAGCGAACCGAAGCAGACCGCCTTCGTCTCGCGCGCCAGAGCCTCAAGCTCAGGCGTGAAGGGTATGTTGTCCCAGGCCACGTTCTCCTTGATGTCATACTGCGGAACGCCGGCGGGATCAATCTCCACCTGGACGGTTCCGGTCGGATAAGGCACCTCGGCGATGAGCTGGTCAAGACCCTTGGAGGTGAAGTTCTCGGTGATCTCATGGCCCAGAGGATCGTCGCCTACCGCGCTCACCACGCAGCTGGGCAGGCCGAACTGCTTCACATGATAAGCGAAGTTTGCGGGCGCGCCGCCTATTTTCTTTCCTTCGGGCAGCACGTCCCAGAGTGCCTCGCCCATTCCCACTACGATATCTTTCATGATAATGCGTTATTTTACGGTTTTGATTCTGAATGTATAGAAGAGGAGATAGAGCACGCCGACCGTCATGACGGCGATCGCGCCGGCGATGCCGAGGCCGTCCTGGGCCACACCCATGCAGTAGGGGAATACCGTGCCGCCGAAGAGACCCATGATCATGAGGCCCGAGACCTCATTCTTCTCACGCGGCTGCGCGATGAGCGCCTGCGAGAAGATCACGGAGAAGATGTTGGAGTTGCCGAAGCCGATCAGCGCGATGCCCGTCAGCACCGTCGCCGGCGACGAGGCGATGAAGAGGCAGACGATGCCGCCGATCATGGCCGCCACGCTGGCCGCGAAGAAGTTGCGCGCCGACATACGGGCCAGAATCCACGAACCGAGCAGACAGCCGCCCGTGCGGAAATAGAAATATATCTGGGTGCCGACCACCGCGTCCTCGACGGCATAGCCGAACTTCTCGATCAGTATCTGCGGGGCGAACGTGTTGGTGCCCACGTCGATGCCGACATGGCACATGATGCCGAGGAAGCAGAGCGTCACGAAAGGAATGCCGAGCAGCTTGATGCACTCGAGGAAACCGGTGGCCTTGTCGGCCCTCTCCTCCTTGATCGGAGTGGCGCCAAGGAAGAGCACGGAGGCAATGTTGACCAGGGCGAAGACCGGGAAGACGATGCGCCACGAGATGCCGAACGCCGGCACGATTCCCAGCGCGCCCCACGACATCAGGTAGGGGGCCAACAGAGAGGCGAGGGCCTTGACGAACTGGCCGAACGTCAGCGTCGAGGCCAGGCGCGACGGAGCGATGAGGCCCGACACCAGAGGATTGAGCGAGGTCTGCATGATGGCGTTGCCGATGCCGAGCAGCGAGAAGGCCACGAGCATCAACGGATAGCTGTCGCCCAGCACCGGGATGACGAGCGAAAGCAGCGTGACGAGCTGCGAGAGCAGAACGGTCTTCTTGCGCCCGATGCGGTTCATCAGCATACCGGTGGGCACCGAGAAGATGAGGAACCAGAAGAATACGAGCGAGGGGAGGAAACCCGCCTGGGCCGAAGAGAGGTTGAGGTCCTGCTTGAGGAAGTTGGTGGCCGAACCCACCAGGTCAACGAATCCCATCGTGAAGAAGCATAGCATCACCGGGATGAGCTGCATCATCGATGACTTCGCCGGCGCGGCGGCCGGTCGGGAGATGGTTGCTTGTTCCATAGTAGTCTGATTTCAAGGGTGCGTCAGAGTGGACGCCGAGTTAATGTTTGATTGAATAGATCTTGAGGCTGTTGAGACGCGCGCCGCCGTCGGTGGCACTGACGCTGAGGTCGAGATAGGGCGCGTTGGGGAACACGAGGTTGGTCATGACGAACCGGCCGTCGTTGCCGAAGAGCTCGACGCTCGAGCGGTCTACGAAGATGCGCAGCGAGACGCGGCCATTGTTCTCGCGGGTCGGGGCCACGGTCACGGCCGGGAAGTTGCCGCTGAAATCGGAGACACCGGCCGCTGTGCGGTCCATGCTCATGGTGCGGGCGGCGGCGTCATAGGTCATCACAACCTTTTCTCCGGCCGCGTTGGAGAGTGTGAATGTCACCTTCGAGTTCTTGCGGGCGTCGAAATCGGTCACAATCTCGCAGAGGCCCTCGCTCTCGGGACTGAGCGTGAAATCCACCGGCGTCGCGCCGAGCTGTGTCCGGCCGGCGTCGACCATCAACTTGCCGCGCAGGGCCGAGAGCTCGGCGGCGGGTTTGCTCGCCAGATATGTCTCGCCGTCGGCTCCCTTGAAGAGGCCGAGCTCACGGGGCAGAGTGTTGGCGCTCCTGAACTGCATGGTGGGCACGTCGGCGGCATACTCCCAGTTGCTCATCCAGCCTATCACGACGCGGCGGTCGTCGGGCGCGTCGCTCCAGCTTACGGTGGCGTAATGGTCCTTGCCGTAGTCCATCCACTTGGTGGGCACCTTGCCGTCGCGGCCGGTGTCGGCTGTGAACGTGCGGCCGTCGAAGTCGCCGACGAAATACTGGGCGGCCGAACCGCCGAAGGGTCCGCCGGGATTGATGTTGCATATCAGCACCCATTTGCTCTTGCCTGAGCCCTCCACGGGCAGCTCGAACAGATCGGGGCACTCCCAGACGCCTTCCTGGGCGCCGAGGCCCTTGCCGAAAGCACTCTGCAGCGTCCACTTCTTCATGTCGGGCGAGGTGAAGATGAGCATCTCATGGTCGAGGGCGTGGGCGAGCACGAGGGTCCACTCCTTGGTATCCGGATTCCAGAACATGTTGGGGTCGCGGGCCTCGCTCTCGAGCGTGATCACCGGGTTGCCGTCATATTTCTTGAAAGTCATGCCGCCGTCGCGGCTGCCCGCGAGGCTCTGGATCTGACTCTTCGCCGCTGAGGTATACATCGCGATCACGGCGTCATTGCCGTAGCCGACCGTATTCTCCGGATCGAGAACGCAGCTGCCGCTGAAGATGGAGCCGAGGCCGTCGGGCTCTATGGCCAGGGGGAGGTGCTCCCAGTTCACGAGGTCGGAGCTTACCGAATGCCCCCAGGTCATGTTCTGCCACTTGGAGCCGTAAGGATTGTGCTGATAATAGAGGTGCCATTTGCCGTCCTTGTAGAACATGCCGTTGGGGTCGTTCATCCAGCCGTAGAGCGGAGTGTGGTGGTAGGCCGGGCGGTATTTCTCGCGGTTGGTCGTGTCGAAGGTGTCGCTCACGCCGATGGTCTTCCAGCAGACGTCTCCTTTGGCCTCGCGTACACTGCTGCGCCCCTGCGGGGTCTCGATTAGCATCTCCACCTTATGCCCCCTGTAGGGAGTCAGGTCGAAGGGCACCGTGTAGTCGGTCTTCGATTTGGCCAGACGCGCGTAGAATGTCTTGACTATCTGATTGTCGACGATGACGTTGATGCGGGCGTCGTCGACATTCTCCTGGACGGGAAGGATGAGATAACGGCCCTCGCCGGTGACGCGGAGCAGGGTGTTATCAACCCCGAGGTGCTCGAGTTCGACGCCGTTTCCGGCCATGGCCGCCAGTGGCAACAGGGCCGAGGCGATGGTCATGCTGAGTTTTTTCAGGTTCATGGTTATTGGGTTCAATTTATATTTCTGTTTCGCGGATACGCCATCGCGCCGCAGCCGTGGCTATCCGTCGGCAAATTTACATCAAATATGGGGAGCGCACTATAACAAACCGTTCATAATATATAAAAATTGGGTCTTTGCGTGAATTTTGCAATCGGATGCGTCTAATTTGCAATATTTTAACTATATTTGCACTGAAAATCCGCACGGCGCACCCGTCCGCCGGGGGCCGTGTGACAAAAATCTTCTATCGAAAACCAACCATCGGATGAAACTCGGAACAATCATAAGACTTATCATGCCTCTGGCCGTGGCGGCTCTTCTGCTGTCGGGCTGCGGCGTAAAGGAAAAGAAATACCGCATAGGCGTGTCGCAATGCAGCGACGACGACTGGCGAGCCAGAATGAACCAGGAGATCGAGCGCGAAGCGATGTTTCACGACAACGCGGAGGTCGAGATCCGCTCGGCCGACGACTCGAACGCGAAGCAGATCGAGGATATCCGCTACTTCGCCGACAACGGCTTCGACATAATAATCGCGGCGCCCAACGAGGCGGCGCCGATCACGCCGGTGATCGACGAGGTCATGGCGCGCGGCATACCGGTGGTGATATTCGACCGCAGTGTTACGGGCGACAACTTCACGGCGTTCCAAGGCGCCGACAACGACAGCATCGGGCTGCAGGCCGCTGCCTATGTGCGCTCGGTCAAGGCCCCGGGCTCCACATATATAGAGATAAGCGGCAACCCCGGCTCGACCCCGGCTCAGGGGAGGCACCGCGGCTTCACGGCAGGCGCGTCCGGACTGACGATGCTCGGCGCAGGCACAGGCAACTGGAACTACGACGAGGCACTTGTGGCGGCCGACTCCCTGCTCGCCCTCTATCCCGAGGTGGACGTCGTGTTCGCCCACAACGACCGCATGGCCCTCGCCGCCTCCGACGCGGCTGCCCGGCGCGGCCTCGACCCTATGATAATCGGCATCGACGCCGCGCCCGAAATCGGCATGAAGGCCGTGGCCGACGGCAAGATCGACGCCACGTTCATATATCCCACCGAGGGCTACGCCCTGATGCAGACAGCCCTCGCGATCCTCGAGGGCAAGCCCTACCGACGCGTCACCCGGCTTCCGGCCTCGTCGGCCGTGGACACCTCCAACGCCGACATACTCATGTTGCAGAACGAGTCGCTCAAGGAGGAGACCTCCAAGATGCAGAACCTCAAGTCGCAGGTCGACATCTACTGGAGCCGGCATTCGATGCAGACCATATTCCTATATGTGGTGCTCGGCATACTCTCGCTGCTCTTCGTGGCGCTCTTCCTGCTGATACGCATGTACTGGCAGAAACAGCGCCAGCAGCGTCAGCTCGTCCACCAGCAGGAGCAGCTTGTGGCGCAGAACGAGGAGCTCGAGCGGCAGCGCGACAACGAGCAGGAGCTCAACCGCCAGCTCAACGAGGCCACCCAGTCGAAGCTTATGTTCTTCACCAACGTCTCGCACGACCTGCGCACGCCGCTCACGCTCATCGCCGAGCCGGTGCGCCAGCTCGCGCACGCATCCAATCTCACCCCGGCGCAGAGCTCTATGGCACGAATCGCCGACCGCAACGTCAGGATACTGCGAAGGCTCATCAACCAGGTGCTCGACTTCCGCAAGTACGAGAACGGCAAGCTCGACCTGCATCCGACGGAGGTCGGTCTGCGGCGGCTGCTGGAAGACTGGACCGGGGCGTTCCAGGCCGTGGCGCGGCAGCGCAGCATCGACCTCGGACTCGACTGCGCCGACGACGTGCCCGACCACATGGCGCTCGATGTCGACAAGATGGAGCGCGTCTTCTTCAATCTCCTCTCGAACGCGTTCAAATATTCTCCCGACAACAGCCGTATCCGTGTATCCGCCAGACTATCGGGCCAGGACGTCGTGATCTCTGTCTCCGACACAGGCCGGGGCATATCCGAGGGCGACATATCCAATATATTCGACCGGTTCTATCAGGTCGACAAGGTGCATCCCAACGGTTCGGGGATCGGTCTGTCGCTTGCCAAGGCGTTCGTCGAGCTCCACGGGGGCACGATCACCGTCGAGTCCGAGCCGGGGCGCGGGTCGGTGTTCACGGTGACGCTGCCCGTGCGGCACGTAGCGGAGGAGGCAACCGACGTGACCGGGGCCATAACGCGCGACGACGTCACGGCCGAGCTCGACGGCGCCGGAATCGCGGCGCGGCAGCCGCAACATGCACGGCCCGAGGGCGATGACAGCGACGACCGTCCTCTGATGCTCGTCATCGACGACAACGCCGACATGCTCGCCATGGTCGAGGGGCTCATGGCCGACAGCTACCGCGTGATCACCGCCTCCGACGGGGCCGAGGGCGTGCGTCTCGCCGCCCGCTATGTGCCCGACATCGTGGTGTGCGACGTCATGATGCCGGTGATGGACGGCCTGGAGTGCTGCCGCCGCATCAAGGCCGAGGTCTCGACGTCGCACATCCCCGTGCTTATGCTCACGGCCTGCTCGATGGACGAGCAGCGGGTGCAGGGCTACGAGTCGGGCGCCGACGGCTACCTGTCGAAGCCATTCGGCCGCGAGGTGCTGCTGGCGCGGTGCGCCTCGCTTGTGGAGAACCGCCGGCGCATCCGCGCGCTCTGGCAGACCGACAGCCCCGTGCCGCCGCGCCCGGCCGCAAAGCAGACTCCGGCCGACGCCGACGCCCCGGCGGAACGCAAGCCGGCGAAAAAGGCCCCTGTGTCGCGCCCCGACCTCGAAAGCGATTTCTACCGACGGTTCCTCGAGATTTTCAACCGGCAGATGGGCAACCCCGACGTCAATGTCGACACCATAGCGGCCGACCTCGGACTGGGACGCTCGCAATTCTACCGCAAGATAAAGGCGCTGACCAACTATTCGCCCGTCGAACTGATGCGCACCCTGCGCCTGCGCGAGGCCCGCAACCGGCTCCTGACCTCCGACATGTCCGTGTCGGAGATAGCGTATGCCACCGGCTTCTCGACGCCCGCCTACTTCACCAAATGCTATCGCGAGGCCTTCGGCGAGACGCCGTCGGACACCCGCGCCGGGCTCACAAGCTGAGATTTCCCACGTCAGGACGGCGCATCTCTTGCAATCATGTCGCATCGGTTATCAAATTTGTCGCACAGGCAGGAATTTGATAACCGCTGCAACTTTTATGATAACCCATTATATTGAATGAGAATAACTTTGCGGCAGGAAATTTCACAAACAACACAACTGTTAACTAAAATCATTAACATGAAAAGAACATTCCTTACGGCGCTTCTCGCTTGCCTGCTGGCAATCGTGGCGCAGGCGCAGGACATCACTGTGCGTGGAACGGTGCTTTCGCGTCAGGACGGCGAGCCTCTGATAGGCGCCACTGTGATGTCGGAGGCGACAAAGAAAGGAACTGCCACCGACATCGACGGCAACTTCGCCATCACGGTGCCCGAGAAGTCGAAGCTCACGGTGAGCTACGTGGGCTACAACCCGACTACCCTCACGGCCGAGCCGACGATGACAATCTATCTCGACGAGAACTCGGCCGTGCTCAACGAGGTGGTCGTAGTCGGCTACCAGACGGTCCGCAAGGCCGACCTCACAGGCGCCGTCTCGGTGATGGACATGAAGGAGCCCCTCTCCGAGAACTCGGGCAACATCATGAGCTCCATGGCCGGCAAGCTGCCGGGCGTCAATGTCGTGCCGAGCGCCGAGCCGGGCGGCACGGGCTCGATCCGCGTGCGAGGTATGTCGACGGCCAACTCGTCGAACGACCCCCTCTATATCGTCGATGGCGTGCCCACCGACAACATCAACGTCATCAATCCCGCCGACATCGAGTCGATGCAGGTGCTCAAGGACGCCGCCTCGGCCTCCATCTACGGTTCGCGCGCGGCCAACGGCGTCATCATCATCACCACCAAGCACGGCAAGGGCGACCGCCTCTCGATCAACGTCAACTACGCCCTCACCGCGCAGACCATCGCCAAGCGATACGAGATGCTCGATGCCGACGGCTGGGCCACGGCCTACGGAATGGCCGCCGCACGCGCCGGGCTACCCCTCGGCGTGCCGCAGCTCTTCGGCACGAACACCACGCCGGTATACCAGCAGTATGTGAACGGCAACACCAACTTCGCCGTCTCCGACACCGACTGGCAGGATGAGGTCTACCGCACGGCCTGGACCAACAACCTCACCGCCACCGTGGCCAACAACGGCGAGAAAGGCTCCGTGCTCTTTTCGCTCAACATGATCGATCAGGTCGGCAACATCAAGTCGTCGTTCTACCGCCGGTTCTCCGGCCGCGTCAACTCGCGCTTCGACTTCAACAAGTATGTGTCGGTGGGCGAGAACCTGCTCATCGCCCAGTGGCGCAACCGCGGCGTCGAGACCTACGGCGACCGGGGCATCCCCTTCCTCGCCATGGCCATGAACCCGGCCCTGCCCGTATACGGAGCCGACGGCAGCTACGCGATTCCAATCGAGCTCGTCAACTCCGACCTCCAGAATCCCGTGCAGATGATCAACAACGCCAAGGACAACGACCATCAGAACTGGCGCATCCTCGGCAACGCATTCCTCGAGATCCGCCCCGTCGACGGTCTCACGCTCAAGACGAACATCGGTATCGAACATTCCCAATATTTCAACACTGACCTGGGCCGCAAGCAGATCGCCTCAGACGTCAACTCCGTGTCGGGAGTTTACGGTCAGGGCGACACCTGGACCTGGACCAACACCGCCAATTATGTAAAAACATTTAATGAAAAACATCATCTCAACGCGCTGATCGGAACCGAGGCGATCTCCTATACATTCCAGGACCTCTCGGGCAGCCGTCAGGGCTACATGTTCGAAGATACCGATTTCATGCAGGTGGGAGCCGGCTCAGGCCAGCAGAACGCCGGCGGCGGCAAGACGCAGTGGAGCGTGTTCTCGCTCTTCGCCAAAGCGGACTATAACTTCGACGACCGTTACCTGGCGTCGTTCACAATCCGCCGCGACGAGAACTCGCGCTTCGCCAAGGGCCACCGCGCCGGCATCTTCCCGGCCTTCTCGCTTGCATGGCGTCCGTCGGCCGAGCCTTTCTGGCCCCAGAACGATGTGGTGACAGACTTCAAGGTCCGTTACAGCTGGGGCCAGAACGGCAACGCCAACATCCCGCCGCTCTATCCCACCTATTCGACCTATATCGTCAACAACGGCAACGGCGCCTATGACATCAACGGCACCAACTCCGCCACAACCCCGGGCATCACGCTCGCGGCCTCGGGCAACCCCGACCTCAAATGGGAGACCACCACGCAGAACAACATCGGCATCGACCTGCAGCTTTTCAGCGGCCGACTCAACCTCACCGCCGACTTCTTCATGAAGAACACCCGCGACATGCTCACCATCCCCCCGGCGCTCGACGTGGCCGGCGAGAACGCAGCCATCTGGCTCAACACCGGCAAGATGAAGAACACCGGCTGGGAACTCACGCTCGGCTACAACAGCCCCACCTACGGCGACTTCTCATGGAACGGCTCGGTCAACCTCTCGCAGTATAAGAACAAGCTCGTGACACTCAACGACCGTCAGGAGTTCATCGGCGGCGACAGCCGTCTGATCCCCGGCCAGCCCATGGGCGTATACTACGGCTACGTGTGCGACGGCATCTTCCAGAACGACGCCGAGGTCGCCGACCATGCCCGCCAGACAGGCGCCGCCCCCGGACGCCTCATCTACCGCGACCTCAACGGCGACGGACAGATCACCGACGCCGACCGTTGCATCATCGGCGACCCCAACCCCGACCTGTCGCTCGGCCTCAACCTCGCCTTCAAGTACAGGGCCTTCACCCTTGATATGTTCTTCGCCGGCGACTTCGGCTATGACATCATCAACCACATGAAGCGCCAGCTCTACTCGATGAGCTACGGCTCGCTCGTCTCCAACCGCAGCAAGGACGTGCTCAACTGCTGGAGCGAGACCAACACAGGCAGCGACATTCCCGCCGTCTCGCTGACCGACGACAACGAGGAGTCGCGCTTCTCGACCTACTATGTCGAGAACGGATCGTATCTGAAGATGAAATACCTCAAGCTCTCCTACATGCTGCCCGAGCGCGTGGCCAAAGCCATCGGCGGCCAGAGCATCGACGTCTTCGGCCAGGTCGAGAACGTGTTCACCATCACAAAATACAAAGGCCTCGACCCCGAGATCGCTCCCAGCGGCTACGGCGCGCGCATGGACGACGGCGGCTATCCGCGTCCCCGCTCGTTCACGATCGGCGTCAACTTCCAGTTCTAACCCTTAATTTCCAATCCAGAAAATGAAGACCATCAAATCATATATCAAAAGCGCCGTGATGGCCGCGGCCGCAGTCACCCTCGGACTCGGCATGACGGCATGCGACGATATGCTCGACACGAAGCCCCAGGGCTCGTTCACTTCCGAGCAGATAGGCGAGGACGAGGCCGTCGACATGATGACCGCCGCCTACGCCACGCTCCTCAACCATTATTTCGGCAACAACGAGTCGTTCGCCGGCCCGATCAACAACTGGGTGATCGACCTCCGCTCGGACGACGCCCTCAAGGGGGGCGACGGAGTCACCATGGAGGCCTACATGCACCAGCTTGAGATCGGCAACGTGCAGAGCGACAACGCCATCATCAACTTCAAGTGGCGCAACAACTACTTCTCCGTGTCGCGCTGCAACACGGCCATCAAGGCCATCGACGCCGCCACGAGCCTCGACGCCGCCCAGAAGCGCTCGATGATCGCCGAGATGAAGACCCTGCGCGCATACTATTATTTCGACATGTACCGCCTCTTCCAGAAGTTCCCCTACTTCGACGAGACGGTGGCCAACCCGTCGGAATGCCGCGCCGACCAGTACACTCGCGAGCAGATCCTCGGCTTCATCGAGGCCGACCTGCGCGACGCCTACAACGTGCTCCCCGAGAGCCAGGCCGAGGTGGGCCGCTTCAACAAGTATGTCGCCGCGGCCATCCTCGCCAAGGCGGCCCTCTTCGACTCCGACTGGGCCACGGTCGAGCAGTACGCCGGATACGTCATCTCCTCGGGCAAGTATGAGCTCTACGCCAACTACCTCGACATCTCGAAGCCCGAGCTCAACAACACGGCCGAGTCTGTAATGGCCGTCCAGTTCTCGAGTGCCAACTCCCCGGACCAATACAACTTCAACAACTGCATCAACTGCACCTACTCGGAGGGCAACCTCTACGGCAACGGCGACGACTTCTATCTCGCCTCGCAGGATCTGGTCAACGCGTTCCGTACCGACGCCAACGGCCTTCCCTATCTCGACGGCACGCAGAACTCCGAGAACATCGACCGCGCCGACTACGCAGGCAACGTAGACCCGCGTCTCGACTTCACGCTTGGCCGCATAGGCATGCCCTGGCGCGGCTACAACTACAACGAGAAGTGGTGCCGCAACCTGGAGCTCTACGGACAGTATTCGGGCAAGAAGCCCTATCCCTCGCCCGACAGTCCCTATGTCAAGACCGGCATCGTGCCCTGGGGCGCCTCGTCGCTCAACTACATCATCATCCGCTATGCCGACGTGATGCTCATGAAGGCCGAGGCCCTCATCGAGCAGAACAAAGACCTTGACCAGGCCCGCAGCCTGATCAACCAGGTGCGCGCCAAGGCGGCCCGTTCGGTCGACCCCTCCTACACGCCGGTTGACTGCAACCCGATGGTGGCCAACTACGCCGTGGGACAGTACCCCGCCTCCGGCTGGAACCAGGACTACGCCCGCCGCGCCGTGCGCCACGAGCGCCGCGTCGAGCTCGCCATGGAAGGCCACCGCTGGTTCGACCTGCTCCGCTGGGGCACGGCCGTGGAGACGGTGAACAAGTATTACCAGTTCGAGACCACGTTCCAGCCCTACTACAGCGGCGCGTCGCTCTCAGCCGACGAACTCTACTTCCCCGTGCCGCTCGAGCAGAAAGACAACGCCGGCGGACTTTACGACTGAGACCAGAACCAATATGTTTCAACAACCCACAACGACAATACAGCAATGAGATATAAAATGCATATGGGCGCGCTCGCCCTCGCCCTCGCAGCCGCATTCACCTCGTGCGGCGACTTCGAGCCCACCGGCTACGAAGAGGTTCCCGACCTCGCCACCGTCTCCGGCCTACGCGCCGACATCGACGGCAGAACAATCAACGTGACATGGACGCTGCCCGCCGAAGAGGGCATCACCGACGTGCTGCTGATCCGCGACGCGCAGACCTCCAATCCCCTCAGCCTCGGCGCCGATGCCACTTCATACGCCGTCAAGGGCCAGCCGATGGGAGTCGAAGGTCTCTTCACGGTCAAGGTCTGCTATGACGACCGCTATGTCTCGGAGGGAGTCTCGGTGACGGCCGAGCTCCCCGTCGAGCAGCTCGCCGGCGTCACCGGCCTCGAGTCCTCGACCTCGGGCCGCAAGGTGACGCTCTCATGGACCAACCCGACCGGCGCCGACGTCACGGGCGTGCGCATCATCACCAACGGCGACGAAGTTGCGGCTGTGAACCTCCCCGCCGGCACCACCGAATATACCCTCAAGGCCCAGCCTATGGAGACCGACCTCACATATGACGTGCAGGCCATCTACGACGGTTTCTATCCTTCGGTGTCGGCGACTGTCAGCACGCGCATACCCTACATCGAGCCCCGCATGGGATATCTGATGACGGCGGCATCAGTGTCGGCGCTGCCCGACGACGACGAACGCGCGGCCGCCGCTTGGTTCGTCGCCCAGAAGAACGCCGACCTTGTATATCCCGCCGACCTGGCGACGCTCGACCCCGACATCTGCTCGGTGCTCTGGATCATGATCGACCGCGTCGGCTTGCCGCTCGGCTGGGAGAACCTCCCCGCGCAGATTACTTCGCCCGAGGCCATCGCGGCCCTCAAGGAATACTCGGCCAACGGCGGAAGCATCTACCTCTCCAACATGGCCACACAGCTCACCGTGCCTCTGGGAATCGTGCCCGAGAACATGGCCCCGACCGTATTCGGCAACGGCGAGGGTGGCAGCGGCGACGACGTGTGGACCATCAACCCCTTCCTCGGCGTCGACTTCAAGGGGGGCAGCGACCAGGGTTATTACGACCGCTCGGAGCACGCCATCTTCAAGGGCATCATTCTCGAGGACCCCAACGGCTGGGGTCTGCCCGCGATACCGCTCATCGGCCCCGGCCAGCGTGAGGACCACAACTGCCTTTGGGACTGCAATCTCTATGGCCGCGGGGCATACCCCGACGTGATCGCCAACTTCGAAGCCACCACAGGTTCGCTCGTACTCGCCACTTGGGGACATGTGCGCGACCACTGCGTCGCCGGTCTCGTCGAGTTCTTCCCGACGCCTGTGCACGGCCGCTGCATCGCCAACGGTTTCGCGGCCTACGAGTGGAACCAGAACTCCGGAGCCAACATCTATCAGCGCAATGTCGAGCAACTCTCTGCCAACATCCTCGACTATCTGAAGTAAACCTCCATGATTTAGACTTCATGCAAGCTCAGATATAATCACCCAGGGAAAGATCCGTGGAGCGGTCATTGTCGGCCGCCCCGCGGATTCCTGCAATATTCATGATACTCAATACGTTAAAATCACTGACATGAAAACTTCATACAGACTTCTCACGCTTATGGCCGCAGCCGCGGCCGCAGGTGCCGGAGCCGACGCCGCGCGCATAGTCCATGTGCCGATGGATATCGAGGGTCGCGAGACCCTCCGCGAGACCGCGGGCGGCTCGTCACTTTCACTCTATTCAAGAACGACGCCCGAGAACGTCGTCGGCGCGGCCGGCATGGCCCTGCGACTCGACGGCTATTCGGCCTACGCCCAGGGCGACATCCGGGCAGGCGCGTCTGACGCGGCGGCCCTGACGATCTCAATGTGGGTCGCCCCCGAGACTTATCCTGTCGTGGCGCTCGACACCCCCACCGACGAGAAGATATGCCTCGCCGGCACCCTCGACGACTCGGCGAGGGCCGGCTGGAGGTTCGCCCTCGGCTACACCGGCAAGTACGCCTTCGAGTGCTATTCGGGCGGCTGGAAGGTGACCGTCGAGGCCTCCGACCTGATGCCCTGCTACGAATGGAGCCGGCTCACGGCCGTGGTCGACGGTGCGGCCAAGAAGGCCGTGCTCTACCGCAACGGCGTAAAGGTGGGGGAGGCCCGTTGCATGGCTACCGTCGACAACTCGGCCACCCGCCTTACAATCGGCCGCGACGCCGACGCCCGCTTTTCGGGACCGTTCATGATCAACACGTTCAACGGTCTGATCGACGACATCGAGGTCCACGACCGCGCCATGACTCCCGATGAAGTGGCGGCGGCACGTCCCGAGCATGAGGCCGACCTCTCGATTCCCTCGTCGAGATACGCCGGGCAGACGCTGCGTCCGAAATTCCACGGCATGCCCGCCACGGCCTGGACCAACGAGTGCCACGGCATGACATGGGCCGACGGCCGTTACCACCTGTTCTTCCAGAAGAACGCCAACGGCCCCTACATGACCCGTCTGCACTGGGGACATATCTCCTCGGCCGACCTCTTCAACTGGCGCGAGGAGCCGATAGCCATCGCCCCCGGCGAGCCCTACGACATCAAGGGGTGCTGGAGCGGGGCAATTGTCACCGACGACGTCGTGACCGGCGGACGCCCGGCGGCGATCTATACAGCCGTCGACTACGTCCGCGCCACGATATGCATGGCGACGCCCGACGACGAGGGCCTTGTGAAATGGTCCAAATCCACGGCCAATCCGCTGATCAACGGACGCCCGTCGGGTCTGAGCGACGACTTCCGCGACCCCTATTTCTTCCGCAATGGCGATGACTCCTACATCATAGTGGGCACGTCGAAGGGGGGACTCGGCGCGGTGACGCTCCATAAGTACGACCCGGCCACAGGCTCCTTCTCGAACGACGGCCGCATCTTCTTCTCGGCCACGAACAGGACTGAACACGGCACGTTCTGGGAGATGCCCAACATCACCCCTATGGGCGGCGGCAAGTGGCTATTCACGGTGACTCCGCTCAACACGTCGCGGGGTGTGCGCTGTCTCTACTGGACCGGCACCATCGCGTCCGACGGCACGTTCCGTCCCAACGGCGCAGCCCGCACGGTCGAGATGAACTCCATCGAGGGCTACGGACTGCTCTCGCCGACGGTCTGCCGCCACGACGGCAAGACCATCGCCCTGGGCATCGTGCCCGACAAACTGGCTTCGGAGCACAACTACACGCTGGGCTGGGCGCATTGCTACTCGCTGCCCCGCGAGTGGAGTCTCGCCTCTGACGGCTCGCTGGTGCAGAAGCCTTATTCGGGCCTGACTGCGATGCGTTCGGCGGTCAAGACAAGTCTGCGCGACCTTGATCTGAGCGGCAGCAGGTCGTTGTCGCCTGTGTCGGGCAACCGGGTTGAGATCCTCGGTTCGTTCACTGTCGGTGCGTCGCCGTTCGGATTCCGGTTTTTCGACAACGGTTCGAAGGCCGCCACGCTGACCTACAATCCCGCCTCGGGCGAGCTTGTGGCCGACTTCACGGCGCTCGACCGCTGGAACAACGACCGCGGCGCATACGACGGCGTCTACCGCATGGCGCTGCCTGTCAGGCCGGCGGCGGGTTCGGAGATGAAGATCGACCTCTTCGTCGATGGCTCGATACTCGACATCTTCGTCAATGACACCTGGGCTCAGTCGATCCGGGTCTTCCCGCAGGACGAGACCGCCACGGGCGTCTCGGTGTTCAGCGACGGCACGACGCGCGTCAGCACGCTTGATGCCTGGACGCTGACGGGCGACGGCGCGGGCATCGACGGCGTGACGGCTGACGACGACACCGCGCGGACGACCGACGTGTTTCACATCTCGGGCCGACTCGTCAGAAGCGGCGTGGACATGGCCCAGGCCCTCGACGGCCTCGACAGCGGCATCTACATCATCGGCGGCCGAAAATACGTCGTGCGGTGACTCCAGGATGCGCTTCTTGCGTTAACTCCGGGATGCGTTTCGCGCGAAACAGCATTGCAAAGTTTTTCATTGGGAAGATAAGTTATCATAAAGTATAGTTATTGTGAAAACCGGTTTCTCCGGGTAAAATAGATCTGTTTCTTTGGGATAAAGAAGATTGGTTTATAAGGGAGAACAGCTTCTTTTGGATAAGAAAGATTGATTTCTTAAGCGAGAACAGATTCTTTTGGGTAAAGAAGATTTGTTTCTTTGTGTAAGGCAAGGACGGAAGTCACCCATGGCTTCCGTCCTTTTCTTACCAAATGCTCCCCTTTCTTCCAAAATGCTCCGCTTTCTCACCGAATGCTCCGTCGCGGAGTCGTCAGACAATATCAGGCCGCCACACTTACCGCCCGTCCCATTTGGACCGAATTGGCTCATTCGTTCATTTTTTGTGTGGCATATCCTTGACTTTCGTTCATTTTTTGTGTGAAACAGCCTTGACTTTCGTTCATTTTTTGTGATTGAAGAGATTTGATGTTCTATAGATGAGCTGATTGAAAAATCCACGGAACTGCGACACTGCCTGGAAATTTATAATCTACATTAGTATTTATTCAGATTACGTCGCGAATCGGTTGGTAATGTTTGAAATGTTTGTTATATTTGCAGTGCTCAATCACTCTTAACAGTCACAGCGATGGATGGAATCGAATATCCTATCGGACAGCAGGACTTCAAGGCTCTTCGAGAAGGGAACTACATATATGTCGACAAGACCCGGTATCTTGAATATTTTGTCAAGCCGGGCAAGTACTTCTTTCTGGCACGCCCGAGGCGCTTCGGAAAGAGCCTCTTCCTATCGACGTTACAGTATTTTTTCGAAGGACGCCGCGAACTGTTCCACGGATTGTATGCCGACTCAATGGACTGGGACTGGAAGGAATACCCTGTGCTTCATCTCGACCTCAACACCGACCGCTACTCCGAGCCCGAGACGTTCTCCGAGGTGCTCGACACGGTTTTCGAGCAGTGGGAGCGCCGTTACGGCATTGACCCGGAGGAGGCCCGGCGGAGACGCTTCTCCCAACGGTTCAAACGGATCATCGAAGCGGCGCACATCTCGACGGGGCGCCAGGTCGTGATTCTCGTCGACGAGTATGACAAACCTCTCGTCAACAATCTGGACTGCGATGAGCAATTCGAGAGTTTCCGCTCCGAACTCGCCGGCGTCTACTCCAATTTCAAAAGCGGCGCCGAACACATCCGCCTCGTCTTGATAACAGGAGTGAGCCGTTTCAGCAAACTGAGCATCTTCTCCGACCTCAACAATCTCAACGACATCTCATTGGATGAGCCTTTCTCGGATATATGCGGCATAACGGAGAGAGAACTCCGCGAAAATTTCGAGGAGGGCATAGACCTGCTTGCCGTGAAGATGAAGTGCGGTCATGAGGAGGTATGCGCCCTGTTAAAACAGAACTATGACGGCTATCGGTTTTCGGCCGAAGGTAGCGAGATATACAATCCATGGTCTCTGCTCAACTGCATGGACAAATGCAATATCGCCAACTACTGGAACCATACTGGCATACCGACCCTGGTGGCGCAGGTGCTGAAACGGAGCAACGTCAATCTTGAGGAACTCTTCAATACGCAATGCACACTCGACATGCTCCTTGGTCTCGACCTCCGGAGCGCCGACCCGCTCGCGTTGCTGTATCAGACGGGCTATCTGACCATCAAGTCATACGATGCCGACATAAATATCTATACTCTCGGCATTCCCAACCGCGAGGTCAGCACCGGTCTGTTCGATGTGCTCGTGCCGTATTATGTGAAGACGAAGGGAGAGCCTACCGAGACGGTAGTGCGCAAACTCACCGCAAGTCTTATGATCGGGAGACCGGAAGAGTTCATGAAAAATCTCCGCATATATTTCGCGGGCATACCCTATGAGATGAATATGGAGAACGAGAACAATTTCCAGAACTGCTTCTTCATACTCATGTCGTTGCTCGGTTTCAACGCACGTCCCGAGGTACATACGTCTGACGGACGCATCGACCTTCTGATTGACACCGGCAAATATGTGTACATCATCGAACTGAAATACGACTCGACAGCTGCCGCCGCGCTTGAACAGATCGACAGCAAGAACTACGACCTGCCTTATCGCGGCGGCGGCAAGAAGATTTTCAGAATAGGGGCAGCCTTCTCATCGAAAACGCGCACCATCCAGGATTGGAAGATTTCCTGACGTGTGGACTGAGTTCAGCGGGCGCGGCCGCTGAACTCGGAGTCGCGGAGCTTGGCGTAGGCGCGCAGGTATTTGCGCAGCGTCGAGACCATCTCGCGCGATTCCTGCAGGATGTTGATGTAGACGTAGAGCACCGTCATATCGGTCGGATCACCCTCGTGAAGCCTCTCGAACAGCGCGTGGTAGGCGTCACTCAGCGAGTCCTTGATCTCCTCGACGTGGCGGCGCAACGTCGGGATGGCCTCCACACTGCCCGTCGCTGTCAGAGCGAGCGTGTCGTCGAGGAGCGTCAGGATGCGCTCCCTGATTAGTTCGAAGTCCTCGACATACGCCGGTGGCAGCGGCTTGAAATTGTTCTCCACATGCTCCTTGCACGCCTCGTCGATGCGCCGCAGATTGTAGAGGATGCTCATGCAGCAGTTGTTCGAGAGGTGGAACCAGGCGTTCTTCTCGAGAGCCGTCCGCCGGCTCACTCGCCTCATGCAGAGCGTCTCCTTGCGACGCTCGTTCTTGAGCATACGCTTTCGCAGCGCGAGACTCTTGTCGGCCTTCGAGAGCACGCCTGCGTTCTCGCCGATGAAGGCGTCGGTGATGCCCCTGTACGTATCGCGGGCATAGGCGATGAATTCACGCTGCCTGTCGGTGATGTAGACCAGAGTGAGGTCCCAGCTTCTTGCCTCGTCGTCGGTGGCGAGGATTGTCTGGAACAGGGTGTCGCCCTTCTCCTCCTCCTTTTTCTTGCGGAATCGGCGGTTGCTGCGCACAATCAGGAAGACCGTCAGCGCGGCGAGCGCGAACATCACCCAGTGGCCGCCGAAATGCATGGCGAGCACGATGAGCCCGGCGCCGATGAAGGCCGCTCCGGCGGTGAGGAACCATCCGCCGATGACCGATATGACACCCGTGATGCGGAACACTGCGCTCTCGCGGCCCCAGGCGCGGTCGGCGAGCGAGGTGCCCATGGCCACCATGAAAGTGACGAACGTGGTGGATAGCGGGAGCTTGAGCGATGTGCCCAGCGCGATCAGCGCGCCGGCCAGCACGAGATTGACTGAACCACGCACGAGGTCGAACGCCGCTCCCTGCTCCATGATGGTCTCGTCGGTGTTGAAGCGGCGGTTGAACCAGGCGCGCACCCGAGGCGGAGTGACGCGGCGCACGAACGATATGGCCGACAGCGACCAGCGCACCAGCCGCCGCGCGATGCGCGACGAACCGAACATCTCGTCCTCGCCCTGCTGCGAGCTCAGCCCGATCTCTGTCTTCGACACGTTCTGCGCCTTGCGCGACGTGGCCAGCGACACCACCATTATCACACCGGCCCCGATCAGGAAGTAGAGCGGCGTTTCCGACGGGCCGTTGAGCGACCCCATCAGGAAGCCGCGAGGGTCGCCCGCGCCGTTGGCCATGTAGTCCTGGAACGACGCCAGACCCGTGAGCGGCACGCCGATGAAGTTCACGAGGTCGTTGCCGGCGAAGGCCATGGCGAGGGCGAACGTGCCCGAGAGCACCACTACCTTCAGCACGTTGATCCCGAGCATGTGGAGCAGCTGCATCAACAGCGAGAAACCGCCGAAGCAACAGAGGATGATCTGCCAGGTGTTCTCCTTGATCCAGGCCTTTACCTCAGGCGTCATGAACGTCAGGTCTTTGGCTCCCTTGATGAGCAGGAAGTAGACGATGGCCGTCAGGCAGATGCCGCCGAATATTCCGATGGTCCATTTCAGACGCGTGCGGAAATTGAAGGTGAATATGAGGCGGGCGATGAATTGCACGATAGTTCCGAACACGAACGCCACAGCCACCGAGAGGAAGATGCCGAGTATCACCGACAGGGCCTTCTCGGTGTTGAGCAGTTCGGCAAGCCCGAGGTCGATGCCTCCGGCCATCTTGATGAGCGCGACGACGAACGTGGCCCCGAGCAGTTCGAAGACCATCGAGACCGTGGTAGAGGTCGGCATGCCGAGCGAGTTGAACACGTCGAGCAGGATTATGTCGGTCACCATCACGGCCATGAAGATGCATATCAGGTCATAGAACGAGAAATGCTCCGGCCGGAAGATGCCGTGGCGGGCTATGTCCATCATGCCGTTGCTCATCGCCGCGCCGATGAAGACGCCGACGGAGGCCACGATGAGTATCGTCTTGAAGGCGGCGGCTTTGGAACCGATGGCCGAGTTGAGGAAATTGACCGCGTCGTTGCTCACTCCGACCGACAGATCGAAGATCGCCAGCAGGAAGAGAAACACAACGACACACAGGAAAAGAATGTCCATAGGGTTATCTGTATAATTACAGTGCAAAATAACCTAACGGACATTTCAAAAATATTACAAAACCGTAAGGATTTTGTGAAATGATCAATGATCAATATTTAGGGAGAGTCCGCACTGGGAACTGCCTACACCCGAATGACAGTCTTATTCTATCAGGCAGCTGCTGACAGTCCCTGTGGCTTTCGAAAAACCGATGCCTATACAGAACAGGCGTCGGCTGTCGGTTGCGAAAGGGGCGGTATAGTGCTTTCGCTCAATCTGCCGTATGGCGTCTTCCGCCGTGCCGTTGACCTTAAGCTCAATGATGTAGATGTAATCCGGTGTCCTCACCACCGCGTCGATGAATCCCTCCGACGTGTTGTATTCCACGTCGATGTCGAGACCTATCAACGACAGTATGCAGTAGAATACGGTGTGGTAATAGTTCTCATATTGCCCGATATGAGTACGAAGTCTGGACGGGATTCCCGACAGATACGCCTTCAGCAATGTGACGAACCTGCCGGAGTCCCCCTTGCGTAAGGCATCGCGCATCAGGCCGGCATTGGAAGACGCGTCGCCGCTCTCGGGGACGTATAGACTCAGTATGTTGTCGAGTATACCACGCTCCACTTCGCGGTTGGGATAGCCTATGACATATGATTTCGACTCATGGTCGTAAGTCTTAAGCGTCAGATAGCCGGTCTGGAAGAACAGTGACACCGCGTCGGTGTCATACACCGACAGGCTGTCAAGCCTCTCCTCGGAGACTATGGTTCCCGCCAGCCTCTCCATGTCATAGTCTTTCTTCCGAATCATTTTCGAGAGCAGGGTGGGCAGCCCTGAAGAGCACCAGTATGACCTGATTTCCGAGTCATAAAGAGCATTGAGCACGCTGTAAGGATTATATATGTCGAGCAGCGAGCGCGAGAAATGATAGCCGTCGTAATGGAACTTGAGTCGACGGAACGCCTCTTCTGTGTCGCATCCCTCCTCTTTTGCAAGCCGCTCCACGCCGGGCAACAGACAACCATGGAGCTCCGCCTCCGTTATGCCGCATATTCCCGCATACGCATTGCTGAAAGAGATATCCTTCAGATTGTTCAGTCCGCTGAACACAGACACCTTTCCGAATTTCGTCACCCCGGTCAGCATACAGAATTGTATGTGGTCTTCCATTGCCTTGAGCACGGAATAAAAACCATGGAGCTGTTCGCGATATAGCCCGAAAAGCTCAGGACGGTCAATCGCCGACGACAGCGGACTGTCGTATTCGTCAATCAGAATCACCACCTTGCAGCCGGATTCTTTTGAAAGTCTTTCGATTATCCAGCTAAAGCGCTCATCGGCCGCATCTCTGTTCTTTTCTATTCCATATTCTGATTCCCATTTTGAAAGGTACATGTCGAGATGACTGAGCAGGCTTTCATTGTCGGTATATGCCTTACCGCTGAGATTAAGGTGAAGCACTGGATACTGTTTCCATTCTCCGGGATGGAGACGGTCGATGGCAAGACCGTCGAAAAGTTCACGGCGCCCTTTGAAATAGGCTTCTATTGAGGAGAGCAGCAGACTTTTGCCGAAACGACGCGGACGTCCGAGAAAATAGAAGACTCCCTCGCTTGCAAGACGGTATACGTATTCCGTCTTGTCGATATAGACGAAGCCCCTCGTCCGTATAGTCTCGAAACTCGCCGTGCTCACCGGATATATCTGCTTCTCCATAACCATTATAGTTTTATGTTCCAACGCAAAGTTAACACAAATTTTCCATATCTGGAAATCAACACGCTATTGTCTGACAACGGATGGCAAGAGTTTCATCATTTATCATTGTCGCGCGGAGTCTCTAATCATTTATAATCAATTATTTGGCATTGGAGGGGAGGTCAATGTCGAACTCGAGGCCACCGCGGTTGGCCACGGTGATGGAGCCGCCGTGCAGGGCCACGGCGTTGCGCACTATCGACAGACCGAGCCCCGTGCCTCCCGCGGCCCGCGAACGCCCCTTGTCGACGCGGTAGAACCGCTCGAAGAGCCTCGGCAGATGCTCCTCGCCGACGCCGCTGCCGTTGTCGGCCACCGTGACGCGAATGCCGCCCGACGGCGTTGTGCCCCCGGTTACGCTCACCTCAGTCGCGCCGCTGTAGCTGAGGGCATTGTCCAGCAGATTGTTGAACACCGATTCGAGCAACTGGCGGTTGCCCGTCATGGGGAGCGCGGGAGGCAGGCTGAGCCGTATGCCGATGCCCCTGGCGCGGGCGTCGGCCTCGTGCTCGGCCGCCGTCTCGCGGATGACGCCGGCGAGATCGACGGGGCCGAGCGTGATGTTGTGCCGGCCCTCCTCCATGCGCGTGATGAGAGCCACATCGTCGAGCAACTGTCTTAGACGTCCGGTGTTGGCCAGAGCCCGGCGCGTGAACTCCATGCGTTTGACGGCGTCCATGTCGGGATGGTCGACCATCGTCTCAAGACAGGCCTGTATCGCCGCCACCGGCGTCTTGAGCTCATGGTTGATGTTTTCGGTGAGGCGCTTCTTGATCTGTTCCTTCTCCCGGCGGTCGCGCAGGGCGGCGGCATGCTCGCGGTCGCGTTCGGACGTGGCGCGCTGCAGCGAGGCGTAGAGCCGCACGATGTTGTGGCTGATGTCGCCCAGCTCATCGTGCGGGAACGAACCGGAATCGTAGATGCGCTCGCCCTTCTCCGCCTTTTCGGCGAACTCCCTCAGCCGCCTGATGTGCATGCCCATGCGGCGGGTGGCGAAATATCCGAGAGTGCACATCAGCAGCGTCACCGAACCTATGACCCACAGGAAACCGTAGTCGGCCTTGAGCAGCGTGTGGAGCGAGACCGAATAGGGCACGGCCGTGCGCACCACCATGCCGTCCGCGCCGCGCCGCGCCGAGTAGAAGTAGGTGCCCCCGGTGCTCTCGCTGTGCCGCCTCAGGCAATATCCGCTGCCGTCGCGCATGGCGGCGGCTATCTCCTCGCGTCGCAGGTGGTTACCGGCGGGCAGCGTGTCGAGCGTGTTGTCGTAGACCACACGCCCCTCCGGGTCGATGACGCTGACGCGCATCCCCTCGGGCGCCGCCGCCCGGCGGAAGGCGCGGAAATCAACGCCCGCCTCCATGTCGTCGAGAATTTCGGCGTTGATCTGCTGTAGCCGCTCGTTGAGCTCGCCGGCCTTGAACTGCTTCTCGCGGCGGTACTGGAAGAAGACCACGCAGCCCACCAGCACAAGCGAGTATGCCACGAGCCAGGCGAACAGCCGCCGCGAATACGGCATTCTATTCGACGAAGCCATAGCCGTAGCCCGAACGGGTGATGATGTGACTTCCATAGCGCCCTATCTTGTGGCGGATGCGGGTGATGTTGACGTCCACCACGCGGTCGACCACCACCACCTCGTCGGGCCAGACCTCGCGCAGCAGCTGCTCGCGCGAGAAGATCCGCCCCGGGTTCGACATGAGCCGCAGCAGAATCTCGAACTCCTTGCGCGGCAGCTTCACCGGCACGCCGTCGACCAGACACTCCTTGCTGTCGGGAATCATGACGAGCCCCTCGAAACGGACCGTGCGCTGCCCTGGAGCCGGCGAGCCGGCGGCCGTGGCGTCGGCTCGCCGCAGCACGCTGCGGACGCGCGCCAGCACGTTGCGCGGCGAATAGGGCTTCATTATGTAGTCGTCGGCGCCGGCCTCAAGGCCCGCGACCATGTCGTCCTCGCTGTCGCGAGCCGTGCAGAATATCACCGGCAGACGCGACGTGGCAGGATTCGATTTCAGTATGCCGACCATCTGCGTGCCCGATATGCCGCCCATCATGATGTCGAGCAGCAGCAGGTCGTAGCGCGTCAGGTCGAGCGCCAGGGCCTCCTCGGCGCTGTGGGCCGTGTCGGCCTCATAACCCTCCGCCTCAAGGTTGAACTTCAGCGCCTCGCAGAGGGTCTCCTCGTCGTCGACCACCAGTATGCGTTTCTTCATGTCTTCTATGTCGATGTCTCTTCTGTAAGGTAAACGGAAAAAGCCGCGCCGACGGACATGCCGCGCCGACGTTTAATGAAAATTTAACAACGCCCCGATATGGCAATATTGCCGAGCGCGGGGCGTTACAGAGACATAACCAACATAATTTCAACATGTCTCTGATTTCAGAACTTGAAGATAAGATAATGGCCGGCGGCGAGATCACGGCCGACGAGGCCTACGCCCTGGGCGAGGCGGCAGCCGACAACCGTGACGAACTGTATGCCGCAGCCGAACGCATCACCTCACGCTTCAACCAGCCGAATTTCGACTCCTGCTCCATAATCAACGCCCGTTCGGGTAAGTGCCCCGAGAACTGCAAGTGGTGCGCCCAGTCGGCCCACTACAAGACGAAGGCCGACGTCTATCCGCTCGTGTCGCGCGAGGAGTGCATGCGCCATGCCGACCTCAACCGCTCGCAGGGCATCCACCGGTTCTCGCTCGTGACCTCGGGCCGCAAGATGCAGGGCGCCGAGCTCGACCGGGCCTGCGAATATTACGCCGAACTCACTGAACGCGGAGGCCTCGGGCTCTGTGCCTCGATGGGGCTTCTGGAACGCGACGAGCTGCAGAAGCTGTGGGACGCCGGCGTGCGCCGCTACCACTGCAATCTTGAGAGCGCCCCCTCGATGTTCCCCCGGCTCTGCACCACGCATACGCTCGAAGACAAGATACGCACCATCGACGCGGCCCGCGAGATAGGTTTCGAGATCTGCTCGGGAGGCATCATCGGCATGGGCGAGACCCCGCGCCAGCGCGTGGAGTTCGCGCTCTCGCTGCGCCGCGTCGAGCCGCGCTCGATTCCGATCAACATACTTTCGCCCATACCGGGAACGCCGCTGGAAGGGAGCGAGCCGCTCTCGGACGAGGAGGTGCTCGACACGGTGGCCCTGTTCCGCTTCGTGCATCCGCACACCACGCTACGCTTCGCCGGCGGCCGGGCGTCGCTGCCGCGCGAGACCCAGCTGCGGGCCATCCGCATCGGCATGAACGGCGGCATCGTGGGCGACCTGCTGACCACCATCGGCTCGACCGTCGCCGCCGACAAGACCCTCGTGGCCGAATCAGGCCTCAAGTTTTAATAAGGTCTTTAAGGTCTCTCAAGTCTCTAAGGTCGGAAATTGGCCCGCTGCAAGAGTTTTGCAGCGGGTTAATTTTTTTTATGTTTTTATTTGGGCCTGAAATTATGAAACCGGGGCTAAATGTATTAACTTTGCACAAAATATCTAAGACATCATCGCACAAAAAATCAAACACATCATAATATGGCAGTAAAAAAGAAAACAACGGCGCCCGTGAGCGCCCGGATCTCAGATAAGGACGAGAAGCTGAAAGCTCTCAGCGTGACGATGGAGCATCTCGAGAAGGACTTCGGTTCGGGAGCGGTGATGCGTCTCGGCGCGGATTCGATCCAGGATGTCGAGACTATCTCGACTGGCTCGCTCGGCCTCGACTACGCGCTCGGAGTCGGCGGCCTTCCCAGAGGCCGAATCACCGAGATTTACGGTCCGGAGTCGTCGGGTAAGACCACGCTGGCGATCCACGTAATCGCCGAGGCCCAGAAGCAGGGCGGCATCTGCGCCATCATCGACGCCGAGCATGCCTTCGACCGTTTCTATGCCGAGAAACTGGGCGTGGACGTCAACAACCTCTGGCTCGCGCAGCCCGACAACGGCGAGCAGGCGCTCGATATCGCCGAGCAGCTCATCAACTCTGGCGCGATCGACGTGCTGGTGATTGACTCCGTGGCGGCCCTCACGCCCAAAGCCGAGATCGACGGCGAGATGGGCGACAAGAATGTCGGCCTCCACGCCCGCCTCATGTCGCAGGCAATGCGCAAGCTCACCGGCACGATTTCGCGCACCCGCACCTGCTGCATCTTCATCAACCAGATCCGCGAGAAGATCGGCGTGATGTTCGGAAATCCCGAGACGACCACCGGCGGAAACGCCCTCAAGTTCTACGCCTCTGTGCGCATCGACATCCGCCCGTCGTCATATATCAAGAACGGCGACGATGTCATAGGACGTCTCACCAAAGTGAAGGTCGTGAAGAACAAAGTTGCGCCTCCGTTCATGAAGGCGGAGTTCGAGCTGATGTTCGGCGAAGGCATCTCGAAAGCGGGCGAAATCATCGACATGGCCGTCTCGCAGGGCATCGTAAAGAAGTCGGGCGCATGGTTCTCCTACAACGGCACCAAGCTCGGACAGGGCCGTGACGCTGTGAAGCGCGTGATAGCCGACAACCCCGAACTGGCCGAGGAACTCGAGAAGCAGATTGTCGAGAAACTCAACGCCGCGCGCGCCCAGAAGCGCGGAGGCAGTCCGTTCCTGCCCGGCAAGGAGAACACGGTGTCCGACAGCGAAGAGGCGGACGAGCGCATTGACGACGGCCTGCTCGACGAAGGCGCGGCCGCGGGCGGCAAGGACGACCTCTTCGGCGACGACTTCGAACTCGACATCGAGGAGTGAGATCAAGGAAAAAGTAATAAGTAAGAAGTAATATGTAATAAGTAATACGGGCAACGCGAAACATCCGCCAAGCCCGTATTACTTATTACTTATTACTTATTTCTTGATATTTGCTTGTCGCTTTCTTATTAACAATAACATACCTTACAACTAAGATACCTAACATACCTTACAACTAAGATACCTAAGATACCTTACAACTAAGATACTTTGCAACCGCTCATAATATAGCGATATTCGGGGCATCCACAAGATTCTGTAACGCATTTTTTCATTTCGATGGAAACAAAAGCAGTATGAAATCGGCAACAAACCGCATTTATTGCCGATTTCATACACCAAATATATGATAGAAATTCACAAATATATGATAGAAATTAACAAATCTACATGGGGCGGTGTGAAGCCGAACGGAGGAGGATGAAGGTGGCAGAAACGGCGGTAGAGGGCGGTATACATTTTTATCACAAAATCTTGCACTTTTCTCGATTTTATTTCGTATCTTTGCGGAGAATTTTTCATTTTGCCTTTTTAAGGCAGTTAACCTCCTTACGTTTAACCTTCAATACCTAACTAATTTACATCTAAAATGAAAAGAGGATTAATCCCAATCGCCTTGGGAATGCTCGCCATGGTACCGGCTTATGCCGACGGCGACCAGGCGACGGTCACCTCGACGCCCTCGCCGATTGTATCGACCAAGGCTTTCGAAGTGAAAATCCAGACCTCCGATTTCGGAGCAGACGTGTATTGCTACACCTGGGCCATCATCGGAAGCACTGAGAAAGAGGCCACTGACTGGGCCGGAAGCATCAACCCGAAGTTCAAAATGCAGGGCAGCGGCGGCACATACACCCTGAAAGTCGCTGACATCCAGGCCTTCTACAACCTCACCGACGGCGAACTCGAACAGCTCACGCGTCTCGGATTCATTGCCCGCACCTCCGACGGCCGTCAGACGGCCGACTGCTTCGCCGAGGTGGTGCAGGGACGCCGCAATGCCTATTCGGGCGGCGAAGGCACCCAGGAGTCGCCATTCATCCTCACCACCGCCGACGACCTCGCCGCGCTCGCGGCCACACCCGCCGACTGGGAGTCAGACGTATGGATGCGCCTCGACGCCGACATCGCCCTCTCCTCATTCGCCGGAATCGGATCGAAAGGCAGCCCCTTCAAGGGCCACTTCGACGGCAACGGCCACGTCGTGAAGGGAGCCGTGATCTCAGGCGCCACGCTCGGCGGCGCCACAGGCTTCTTCAACGCCATCGACGGCGCCACAATCACCCGCCTCGGCCTCACCGGCGCCGAAGTCTCGGGCGTAACATTCACCGGCGCGCTCGTCGGCTACGCCGCCTCCGGCACTATAAGCCGCTGCTTCACCGCCGGAAAAGTTTCTGCCACATCGATTTGCGTCGGCGGTCTGGTAGGCGAGAACCACGCCTCGATCTCCGACTGCTACTCGACCGCCACCGTCACCAACGTCACCGACTACGTGGCCGGGGGCCTCGTGGGCAAGAACAAAGGCACCGTGGCCAACTGCTATGCCTCGGGCAAAGTCGCGGCCTACAACTACGCCGGCGGACTCGTCGGCGCCAACTACGGCAACGTGGCGACCTCAACCAGCTTCAACCCGCAGGTGAACATCAGCACCGGCAACTATGCCGGCCGCTTCGGCGGCAACGACAACCCGCGCAATTCCACCACGATGGCCCTGGGCTGGTCCGCCATGAAAATGGACCTCACCGCCACGCACGGTCACAACGCCGACGGCCACTCGTATAGGTTCATCGACAAAGCCACCTACGCCGACGTGCTCGGTTGGGACTTCGACTCCGTCTGGGAGTGGAAGGTGGAAGGCAAGCACCAGTATCCCGTCCTGGCCGGCCTCGCCGGGCAGACCGACCCCGGCCACAATTCATTCTACGAAGTCGAGACCGGCATCGACATCATCGACACCGACGCCGACGCGCTCAGCGTCTTCCCCAATCCGGTGGGCGACATCCTGCATGTGGCCTCCGCCAAGGGCATGACACGCATCGGGCTCTTCAATCTCAACGGTGCCGCCGCCGGCGCCGCCCAGCCCCGGGGAGCGGCCGATGCCGAAATCGACTGCTCAAGCCTCGAGAGCGGCATCTATCTGCTCGACGTCGCATTCTCCGACGGCTCGCACGCCGTAAAAAAAATCATCAAGAAATAACCGGTCTCCTTTTTAGAATCCACAGCAATGAATTTCCATAATATATCGCGCGGGCTCGGCGCGGCCCTGTCGGCTCTGCTGCTGTCAGGCTCGCTGACGGCCGCCGCAGCCGTCAATTCCGGCAACCCCGCCCTGTCAGACCTCGAGATCAGGGCCAACGGCGTCAACCTCATCAACTTCGACCCGGCCACGACTTCATATTCGATCGAGGTCGAGGATGTCTCGATGATCACACTCTCGGCCGCCCCTCTGGCCTCAGACGCCACCGTCGACATCACCGTCAACGGCCGGGCATACGACAACCACTCGCTCTCATCGCTCGACGGCGGCGAGAACGTTATCGTCTACACCGTCAGGTCGGCCGGCGCCGAACGCGCATACACGGTCAACGTCAAGACACCCCTCGTGGTGCGCTCGGAGCATTTCAGCTGGAAGAACGCCACGATCTACTTCGTCATCACCGACCGCTTCTACAACGGCGACACCTCCAACGACAAGAGCTACCACCGCCAGCGCGGCGGCAATTACCCCGACTTCGCCACCTTCCACGGCGGTGACATCAAGGGTCTGACACAGAAGCTCGACTACCTCGACAAACTCGGCGTCAACGCCATCTGGATCACCGCCCCCTACGAGCAGATGCACGGCTGGACGGGCGGCAAGGACGACCAGTTCCCCCACTATGCCTTCCATGGATACTATGCCCTCGACTGGACATACATGGACCGCAACATGGGCACCGTCGAAGAGTTCCGCGAGTTCGTCACCGAGGCCCACAGGCGCGGCATACGCGTGGTGATGGACATCGTGCTCAACCACACCGGCTACAGCACGCTCGACGACTGCGTCGATTATGACTTCGGCAACTTCAACGGCACGCCCACGGCCGGCTGGATGCCCTCGAGCGGCAAATACACCATGTGGAGCTCTGACAACGACGTGTCGTTCAACGCCGACACCCAGGGCAAATGGGGCAACTGGTGGGGCCAGTGGGTGCGCGCCTTCGGCGACCGCAGCTGGGCCTCCGAAGCCGGTTTCGCGCCCGAAGGGGGCGACAACTACACCATGAGCCTCGCCGGACTCCCCGACGTGGTGACCGAGAAGACGGCGTCGGTGGCAATCCCTCCCTTCCTGAAGGAGAAATGGGAGCAGGAGAACAGCGGCGACTATCTCAACTACCGCCTCCCCAACCTTGACACATGGCGCCTCGACAACGCCGGCTCGCCCGCCGACTACATCATCCACTGGCTCGCCGGATGGGTCGAGGAGTTCGGCATCGACGGCTTCCGTTGCGACACGGCCAAGCACGTCGAGCTATCCCGCTGGAAGCAGCTCAAGGAGGCCTGCAACGCGGCCCTGACCGCTTGGCGCGGCAGCTCTCGTGCCGACGAATATGCCAAGAACTGGACCGACAACTTCTGGATGACCGGCGAATGCTTCGGCTGGCAGCACGGCGACACGGGCTATTTCACCCAGGGTGGCTTCGACTCGATGATCAACTTCGCCTTCAACTCCTCGGAAGGAAGCCAGGGACGCACCCCGGGCATTGACGACTGGCGTTACTATGCCAATTTCTGCAATGGCTCCAACGGCCGTCAGGTGCTCAACTATGTGTCGTCGCACGACACCGGCCTCCATCGCCCCGGCGACCAGAAGAAGGTGGCCACCATGTTTCTCCTCTGCCCCGGCGGCGCGCAGATCTATTATGGCGACGAGACCTCGCGCCCGATGATGAGCGGCTGCGGCGACCAGTCGATGGCCACGCGCTCCGACTTCAACTGGGATGCCGTCGACAACGCCGACAATCTCCACTGGCAGAAGATCGGCCAGTTCCGCCGCCGCAATCCCGCCGTGGGCGCAGGCCAGCAGACCGACCTTGGCGGCGACACGTACGCCCGCACGTTCACCGACGGCGACTATTCGAACGCCGTAGTAATCAAGCTCAACACCCAGGCCGGACAGAGCTACACGGTGAACGTCGGCTCGGCATTCGCCGAGGGCGCCAAGGTGATGGACGGCTATAACACTCAGAACTCGGCCACCGTCTCCGCCGGCAAGGTGACGATGACGGCCTCCGGACCCGTGCTGCTCATCGAGCCTTTCGGCCATATCGGCCAGATCACTCCGCCGACTCCGCCGACTCCCCAGGCACCGACCGTCACGGCCGACCCTGCTTCGGGCGCGACTTTCAGCTCGACGCTCACTGTGAAGCTCACCAGCAGCGACGGCAGCCAGATCCGCTACTCGCTCGACGGTCCGGCCACGGCCTCGTCGATGCTCTACACAGCTCCGATCACGCTCGACAAGACTACGACCGTCTACACCTACACGGCCAACGCCAACGGCCAACGCAACCAGAGCTTCACCTACACGAAGACCGACACGCCACCGGTGCCACCGGTGCCCAACAACACCATCTATTTTGACAACTCGTCGACCAACTGGAGCACGGTCAAGGTGCACTACTGGGGCGGCACAGAGGCCTCCTCATGGCCCGGTAAGGACATGCAGCCCGTCAGGGACAACGTCTATTCATTCACCTGCCCGGAGGGTACGACCGGCCTTGTGTTCAACAACGGCAGCGGCGACCAGACCGGCAACTTAAACTTCGTGTCCGGACACATCTACAACAAGCAGGGCGACCAGGGCGAGTACTGATCCCTCTCCACACCCTGAACTCACTTAGCCTAATGCCAGAGGCCGTCACGACACGGCCCCTGGCATTAATCATTCTTCCCATTGTCAACGGCTTAGGACATGAAGTCAGAATACTCAAGATGAAGTCAGGAAAGCAGCAGGGAGGAGAGGAGGGGGTAGAGATCTTCCTCTGAGTCTCGGTCGAGCGTCTTGCGCAGGCGCCATTTGGCCTGGCGCACGCTCTCGGGCCGGACGTTCATCAGTTCGGCGATCTCCTTGGTGCTCAGTCCTATCGCGATATAGCCGGCGAGCCGCAGCGCGGTGTCGCTGATGCGTGGCGAAATCTCGCGCAGCCGGCTGATGAACAGCGGATAATGCTGCGAGAAGAGGGTCAGGAAGTCGTCGGAGCCTATCTCTGTGGCGAGTCCGCGACGGTCGGCGTCAAGCTGAAGCGCCATCTGCCGACGCTCGGCCTCACCCCTGATCTTCAGCGCCTCGTCGCGCATCTCCCGCGTCCTGCGCCGCCACCGCCGTAACAGAAGCAGCCCCGCCGCCACCGCCGCCGCCATTACCGCCGCCGCGGCACACCACACCGTCCTCGACCGGCGCTTCTGGGCATCGACGCGTCGGTCGACCTCGTCGATGACACGGGCCACCTCGAGGTCGGCCACATTCCCGCCGCGCATCAACGCGCACAGCGAGTCGGCTGCCAGCGCATACTCACGGTAGGCCGCCGCCGTCTCCTCAGCCGTGCCGCACATCTCACGCGCCCTCGCTATCCCCTTGAGGCTCTTCACACGAAACTCCCCCGGGCCGAACTCAGGCAGCATCGCGGCGAGACTGTCGCTCCATCTCCGCGCCGCCATGCAGTCGCGCGCCTCCATAGCCTCCTCCTCCATGTAGAAGTAAACTTTCGGCAGTATGTCGGCCCGGTCGCCGTATAGAGATATGCTGCGCCAGGCGGCGTGCAGCGCCGACGTGTCGCGCTCCAGATTGTGTATGTTCAGATTCACAAGCTGACAGTTCACCGGCTCGCGCATATACGCCGTGTCGGCCCGCAGCTCGCGCAGCAGGCGTACCGCCTCCGCGTCGCGTCCCATGTCGGAGAGTATGGCCGCGCGGTTCATCTTGTCGTCCAGATCCGCCATCGCGGAGTCTATGCGCCGGTTGCATTCAGTGAGAAGTCCCAGATAATGGAGCGCCCGCTCATGCAGACCCTCGTCGCGCATCAGTTCCATCAGCTCGCGATAGACGTTGTAGAGCATCTGCCGGTCGTCGCGGCTCTCGAAATAGGCTGCCTGATCCAACTTGCGCGAATACCATTCCCCCTCCGTGTAGTCGTTACGGTCTTCCCGGCGCCACTCGAGGATGCGGCCCAGGTATTCACGCGTGGCCCCGGGTGCCACATTGTAGGCCGAGTCAAACAACGCCTGACCCAGCGCCCGGTTCTGCCGGCGTATCTCGACGCGCCCCCGCCAGTAGAGCAGACGGCTCTCGGCCTCGCGGCTGTTTCCCGGCCTGACGGCCGTCCTGCGGTAACGCCGCATCAACGAGAGGGTCGAATCGGGCCTCGCGCCGTTCTGAAAACTGAGTTCTATTTCCCTCGTGAGCGAGTCGGCGGCCGGAGTGTCGCGCTCCCAGCCGGTGGGTTCTACGAAGCGCTCGCGACGCCCGCAGCCGAGCGCCGCAGTCAGCGCGACAGCCCATACGAGCATTCCATATAGTCCTGGTCTTGTCATATCGCCTGCAAATATAGCCAAAAATAACGAACGCCGGAAGAGTCCGGGTGCCCGGCGTGTCGCCGACGTGCGAAACCGGGCGTCTACAAAGCATCTACATAGCCGTGCGACAGGATGTAGACGCTTTCAGATATGCCGCCATTGCAGGCATATGGACCATAACGGTTAACTTTGCCGCCAGAAACCAATTTTCTTTCCAAATGAGAATCATAAGACAGATCATGCCGATCCTGATGCTTACCGCCGCGCTCCCGGCAGGGGCGGAAGAGATCACGTCGGGAAACTTCCGTTATGAAATCGTGCAGTTCGTGGGCAACGACGAGGACGAAGCCGTAGTCGTCGGCCTTGCCGAGGGCTACGAACCGTCGGGCGAGCTTTTCATCCCCACCACCGTCAGCCACGAGGGGAAGGAGGTCAAGGTGACGGGGCTCGGATGGTCGAACCATGCCGGCAACGAGGGCGACGCTCCGGTGGTGGCGGGCTTCGACGCCGTCACCTCCGTGCGGATTCCGAAATACATGAAGTTCATAGGCCGCGTCGAGTTCAAGGACTGCCATTCGATAGAGAAATATGAGGTGGAGGCGGGGTCGGAATATTATACGACGATCTCCGGCTCGCTTGTAGAGCTCAACAACAGCAGCAGCGACGGCACGCGACGTTATCTGATCCGCTATCCGTCAGCCGCGTCGGCTGCGACTTTCGTTGTGCCCTCTGCCATCGACGGCATCGGATGGGGGGCCTTCGCCGCCAACAGGTATCTCAAGAAGATTTATCTCATCGGCGAGCAGAGGCTCAGGGAATGCTGGCAGTACAACAACCGGAGCATCGAGACCGTGGACTGCACCAACTCGTCGGAATACCGCGTCAACGACGACGGCGCGTTGCTCTACGGCTCGATATTCACAGGCCTCTGTCCGGGCCGTGTCTACGACAAGTACACCATCCCGGAGACATGCTCCTATATAGAGAGCGGAGCGTTCTGCAGTTCACAGATCGGGGAGGTGGTGGTGCCGGGCAAGTTCTCCTCGCAAGCGGCGGGCATGAATATGTTTCTCGAGTCCGACGTCCGCAAAGTGACCTGGCAGGGCTCGGCCCCGTGGCACTTCTGGGAGGGGGCGTTCATGGGATGCCGCAAACTGGAGTCGATGACATTCGGCGCGACGTCCGACGGCGAGCTCGACATCAACACCTGCGCCTTCAAGGACTGCGAGTCGCTGACCACGGTCACGCTGGCCGAGAATACGAAAGACATCGACATCGCCGAGTGTGCCTTCGAGGGCTGCCGCAGCCTTACAGCCTTCCCGCTGACGTCGAAGATGAAGATCAAGCAGTTGGTCTACCGTGAGTTCGCCGGCTGCGAGAGCATGACCTCGTTCGCCTTTGGCTCGGTCAAGACTTTCGGCTTCACACGCGGATATATGTTCGCGGGCACGGGACTGAAGACGGTCCACTGGCCCACGGGGCAGGCGGTGATTCCGCGCGGATGTTTCGCCGATTGCCGTCAGTTGACTAAGGCATATCTCAAGGACACCACCACCGACATCTACGCCAACGCCTTCGCGCGTTCGGGCATTGTGGGTCTCAACATGATGGGCGTCGACTGGTTTTCGGCCAGCGCGTTCAACGATTGTCCGGACCTGATGCGTCTCTATTTCCCCGACAACGGCTCGACGGTGCAATACCATGCCATTGACTTCATGACCGACGACCCGCAGGTGGTAGTCAACAATCCGACGATCAACTTCCTCGACGAGCAGGAGGATTTCCCTGACGTGGCTTCGCTTTACGTCTCGATGGTCGACGGAGGCATAGCCGTCGGCGACGGATGGCGCAAGGTCTACGTGCCGGGAAGGGCGTCGGAGCTATACTGTCAGCTCACGGCCTCGCCGGTGGAGGAGATGTACACCTACGAGACCGACGCGGAGGGAACGGCGGTGCGCGTCGCTCCTCAGGTGACGGGTGTTAAAGTAACGTCGGTTGAGATAAACGGCGAGACGGCCACATACGCAGGAGGCTGGTTCAAGGTCACCGGTCCGGCCTTGGGCGGCGCGATGAAGGTCACGGTCAACTACACCGTGTTCGGAAACGCCATGAACTCCTCTTACACCGGCATCTACAGCGGCATCGAGACGGTAACCGGCGACGACGCATCCGAGAGCGAGGAATGGTACACGCTCGACGGCCTGCGCGTCGACCGCCGTCACAGCACCCCCGGCATCTACATCAGCCGCAAAGGGAAAGCCGTTATCAATGACTAATGATTAATGATAAATGATTAATGATTAGGGGCTCCGCGTTGATTGCTTATCGCGCGGAGTCCCTAATCATTCATCATTTATCATTTATCATTTATCATTTATCATTTATCATTCATCTTTGTCCTGCTCCTGTTCCCGGATGCGGTCGGCTCTTTCGTCCCAGAGCTTGATGTTTTTCTCGCACTCCGCTCTCGACGCTGCGTCGGGGGCGGAGTCGAGCATCTCCTCGAATACTCGGGCTATCGACTTGGCTCCGCGCCAGTCGCCGTAGGAATAGGCTTTCCCGAACTCCTCTATGGCCTTGTCGGGCTGAGGCTCGCAGCCGAGTCCGTCGGCATATATCCAGCCCATTCTGTAGGAGTATTCCTCCGGGTCGAGACGCGCGGCCACCGCTGTCCATCTGAAAAGCTGCGAGGTCCACTCCTCGTCTTCAAGGTATTCGGGCATTATCAGGTCCCAGTAATGGTCGCTCAGTCTCCCGGCCGCCTCGGCGTTGCTGTCGGCGATCTTCTCATAGTATTCCACCCCGATCTCGGGGTCGCCCCCTTGGGCCATGTCCATGTAATAGTCGCCGAGCCACAATATCGCCTGGTCACGCCAGCGGCTCTCGATACCGGAGCATATCTCGTAGAACCGCTCGGCGTCGTAATGGTCATACTTCTGGCGCGGTCCTCCTTCGGCCTGGTCGGGCGTCTCGGCGTTTTCACACATATATCCGAGCATGAAATATCCGAGTCCGTCGCCCCCTTCGAAGGCAGCCTTCTCGGCATATTCGAACGCCCGGTCCAGATCACGCTCCACGCCAAGACCCTCATGATATATCAGCGACAGCAGTCCGTCGCGTTCGGCGCCGTCGGGCGCGCCGAGCACGAGCTCCGCGGCCTTGTGCTGCGTCCCCGGGTCCTCCTCGTGGCCCGCCAGCATCTCATGAAATCTGTCTGAAATCTCCATACGCAATCAGTCTTCGTCCGCCACCTGCATCAGGATCACGGTTATGTTGTCCCGGCCGCCGGCGAGATTGGCCTCGTCGACAAGACGCCGCGCCGTGCACGCTCCTGACTCCAGAGCCTCTTTGATCACGGCGTCGCCGATCATGTCGTTCAGTCCGTCGCTGCATATCACGTATGTGTCGCCCGCAACGAACTTCGTCGGCTCGATGTCTACGAACGCCCCCGGCACGCCGACGGCGTTGTAGATGATGTTCGACGGCACACTCATATCCCCGAGCCGGTTGCGCTCGGAATGATCGACGGTGAGCTGCTTGAGATGACCGTAGCGCAGACGGTACACCCGGCTGTCGCCGCAGTTCAGGCAATATGGCCGGCCCCCGTAGATCAGGAATCCCGTCAGCGTGCAGCCCATCCCCGAACCGCCGGCCGCCATGAGCACCTCGCTGTTGGCCTTGGCGAACCATCCCTTTATCCTCATCACCAGGTCGGCCGCGTCCAGCCCCGGCTCAAGGGCGCCGGCGAAGTCGCGGAACGATGATGTCACCATCAGCGAAGCCACCTCGCCGCCCTCATAGCCTCCCATGCCGTCGCACACAATCGCCGCGATACACGTCTCCGAGTCGACCGGCACCGTCACGCTCAGTCCGCCGTCGCGTATCTGCTGGCCCATCACCAGGGCCATGTCCTCGTTGCCGGGACGCTCGCGCCCCGTGTCGCTCTCGACGTCAAATCTTATCGTCATGCTCATCTCACCGTGAAGTCATAGAAATTGGCAATCCTCACCACATCGCCCGCCTTGATGCGCACGGCCTGATGAGGCGTGCAGGGCACGCCGTTCACCTTCGTGCCGTTGCGCGATTTCAGGTCGGTGATGGTCCACCCGGAGGCGTCCCGGCCCAGCATGGCATGGGTGCCCGATATGTAAATGCACTGGCCCAGCACGCCGGTGTAGTTCCCCTGCGTGCGGCCTATCATCCCGCCCTCCATGAGCGGAATCGTGATGTTCATCGCCGCGCAATGGAGCTCGGCCGGCAACGCCGGCGGAACCATCGTGCCATAACCACCGGGCTGCACCGGCTGTACGGGCTGCACAGGCTGTTGTCGGTCTATGCTGTCGCCGGCCACGAGCGGCTTGCCGCAGAGACCGCAGCGCTTGCCGGCCCCCTTGCCGAAGACCATATGGTCAGGACAGAGATACATCATCGCGCCGCACTGGTCGCACCAGCGGCTGTCGGCGTCTATCATTTCCCCGCACTGCGGGCATTTCTTCTGATCATCCATTGTCGTTCGTCATCATGTCGTCGCGGCGAAGCATGTAGAGCTCGCCGTTGTCAAAATCGGGATTCTGGATCAGACGCCGCAGCCGGCGTCCCTGATTGAGCTTCACCCGGTCGAAATAGTTGCGGGCCTCGCGCGCGTTGGCGAAGTTCCGGCCCTTGTTGTAGACCAGGATGTTGAAATAGCGCTCCATCTCCGTCTCCGCCCCCTCGTCCATCTTCATTCCGGCCTTCCTCACGATGCTGCGGAAGATGTCGGAAAGTTCGGCCGCAGAGTAGTCCTCGAAGTTGATGCGGCGCGTGAAGCGCGACTCAAGGCCGGTGTTGGTGTCGATCCACTGCTGCATCTCGCGGTGGTAGCCGGCCGCGATGCACACGAACCTGCCCTTGAGGTCGAGAAGTTTGGTGAGAAGCACCGGCATGGCGTCCTTGCCGAAACCGTTCGCGCCGTCGTTGAGGCCGTAGGCCTCGTCGAGGAAGAGGATGCCGCCGATGGCGCGGTTCACGACCTGCTCGGTCTTAGGGGCCGTCTGGCCGACGTAGGGCGCTATCAGGTCCTTGGGCGTCACCTCTATCACCTTGTTCGACGGCAGGAGTCCGAGCGAATAGAAGATGTTGCCCATTATTCTCGCCACGGTGGTCTTGCCCGTGCCCGGATTGCCGAGGAAGAGGAAATGGTCGAGGTTGAGCGTATGCCTGCCGCCGTCGTCGGCGTTGCGTTTCCGCTCCACGACGAGCGTGTCGGCGAGTTCGCGGACGGCCTCCTTGACGGCCTGAAGGCCCTGGAGGGCGTCGAGTTCCCTCATGCACTCGGCGATGTCGATCTTCTTCGGGGCGTCGTAGGGGATGTCGTCCTTCTCGATGGTGTAAAGCGTCTCGTCGCTCAGGTCGTCGCTCAGGTCGGTGGCGATGCGGTCGCTCTGGCGGTCCTTGGTCTCGTTGAAGAGCTTCACCATCTCGCCGGCATTGCCGAAACGCTTGTCCTTGGCGCTGACCATCTCCTCGACCTTGAGGTTGAGCAGCCGCTCGGCCTCGGGCGTGAGGCGGTATCCCTCCTTGCGGGCGTTGAGCATGAAGATCTCCACGAGTTCGTCGACCGAATAGTCGTCGATATGGATGCTGTGGGTGAAGCGGCGCTTGAGGCCGGGATTGGCGTTGGCGATGAACTCGTCCATCTCCATCTTGTATCCGGCGAAGACGGTGACGAACTTTCCGGCGTCGTTCGACATGCGGGTCATCAGCGCGTCGATGGCCTCGTTGCCGGCCTGGTCACGGGCACCCGTGGCGTCGGCCGGAATCAGGTTGTAGGCCTCATCTATGAAGAGCACGCCGCCCATGGCCTCGTCGACGGCCTTGTCCATGTTCTTGCCTCCGGAGTTCACGTAGCTGTCGAGCAGCGTCTTGCGCTCCCTCACCACCACATGCCCCTTGGGCAGCACGCCGAGAGCCTTGAAGACCTGCCCCATGCGCTTGGCCACCTCGGTCTTGCCCGTGCCGGGATTGCCGGTGATCAGCAGATGGATGTTGGGCTGCTCGACCTTGCCGCCGCGCATCGTCTTGATGCGGGCCAGCTTGATCTTGTTGGCGAACGAGCGCACCTGGTCTTTCACCCCCTGCATGCCGACGAAGTCGTCGAAACCCTTCAGGATGTCGTCGGCCGAGCGCACCGGTTGGTCGCCCTCTATATCCACGAGGTCTATCTCGCGCCGTTTAGACTCATCGAGCGTTCCCTCCCTGCGCGCCTTGTCGTTGCGGGCCATAAGGGCCGCCACCGACTTCTGGTATAGGTTGCGCACCTCGCGCGCGTTGCCGAAATTGCGGGTCTTCATACGCTCCATCTTCTCGAACACCCTGTCGAGGTTCGACTCGGCCCGCTCGGAGAGGGTATACCCCTCCTCGCTGCCACGCACCATGCGCCTGAAGATCTCGGCGAGCTCCTTGCCGGTGTAGTCACGGAAATTGACTATCCTGTTGAATCTTGACTCCAGCCCGGAGTTCGACTGGATGAACTGTCCCATCTCTCGGGTGTATCCGGCTACAATCACGACCACCTTGCCGCGGCGGTTCTCCGACAGGGCGAGGATCGTGTCGACGGCCTGCTGGCCGACGTCGTCGTTTTCGTTCTGCTTGAGCGAATAGGCCTCGTCGATGAAGAGCACGCCGCCCATGGCCCTGTCGAAGACGTTGCGCACCAGCTTCGGGGTCTCGCCGACATACTGCGACACGAGCTCGTCGCGTCCCACCTCCACGAGATGGCCCACGGGCAATGCGCCCAATGCGTTAAGCGCGTCGGCGAAGAGCCGGGCCATGGTGGTCTTGCCCGTGCCCGGATTGCCGAGGAACTGGAAATGGTCGTATAGTTCGACCGTCGCGCCCGGGCCTTTCTGACCGCGCTGCTCGTCGAGCTGCAGGGCTATGCCACGCAGCACCTCCTTGATCTCCTCGACGCCCACATAACGGTCGAACGAACGGAGCACCTCGTCGAAGGTCTTGGGTATGTATTCGGTGCCGTCGATCAGGTCGGGACCGACGGGCGTGCCTTCGGCGATGACGCCCATGCAGCGGAGCGTGATGTCGTAGGCCCGGCGGGCCGCGTTGTGGCCCCCGGCCCCTTTGGCCGCCTCCGGATTGCGCCTGTCGTTGAGATAGATGCGCCTGAGTTTCTGACGCCCCTCCTCGCTGAGAGTGCGCCCGTAGTTGTCGCGCAGCAGCCGCTCGGTGATGTCAAGAAGTCCGTCGTCGCTGATGGCGGGCGTCTCGAGAAAATAGTTCACCGCCGACTTCGGCACGGGATTCTCGTCGAAGAACTTCCTGAGCCTCGCGCCTCCCAACAGGATCACCACCGGCCGAGCCGCGTCGCCGCGCCACCGGCGTATATGCTTGATGATATGGTCGATAGGGGCGACGTCTTTCTGCTTGCCGTCGGGCACGTGCTTGTCGGCCTCCTTGATGACGAGCACCCCGTTGCCGAAATTCTTCAGGTTCTCGTCAATCTTGTCCATGAATTTCTGATAGTCGGTGGGATCGACCGTCTTCGGCACGGGATTGTTGACCAGTCCCTTCTCGTGGAGCAGGGCCGCTATCGTCGCGGCCACGGTGGCCTTTCCGGTGCCCGAGTCGCCCGTTATGACGAAACTCAGCTCCATGCGGAACTTCAGGCCGTGAGCGTCGTTGTATGCCTTCATCGCCTCGGCTTTCGCTACGATGTCGCGAAGCTGGGTCTTGATAGCCTCCTTGTCTACGAGGCTGTCGAGCGGACTGCATGAGCCCGCGCCGGAGTCTCCGGCCGCATCGGCCGACGGCTGGCCCACGGGCGCAGCGGCCGAAGGCCGGCTGCCGGCCGCGGCCCCGCACCATTTGCAATATCTGGCTATGTCGCGGTTTTCCTTACCGCATCGAGTACATTTCATCACTTGCTCTTTTTCAGTTCAAACTTGTATTCCGAACCCTTGTGGGCGTTGGAATAGTCTCCGGTGAAGACATCGGGATCATCCTTGTCGGGAACCATCTCGTACCTTATATCCGTGTCGACAGCTCCGTTGTCCTTGACCACTCTGAACACGGCACCCGGATTCTCGTCAAGAGCCATACCGGTGATTTTATGCACAAGAGGTTTCTTATAGTGGATGGTCATGACACCGTCGATTTTGACCTTATCGTCTTCCAGCTTCGACTCAAGCTGCATCGTGGCGGGGCGGTTGTCGAACGTCCCTTCGAACGTGCCGTTGTATATCCCGGCCACCTCCGTCTGCCGCACCTTGCGCTCGGCGTCACGCCCCCTATTGCGATTCATGACGTGTGCGCCGATTCCGACCAGGACGGCGACCACCAGAACCACAAGAGTCTTGATCAGCATCGACACGCGCCCCGACATCGCTCCCGTGGCGCTCTCGCGGTATACTCGGGCCGGATAGTCATCGGGAAGATCGGGTAGCAGCTTCTTTCTTTTTTTGAAAGCGTCGCCGACAACGGCATAGGTGCAGGCGTCGTCGAGATTCATGCCGCCGTAATGGTCAACCACTCTACTCGTCGGGGGCGGGGTCTTGAATATCTGTATTCCGGCATAGATGATTCCGGCGACCGTCAAGGCGATAAGTATCCACGGCACCGCCGGCGTTATAAGCCCGAACACCCACGCCACCAGCGCATAAGCCCCGAAGCCCAGACCGATGCTCCATATCGGGCCCAGCTGCTCGAAGCATAACAGCGCCACGATGACGCCCAGGACAATGCCGCCCCACTTGCCTATCGACTCCAGGGCCGACTGCATGTCGGCCGGGTTCATCGTGGCAAGCATGTACGCCATATAGCCGCCGGCAAGCAGCAGAGGCACGAATCCGAACAGAATCGTACAGATGTAGAAAAGCATCGTCACGCCTTTCGACCTTGTGAACGACGATTTCGCCTTGCTTATCTCCTTATCGGTCTGCTCCGCTCTGACGGCCGTAGAGGAGTCCGGCAGATTCAGGCGCAGGTATTCGAGGTACTCCCTGGTCTTCTGCAGATAAGGCGTCTTGTTATAATCCACCCGTGGGTCTTCCTGGAACTGCACGGCGAGCCAGTCCTGCACCAGAGCACAGAAACGGGAATCCTTGGCGCAGAGGCAACGGACCTTATCTGCCTGAATCTCGAAATCCTTAAGATTGTTGAGCCTGTACTTTACCGGAAGCGCCCTCTCGTTTTCCTTATATGAGAAGAAGAGAGGACAATGGCCTAAGATTCCCGCCACGGTCTTCATGCGGGCTATGGTCCGGTTATAGCGGCCGTATTTACGCGAATTGACGTCGCTGCGGTAATTGAGCGTATCCTTCATCCAGGCGATCTGCTTCTCATATTTGCCCTTGGAGAGCAGATACTGGCGCACGCGAGAGAGGGGGAATATCTCCTTGATTCCGAAACTGCCGTCTCCTGCGGCATGAGACACCCTTTCAGACGTATTGAACTGACTGAGGAACGCGCTCTCACGGATTGAGCTGTCGTTCTCCCAGTCGATGGGATTGGCGCATATCTCGCGGGCCAGCTTCATGGCGATGTCCTCGATGGTGAACCAATCGGAATCGCCCCTTTTCTCAACCTTGCGGAACGCATAGTCCACATTGCCGCAGGCCATGTAGGCTATCAGCCAGCCGAACGCATCGTCCTCCAGCGGATAGTCGGTATCGTAGAGGGCATCGATGGCGGCCATATTTCTCCCCGAGAGCCATTCCTGGAATTCCGGGCTGGCGAACACCTTCATCTTGTCCAAGGGTATCTGCTCTTTCTCGAGGAGGCTTCTGAGATGCTCGCAGTCTTTGATCAGCAGATTACCAGAGCCCAAGCGGAGCGGGAACCGGAAGGGGAGCTCCGGGTCTATGCGGTATGCCATCTCGTAGAGGGGGGACTCTCCTCTCTTGGGCACGGCCGAGACGAAATAGTCGAAGTCGATCTTCACACCGATATGCCGCATGAATATCCACAGCTGGCTGTCGGTATTCTTAAGCGGCTGCGCGTACATGCCGGCGTGCTCGAAGATCTCGCGGGCGATCTCGAACTCGTCGTGCAGCACGTTGCCCGTCAGCGGCGAGACATACGGAATGTCGCCGTCAAGCAGCAGACAGGTGGCGAAGAGTCCGGCGTCGCGGTCGGCGGCGTAGGTGTCCTCGGTATACTTGCCCACGGTCCGGCTCAGCTCCGGCATGTCGTTCTCTTTGAGCCAGTCCTTGACCATATCCGAATAGAGATAATCCTTGGCGAGGTCGGGATTGTCCTGCATCATCTTCGCCAGCTCCTTGGTGGAATGCGCTATGAGGTTCTTGTCGCGGCTGAACACCACCCTGAAGTCACCCTTGAGCCTGTCGACCGCCGGATCCTCGTAGATAGTCTCTCCCTTCGACCACTTCACGATCTCGGCGAATCCGGCGCGAATGTCGGCGTTGCGCCGGGTAAGGGCCTTGAGTAGCTGGAGATTTCGGGCGTCGATCTGACCCTCGTCGGGGTAGGGCAGCGTCTCCTCCTGCTTGTCTTTCACAAGCTGCTCCTCGTTGGCTATCAGGTTGCCCTCGCCCTTCCACATGGCGAGAAGTGTCATGCCCATGGCGAAGAAGTCGGAAGGCGTGGAGACGTATGTCGGCCTGTCGAAGTAGTAGGTATACATCTCCGGGGCGGCGTAGACGGGTGTGCGCCCCGCGTCGGTGGTGGCGCGTTTGCGGTCGTCGAGCAGTTTGGCGATGCCGAAGTCGGTCAGCACGAACTCCTTCTCCTTATCGTCGGTATACATGAAGTTGGCCGGCTTGATGTCGCGGTGCAGGATGCCGTTTCGGTGGCAGAAGTCGATGGCCATGGCCATGCGCTGCGCCGTCTTGCGCATCAGACTGTCATTGCCCTTGAGCGATACCTTCGACAGGTTGCGGCCGCTGTACCAGCGCATCAGCTCGTAGTCGTGGCTCGCACCCCATGGAAAATCCATGACTCCATGTTCGAAGACGTCGACCGTGAGGCCATTGCCGCGCAGTCCCTTAAGCCGTTCGAGCACGTCGTGGTTGGGATGCCGGTGGGCGTTGTAGACCTTGAGGGCGTATTTGCGGCCCTTGTTTTCCACAAGATATACCTTGGCCTCTCCCGAATTGCCGGAGATCACGGATATTTTGCTGAATTTCACGCCGTTTATCTCGAATTCGGTCACCTTCGAGTCGTCGAACGCGACCTGTCGGCCCGCTCCGGCGGGATTTTCCGCGCCCGGCACCGCCGTTCCCGACGGCGGCACGGCAGTGCCCGACGGAGGAACAGCGGTACCCGACGGAGGAACAGCGGTGCCTGACGGCGGAACCTGTGTGCCTGACGGCGGAACCTGTGTGCCCGAAGGCGGAACCTGTGTTTCTGTATTCTTGCGTTTCTTGCTCATCGTTGTCGTTGTTCAGTAAATATGTAGGCAATCCTCCCGTCAGATGTATACAGTCCTGTCCTTAAGGACCTGAACGGACACCTCACGCTGTTCCAAGATCCACTTGCCGCCGAGTTCGGGGCGGGCGCATTCCGACGGCTGATGGTGGGTGAATCCGCAGAGATTGCACACCCAACCGATTTTCACCGTTTCCTTCCGGGTGACGGTCTCCATTACCGCCACCTTCGAGGCGGTGAGGAAAGCGCGCTGTATTTCAGGCGGATCCGCGGGGTCGGGGATGAGGTCGTCGAGGACGCGCTGCATCTCCTGCAGCTTCTCGAGCTTCTTGGCTTTCAGTTCGCGCAGACGTTCCCGCCTTTGGGCCGCGCTCTCTCCGTCGGCCTTGCGCGCGGCGGGTTTAGGCGCCGTGGCCGCGGGCACGGGCGCGTCGGAGTCGCCGAACAGACTGCCGTATTCCTCAAGAATACTGCGGGTGGCGTCGCCCAATGGGGCCTCGTTGTCGAGAAACGACTCGTCCGGGGCCGATACCTCGCGCTCGAGAGCCTCTATCTCGACCTCGAGCCGCTCGACCTCCTGGGCCACATCGGCCACGCGGCGCACCTTCGGGTCCCTGCGGGCACGCTCCAGCTGGCGGAAGGCCTCCTCGGTGAGCGGCGTGCCGCACGCTCCGCAGAAATGACGGAAAGCCATGGCCCCGCAGGCCGGGCATCTGATGCCCTGACGCGGGCCGCCGCATTCGCTGCAGAACATCTCGTCATCGTCCATCGGCTCGCCGCAGAACGCGCAGCGTCTCGCCTCTTCAACGGCCTGGCCAACCTCTTCGGGGCTCATCTGCCGGGGACGCGGTTCGGCGTACCGTTCCCGCTGCCTCTGTTGTTGTCTCTTCTGTTCCATAGTCTTGTCAGTCGAAAATCACCCCTGGATTCATCAATGACGGCGAACGCCATTCGATGCAGTATTTCTCCTCAAGCAGCTCCCGTTTCATCGACCAGTAGCGGAAGCAGAACCCCATGTGGCGGGGCACGTTGGCCAGACGGCGGTCGAGCTCGGCCTCGACGTCATAGCATATGCGCTCCCATTTCCACGTGTATTCCACCGGATCTCGGCGCAGATGGCCCACCTTGGGGTCGAGCATTATCCTGAACAGCTCGGAGGGCGTGAACATGCCGGCCATGGCGCCCTCCAGCTCCTTGTCGAGGCGGAAGTCGAGCCAGTTGCTATCTTCGAGCAGGAGGCGCAGCTTGAGCCACTTTCGGACGCGGCCCTTGAGGGCGTCGGTCAGATTGCCAGTCCTGAAAGCCATGACGATGTACAGGAGAAGCAGTTCGTACTGGGCGTGGTTGTAGGCCGACGCGGCCACGGCGTCGATGATGCGGGGCAGCGGGTCGGCGATCGACTCCCAGGCCGCCTCCTCGTGGCGGATCAGTTCCAGGACCTCGGCGGCGACGCGCTCCAGAGGCCGGTAGTCCTCGAGCGCCACGTATGTCTCGGCGAGCAGGGCGTAGAGCTGGAGGCGCGCCAGGTCTTCGCGGCGGTCGGTGTCATCGCGCTCAAGCATCCTGATCATGCAGTCGAAATAGTCGACGTCTTTGCGCAGCGACTCCTTCTCGTCGTCGGTCTCGATGTTCTGGCGCATGTCGAACACCATCTCGATTCGTTCGTCGATTGTCCTGGAGCTGTCGCCGGTAAGCTTCTCCACGAGATGCCTTATTCCTTCGGGTCGTTTCATATCGGTCGGTATAGATTTTAAAGTGCTTTCAGAGCGCGTGATCCACGGATGAAAATACAATATAGGCAATATTTTTCAACATTCCTATCTTTCTGGAAAATATCGCGGCAAAAAGCGAGCGGGGCGGTTGCGGCCGGTCGCGTTCCGGTCAGCGGATTATGCCGCTTTTCTTCAGATAGCCCTTCTCGATCGCCTTGATGATGAGGTCGGCCACATTGACGGCTCCGAGCTTGGAAAATAGCGACTTGCGATGTGCCTCGATCGTATTCTCGGTGACGAACATCGACGCGGCGATCTCGCGCGAGGTCTTGCCCTGCGAGATCTGATAGAGCACTTCGAGTTCCCTTGACGACGGATGTATGCTCTTGTCGCCGGCCACTTTCAGAACCTTGTGCACCTCCTCGCAATAGTAGTTGTTGCCTTTCAGTATCTCATGGATGGCCGTCACGATCTCGCTGCCCTCGCCCGACTTGTATATGATGGCATTGACGTCGCGGGCCAGGAGCTTGCGTAGGGTCCATATCTCGTCGTGGACGGTGCTCACGATGATGTGCGCCACCGGGTTGCGGGCGCGTATCATCTCTATGAGCACGAAGCCGTCGAGGTCCGGCAGTTCGATGTCGATTATATAGAAATCGAATTCGGTGCCCGAATCAAGACAGGAAATCAGGTCTCGGGCCGTGCTGAACTTCGTCACGTCGTTGGCATTGCGGTTCGCGAGGATGGCCGCCATGCCTTCGCGCACAAGATCATGGTCGTCGACAACGGCTATTTTCATCTTTGAGAGTATCGATTGGTCGTCCATAAGCGTTCTGAATTGCATTTTAGATGCAAAATTACCCCGCTTATGAATGCCCGTCAATTACGGATTCCCGTAGTTTTTCATGATTTCAGGCGTGAATGTTCATAAATCGACGGTCAATCTGACCGTGGTGCCCGTGGGCTGGCCCGGTTCGACCGAGACTTTTCCGCCGATGGCGTTGGCGCGCCGACGCATAGAGTCGAGACCGATTCCGCGCCGGGCTGTCGGCGTGTCCGCGCGCCGCGTGCCGTTGTCGGCGACGGTGGCCTCAAGCCTGTCTTCGGTCAGCGTGAGATTGACGGCGATTCTGTCGGCTCCGGAATGCTTCATGGCGTTACCGGTGGCTTCCTGGACGATACGGTAGACCTCGAGGGCCGTGGCGTCGGGCACGTCTTCCCAGTCGCGGCCGGCAGCCGACGAACCGTATATGACCTCGGCGGTGCCCGTGACGGCTTCGGCCTGTTTGGAAACGAAATATCTCACCACCTCGTCGAGCGAGGCATAGGAGAACTCGGGCGGCATCAGCTCGTGGGATATGCGGCGCACGGACTCGCGGCAGGCATCGATCATCGACGCCGTGCTGGCTGACGGTTTGCCGGCGTCGATGTTCATGCGGATGGCGAGCAGGTCGTTGCAGACGCCGTCATGCAGTTCGCGGGCCATGCGGCTCCGCTCGCTCTCAAGACCCTCTACATATTGTCGGGTGAGCTGGCGGCCGATGTCGGCGCGGATTCTGGCGAACTCCGCCTCCCGCTGCAGGCGGTGGCGTTTCTGACGCGAGGCATAGACCACGAACACCGTGGCGCCGACCAGGATGAGGGCGAGGGCCGCGAAAAGCCACATCAGCGTGCCGGCCCTCCGGGCCTCGCTCTGCGCGAGGGCGAGCTGGGTCTCTTTGGTCTCGTATTTTATGGTCATGTCTCTGAGGCTTTCGGCCTTCTCTCGCGCCCAGAGGGTGTCGCGCATCTCGTTGCTCTTCAGCAGGGTCCGGTAGGCGTCGGGGTAGTCGCCGAGTTCGGCGTAGGCGAGATGCATGTTGTTGTAGCAGTCGAATTTCACGAACGGCAGGTTTTCTATTCCCTCCAGCCCGAGGATGCGGTCGAACCATCCGATGGAGCCCCGGTTGTCTCCGTTCTTGAGACATATTGAGCATTCCGCCTGATAATATGCCATCTTCGACGTCATGGATGTGATCCGCGGCATCAGGTCGAGGCACTTGCGGCGCCAGGATTCGGCGCCGGCCTTGTCGCCGCTGCGGTCGGAAAGCAGCATGGTGTAGGCGGCCGCGCGAAACGCGGCGTCGTCGCTGCCGCTCTCCAGCGAGTTGCGGTAGGCGAGATCCTGATATTTGAGGGCTTTGTCGATATCGCCGCAGCCTGTGAGCACCGAACCGGCAACGCCGTAGATGACGCCGCGCAGTTCGGGGTCTTTGCTCCGGGCGACCCAGTCGCCGGCCGTCACGGCGTTGCGGGCGGCCTCGTCCTTGTTCTGCATGTCGAGGTTGAGGACGGCGAGGTTGATGTATAGCGAGGCGATTTCCTCTATGGCCTCCTGATCGGGATTCTTGCGGAATTTGCCCGAGGTGATGATCGCAAGGGCCGCCTCATATTTCCGCAGGGCCTCGTCGATACGGCCCAGCGAGCGTAGGAAGACACCCTGCGTTGCGTTCGCGCCGACAATCTGCGTCGGGTCGCCGCATCTTTCGGCCAGGGCTATGGCTTTTTCGCCGACCATGGCCGCCGAATCGGTGCGGCCTATGCTGTGCAGGCTATCGGCCGCCTGGCGCAGACGGCCGACCTCGGCCACGTCGCCGCCGGCCTGCGACACCGCGACGACGAGAGTCATGATCAAAGATAGAAATATTGTTCTCATAATCAAAGTAAAGGGACACCCCCATTTCACGTTTTCAAGGTCAGGCAATGCCCGATTTTTCACGTTTTCAAGGTCAAGGGATGTGCAAATTTACACGTTTTCAAAGTGAAAACAAAATTTCTGGCGAAAATCTTTGTAAAAGTTCTGCGCCAAAAAATTTTTATCATATACAAAGAGAAAGATTCGCGCCGAATACGATGAGCTATAAGCCGAATAACAAGTCTCACCTCCATATAATGCCCTCGGTCAACGCCCATCTTACGTGTTATGTAGAAATCCAGATGTCAGATATCCCAGAAATTCAATCTGATCCAATGCCGCCTCCGCGCTCTCAGCAATCTTGAACTCGAATAACGCACAATCGTTTTTAAACTTTTTCACTTTCGTTGTCACAAATTTGCTTTTGGGTGCGTATCTATGGTAAAACCGTTTTTTTATGGATGCAAGACCAATCACATTCGCAGCCATCTGCGCCGCTGCCCTGCTGACTTCCGTCGCGGCCACCGGAGCCGAACCCGCCGACTCGGTGGTGTCAGAGACAAAGGCTCCCGTCGCGGAGAACGACTCCCTTTTCACACAGCTCTCCGAGTTCGTGGTCGAGGGGCGCACGCAGCGCGTCGTGAAATATGGAGTGGAATACATCCCCGACAAACGCACGAAGAAATCGGCCTCCGACGCCACGCAGCTCCTGATGCAGATGCAGATCCCGCAGCTCACCGTCATGGCCGGCTCCAACAGCGTCACCACAGTCACCGGAAAAGGAGTGACGATGTTCATCGATTACCGCGCCGCCTCCGAGCAGGATCTCGCGGGTCTGAGGCCGCAGGATGTGGTCCGCGTCGAAGTGCTGCAATATCCGCAGGATCCCCGTTTCGAAGGCGCGGCATATGTCGTCAATTTCATCATGCAGCAGTATGAATGGGGCGGATACACGAAGGTCACGGCGTCGGGCTCCACCCTCAACGGCGATTCGGGCACGCTCTCTGCATACTCCAAGTTATCATACAAGTCATGGACCTTCGACGTCTACGCCGGAGCCGACATGTCGCACAACGACCGTTATCGCTCGAACCGGACCGAGACCTTTCGCGACGTGACGTTCCAAGGCAGGAATTACGACGTGCTGCGCCGCATATCCGACACCGAAGACTACATGCGTCTGGAAAATTCGGAGTGGGTCGGCCTGCGGGCATACCGCAACACCGAGAATTCATACATCCAGCATCGCGCCGGATTCTTCCGGGTACGGCAGCCACATCTTGACGTGCAGTCGCGCGTATCGATGCCCGAAGCCGGGATGGACGACGCCGTGGCGCGTTCCGGTGAGTCTTCCCAGACACTCGCGCCCTCGGTGAGCGGATACTATCAGTTCTCGCTTCCTTACAACACCAAGCTGTCGGCCTCCTGGTCGTTCTCGTATTCGCGCAACAGCCGCAATTCTTCCTATAGCGTCGGCGCGCTCGACCCCATTCTCAACAGCAACAGGGAGGACACGTACTCGCCTACCGTCAATCTCTCCTACGCCAAGGGTCTTGGCCACAACAACACGTTCCGCACGTCGCTTATGACCTACAACTCCATCTACGACACGAAATACGGCGGCTCGTACGACGGGAGGCAGAAACTGCTCTCGTCGGAAAACATGATCTTCCTCGAATACATGCAGAACTGGCAGTTCGGACTGAATCTCTATACGCGCGTCGGAATGTCGTATGTGGTCGGGCGTGTGAACGGCACGAACACCCTCGAGCAGTGGAATCCGCGTCTCGGCGCCCAGCTGCAGTATCAGATCAACGACAAGCATTCAGCCTCGATCGAGGGCTGGTGGGGCAACGGACACCCCGGCGCCTCGGAATACAACGACGCCATCGTGCAGAGCAACGAGCTCATGTGGCTGCAGGGTAATCCCGACATGAAGAACACCCTCTTCCATCAGGCAACGGCGAGCTATACGTTCATGCCCAACAACCATTGGAACCTCTCGGCATACGCCGAATACGAGGGCAACCCCGACAAGCAGGCGTATGAATACTACACGCTTCCGGGCTATGACGGGCTTGTGCGCCGAATGGTCAACAGCGGCAATTTCCATGCCTACCGCGGCTGGCTCTCGACCACGGTCAGGCTCTTCAACAACTCTCTGTCGCTGCAGGGCCAGGTGCGCGTGCAGAAAGCCGTCTTCACCGGAGCCGACGCCGGCCACTGGACATGGGTCAACGGCTGGGTGCAGACCGTCTATTACCTCGGCAATTTCAGTTTCGTAGCCAACTACATCACCCCCTCGCGCGAGATCAACGGCTACAGCCACGGGCAGACCGTCAGATACAAAAGCGCGTATGGCGTGGCATTGGGTTACGGCTCTGCGGGCTGGAACATCAACCTCTCTTACTACAACTGGTTCAACCGAGGCCGCATCTACACCGACTCGGACAGCGGAAGGTATGCCGCCACAGGCTGGGAATGGAACTCGCAGTGTGCGCCGAACCTGAATCTGAGCGTCACCTACACATTCGGCTATGGCAAGAAGATCAACACCAACAACGAGCTGCGGCAAGACGGCCGTATCGACTCGGCGATACTCAAATAAGCGTTGTAAAGTAAGAAGTTAAAAGTAAGAAGTAATACGGGACTCTGCTGAAGTAAGAAGTGATTAAGTAAGAAGTAATACGGGACTCGCGAAACGACCGCGGAGCCCCGTATTACTTTTTACTTTTTACTTCTTACTTATAACTTATATTTCATTTCTCGCGCATGAAGATGGCGATGGGCGTGCCGTGGAAGTCCCAATGCTCGCGGATCTTGTTCTCCAGAAATCGGCGGTAGGGCTCCTTGACCCACTGCGGCAGGTTGCAGAAGAAGACGAACGTGGGTATCACGGCGTCCTTGAGCATCGTGACATACTTGATCTTGACGAACTTCCCCTTGTTGCTCGGCGGCGGAGTCACCGCTATCTGCTCGAGCATGTAGGTGTTGAGCTGAGATGTAGGGATGGTACGGCGGCGGTTGTTGTAGACCTCGATGGCCGTCTCCAGTACCTTGAAGATACGCTGCTTGGTGAGCGCCGAGGTGAAGATGATCGGGAAGTCGGTGAAGGGTGCGAACTTCGTGCGAATCGCCTCCTCATAGCGTTTCTGGGCCGTAACCGATTTGTCCTCGACGAGGTCCCACTTGTTGACGCACACCACCAGACCCTTGCGGTTGCGCTGTATGAGGCCGAAGATGTTGGCGTCCTGACCCTCGATGCCGCGCGTGGCGTCGATCATCAGGATGCAGACGTCGGAGGCCTCGATGGCGCGGATCGAGCGGATCACCGAGTAATACTCGATATCCTCGTTGACCTTCTGCTTCTTGCGGATGCCGGCGGTGTCGACCAGATAGAAGTCGAAGCCGAACTTGTTGTAGCGGTGATAGATCGAGTCGCGTGTCGTGCCGGCGATGTCGGTCACGATGTGCCGCTCCTCGCCGATGAAGGCGTTGATCAGCGACGACTTGCCGGCGTTCGGACGCCCGACGATGGCGAACTTGGCGACGTTTTCTTCCGTGGCTTCGTCATCTTCCTTTTCGGGCATGTCCTTGACGATTTCGTCGAGCAGCTCGCCCGTGCCGGATCCGTTGGCCGACGACACCTCGATCGGGTCGCCGAGACCGAATGAATAGAACTCGGCGGCGTTGAATCGCGCGTCGCCGATGTCTTCCTTGTTGGCCACGACTATGACCGGCTTCTTCGACCGACGCAGAATCTGCGCCACCTTGTCGTCGAGGTCGGTGACGCCGGTGGTGGAGTCGACCACGAAAAGTATGACGTCGGCCTCCTCGATGGCGATCGCCACCTGCTTGTTGATCTCCTCCTCGAAGACGTCGTCGGAGTTGACGACCCAACCGCCCGTGTCGACGATTGAGAATTCCTGGCCGTTCCAGTCGACCTTGCCATACTGGCGGTCGCGCGTCGTGCCGGCCGTGTTGTCGACGATCGCGCTGCGTGTCTGCGTCAAGCGGTTGAACAGCGTCGACTTGCCGACGTTGGGCCGCCCTACTATAGCTATGAGTTTGCTCATAACGTCTTTTTACTTATTACTTTTTACTTCTTGCTTATACGCGCTTATTCGCGGTATCCGAACTCGCGCAGCTTGTTCTCGCGGTTGCGCCAGTCCTTCTCCACCTTGACGAATAGCTCGAGATATACCTTCTTGCCGAAGAACTTCTCGATGTCCGCGCGGGCGGCGATGCCGACCTTCTTTATCTTCTCGCCCCCCTTGCCGATCAGGATGCCCTTCTGGGAGTCGCGCTCCACGTAGATGACGGCCATGATATGGATGGAGCCCTCTTTCTCGTCGAATTTCTCGACTATCACCTCCGTGCTGTAGGGAATCTCCTTGTCGTACATCAGCAGCAGTTTCTCGCGGATGATCTCGGTGACGAAGAATCGGGCCGGCTTGTCGGTCAGCGCGTCTTTGCCGAAGAACGGTGGCGACACCGGCAAGAGTTCGACGATGCGCCCCTTGAGGTTGTCGATGTTGAAGTGCTCCAGGGCGCTCGTCGGGAAGATCTCGGCCTTGGGGAGGCGTGCGTGCCACTTGTCGACAATGGCTGTCAGTTCGTCCTGGCTCTTGAGCAGGTCGATCTTGTTGATCACCAGCAGCACGGGAATCTTCTCGGCCGCCACGCGGTCGAGGAAATCCTTGTTCTTCTCCGGGTCTTCGACGACGTCGGTGACGTAGAGCAGTATGTCGGCGTCGGTCAGGGCGCCTTCGGAGAACTCGAGCATCGACTCCTGCAGCTTGTACTTGGGTTTCAGCACTCCCGGCGTGTCGGAATAGACGATCTGGTAGTCGGGGGTGTTGACGATGCCCATGATGCGGTGGCGCGTGGTCTGCGCCTTCTGGGTGATGATCGATATGCGTTCGCCGACGAGGTCGTTCATCAGCGTCGATTTGCCCACGTTGGGGTTGCCGACGATGTTGACGAATCCGGCCTTGTGGTCTTCCTTCACCTTGGCGTCGTCGTTGTCGGCGTCGTAGGCTTTGCTTATCATTTCACCGTTGTCGGCCGGAGTTCCGGCCAGCATCTCGGCGTTGTTCATGTCTTCTGCCATAGTATGCGGTTTAAGGGTTTTCGGTATTCGGTGGGGCTGTCTGCCCGGTGGGCTGGCGGCCTTATATTTCAACCCTTTGCATCCGTAGATTGTTCAGAGGGGATTAAGTAGAAAAGGGCATCGGAAAGAATCTGATGCCCTTGTATGCTGTGATGAGGGTGATCGACGCGGCCCGAGGGGGTCATTTGGGGTCGATGGCCCAGATGAGATACATCGCGCCCCAGGTGAAACCGGCACCGAAGGCCGTGAGCACGATTTTGTCGCCCTTGTGGAGGCGGCCCTTGTACTCGTCGAGGCAGAGAGGAATCGAAGCGGCCGACGTGTTGCCGTAATGCTGGATGTTGACCAGAATCTTCTCGTCCGGGATGTTGATGCGGCCTCCCACGGCCTCGATGATCCGGAGGTTTGCCTGATGGGGCACGAACCAGTCGATGTCGTCGATGGCGAGGTTGTTGCGCGCGATGATTGACTGGGAAGAGGAGAGCATGTCCCTGACGGCGTTCTTGTAGACCACGCGGCCTTCCTGATAGATGAAGTGCTCGCGGGCGTCGACGGTGTCGTGGCTTGCGGGCTTGGCCGAGCCTCCGGCCTTCATGAGCAGGTTGCCGAGGCCTGAGCCGTCCACATGGAACTCGCCGTCGATCACGCCGACGGGCTCGTCGGTAGGCTCGATCAGCACGGCGCCTGCCGCGTCGCCAAAGAGAGGACAGGTGGCGCGGTCTTCATAATCGGTCATGCTCGACATCTTCTCGGCGGCGACGACTATGATTTTCTTGTAAAGTCCCGATTCGATATATGCGCGCGCGTCCTGCACGGTCACCAGGAAGCCGGCGCAGGCGGCCTGAATGTCGTAGGCATAAGCCTTGTCAAGGCCGACGCCGTGGGCGATCACCGAGGCCGTCGAGGGGAACCGGTAATCGGGGTTGGAAGTCGCGCAGATAAGAAGGTCGACCTCATCGCGGTCTATACCGCATTCCGTGATCAGTTTTTCCACCGCACGGATTCCCAGGTAGCTCGACCCTTTCGAGTCGTCCCTGAGTATGCGGCGCTCCTTGATCCCGACACGCGTCGTGATCCACTCGTCGTTGGTGTCGACCATCTTCGACAGCATCTCGTTGTCTAAGATATCGTCGGGCACGTACGACGCTATGCCGCTGATTTTGGCGTTTGGCATCTTATGAATTTCCTCTTTGTGCTTTGTGCGGGCTGTGTAGGCCCGTGTCTCTGGTGTGAATTATTTCTCGATCATCTGCTTGCCGCGGTAGAAGCCGCACTCGCCGCATACGGTGTGGTATACGTGCCATGCGCCGCAGTTGGGGCAAAGAACGATTGTCGGGATAAGCGCCTTGTCGTGTGTGCGGCGTTTCGCTGTCCGGGTGTGCGATTGTCTGCGTTTAGGATGTGCCATTGTCTTTTTATTTTTTTAATTGTTTTGTTTATTCTTTATCTGCCTCCTGGTCCTCGTCCTGATCGTCGTCGGCGTCGTCGCCGGCACGGTGGTCGCGCAGCGCGGCCGCCATTTCGGAGTCGCATCCCCCCTCGGCGTGTACGCACCGCAGGGGTATGGAGAGCAGCAATGTGTCGTATATCATCGGCGCGACGTCGAGCCGCGACCAGCTTTCGGGAATCACCAGCACCTCGTCGCTGCTGTCGTCGAGTTCCTCGCCGTGACGCACGGTGAGGTCGTATTCGGTGTCGACGTCCACGGCCACGGGCTGAAGGCATCGGTCGCAGGGCACGTCGAGCCGCCCTACGAAATCGAACTGCAGCAGGTACATGCCGCGGCGCGCCGTGATGTCGAGATGCACGGCGACGTCGGCGTCGATGACGATGTCAGCCCCCCTGTCGGCGAAGAACTCCTTGCCGATATGGTAGCTGTATTCGTTGCTCTGTCCCTCTCTGAGCGACACGAGGTCGATTTCATATGTCTTCTCTCTGCCCAATTCCTTTCGGTTTGTGCATGCCGGGGCATGCTGTTGACTCGGGCCGTGGCATCCCGGCGGCGGACGCTGGCCGCTCCGCCGGGCAGGTATGCCCCGCCCGCTGGTACCTCCGAGGGGAATCGAACCCCTATCTAAAGTTTAGGAAACTTCTATTCTATCCGTTGAACTACAGAGGCTTATGTTTCCTCCCGCAACGCTCCGGGCGTCGCGGCGCGACACGCCACGCCTCCCGAGCAGTGCGGGAGCCGCTGCCTGTCGGCTACTATGAGTTTGCAAAATTAGCTAATTTTTTTCTATTATACAAATCAACGGCGGCCTTAAGCCGTTTTTTCAGTTTTTTTTACCTTTGCGGATTTGCGATTTACGTCCGTATGGCTTATCTTTGCATCATAAAACCTCCGAAAGATGAAACCTATCAAACTCGCCATAGTCGCCCCCTGCTACAACGAGGAGGAGATGCTGCCCATCTCGGCGCCGAGACTGATGTCGCTGATGAGGGAGATGATCGGCGACGGCCTCGTCGCCGCCGACAGTTTCCTGCTTTTCGTCAACGACGGCAGCCGCGACAGCACCTGGAGCATCATCTCGCGTCTCCACGACGAAAACCCGATGTGCCACGGCCTGAACCTCTCGCGCAACGTCGGCCATCAGAACGCCATCATGGCCGGTATGCTCACGGCTGTCGACGCCCCGGAGTCGGCCGACGCGGTGATTACCATCGACGTCGATCTGCAGGACCCCCTGGAGTGCATCCCGCAGATGGTCAAGGGCTGCTACGAGGGTTATGACGTCGTGTATGGCGTGCGGACGTCGCGCGAGTCGGATTCGTTTCTCAAGCGCTTCACGGCCGAGTCGTTCTACAAATTGCAGAACCACATGGGCCTCAAGACGATATACAACCATGCCGATTTCCGCTTCATGACGCGTCGCGTCGTAGAGGAGCTGGCGCGTTACGAGGAGCGCAACCTGTATCTGCGGGGCATCATCCCGATGATCGGCTTCCCGTCGACGCGAGTCGAGGAGGTGAGGGAGCGCCGCGAGGCCGGCGAGACCAAGTACACCGTGAAGAAGATGCTGACGCTGGCCTTCGACGGCATCACCTCCTTTTCGGTCAAGCCCATATACATGATTATGGCGCTGGGCGGCATATTCGTGCTGATCGCCATAGCCATCGGAATCTACGTTCTCGTGTCGCTCTTCAACGGCACGGCGGTCCACGGCTGGGCGTCGCTGATCCTGTCTATATGGCTTGTGGGAGGCATCATCCTCATCGCCGTCGGTCTGGTGGGCCTCTACGTCGGCAAAGTCTACATCGAGACCAAGCACCGCCCGCGCTACCACATCGAGAAGCACCTCACCTGATCTCCCCCGCCGCTCATCGGCGGATGCCTACTGACGCAAGCTTAAGCTTGCTCACAGAACCAGGAGGCACGGCTCCGCGCCTACTCGTGCGCTTTACATAGAATCATATCTAATGTTGTATCCCTCTCTTATAATTCGTCTGGCTCCTGTGAGGTAGCGAGAGATTGTTTCGTTTTCTATAATGTAAAGGGCAGGCCGCGGTTTCTGAGGAAATAATCTGAATATCTCTCGATTGCTGATGAACCATTTCACATCTCGCACTCCAGGTATTTTACAATGGTTCGGTAGTTTTGAGCTAATCGAATGATTACAAGGTTAATAAATGTG
>CAJTXU010000009.1:65018-81818 GCA_910584125.1 uncultured Muribaculaceae bacterium | reverse complement strand
CCCTAAGATTTCAAATATCTTATCAGTATTCTGAAATAAGGAGTGTTACCACCAATATTTAAGTCTCGATCATCGTTACCTTTTCTAAACCTTAAGATTTCAACTAAATAACAACTCGAATAACAATGGACACAAAACTACATACAGAATGGACGATAGCCGACATTTGCGACGGCTTTGTCTACAACGAGCTTGAAGCCAAAGGATTGTTCGGCATGGGTGGACTCCTTACCATTCAGCCCGAATATCAGCGCAACTATATCTATGCCGACGGTAAGCGCGATGTGGCCGTCATCGACTCGGTGCTGAAAGGCTACCCGTTGGGTGTTATCTATTTCAACCGCACTTCCGAAGGACGCCTCGAAGTGCTTGACGGTCAGCAGCGCATCACCTCTCTTGGCCGTTTCTGCAATGGCAAACTCGGCATCAAGGACGAGAACGGACTGCCGCAGAGCATTGGTTCTATTGCTAAAGAGAAGCGCGAGAAGTTCCTCGCCACTCCGTTGCTGATATACGAATGCGAAGGCACCGAAAGCGAAATCAAGGAATGGTTCCGCACCATCAACATAGCCGGTGTGCCGCTCAACACTCAGGAACTTCTCAATGCCGTTTACTCCGGGCCGTTCGTCACGGCGGCAAAGGTTGTGTTCAGCAACACACAGAACTCTAAAATGCAGATGTGGCAGGCTTACGTGGCCGGTGCACCCAACCGTCAGGAAATACTTGCTACCGCCCTTGAATGGGTGAGCCGAGGCCACATCGAAGACTACATGAAAGACCATAGATTCAACGGCGACATCACCGAACTTGTCAATTACTTCAATAGCGTTATCGACTGGGTGAGGACGGTATTTCCGTTAGTTGAAAATGAGATGCGCGGATTGCCGTGGGGCGAGTTGTACGAGAAATATCACAATACGCCTTACAATCCGGCGAACATGAAAGAGCGTGTGCTCTCTCTTTATGCCGACCCCTTTGTAAAGAACCGCAAAGGCGTATATGAGTTTTTGCTTGGCGGAGAAATTGACACCAAACTGCTTGACATCCGAATATTCGACGAGGCCACCAAACGAGCCGTGTATGCCCGTCAGACCGAGGAGGCGAGGAAAAAGGGCGAGTCCAACTGTCCGTTCTGCGCCATCGGCCACGATGCAAACGCGCAGAAGATATGGAAACAAAGCGAGATGGATGCCGACCACGTCACCGCATGGAGCAAAGGGGGTGCGACCTCAATAGAAAATTGCCAGATGCTCTGCAAACATCACAACAGAGCCAAAGGCAACCGCTAATTTCTGCTCAAATCCATTATATTCAGTGAAAACTTAAAGATCACTGAATATGCAAAATAATCTTCCATTTCGCGAGGTCGCCGATCTTTGGAAAGAGAATAAGCGCAGTATGGTGAAGCATTCCACATTCTGCGCTTATATGCTTATCCTAAAAACGCACCTTCTTCCTAAATTCGGCGATGTCACTACCATCACTGAATCCGAAGCCCAGCGGTTCGCTCTCGACAAACTGAACACCGGTCTGAGCCGCAAGTCTGTTCATGATATCATTGCTGTGCTGAAAGCAGTAGCCAAGTATGGCGCAAAACATGAAATTTTCGATTTGCCGTCATGGGATATCGATTATCCGACGGAAACCACGGCGCGGAAACTGCCTGTGCTTTCGTTGTCCGACCACCGAAAACTTCTCGGCGAGTTGTCGGCCAATCCCACCACACAAAACATAGGCATAATGATAGCTCTATGTTGCGGTCTCCGCATCGGCGAAGTGTGCGCTCTACAATGGCAAAACGTGGATATGCAACGGCGTATAATAACCGTGTCCGAAACAGTTAGTCGCATTTACAACTGCGATACGAAGCATACCGAACATTACTCATCCTCACCCAAGACCAAAAGCAGCAACCGCGAGATACCCATCTCTCCATTACTCCTCAACGCTTTACGAGCCGTTAAGTGTCAGCAGTCGGGCGGCGACTATGTTGTGGGGGACGGTGCTAAAGCCAAAGAACCGCGTACCTACCGCGAGACATTCAGCCGTCTTATCAAACGTCTTAAGATTACGACGATAGTATTTCATGGATTGCGTCACACTTTCGCCACCCGGTGCATCGAAAGTGGATGTGATTATAAAACCGTAAGTGTAATACTCGGGCACTCGAATGTCGCCACTACTCTCAATCTCTACGTTCATCCTAACATCGACCAAAAGAAACGATGTATCGAGCGGTTGAACAAGTTTCTCAAAGCCGACAACATTTCTTAGCAATAATACATCACCTATCACAGAAAACCACGGCCTTTGCAACGGCACCCCTCCACGTTTCACCCGGAGATTTTCTAATCCCGACGTCGTGTTAAAAGACAATCCACGATAGACTCTACGAGTTTACCGTGGATTGACATGACGTTTCTGAATCTCGAATTCCTTGAAATATTTCGAAGTCTTATGCCGAATCACCCGGCATCAATCAACATTCAGAATTATAGGTTATTCCCACTCGATGGTGGCTGGCGGCTTGGAGGAGATGTCGTAGACTACGCGGTTGATGCCGCGCACCTTGTTGATGATCTCGTTGCTTACCTTGGCCAGCAGTTCGTAGGGGAGGTGTACCCAGTCGGCGGTCATGCCGTCGGTCGAGATCACGGCGCGCAGCGCGCAGCAGCTCTCGTAGGTGCGCTCGTCGCCCATGACGCCGACGCTCTGCACCGGCAGGAGCATCACGCCAGCCTGCCATACCTTGTCGTACCAACCCGACTCGCGCAGGTTGTCGATGAAGATCTTGTCGGCCTGCTGAAGCACGCGCACCTTCTCGGCCGTAACCTCGCCGAGAATACGGATGCCCAGACCCGGACCCGGGAAGGGATGGCGTCCAAGCAGGGCCGGGTCGATGCCCAACGCGCGGCCCACGCGGCGCACCTCGTCCTTGAACAGAAGGCGCAGCGGCTCGACTACCTGAAGGTTCATCTCCTTGGGCAGACCGCCCACGTTGTGGTGCGACTTGATGGTGGCCGACGGACCCTTGACCGAGCAGCTCTCGATTACGTCGGGGTAGATGGTGCCCTGGCCCAGCCAGCGCGCGCCCTCCTCCTTCTTGGCCTCGGCGTTGAAGACCTCGACGAAGTCGCGGCCTATGATCTTGCGCTTCTGCTCGGGATCGGTGACGCCCTTGAGGTCGGCGTAGAAACGCTCGGAGGCGTCGACGCCCGTCACGTTCAGGCCCATGCCCTTGTAGGAGGCGAGCACATCATCGAACTCGTTGGCGCGGAGCAGACCGTTGTTGACGAAGATGCAGTGAAGGTTGCTGCCGATCGCCCTGTTGAGCAGAACGGCGGCCACCGTCGAGTCCACACCGCCCGAGAGGCCGAGTATCACCTTGTCGTCGCCGAGCTTGGCCTTGAGTTCGGCCACGGTCGAGTCTATGAACGACGCCGGACTCCATGTGCCGGCGCATCCGCAGATGCCGAGCACGAAGTTGGAGAGCAGCTTGGGGCCGTCGGTCGAGTGGAACACCTCCGGGTGGAACTGGATGCCCCACGTCATCTCGCCGCCTATATGGTAGGCGGCGACGCGGACGTTGTCGGTCGAGCCGATGATCTCATAGTTGGCCGGTACGGAGGTGATGGTGTCGCCGTGCGACATCCAGACCTGCGTGGGCGAGGGGAGACCCGTCATCAGCGGGTCTTCGGGAGCGGTGACTGTGAGCATGGCGCGGCCGTACTCGCGGCTCGGGGCGCCCTTCACCTCGCCGCCGTAGGCGTAGGCGAGATACTGAGCGCCGTAGCAGACGCCCAGCAGCGGGAGCTTGCCCTTGATAGCCGAGAGGTCGGGTACAGGCGCGTTCTCGTCGCGCACCGACGCCGGACTGCCCGAGAGGATGACGCCCCTGACGTCGGCGTCAATCTCCGGAATCTTGTTGAACGGGTGTATCTCGCAGTAGACGTTGAGCTCGCGCACGCGGCGCGCTATGAGCTGCGTATACTGCGACCCGAAGTCGAGAATAAGAATCTTTTCCATCAGTTGCCGGGTGAATAGTTGGGTGCCTCTTTGGTGATGGTCACGTCGTGGGGATGGTTCTCGATGACGCCTGCCGAGGTGATTCGCACGAACTTGGCGCCGTGCAGGGCCTCGATGTCCTTGGCGCCGCAATAACCCATGCCCGAGCGGAGTCCGCCGATGAGCTGATATATGGTCTCGCCGAGCGTTCCCTTGTAGGGTACGCGGGCCACGATGCCTTCGGGCACGAGCTTGTTGGTGTCCATCTGGTCGCCCTGGAAGTAGCGGTCTTTCGAGCCGGCCTGCATGGCCTCGACCGAGCCCATGCCTCGGTAGGACTTGAACTTACGGCCGTTGTAGATGATTGTCTCGCCCGGCGACTCCTCGACGCCGGCAAGCAGCGAGCCCATCATGACGCAGTCGCCGCCGGCTGCGAGAGCCTTGACGACGTCGCCCGAATAGCGGAGGCCGCCGTCGGCGATGACGGGCACGCCGTGGCGGTGCGCGGCCTGCGATGCGTCATAGATAGCCGAGAGCTGGGGCACGCCCACGCCGGCCACGATGCGGGTGGTGCATATCGAGCCGGGGCCGATGCCGACCTTGATGCCGTCGGCGCCGGCCTCGACGAGGAACTCGGCGGCTTCGGCCGTGGCGATGTTGCCCACCACGACGTCGATCTGCGGGAACTTCTCCTTTACGGCCTTGAGCGTGCGCACCACGTTGGCCGAGTGTCCATGTGCCGTGTCGATCACGACGGCATCGACGCCGTTCTCGACGAGAGCGGCCACGCGGTCGAGCGTGTCTTTGGTCACGCCCACGCCGGCGGCCACGCGCAGACGACCCTTGGAGTCCTTGCAGGCGTTGGGGAATTCGGAAATCTTCGTTATGTCGCGATATGTGATGAGGCCCACCAGACGGTTCTCGTCATCGACCACGGGGAGCTTCTCGATCTTGTTCTCGAGCAGGATCTGCGAGGCCTCTGCGAGGTCGGCGTTGCGGGTGGTCACGAGGTTCTCGGAGGTCATCACCTCGCCGACGGGCAGCGACATGTCTTTCTGGAAGCGGAGGTCGCGGTTGGTGAGGATTCCGATCAGGTGGCGCTCGGCGTCGATCACGGGGATACCGCCGATGCGGTTCTCCTTCATCAGGCGCAGGGCGTCGGCCACGGTCTGGTCTTTGGTGATGGTGACGGGGTCATAGATCATGCCCGAGTCGGCGCGTTTCACCTTGCGGACCTGCGCGGCCTGCGCGGCGATGGGCATGTTCTTGTGGATAACGCCGATGCCACCCTCGCGGGCAATCGCTATGGCCATCTCGGCCTCGGTCACGGTGTCCATCGCCGCCGACACGACAGGAATGTTGAGCGTGATGTTGCGCGAGAATCGGGTGCCCAGGGTCACGCGGTCGGGGGTGACCTCCGAGTAGGCCGGTATCAGAAGCACATCGTCGAACGTGATGCCTTCCTGTGCTACTTTGTCTTCAATAAACGACATATATCTGGGATTAAAATTTATTCAGTTCCGGGTCAACAATAATGGTCTGTTCGCGGTCGGGGCCTACCGAGATCATGCCGACGGGGGTGCCTGTGATCTCCTCGAGCTTGCGGACGTAGGCCTTCGCGTTGTCGGGGAGCTCGTCGAATGTCTTGGCGCCGGAGATGTCTTCCTTCCATCCGGGCATCTCGATGTATACGGGCTTGCAGCGCGACAGGGAGGCGATGGTCGACGGCGGGCTCTGGATCTGTTTGCCGTCGAGGTCGTAGGCCACGCAGATTTTGACGGTGTCGAGACCCGAGAGGACGTCGAGCAGCATGACTGCCCAGTGGGTTATGCCTGCGAGTTCGGCGGTATAGCGGCCGACGACGGCGTCGAACCAGCCGATGCGGCGCGGGCGACCGGTGACTGTGCCGTATTCATGGCCGCGCTCGCGGATGCCGTCGCCGATCTCGTCGTGGAGCTCGGTGGGGAAGGGGCCGGAGCCGACGCGGGTGCAGTAGGCCTTGGCCACGCCCACCACGTCGTCGATCCACTTGGGCGATATGCCGGCGCCGACAGGCACCGACGCCGCCGATGGCGACGAGGATGTGACGAAGGGATACGTGCCGTGCTCGATGCAGAGCATCATGCCCTGGGCGCCTTCGAACAGCACGCGGGTGTCCTCCTCACGCAGGGCGTCGTTGAGCATCCGCGACGTGTCGGTGATCATCGGGGCGAGGCGTTCGGCCAGCTTCATGTACTGGTCGTAGACCTCATCGGCATCGAACGTCTCGAGGCCGAGCATCCGCAGCTCCATGTTCTTGATCTCGAGGGCGGCCTCGAGTCTCTGGCGGAAATATTCGGGCTCGAGCAGGTCGCCCATGCGCAGGCCCGTGCGGCTGTATTTGTCGGCGTAAGCGGGGCCGATTCCCTTCTTGGTGGTGCCGATCAGGGCCTCGCCCTTGCGAGCCTCATATGCGCCGTCGAGCACGGAGTGCCAGGGCATCACCATGGCCGCGCGTGTCGAGATGTAGAGCTTGTAGTCGGTGATGCCGCGGTCGTGCAGTTTGTCGAGCTCGGCGCAGACAGAGACCGGATTGACCACCATGCCGTTGCCCATCACGTTGACGGTCTCGGGGTTGAAGATGCCCGACGGAATGCTCTGCAGAGAGTATTTGTTGCCGCCGAACACGACGGTGTGGCCGGCGTTGTTGCCGCCCTGGTAGCGGGCCACCATGTCGGCCCGCGTGGCGAAATAGTCGGTTATTTTACCTTTGCCCTCGTCTCCCCACTGGGAGCCGACGACAACAAGTGTCCTTGACATATCTGATTCTGTTTAAAAGTCTTATTCCTTGATTCCGTTGCGTTCGAAGATGTAGTCGACGTTCTTCATGTAGTAGTCGAGCGTGAAGCAGCCTTCGAGTTCCTCGGGCGTGAGGTTCTCGCGGATGACGGGGTTCTCGCGCAGCAGCTCGATGTAGGGGATGCCCTCGCTCCATGCCTTCATGGCCACGGGCTGCACGGTGTCGTAAGCCTGCTCGCGGGCGAATCCCTTGGAGATCAGGGCGTTCATGACGCGCTGGGCGAAGATGACGCCGTTGGTGATGTAGATGTTGCTCTTCATCTTGTCTTCGAACACTGTGAGGTTGCCCAGGATGCCGGCCATGCGGTTGAGCATGTAGTCGAGCAGCATTGTGGCGTCGGGCAGGATGATTCGTTCGGTCGACGAGTGGGAGATGTCGCGTTCGTGCCAGAGGGCGACGTTGTCGTAGGCGGTCACCATATATCCGCGCAGCACGCGTGCGCAGCCCACCATGTTCTCCGAGCCGATGGGGTTGCGCTTGTGGGGCATTGCGCTCGAACCCTTCTGACCCTTGCCGAAAGCCTCCTCTACCTCATGCACCTCCGTGCGCTGCAGGCCGCGGACCTCTGTGGCCATCTGCTCGATTGAGGCTCCGATCAGGGCGATCGTGGCCAGATAGTAAGCGTGGCGGTCGCGCTGGATCACCTGAGTGGAGACGTCGGCACTGTCGATGCCGAGTTTCTCGCAGACGTAGTCCTGCACGAAGGGAGGGATGTTGGCGAAGTTGCCGACGGCACCCGAGATCTTGCCGACCTCGACGCCGCGTGCGGCGGCCTCGAAGCGCTTGATGTTGCGCTGCATCTCGGCATACCAGAGCACCCACTTGAGGCCGAACGAGGTGATGTCGGCGTGGATGCCGTGGGTGCGCCCGATGCAGGGGGTGTATTTATACTTGAGCGCCTGCGAGCGGAGCATGTCGGCGAACCTGCGGAGGTCGTCGCGCAGTATGTCGTTGGCCTGGCGGAGCAGGTAGCCGTTGGCCGTGTCCACGACGTCGGTCGAGGTCAGGCCGTAGTGCACCCACTTGCGTTCGGGGCCGAGCGTCTCGCTCACGGCGCGGGTGAAGGCCACGATGTCGTGGCGGGTCTGAAGCTCTATCTCCTTGATGCGGGGGATGCTGAACGAGGCGTTCGCCCAGAGCTTCTCGACGTCCTCGGCGGGCACGACGCCCAGTTCGCGCCAGGCCTCGGCGGCGAGGATCTCGACCTTCAGGTAGGCGTTGAATTTGTTTTCCTCAGTCCAGATGGCGCGCATCTCGGGACGTGAATATCTATCTATCATTGATGTCTGTTTAAGTGCTAAGTATTAAGTAATAAGGAATACGGGCAGTGCCAGACGCATATCGAATGGGGTTTTATTTCCTGACGCGGCGCAGATAGCACTCGAGCGTGTTCTCCATCAGGCACGCGCGCGTCATGGGGCCTACGCCTCCGGGCACGGGCGTGATGACCGACGCGATGCCTTCGACGGCGTCGTAGTCGACGTCTCCGGCGAGTTTGCCGGTGGCGGGGTCGCGGTTCACGCCGACGTCGATTACGACGGCACCGGGCTTCACCATGTCGGCCGTCACGAAACGCAGGCGTCCGACGGCTGCGATGAGGATGTCGGCCTCGCGGGTCACCTGGGCCAGGTCGCGCGTGCGGCTGTGGGCTACGGTCACGGTGGCGTTGCGGTCGAGCAGCATCTTGGCCATGGGGAGGCCGACGATGTTGCTGCGCCCGATCACGACGGCGCGTTTGCCCTCGATCTGCACTCCGGCCTCGTCGAGCATCCTGATCACGCCCTTGGGCGTGCAGGGATACACGCAGTCTCTCTTCTGCCAGAGCGAGGCGACGTTGGCCGGGTGGAAGCCGTCGACGTCCTTCTCGTGCGAGATGGCCTCGATCACGCGGTCTTCGTCGATATGTTTCGGCACGGGGAGCTGCACGAGCACGCCGTCGACCGTGTCGTCGGCGTTGAGCCCGGCGATCACGTCGAGAAGCTCGGCCTCCGAGGTCTCCTCGGGCAGACGGATGGTGGTGCTCTTATAGCCCACCTGCTCGGCGTCCTTGCCTTTGGATTTCACGTACGACTGGCTCGCCGGGTCCTCACCTACGAGAATCACGGCCAGATGTGGTGCGCGGCCATAGGTGGCCGTCAGTTCGGGCACCCGCTCCGCTATGTCTTGCTTGATTTTCTTAGCAAGGTCTTTTCCACTTATTATCATCGTCTTGTCAATGATTGGTGATTAATGATGAATGATTAGCACTCGCGGGCGCCGATGTCGCTGCGGTAGAAGAGGTTGTCACATTCCACCCGCTTCACGGCGTCGTATGCCTTGCGGCGAGCGTCGGCCAGGTCGTCGCCTTCGCCGAGCACCATCAGCACGCGGCCGCCCACGGTCTGGATCTTGCCGTCGCGCGAGCCGGTGCCCATATGGTAGACCTTGCCCGTGATGCTGTCGAGGTTGCGGATGGTATAACCCTTGTCGTATTTGCCGGGATATCCTTTGGACGCCATGACGACGCCGAGCACAGAGACGGGACGCCATTCGGGCGTGAAGTCGCGGCCTTCGACCACGGCCTCGATCAGGTCGTAGAAGTCGCTCTTGAGGCGCGGCAGCACTACCTCTGTCTCCGGGTCGCCGAAGCGGGCGTTGAACTCAATCACCTTCGGAGTGCCGTTGTGCAGGATGAGTCCGCCGTAGAGCACACCTGTGAAGGGCACGCCCTCGTCGGCCATTGCGTCGGCAACGGGTTGAAGGATTGTTTCGATGGCGGTGCGGCGGATTTCCTCGGTGACGAACGGCACGGGCGAATAGGCTCCCATGCCGCCCGTGTTTGGTCCGGCGTCATTGTCGTAGGCACGCTTGTGGTCGCGGGCGATGTCGAGCGGGTAGAGCTTGCGTCCGTTGACCAAACACATGAACGAGAACTCCGGGCCGTTGAGGAACTCCTCGACCACCACGCGGCCCTTGCCGAACTGCTCGTCGAGCAACATGTCGCGCAGCGCGTCTTCGGCCTCGCTCATAGTGAGGGCCACGACGACGCCCTTGCCGGCGGCGAGTCCGTCATATTTTATCACAACCGGAATCGGGCCGGCCTTGACATATGCGAGCGCCTCGTCGAAGTCGCCGAACGTGCGGTAGGCCGCAGTAGGCACGCCATGACGCGCCATGAGGTCCTTGGCATACTCTTTCGAACTCTCGATGCGGGCCGCAGCCTTGGTCGGGCCGAATATCTTCAGTCCCTCCTCGCGGAAGCGGTCGACGATGCCGAGGGCCAAAGAGGCCTCCGGGCCCACTACCGTCATGTCTATTTCATTCTCCTTGGCGAATCCGAGCAGCCCCTCGACGTCCGACACGGGCAGGGGAACGCATTCGGCCTGCGTGGCGATGCCGGCGTTGCCGGGCGCACAGTAGACCTTCGATACCCTTTCCGACCGGGCGAGGCTGTCGACGATGGCGTGGCAGCGTCCGCCGCCTCCTATCACAAGAACTTTCTTTCCCATGGCCGGCGTCAGTGCTTGAAGTGGCGCATTCCGGTGAAGAGCATGGCGATGCCCTTCTCATTGGCTTTCTTCACGGAGTCCTCGTCGCGGATGCTTCCGCCCGGCTGCACGATGGCGGTCACGCCATAGCGCGAGGCTTGCTCGACGGTGTCGTCGAAGGGGAGGAAACCGTCGGATGCGAGCACGAGGCCCTCGGTCGCGCCGGCGGCCTTGGCCTCCTCGAGCGCGATTGTGGCCGAGCCGACGCGGTTCATCTGGCCGGCGCCCACTCCGAGCGTCGCGCCGTCCTTGACCACGACGATGGCGTTCGACTTGACGTGCTTCACGATCTTCCAGCCGAAGTCCATGTCGGCGAGCTCGCGGGCGTCGGGATGACGCTCGGTCACGGTCATGGCGTCGGTGATGTCGAGGCATTCGGTGTCGGCGTCCTGCACGAGCAGCCCGCCCGTCACGCCCACATAGCGGGGACGCTTCTCGCCGCGAGCCTCCATCTTGACCTCAAGCACACGCAGGTTCTTTTTCTTCGAGAAGACCTCGAGCGCGCCGGCTGTATATGAGGGAGCCATGACGATCTCGAGGAATATGGGCTTCATGGCGAGAGCCACCTCCTCGGTGACCTCGCGGTTGAGGGCCACGATGCCGCCGTAGATGCTCACCTTGTCTGCCTCGTAGGCGCGCGTCCAGGCGTCGAGCGCGTCGGCTCCGACGGCTGCGCCGCACGGATTCATATGCTTGAGACCGACACAGAACGGCTGGTCGAACTCGCTCACGATCTCAAGGGCGGCGTTGGCGTCCTGGATATTGTTGTACGACAGTTCCTTGCCCTGGAGCTGGCGGGCCGTGGCCACGCTGTATGAATACTCTTCGGGCGTGCGGTAGAACTTCGCCTTCTGATGCGGATTCTCGCCGTAGCGCAGCGACTGAACCTCGTCGAAGCTCAGGAAGAGCTTTTCGGGCAGGCCGGCCTGACGGCGCATGTATTCGGCGATATGACTGTCATAGAGGGCCGTATGGGTGTAGGCCTTGGCCGAGAGGCGCAGACGCGTCTCGGGGAGTGTGTTGCCGTTGGCGGCGATCTCGTCGAGGATCATCGGGTAGTCGGCGGGTTCGCAGACCACGGTGACGCTCTTGCAGTTTTTCGCCGCCGAGCGGAGCATCGAGGGTCCGCCTATGTCGATGTTCTCGATGGCGTCTGCCAGAGTCACGTCGGGCTTGGCCACCGTGGCCTCGAAAGGATAGAGGTTGACGCATACCAGATCGATCAGACCTATGCCGTTCTCCTCGAGCTGTCGCATGTCGTCGTCATTGTCACGACGGCCCAGCAGGGCGCCGTGCACCTTGGGGTGGAGCGTCTTCACGCGGCCGCCGCAGATTTCGGGGAATCCGGTGATGTCGCTGATGCCGGTCACCTCCAGACCGCTGTCGCGGAGCATCTTCATTGTTCCGCCGGTGGCGATGATTTCCCAGCCCATTTCCTTGAGGGAGCGTGCGAAGTCCACGACTCCTGTCTTGTCGCTTACGCTGATTAAAGCCTTCATTAAGCTGATATCTTGTGTTTTAATTTTTAAATGAATGTTATGAGCGGAGCCCCATGCGGAGCCTTTTTGTCCTGGTTCCCGCTTTGGCGGGGGCTTCAGATCAGGCTCACTCCCGTCCCCTTTACGACCTTTCCGATCACCGAGGCTTCTATGCCCGAAGCCTTGAGCGAGGCCACGGCCCTGTCGGCGTCGGCGGCGCTGACGGCCACCACCATGCCGATGCCCATGTTGAAGATGTTGAACATCTCGCGGCGGGGCAGCTTGCCATACTTTTCGAGCAGGTCGAAGACGGGGAGCACCTTCCAGCTGCCGAGCTCGATCTCGACGCCGAGACCCTCGGGCAGTATGCGGGGGATGTTCTCGTCGAAGCCGCCGCCCGTGATGTGGGCCACGCCGTGCACGTCGACCTCGTCCATAAGGGCCAGCACGGGCTTGACGTAGATCGCCGTCGGGGTGAGCAGCACCTCGCCGAGCGTACGGTCGCCGGTCTCCTCATATTTTTTCGAGAGGTCGAGGTCGGCGTCCTTGACTATCTTGCGCACGAGCGAGAAACCGTTGGAGTGCACGCCGGTGGAGGGGAGGCCGACCAGCACATCGCCTTCGGCCACCTTCGAGCCGTCGATGAGGCGGTCTTTCTCCACTGCGCCTACCGTGAAGCCGGCGATGTCATAATCGTCGGGGGCGTACATGCCCGGCATTTCGGCCGTCTCGCCGCCCACGAGGGCGCATCCGGCCTGGCGGCAGCCCTCGGCGACGCCGGCCACGATGGCCTCGACCACGGCGGGGCGGTTGTGCCCCACGGCCACATAGTCGAGGAAGATGAGCGGCTGCGCGCCCTGGGCCAGCACGTCGTTGACGCACATCGCCACGGCGTCGATGCCGATGGTGTCGTGGCGGTCGAGGGCGAACGCTATCTTCAGCTTCGTGCCGACGCCGTCGGTGCCGCTCACCAGGATCGGGTGGCGGTAGCCCAGCGAGCCGAGGTCGAACATACCTCCGAAGGCGCCGATGCCTCCCATGCAGCCCGGGCGGGCGGTGGAAGCCACATGCTTCTTGATGCGGCTCACGACTTCATATCCTGCCTCCAGATTCACTCCCGAGGCTTCATAACTCTTTGCCATTATTCTGTCTTTATTTTAAGGCGGTTTTATTTTTTCTGAAGTATCTCACGGCGTTGCGGAAGATGTTCTGGGCCTTGTCGCCGGCGACATTCTTCATCAGGCCTTCGCGGAAACGCTCGGAGTGTCCCATCTTACCGAGGATGCGGCCGTCGGGCGAGATGATGCCCTCGATGGCCCAGGTCGAGCCGTTGGGGTTGTAGGGCGACTCCATGGTGGCGTGGCCCGTGGCCGGGTCGGCATACTGGAACGCGATCTGGCCGTTGCGCAGCAGGGTCTCGCGCATCGCGGAGTCGGCCACGAACTTGCCCTCGCCGTGCGACATGGCCACCGAGTGGAGCTGTCCGGGCTCGAAGCTGTCGAGCCAGGGCGAGGCCGTGGTGCCGACGCGCGTCACGGCTATCTGCGAGATGTGGCGGTTGATGTCGTTGCGGAACAGTGTGGGCGACTCCGTGGTGAGTTCGCCGATCTTGCCGAAGGGGAGGAGTCCCGACTTCACAAGGGCCTGAAATCCGTTGCAGATGCCCAGGATCAGACCTCCGCGTGCCATGAGGCGTTCGATAGCGGCACGCACCTCGTCGTTGAGAAGCACCGTGGCGATGAACTTGCCCGAGCCGTCGGGCTCGTCGGCCGCCGAGAAACCGCCGCTTATGGCCAGAATGTGGCAGGCGTCGATGTTGGCGGCCATCTCGCGGCAGGAGTCGGAAATGTCCTGCGCCGAGAGGTTGCGGAACACCGACAGACGGACCTCGGCGCCCTCGTTGGCGAAGGCGGCCTGCATATCGTAGTCGCAGTTGGTGCCGGGGAATACGGGCAGGTATACCACAGGATTCTCTACGGCCTCGCCTTCGTATGCGGGGGCCTTGCGGTCGCATACGGCGTCAGGGGCCTCGCCCGTCGTCGGCGCCGTGTCGGGATATATCTCGTTGAAACGCTCGCGCACCTTGGCGGCGAGCATATCGATGTCGAACTTGTGGTGCTGGACGCTCACGGCCGGCTCTTCGACCGTGTAGCCGATGAACTCGACGCCGGGGATATCGACCGGTTCGACGGCCTCGAACACGATTGAGCCGTATGCGGCGTCGAAGACGTCGTGCTCGTCATAGGAGACGTCGGCGCCGACGCGGTTGCCGAGCGACATCTTGACCAGGGCCTCGGCCAGACCGCCGAATCCTATGGCATACGCGCTGACCACCTGACCGGCCTTGATGGCGGCGTGCATAGCGTCGTAGGCCGCTGCGAGAGCCGCCGTGTGGGGCATTCCGGAGTTCATCGGCGTGTGGCGCAGCAGGTATATGCCGTGGCCGGCCTTCTTGAATTCGGGACTGATGACGTCGCGCGCGTCGACGGACACGGCTCCGAACGCTATGAGCGTCGGCGGCACGTGCAGTTCGTCGAACGTGCCGCTCATCGAGTCCTTTCCGCCGATCGAGGGGAGCGACAGCTCCTTCTGCATCCTCAGCGCGCCGAGCAGGGCGGCGAGGGGCTTGCCCCAGGCCTTCTCCGAGCTCATGCGCTCGAAATACTCCTGATAGGAGAAGCGCATGCGGCGGAAGTCGGCACCGGCGGCGACGGCCTTGGCGACGGCCTCGACCACGGCATATGCCGCGCCGTGATAGGGGCTCCATTCGGTCAGGAACGGGTCGTAGCCCCAGCTCATCATGCTTGCCGTGTTGGTGAAGTGACGTCCGACAGGGAATTTCTGCACGCTCACCTGCGCCTCGGTGCCGTTGGTCTTGCCTCCGAAGGGCATAAGCACGGTGGTGGCGCCGATGGTGGAGTCGAACATCTCGATCAGACCTCGCTGGGAGGTCACGTTGGGGTCGAGCAGGTTGGCGGTGAACTGCTCGGCGAAAGTCTCGCCCGGCACGTTGCGGGTGAAGGGGTTTCTCTTCTCGACCGATTCGATGCGGGCCTTGGCGAAGTGGGGGGCACCGGCCGAGTCGATGAACTCGCGGCGCAGGTCGGCCACGAGCTCGCCGTCGCGCCATAGGCGCATGCGGCCCGAGTCGGTGACGTCGGCCACGTGGCGAACCTCGATGTTTTCCTCGTGGCAGTAGCGCATGAATTCCTCCATGTCCTTGGCCTCGACCACGGCCGACATGCGCTCCTGGCTCTCCGAGATGGCGAGCTCGGTGGCGTTGAGTCCGTCGTATTTGGTCGTGACGCGGTCGAGATATATGTCGAGTCCGTCGGTGAGTTCGCCGATGGCGACGCTGACGCCTCCGGCGCCGAAGTCGTTCGATTTCTTGATGAGCCTCGTCACCTCGGGGCGGCGGAACAGGCGGGAGAGCTTGCGCTCCTCGGGGGCGTTGCCCTTCTGGACCTCGCTGCCGCACATCTCGAGCGACGACTCGTTGTGTTCCTTCGACGAACCTGTGGCGCCGCCGATGCCGTCGCGGCCGGTGCGGCCGCCGAACATCAGCACGACGTCTCCGGCCGCGGGGCGCTCGCGGCGCACGTCGCAGGCGCGGACCGCACCGGCCACGGCGCCGACCTCAAGGCGCTTGGCCACATAGCCGGGGTGATAGATCTCGCGCACGTGGGTGGTGGCCAGACCTATCTGGTTGCCGTAGGATGAATATCCGTGGGCGGCTCCGCGCGAGATGACGCGCTGTGGCAGCTTGCCGGGCAGCGTGTCGGCCACGGGCTGGTAAATGTCGCCGGCGCCGGTGACGCGCATCGCCTGATAGACGTAGCTGCGGCCGCTCAGCGGGTCGCGGATGGCGCCGCCCAGACATGTCGATGCGCCCCCGAAAGGCTCGATTTCGGTGGGATGGTTGTGGGTCTCGTTCTTGAACTGCAGCAGCCATTTCTCGGTCTTGCCGTCGACATCGACGTCGACATATATGCTGCAGGCGTTGTTTTCCTCGCTCTGCTCGAGGTCGTCGAGCTTGCCGTTGGCACGGAGCCAGCGGGCGCCGATTGTGGCCAGGTCCATCAGACATAGCGGCTTATCGCCCCGGCCGAGGTCGGCGCGCATCTTGTTCCAGAGACCGAGGCTCTCGCGGATCTCCGGGGCGATGTACGACTCCTCGACGTCGATGTCGGTGAGGCGCGAGGTGAACGTCGTGTGGCGGCAGTGGTCGCTCCAGTATGTGTCGAGGATGCGGAGCTCCGTCTCGTTGGGGTCGCGGCCCTCGGCGGTGAAGTATCTCACCACCTCCATGAGGTCGTCGCCGTTCATGGCCAGTCCGGCCTCGCGGCAGTATGCGGGGGCCTGTTCGGGCGTGATTTCGCGGAATCCGGCCAGGGTGTCGACCGGTTTGGCGTGAGCGCGCTCGGGGAGCGCCAGAACGTCGAGGTTCTTGCGGCGCGACTCCACGGCGTTGATGAGGTATCGGGAGATTTTCTCCATCTCGGCAGGGCCGACGCCCTTGTCGAAGATATAGAGACGGGCCGAGAGTATTTCGACGTCGGCCTCGGGTTCGGCGAGTCGCACGCATTCGCGTGCCGCCGAAGCTCGCTGGTCGAACTGGCCGGGCAATGCCTCGACCGCCAGGTGGGGCAGACCCTCGAGGTCGATGCTGTCGGTCACGGTGTCGGTGGCTGTCTCGCCGAACACTCCGTAACGTGTCTTGTCGAGCAGCGCGTCGCTGAACCCGAACAGGTCGTAGACGCACACGAGGCGAAGGTCTTTGATGTCGAGGCCGAGCGTCGTGTTGAGCTCGCTGCGAAGGCTGTCGGCCTCGACGCGGAACTCTGGACGCTTCTCGACAAATATGCGGTGGGTTGTCATTATATTAATGTTTAGGTTGGGACGAATCGGGACAAATCGGGACAAATCGGGACGAATCGGGACGAATCGGGAC
>CAJTXU010000009.1:0-64918 GCA_910584125.1 uncultured Muribaculaceae bacterium | reverse complement strand
GGGACGAATCGGGACAAATCGGGACAAATCGGGACGAATCGGGACGAATCGGGACGAATCGGGATGGTTCAGATTTCGGTCTCGAGGATTTTGCGGGCCTGCTCGTCGCGGAACTCGCGGAGCTTGTGGTGATATGTCTCGTCGGTGACGCTCATGATCTCGATGGCGAGCAGGGCGGCGTTCTTCGCGCCGTCGATGGCCACTGTGGCGACGGGAATGCCCGAAGGCATCTGAGCCATGGCGAGCAGCGAGTCGAGGCCGCGGAGCGCCTTCGACATGATGGGCACGCCTATCACGGGCAGGGTGGTGTGGGCCGCCACGACGCCGGCCAGGTGGGCAGCGCCTCCGGCGCCTGCGATAAAGGCTATGATGCCGCGGTCGCGGGCTCCTTTGATCCACTCCTCGAGCGCGAGGGGGGTGCGATGGGCACTGAAGACTTTCTTCTCATACTCAACGCCAAACTGGTCGAGGATCTCGAAGGCTCCTTTCATCACTCCGAGATCGCTTGTCGATCCCATCACTACTCCTACTTTCATTTTCATCGTGCGTTAAATGATAACAATGTTTGGATAAATAAAAAGTTACGGACGCCCGCGCCTTGTCAGGGCGGACGTCCATGCATGATTCAGTTCAGGTCGGTGGCATGTCCACGGGCACGCCGGGTGCGCGAGCTCTTGCTGCTCTGCCCGGCAATCCGCATGAGGCGTCTGCACGCATCATGACAGGGGACATTGGGAAATACATTCGTATGTGAAAACGCCACTCTCATTTCCATGTGCAAAATTACACATTTTTTTCCAATTGGCAAAATCCACACCGCTAAAATCCCAAAAGTCAGTGCCGTGGTCGGGTATCAGTCGGCGGGGCGGGACTCGCAGTAGAGGCAGCGGAGGCCGTTGCCGTCGGCTGAGGGCCGGAATATCGGCTCGACGGCGTGCGACTCCGTGTTGGAGATGCACTTGGGGTTCGAGCAGCGGTGGCCGCCACGGATGGCGTCGGCGCCAATGAGGTCGCGGCTTTGCGACGGATCCTCGGCCCATTCGAGCAACTTGAGGATCAGCGCCATGCGCACGAACTTGCCGTTCTCGACCTGGCGGAAGTAGGCCGCGCGAGGGTCGCTGTCGACATCGGTCGAGATCTCGTTGACACGGGGCAGCGGATGAAGTATCCGCATCGTGGGCTTGGCGTTTCGCAGCTTGTCGGCTGTAAGCACGAAGCAGTCCTTGACGCGGTTGTATTCGTCCTCGTCGAGGAAGCGCTCTTTCTGGACGCGCGTCATGTAGAGCACGTCGAGGTCGTCGATGACCTCCTCGAGCGACTGCACCTCGCGATAGGGGACGCCGAGTTTGTCGCAGACCTCATGCTTCATATAGCCCGGGAGCTTCAGTTCGTCGGGAGCGATAAGCACCACGTTGACGCCCTTGAACTTCGAGAGGGCCTTGATGAGCGAATGCACCGTGCGTCCGAACTTCAGGTCTCCGCAGAATCCGATGGTGAGATTGTCGAAGTGGCCGATCTCACGCTTGATGGTGAGCAGGTCGGTGAGGGTCTGGGTGGGGTGCGCGTGCGAACCGTCGCCGGCATTGATCACGGGCGTGCGCGAGTTGAGCGCCGACACGAGCGGGGCGCCCTCGACGTTGTGGCGCATCGCGATGATGTCGGCGAAGCAGTTGATGACACGCGTCGTGTCGGCGACTGTCTCGCCCTTGCTCACCGACGAACTCATCGCGTCGGAGAATCCTATCACGTTTCCGCCGAGTTCCATCATGGCCGACGTGAAGCTGAGCCTCGTGCGGGTGGAGGGTTCGTAGAACAGGGTGGCGAGTTTGCGGCCCTTGCATGCTTCGGCATATTTGCCCCGGTTGTCGATGATGTCGAGCGCGAGGTCTATTATTTCGTCCAGCTCCCTTGCCGTCAGGTCGTTGGGGTCGATAAGATGACGCATCTTAGCAATGATTAATGATTGATAATTATTTCTTCATCCAGGACTCGTCGGACGGGTTGGCCATGAACCTGCGGAGGCGAGCCACGTCGTCGGGAGCGATGTAGTTCTCTTCGGCGGCGACCTCGACGAGCGTGTCGAAGTTAGACAGCGAATTGTTCTCGACATTGGCGGCGGCCAGACGTTCGAGACCTTTCTTCATGCCGTAGGTGAAGATGGAGATTACTCCGAGCACGTCGGCGCCGGCCTCGCGCAGAGCCTCGACGACGTCGATGCAGCTGCCTCCGGTCGAGATGAGGTCTTCGATTACGACAACCTTCTGGCCCGGTTCGAGCCGGCCCTCGATGCGGTTGTTGCGGCCATGGTCCTTGGCGCTGCCGCGCACGTAGCCCATAGGCATACCCAGGATGTGGGCCGCGATGGCCGCGTGGGCGATACCGGCCGTGCTCGTGCCCATCAGCACCTCGGCTTCGGGATATATCTCGCGGACTTTCCTGGCGATTGATTCCTCTACGAGATTGCGCACCTCGGGAGCGGTGAGGATGAGGCGGTTGTCGCAATATATCGGGCTCTTGATTCCGCTTGCCCAGGTGAAGGGCTTGTCGGGGCTCAGAAACACTGCCTTGATCGAGAGCAGTGCCTTGGCGATTTCTTTCTGCATGATGATATCTTGATTATATGTTGACGGGAATACATTTCACTGGCCGATGAAGTCGGCGCAGCAACGGCGGTAAGCTGCCACGGGGTCTGCGGCTGCGGTGATGGGGCGACCCACCACGATGAAGTCGGAGCCAATCTCGCGGGCGCGAGCGGGAGAGGTGATGCGGCTCTGGTCGTCCTTGGCGGCGTCGGGATAGCGTATGCCGGGGGTAACGGCCAGGAATTCAGGGCCGCAAGCCTCCTTGACGAGCGAAGCCTCGAGCGGCGAGCACACCACTCCGTCGAGCCCCGCCTCGCGGGCGTTGCGCGCATAGGTGGCGATGGTGTCGTTCATTGACTCGCATATGAGCAGCTGCTTGTGCAGGGCCTCCTCCGATGTGCTGGTGAGCTGGGTCACGGCGATGATCAGCGGACGCTCGCCGTCGGGACGTCCCTCCTTGAGGCCCTCGAGGGCGGCGCGCATCATCTCGATGGTGCCGGCCGCGTGCACGTTGACCATGTCGACGTCAAGACGGGAGAGAACCTTCATCGCCTTGCGCACTGTGTTGGGGATGTCGTGGAGCTTGAGGTCGAGGAAGATCCGGTGGCCGCGGCGGCGAAGCTCGCGCACGATCTCGGGTCCGGCCGCATAATAGAGTTCCATGCCGATCTTGATGAACGGCTTCTCCTCCTTGAAATTGTCGAGGAACGCGTACGTGGCCTCTGCCGAGGGGAAATCGCACGCTATGATGACGTCTCTTTTCATATATGTATGTTCTTAAGTAACAAGAGTTGAGTTATAAGTGATAAGTAGGTGGTCAGATTAAACCGATAGAATAATAATTGTTGATATCTCGCATACCATCTGCTTACGGGCAATTCGAAACGGTGATTATTTGTCGACGGCGAGCGAGCGCAGCGACGGGATGTTGTATTTCTCCATTGCCTCGGGCAGGGCCTCGATGATGCGCGGGCATGCCCAGGGGTCGATGAGGTTGGCCGTGCCGACCTCGACGGCGCGGGCTCCGGCCATCATCATCTCGATGACATCTTCGGCCGTGGAGACGCCTCCGCAGCCAATGACGGGAATCGAGCAGGCGTGGCTCACCTGCCACACCATGCGCAGCGCCACCGGGAACACCGCCCGGCCCGAGAAACCGCCCATGACGTTGGCCACCACCGGGCGGCGCGTCTTCAGGTCGATGCGCATGCCCAACAGAGTGTTGATCAGGCAGAGGCCGTCGGCCCCGGCGTCTTCGGCCGAACGCGCTATCTCCACTATGTCGGTGACGTTGGGCGACAGCTTGACGAACAGCGGAAGGTCAGAGACCTCCTTGACCGCCTTGACCACCTCGGCCACAGAGGCCGGGCACGTGCCAAAGCTCATGCCGCCGCCGTGCACGTTGGGGCAGCTGACGTTGAGCTCGATGATCGCCACCTGGCTCTCGCCCGTGATGCGCCGGCAGCACTCACGGTATTCGTCGACTGAGAATCCGCTGATGTTGGCGATGATGGGGCCGTGGAAGCGCTCGCGCATACGTGGGAGTTCCTCGGCGATCACGGCGTCGATGCCGGGATTCTGCAGGCCCACCGAATTTATGAGGCCCTCGGTGCATTCCGCCACGCGGGGCAACGGATTGCCGAAGCGGGGATGGAGCGTCGTGCCCTTGAACGAAATCGAGCCGAGCACGTCGATGTCATAATATTCCGACATGCCGTAGCCGTAGCCGAAGCATCCGCTGGCCGGAATCACGGGGTTCTTGAGCGTCACGCCCGCCAGTTCGACCGAAAGGTCACGCAGGCATCCCGCGCTGATTTCTGTCTCTTTTACTTCCATATCAGGTCCTCCTTGTCGAAAACGGGTCCGTCCTTGCAGATTCTCTTAGGGCCGCGGCGCGTCTCGAGCGAGCAGCACATGCAGACGCCGAAACCGCAGGCCATGCGTGCCTCGAGGCTCACCTGGCCGGGGATGTCGAGCTGCGTGCAGAGCGCGCGCAGCATCGGCAGCGGGCCGCAGGCGTAGAAATAGTCGGGGTTCAGGGCCTCGCGGGCGATCACGTCGGTCACGAAGCCCTGCGTGCCGTAGCTGCCGTCGACCGTGGCCACATAGAACGGTATGTCGAGGTTCTCGAACTGCTCGATCATAATCATCCGCTCGTCGGTGTTGAAACCGAGCACCACGGTGGGCAGCACGTCGATTGAGAGCAGGTTCTTGGCCAGGCTGTAGATCGGGGGGCATCCCACGCCGCCGCCGAGCAGCACTGGGCGCTCGCCGCATTTCGACATGTCGAAGCCGTTGCCCAGGGCCGGCAGGATGTCGAGCTTCCGCCCGGCCTCCATCTCCGACAGGGCCTCCGTGCCGTGTCCCACCACGTCATAGACGATCGTGATGTAGTCTCCCTCGATGTCGCACACCGAGATCGGGCGCCTCAGCGTGAAGCCGGGCACCGCGATGTTGATGAACTGTCCCGGGGCCGAGAACCGTTCGGTGGCGCCCTCGAGGATCATCATCATCGTGTTGGTGCCGATCCAGCGGTTGTCGACCACGGTATATTTTGTGTCGTTGGCTGTCATCATAAGTTTTCGTAAGCGATTTTGCCTGCCGAGAGGGTGAGCTTCAGCCGCCCGTGCAGAGTTTTGCCCTCGAACGGAGTGGCGGTTCCCTTCGAGAGGAACATTTCCCGTCCGACGGTGAACGTCGAGTCGAGGTCGACGGCCGTGATGTCGGCGCGGTCGCCGGGCCTGAGTCCCCCCTCTATACCGAATATGCGTCTCGGCGCGAAAGCCATAAGCTCGAGCATTCGTGCGAACGATATGTGTCCCGGCAAGACGGCATGGGTATATACGGCCGGCAGGGAGAGCTCGATGCCGGTGACGCCCATGGCGCTCTTCTCGAGGCCTCGGCTCTTCTCGGCCTCCGAGTGCGGGGCATGGTCGGAGGCAATGCAGTCGATGGTGCCGTCGGCGACGCCGCGGAGCAGAGCGTCGCGGTCGGCGGCCGAGCGCAGCGGCGGGTTCATCTTGAAGCGACCCTCCTCCTGCAGGTCCTCGTCGCAGAAGGCAAGGTAGTGCGCTCCGGTCTCGCAGGTGACGGGCAGGCCCTCGGCCTTGGCGCGGCGCACGAGCTCGACGCTCTCGCGGGTCGAGACGTGGCAGATGTGAAGACGGCAGCCCGTCTCGCGTGCGAGGCGGATGTCGCGCTCCACCTCGCGCCACTCGCTCTCGGAGCAAATGCCTCGGTGGCCGTGGCGGCGGCAGTATTCGCCGTCGTGGATGTAGCCGCCGCGCAGCAGCGAGTCGACCTCGCAATGGGCGGCGAGCACCTTGCCCGTTGGGGCAATGCCCTGCATGGCGCGGCGCATCACCTCCTCGCTCTGCACGCCTGTGCCGTCGTCGCTGAATCCCGCCACCTCGCCGGCCAGCGCCTCATAGTCCACGAGTTCCGACCCCATGCGCAGTCGGGTGATAGTGGCGTAGGGCAGCACCTCGACGCAGGCGTCGCGGCGGATGATGTCAAGCTGACGCTCCAGATTCCCGACGGTGTCGGGCGCCGGGTTGAGGTTGGGCATCGCGCACACCGTCGTGAAGCCTCCGTGGGCCGCGGCGCGCGTGCCGTCGAATATCGTCTCCTTGTAGGAATATCCCGGCTCGCGCAGATGCACATGCACGTCGACCAGGCCCGGAATCACGGCCGCGCCGGCCACGTCGATGACACGGCATCCGACGGGCGTAACCACATCGGCGCCCACAGCGCTGACGATCCCGTCGACCGTCAGCACGTCGGCCGCCACGAGTTCCGTGCCGTTCCAGACGCGGCCACCCTTCACAAGAAGGGGGCCGGCTACGTTCTTATCGTTGGCTGTAGTGTCCATGGTTCAGAACTCCTGCCACGACTTGATCTCGATATCCCCGGGGCTCATCGCGCAGAAAGACTTGATGAACGCCGAGGCGAGGCGTGCGTTGGTGATAAGCGGAATGTTGCGGTCGATGGCCGTGCGGCGGATGCGGTATCCGTTGGTGATCTCCTTGGTCGAATGGTTGCGCGGCACGTTGATCACGAGGTCGATCTCATGGTTGTCGAGCAGGTCGACGGCCTGGGGCTGTCCCTCCTCGTCGGGCCAGTAGACGCGGGTGTTGTCAATGCCGTTCTCGTCGAGATGACGGCTCGTGCCCTCGGTGGCGAAGATCGTGTATCCGTTCTGGCGCAGCAGCTTGGCCGCCGCCAGCATGTCGCCCTTCTGCTTGCCGTTGCCCGTGGAGAGCAGCACGTTCTTCTTAGGCACGCGCTGTCCCACGGAGAGCATGGCGGTGAGCAGCGCCGAGCGCGCGTCCTCGCCAAGGCAACCCACCTCGCCGGTCGACACCATGTCGACGCCCAGCTTCGGGTCGGCCTTCTGCAGGCGGTTGAACGAGAACTGGCTCGCCTTCACGCCGACATAGTCGAGGTCGAACACGCTCTTGTCGGGTTTCGACACGGGCAGGCCGAGCATGATGCGCGTGGCCAGCTCGATGAAGTTGATCTTAAGCACCTTGCTGACGAACGGGAAACTGCGCGAGGCGCGCAGGTTGCACTCTATCACCTTGATGTCGTTGTCTCGGGCCAGGAACTGGATGTTGAACGGGCCCGAGATGTTGAGCTGACGAGCTATCTTCTTGGATATCTTCTTGATGCGTCGCGCCGTCTCGACATATAGCTTCTGCGGGGGGAACTGGATGGTGGCGTCGCCCGAGTGGACTCCGGCGAACTCCACATGCTCGGAGATGGCGTAGGCGATGATCTCGCCGTTCTGCGCCACGGCGTCCATCTCGACCTCTTTGGCATGTTCGAGAAACTGGCTGACCACCACCGGGTGACGCTTGGAGACGTTGGCGGCAAGGGTGAGGAATCGCTCCAGCTGGTCGCGGTCGTAGCAGACGTTCATCGCCGCGCCCGAAAGCACGTAGCTCGGGCGGACCAGAACCGGGAAGCCCACCTTGTCGACGAAGGCGTTGATGTCGTCCATCGAAGTCAGCGCGCTCCATTCGGGCTGGTCGACGCCGATGCGTCCCAGCATAGCCGAGAACTTCTCGCGGTCCTCGGCGTTGTCGATTGATTCGGCCGACGTGCCGAGCAGAGGCACGCCCTGCTGGTCGAGCTTGAGGGCGAGATTGTTGGGAATCTGGCCGCCGGTCGAGACCACGACGCCATGGGGCGTCTCGAGGTCGATGATGTCGAGCACGCGCTCGAACGTCAGTTCGTCGAAATAGAGGCGGTCGCAGATGTCGTAGTCGGTCGATACGGTCTCCGGATTATAGTTGATCATCACCGAGCGGTATCCCTCGCGGCGGATCGTCTCAAGTGCCTGGACTCCGCACCAGTCGAACTCCACCGAGCTGCCGATGCGGTATGCTCCCGAACCGAGCACCACCACCGAGCGGTGGTCATGCTCATAGACAATGTCGTTATGGTTGCCGCCGTAGGTAAGGTAAAGGTAGTTGGTGGCGGCGGGGAACTCGCCGGCCAGGGTGTCGATCTGCTTGACGCAGGGCACGATGCCCAGGGCTTTGCGGCGGTCGCGCACCTTGAGGCAGGCCTTCTCGATGTCCATGAACTTCTCCATGCCCACGGCGCGAGCCACCTGGAAGTCAGAGAATCCCATGGCCTTGGCACGGCGCAGCATCCGGGCCGGCAGGGCCTCGAGGCCGCCGACGGCGCGAAGCTCGCGGTCGGTGTCGTGGATGTTCTTCAGTTTGTCGAGGAACCAGCGGTCGATCTTAGTCAGGTCATGAATCTGGTCGACGGTATATCCGCGGTCGAAAGCCTTCTCGATCACGAAGATACGCTTGTCGGTCGGAGCGTGCAGCGCGCCGTCGATGTCGGGGATCTCCAGCTCCTTGTTCTCCACGAAGCCATGCATTCCCTGTCCGATCATGCGCAGGCCCTTCTGGATGGCCTCCTCGAATGTGCGTCCGATCGCCATGACCTCGCCCACCGACTTCATCGACGACTCAAGTTCGCGGTTGACGCGGTGGAACTTGCCGAGGTCCCAGCGGGGGATCTTGCAGACGCAATAGTCGAGGGCCGGCTCGAAGAAGGCCGTGGTGGTCTTGGTCACCGAGTTCTTGAGGTCGAACAGTCCGTATCCGAGGCCGAGTTTCGCGGCCACGAACGCCAGCGGGTATCCAGTAGCCTTGGATGCGAGGGCTGACGAGCGCGACAGGCGGGCGTTGACCTCGATGACGCGGTAGTCTTCCGAATCGGGGCAGAGGGCGAACTGCACGTTGCACTCGCCGACGATGCCGATGTGGCGCGCGATGCGAATCGACAGCTCGCGCAGCTTGTGGTATTCCGAATTGGTGAGGGTCTGCGACGGGGCGACGACGATGCTCTCGCCGGTATGGATGCCGAGCGGGTCGAAGTTCTCCATGTTGCAGACGGTGATGCAGTTGTCGAACGAGTCGCGGACCACCTCGTATTCGACTTCCTTCCAGCCCTTGAGGCTCTTCTCGACGAGCACCTGGGGCGAGAACGAGAACGCCTTCTCGGCCAGCTTCATCAGCTGCTCGGGATTGTCGCAGAAGCCGGAGCCGAGACCGCCGAGCGCGTAAGCCGCGCGCAGGATGACGGGATAACCGAGTTTCTCGGCCGCGGCGAGAGCCTCGGCCTCGTTCTCGCAGGCCGTCGATGCGATGGTCTTGACGTCGATCTCGTTGAGTTTGTCGACGAAGATCTCGCGGTCCTCGGTGTCGATGATCGACTGCACGGGGGTGCCGAGCACCTTGACGTCATACTTGTCGAGCACGCCCTTGTGGAAGAGCTCGACGCCGCAGTTGAGGGCCGTCTGGCCTCCGAAGGCCAGCATGATGCCCTGCGGACGCTCGCGGGCTATCACCTTCTCGACGAAGAGCGGGGTGACCGGCAGGAAATAGATGTGGTCGGCGACGCCCTCGGAGGTCTGCACCGTAGCGATGTTGGGGTTGATGAGAACGGTCTCGATGCCCTCTTCGCGGAGAGCCTTCAGGGCCTGGCTGCCCGAATAGTCGAACTCGCCCGCCTCGCCTATCTTGAGGGCGCCCGAGCCGAGCACCAGTACTTTCTTTATGTTGCTGTCTTTTAACATACTGTGTGGAGTCTGATAGATGGTTTCCGCTCAGAGGAGCCTGATGAAATCGTCGAAAAGGAACTCGGTGTCGACCGGGCCGCCGCTTGCCTCGGGGTGGAACTGCGACGAGAACCAGGGCTTGGACTCGTGGCGGATGCCCTCGTTCGAGCCGTCGTTCATATTGGTGAAATAAGGATGCCAGCCCTCGCCGAGCGTCGAGGCGTCGACGGCGAAGCCGTGGTTCTGGCTGGTGATGAAGCAGCGGTCGGTGCCCTCCATGCGCACGGGCTGGTTGTGCGAGCGGTGGCCGTACTTTAGCTTGTAGATCGTGGCTCCGGCGGCCTTGGCCAGCAGCTGGTTGCCCATACAGATGCCCATCAGCGGGCGGCGTTCGCCGGGGTTGGAGATGAACTTGCGGATGTTGTCGACGGCGGCCGTGCACTCGTCGGGGTTGCCGGGGCCGTTTGAAATGAAGAGACCGTCGAACTCGAGGGTGTTGAAGTCATAATCCCACGGCACGGCGATGACCTCGACTCCGCGGTTGACCAGACAGCGCACGATGTTGTTCTTCGCGCCGCAGTCGACGAGCACGACCTTCTTGCGGCCCTCGCCCTTGCCGAACGTCCTGACCTCCGGGGTCGACACGAGGTCGACATAATTGATCGAGTTGTAGTCTTTCTCCTCGGGCACGCCCTCGGCGCCCTCGACGATGACGCGGCCCATCATCACGCCGTGCTCGCGCAGGATCTGCGTCAGGTGGCGCGTGTCGATGCCCGTGATGCCCGGCACCATCTCGCGTTTCAGCCAGTCGGAGAGGCTCTCTCGCGCGTTCCAGTGGCTGTATTCGCCGCTGTAGTCGCCCACGATGATCGCCGAAGCGTGGATGCGGTCGCTCTCCATGAATGTCTCGATGCCGTCGGCGCCCTTCTCGTCCGAGGGGACGCCGTAGTTGCCCACCAGAGGGTATGTGAGGACCATCAGCTGGCCTGCATACGACGGGTCGGTGAGGCTCTCGGTGTATCCCGTCATGGCCGTGTTGAACACGACTTCGCCGGCCGTGTTGCCCTCGTATCCGAACGACTCGCCCTCGAAACGCGTACCGTCGTCGAGTATCAAAGTGGCTTTCTTCATTTCTTGAAATATATTTCTTCGATATAGTTAATGTATGCTTCGTTGATTCGCTTCACTCCGCCGGGAGTGGGATAGCGGCCCGAGAAATACCAGTCGCCCGGATGCCCGGGGCAGGAGCGGTGCAGGCCCTCGATGCTCTGGTATACGATCCGGACGTCGGCGCAGACGTCGTCGGGCTTGAGCATCTCGACAATCTTGGCCGAGATCTCGTCGTCGGTGAAGAGGTCGTAGAGCGCGGTGACGTGGTTGACCATGCTCTCCTTGGGGAGCGCGACCTGGGCCTTGCATTTCTCGTAGATGTCGGTGATGACGTGCGCCAGGCCGCGGTCTTCGGCCAGCGCGACCGCCGCGCGGAAGGCTATGAACTCCTCCATGCGCGACATGTCGATGCCGTAATAGTCGGGATATCTCACCTGAGGGCTCGAGCTGACTATCACGATGCGCTTCGGGTGCAGGCGGTCGAGGATGCGGATGATGCTCTCGCGCAGGGTCGTGCCGCGCACGATGCTGTCGTCGATCACCACCAGGCTGTCGACGCCCGGGCGCAGGCTGCCGTAGGTGATGTCGTAGACGTGCGCCGCCAGGTCGTTGCGGGTGTTGCCCTCGGAGATGAACGTGCGCAGCTTGATGTCTTTGATGGCCACCTTCTCGGTGCGGATGCGGCGCGAGAGGATCTCGTTGACCTTCTCGGCGGGCAGGTGTCCGCCCCAGCGGCATATCTCCTTTGCCTTGCGGTCGTTGAGGAACTCGTTGAGACCCTGCACCATGCCGTAGAACGCCACTTCGGCCGTGTTGGGGATGTAGGAGAAGACGGCATTGTTGATGTCGCCGTCGAGCGCCTTGATAATCGGGCCGACGAGCGAGCGGCCCAGTTCCTTGCGCTCGCGGTATATGTCCTTGTCGGATCCGCGGCTGAAATATACCCTCTCGAACGAGCAGGGGGCATATGTGCGTGGCCCGATGATCTGGCGGCGCGAGAGCTCGCCGCGGCGGTTGACGAAAATCGCCTCGCCCGGCGCCACCTCGTGGATGTCGTCAGCCTCGATGTTGAACGTCGTCTGCAGCACGGGGCGTTCGGAGGCCATGGCGAACACCTCGCCGTCCTTGTACCAGAACGCCGGGCGGATTCCCCACGGGTCGCGCATGCAGAACATCTCACCCGAGCCCGTGACGCCGCAGAGCACGTAGCCGCCGTCCCACACCGGGGCCGACTGCGAGAGCATGTTCGAGAGGTCGATGTGGTCCTCTATATACCGCGTGATGTCGGCGTCATGCAGGCCTCCGGCGACGGCCTCGGCGAAAAGCCGCTCCGACTCGCGGTCGAGCCGGTGACCCAGCTGCTCGAGCAGCAGGTAGGTGTCGGAGATCATGCGCGGGTGCTGCCCCTTGACGGCGATGCTGCCGAAGATCTCCTCGACGTTGGTCATGTTGAAATTGGCGCAGATGCAGAGGTTGCGGGCCCGCCAGTTGTTGCGCCTCAGAAAGGGATGCACATAAGAAAGGCCGCTCTTTCCCGTGGTGGAATAGCGCAGGTGGCCCATATAGAGCTCGCCGGCGTAGGGGAAAAAACGGCTTGCGTGCTCGGCGTCATTCAGCTCGGCGGCGGGTATGTCGCGCAGGTTCTGATGGACCGAAGCAAAAATCTCCTTGATGGCGTTCACGCCCAAGGCGCGCTCGCGAAACATGAACTCCTCGCCCGGCGCGGCCCTCATCTTGACGCAGGCCAGACCGGCGCCTTCCTGGCCGCGGTTGTGCTGCTTCTCCATCATGAGATAGAGCTTGTTGAGGCCCCACATCCACGTGCCGTACTTGCGCTGGTAGTGTTCCAGAGGCTTGAGCAGTCGCACCATCGCGACGCCGCATTCATGCTTTAATGGTTCCATGCTTTTGTTTTGCTCTGCAAAATTAGCTATTTTTTGCCAAACGATGAAATGTTATTAAAAATATCGCCCCGGAAACGGACAAAAATCCGTTCGGGGGCGCAAAAGGTTCAGTAAGATTCCTCGGGACTCGGGAAGTCTCCCGACTTGACGTCGTCGATATAACGGCCGACGGCGTCGTGCATCACCGAGGCCAGGTCGGCGTATCGTCGCAGGAATCTGGGCGAGAAACCCTGGTTGATGCCGAGCATGTCGTGCATCACGAGCACCTGGCCGTCCGTGCCGCCACCGGCGCCGATTCCGATCGTGGGGATCGTGAGCCTCTCCGAGACCTGGGCAGCGAGTTCGGCGGGGATTTTCTCGAGCACGATGGCGAAGCATCCTATCTCCTCGAGCATCAGGGCGTCGGCGATCAGCTTGTCGGCCTCCTCCTTCTGTCGGGCTCGGACGTTATATGTGCCGAACTTGTTTATGCTCTGCGGGGTGAGGCCGAGGTGTCCCATCACCGGGATTCCGGCCGAGAGGATTCGCTCCACCGACTCGCGGATCTCGGAGCCACCCTCCATCTTGACGGCTTCGGCATGGCTCTCCTTCATGATGCGGATGGCCGATGCGAGGGCCTCCTTGGAATTGCCCTGGTAGGAGCCGAACGGGAGGTCGACCACCACGAGGGCGCGGCTCGTGCCCTTCATGACGCTCTTGGCGTGATAGATCATCTGGTCGAGCGTGATGGGGAGGGTGGTGACGTTGCCGGCCATGACGTTCGAGGCGGAGTCGCCGACCAGAATCACGTCGATTCCGGCGCCGTCGATGATCTTGGCCGATGAGTAATCGTAGGCGGTGAGCATGGAGATTTTCTCGCCGCGCTGTTTCATTTCCGTGAGGCGGCGTGTGGTCACCTTGCGGGAGTTGTCGGTTGTGTTGGTAGACATTTCAATTCAGTTGTGGCGGGCGAGCGATGCCGCCCGCGTAAATCAGCCCACAAAATTACATAATTATTTTCAAATCGGCAAACTCAAGAGGCAGATGGCGTGCATCGGGATGGCCGGATTGTTAAAAATGCGGACGATATTTTGCCGTAAACGGGAAATTTTGTAATTTTGCATTTTACGTAAACGGCACTCCGTCTGTCGGTGTGCCGCGGGCAGCGACGTGTGAGACTTGCAGGCCGTGAAGACGGCGGGCGGCGCTGCCGGCTGTGTGCTATGTGTGTCATTATTCGGAAACATAACATGTCTTATTGGATACTTAACTATTTCCTATGTTTCGTCGTGTCGGTCGTGCTGGCGGGATTCATCATCCCCAACATTATGACCATCGCGTTCCGCCGCAAACTCTTTGATGAAGTCGACGACCGCAAGATCCACCGCGGGGTCGTGCCGCGTCTTGGCGGGATATCGTTTCTGCCTGCGTTCATATTCTCGTTCTGTGTCGTCGTGGGGTGCAACATCCGGTTTCAGATCCCGGGCATGAACACGGCTCTGGCGGGTACGCTCGTTCCGGTGTTCTTCCTGCTTTGCGCTCTGATGCTGATGTATCTTGTCGGCATCGCCGACGACCTGATAGGCGTGCGCTACAGGGCCAAATTTCTGTTTCAGATCATCGTCGGGGCACTCTTCCTTATGTCGGGCACCTGGATACACAATCTTTACGGTTTCGCCGGCATATACGAGATTCCGACGATAATAGGCTGGCTGCTGACGATCCTGCTCGTGATATACGTGATCAATGCCATCAATCTGATTGACGGCATCGACGGCCTGGCCTCGGGACTCAGCGCGATAGCCCTGTCGTTCTATAGTTTCCTCTTCTACCAGTCTGGCCAGTATGCCTATGCGCTGCTGTCGGGCGCGACGCTCGGCACGCTCATGCCTTTCTTCTATTGGAACGTGTTCGGGACTCCCGAGCGACACACCAAGATATTCATGGGCGACACCGGTTCGCTGACCATCGGAACGATGCTTGCCTTCCTGTCGATCAGGATATGCAACATCCCCGACGGTTTCATACCGGGCAGCGACAGCATGTTCGTGCTCACGCTGGCCCCGATCATCGTGCCCTGTTTCGACGCCGCGCGTGTCTTCCTGCACCGCGTGCGCCACGGTAACAATCCTTTCCTGCCCGACAAGTGCCACATCCATCACAAACTGCTCGCGCTCGGGTGCCGGCAGTGGCAGGCTCTGATCGCCATCCTGCTCACCGACGCGGCCTTCATCGTGTTCAATCTGCTTGTGGCGCCCTATTACAATCCGACGGTCATCATAGTGGCCGACCTCGTGTTGTGGACGCTCTTCAACATGTTGCTGACGCGCATGATACGCGTGCGCGAGCGGACTCTCGGCCAGCGTCTTTACGATTAGGACACCGGATAAGTAGGTGGTCAGATTAAACGCATATCAGATGCGTAACTGTTTTGGAACCGATTTGGCTCTTGAGCGAAGGAGTGATGCGGGCATCACGACTGAGAGAAAGACCCGAAGCGGTCCAAAACAGCAAGCAGATGGTATGCGAGATTTCATAAAAATTTTTACTATCGTTTTAATCTGACCACCTACTTACAATATTTCGGCCTCTGGCAGTGTTAATAAAGAGGATAAAAAAACATAAACCTATGTGGCCATTCAAATCTGTTGACAAACTTGCCCGGTCGGGGATGTTACAGGGCTTCACCGACTGGCATTCGCATATACTTCCGGGTGTCGACGACGGCATCCGCACCATGGACGAGTCTCTTTCGACGCTCGCCAGCTTCGAGGAGCAGGGTGTGCGCAAGGTGTGGCTGACGCCTCACGTTATGGAGGATTGTCCCAATACCACCGGGCGTCTACGCGAGCGTTTCGCCGAGTTACGCGAGCAGTACAAGGGCCCGATCGAGCTGGCCCTCGCATCGGAGAATATGCTCGACGCCCTCTTCGAGGAGCGTCTGCGCGATCGCGATTTCCTGCCGATCGGCGACAAGGGTGAGCATCTGCTTGTGGAGACTTCATATGTCAATCCTCCTTACGGAATGGACGACATGATCGAGTCTATATTCAGCATCGGCATGACGCCCGTGCTCGCGCATCCGGAGCGTTACCGCTACATGTCGGAGGCCGACTACCGCAAGTGGAAGGGACGCGGCGTGATGTTCCAGTGCAATTTCATCTCGCTTGTCGGAGGATATGGCGAGACGGCTCGCAAGAAGCTCGAATGGATGCTCAAGGAGGGTATGGTGAATCTCACCGGCTCAGACGTGCATCGCAAATTCGTGTTCGACCACACCATCCAGAAGAGTCCCAAGAGTTCCTCGTCGCTCAAGAACCTCGTCGACCTCGCCCACAATCCGGCGATAGTATAACTTCGGGCCTCATCGGTCCCGCTACATATCGATTTCCCGGTTTTCCGTTCCCAATCGAGAGGAGGAAAATCGGGAAATTTGTTTTCTCAGGCGATTGATAGTGGTGTAGGGGCGACAAATAGTTCTGTTGGTAATGCGCAAAGGGTCTGCATCGAATTCTTTCTCTTTGTCGAAATGCAGTGGCGATATATAGCCAAATGTTTTGTTTTGAAAAAGATTTTTAGATTTTTTATAAAAAATCTGTGATTTATAAAAATGTTATAACTTTGCGACATACAACCAAATTTATTAAGCCATGATAACTAAACCAACATCGAATCGGTTTCTTCCGATTCTTGTCTCCCTTCTGGTCGCGGTGGTATTGGGTGCCTGCTCCGATATTGACGAGCCGCTCAAGGATAGGGAACAGGCATCCTTAGAAACCCGTAGTCTGCAACAGCCTCAGGCCGACGTGCTGACTGAAGCGGAGGCGCTCCTATACGCCTCTCAAAGTCTTCAGAGAGAAGGAATCAAAACGGGAAGTTATACTGTAGAGTATATCACTCTCAGTGACAAATCATTTCGGAAACATTTCCCTTCCGACACAATCGCTTATGTAATCCATTTCAGGAATAATCAGGGCTTCGCAGTGATTGCCAATGACGCTCGCTCATATCCTGTGGTCGCATATGGGAATAGTGGTGATATTTATGTAGTTGACGGAATTATCAAGGATCCCTTTCTGAAAAGTCTTGAAACCTCATTGATAAAAAGAAACAGCAATCTTGCCAAGGAAAACGAGGATAAATTCAGGGCGTGTGGAGTGGATCATTTCCATCATTACATTAAGCGTTCAATAGCGGCGAGAGTGCATTCAGGAGATCCATTCAACCAATATGTATTGCGCGATCATCCCGGCTGTGACACCGGATGTGTTCCTACATGTGGAGCGGTGCTTGTTGCCAATACGAGGAATTCACTGATTTACAGAGGATCCGAATTCGATTTCAAAAAAATAAATTATTGTATCAATCAAGGTCCTGGGTTCGGACCGTACTTTCCACCAATCAATACGTTGATAGACAGAGATATCTATATGACGTTCTTTTATTCCTATGAAGGAGGTGTTGCTGCAATGTCGACCTTAATCAATGAATTAGGGAAAGATATGCAAACTGACTACAATCCGAACAATTCCGTGACGGAGATGCCAAACGCTTGGAATGCGTTAAAAAATCTCGGCTGTTCCGTATCAGACCTAAAAGAATATTATGATTCGTCTGAGGTCTGGTCACTGCTATACGACGGATATATGGTGTTGGTAAGTGCGGAAGACGAGAATGCAAACAAGACTTGCTTCATTGTTATCGGTGGAGAGAATGTATACAAACCTGGAGGATCTCCTGAAGAAGCCGACATACTGTCATTCAATATATATTGGGCAGATGCCGACAAAGATATTTCAGATTCAAATGATTACGTATATTATTCCGACGAATGCATAGATGGGAAGTATTATAACTTCACATCATTCTTCGGTGTGAAAATTCAAAAATAAGTTAAGTATGGCTAAAAAATTAATTCTGCTCGCGATACTTGCTGTTGTGGCTGTTTTGCCGGGTCTGTGCATTGAGACAACAGGTCCCGAGAAATGCGACCAGCACATACGCTACATAGAGGAGGGAACGACCTGGGAGGTGGAGATGAAATCGAATCTTGATCCGGAAGCTCCTGTGGTAAGTCTTAAGCAGTCGATTGAGGGTGCTGAAACCATCAATGGAAAAGAGTATCTGAAGCTGTGGCTTTCAGTTGACGGAGGAGAGAAAGAACTTGTTTCATATGTGCGTATATCGCTGAAGTTTCAGTGTGTATATGCATTGCCTCTGAACGATACTGGTGGTGATGAGCGTTTGATATATATGTTTTCACGACCAGCTGAGGAACCCAAGAAATTAACTCCTATGAAATGGGATGGTACTCTCGTTGACGAGTCTTACAATTGGGAGTGGGGTGTCGGTAATGATCCAAGCTTTACTTTCAATGATATTCCGTATTCCTACAGACATGTCGATATATTTCCTGAAGGAGCGGATACGTCGGATCCGGATGCAAAGATAGGTTCGACGAAGTGGATATACGGTCTCGGGAGCATAGCCGGATTCACAAACCAGTGCTATTCGCTCTTTCCAGAGGTCACCACTACGCTTAAGAGAGTGGTCACAGGTTGTTCCGGCGTGGTTTATGAGGCCGGAACAAACGGTATAGGCGAAATAGAAAACGATGCTGTTGAAAATGGCGTCAAGTATCGACCCGACGGAACGAGATTCGGAGAAAACGAAAAGGGCCTTTACATTATGAACGGCAAGAAATATATCGCCCGGTAAGATACGAATGATGAAAAATATTGGGCCGCTTTCGAAAGGAAGCGGCCCAATTGTAAATTTACTACTAAAAGTCTATTTCGTCAGGACGATGTATTGCCAGGGACGGAGTGTCTCGGGCAGCGGACCGGCGACGCCGGTGAAGCAGTCGGCGAGACCATCGAGCAGGGCGGCTTCCTGTCCGAGCTTGAGTTTGCGGGATTCGTTGCTCAGGTTGGCGATCACCATTACGCGGTTGTCGCCCTTCTCGCGCGAGAACACCAGGATATCCTTGTCGGCGTTCTTGTGGAAGGTGGCCGGAACGCGGGCGTCGAGCGCGCGGTTCTTGTGCTTGAGCGAGTTGAGGACCTCATAGAAAGTCGTGAACTCGTTGGCCGTGTACGAAGGCGTGATGCTGTCTGCCTCGAAAAACTCGAACGCGTGGTTGAAGCCCACTTCCTGGCCGGTGTACATCATCGGCACGCCCGGCAGCGTGTAGCTCAGCACGGCGAAAGCACCCGTGGCGGGGCCGAAACGGTCGAACTCCGTTCCTTCCCACGAATTGAGGTCGTGGTTGGTCACCATGTTCATGTGGATCGAGCCTGCGGGATATTCCTTCTTCTGACGCTCAATGAGGGCCGGAATGTCCTGTGCCGTCATCGAAGGCCGCTTCTCGTCATGCTTCACGGCCCATGAGTTGACGCCCTTGGTGGCGGCGATGGCGTTGAACACATCCTTCATCGGCCAGGCGTAGTCCACATCGAACGCCTTGAGCAGAAGTTCCGGTTTGGCGGCCTCGGCGAGCATCATCACCGGCTTTATGGCCTGCAGCTTCGGGCGGGCCTCCTCCCAGAAATCGGTCTGTACCTCTCCGGCCACGTCGCAGCGGTAGCCGTCGATATCGACATCCTTCACCCAGAACGAGAGGGCGTCAATCATAGCGGCGCGGGTGTCGGGGTTGGTATAGTCGAGCTTGCAGACGTCGGTCCAGTCGTATGGACCGTACATCTCGCCCTTATCGTTGCGAGCGAAACGTCCGGGATGCTCCTTGATCCAGGCGTTGTCGGCGCCCGTGTGGTTGCAGACTTCGTCGAGAATCACCTTCATGCCCAGGCTGTGGGCCGTGCGCACGAACTCCTTGGCGTCCTCGATCGTGCCGAACTCAGGATTGACGGCCTTGTAATCCTGCACGGCATAGTATGAGCCGAGCGTACCCTTGCGCTGCTCCTTGCTGATCGGGTGGATAGGCATGAGCCAGATTACGTCGACGCCGAGGTCGCGGAGTCTGGGCAGCTCGCGCTGCAGACCCTTGAAATCGCGCGTGGGAGTGCCCTGACGCAGGTTGGCCTCGTAGATTACGGCCGATTCGAGCCATTCAGGAGCAGGCGAAGAGGCCTGAAGATGCCCGAGACCCTTGTCGGCGGCGGACGCGCCGGGCAGGGCGCAGAGGGCCGAAAGCAGCATGGCTGCCATTGGTTTAAGTTTCATAATCGCTTGAATTTAAGGTTATAAATAAGTAATAAGTTATAAGTAATAAATAATACGGGCAATGATAAATGATAAATGATAAATGATTAATGATAAATGATTAATGATTAGAAAGCATCAGCCCGTATTACTTTTTACTTCTTACTTCTTACTTCTTACTTCTTACTTTTTACTTACTTATATGACGACGTTGACAATGCGGCCCGGCACGACGATGACCTTGCGCGGCTCCTTGCCGGCGAGCCACTTGGCGGCCGCGGCGTCGCCGAGGGCGGCCTTCTCGACCTCCTCTTTCGACGCTCCGGCGGCGACCTCGATCATATAGCGGGTCTTGCCGTTGAACGACACGGGATACTTCACGGTGTCCTCGGCGAGCGCCGACTCGTCATATGCGGGCCACTCGGAGTCGACGACGCTGCCCTCGTGGCCGAGACGGTGCCAGAACTCCTCGGCCATGTGCGGCGCGAAGGGGGCGATGACGCGCGTGATGAGCTCAAGCGCGCGGCGGTTGGTCGACTTCATGGCCGAAAGTTCGTTGACGGCGATCATGAACGCCGACACCGATGTGTTGAACGAGAAGTTCTCGATATCGGCCGTCACCTTCTTGATGAGCTTGTTGACGCTCTTGCTCTCCTCGCGGGTCATCTCGGCGTCGGACGCGAGGTCGGCCTTGTCGAATAGACCCCAGAGTTTCTTGAGGAAGCGGTTCACGCCGTCGATTCCGTTGGTGTCCCAGGGCTTCGACTGCTCGACCGGGCCGAGGAACATCTCGTAGAGACGCAGCGTGTCGGCACCGTAGCGGTCGACGATATCGTCGGGATTGACGACGTTGAACATCGACTTCGACATCTTCTCCACGGCGTTGCCACAGACATAGCGGCCATCCTCGAGCACGAACTCCGCGTCGGCGAACTCGGGGCGCCAGCCGCGGAAACGCTCGGTATCGAGCACGTCGTTGTCGACCATCGAAATGTCGACGCGGATGGGCGTCGTGTCATACTGCTTGCGCAGGCCGTGACTGACGAACGTGTTGGTGCCCTTGACGCGGTAGACGAAGTTGCTCCGGCCCTGGATCATGCCCTGGTTGACGAGCTTCTTGAACGGCTCGGGTTCGGCCACGACGCCGAGGTCAAAGAGGAACTTGTTCCAGAACCGCGAGTATATCAGGTGGCCCGTAGCGTGCTCCGCGCCGCCGACATAGAGGTCGACGTCGCGCCAGTATTCATCGGCCTCGCGGCCGACGAGGGCCTTGTCGTTGTGCGGGTCCATGTAGCGCAGATAGTAGGCCGACGAGCCCGCGAAACCTGGCATCGTGCAGACCTCGATGTGGTAGCCCTCGGGGGTGGTCCAGCCCTCGGCGCGGGCCAGAGGGGGTTGGCCGTCCTCGGTGGGCAGATAGCTCGACACGGCGGGCAGCAGCAGCGGCAAATCCTTCTCTTCCATCAGATAGGCCGTGCCCTCCTTATAGTACACGGGGAAGGGTTCGCCCCAGTAGCGCTGGCGCGAGAAGATCGCGTCGCGGAGACGGTAGTTGACCTTCACCTTTCCGAGGCCTGTCTCCTCGATGAATTTCTTGGTCTTGGCGATCGCCTCCTTCACCTCAAGGCCGTTGAGGTCGAGTTTGGGGCCCTTGGAGTTGATCATTCTGCCCTCCTTGGCGTCAAAGCTCTGCTCGGAGACGTCGGCGCCCTCTATGAGGGGGATGATGGGCAGATTGAAATGGCGTGCGAAGGCGTAGTCGCGCGAGTCATGGGCGGGAACGGCCATGATGGCTCCCGTGCCGTATCCGGCCAGCACGTAGTCGCTGACCCAGACGGGAATCTTCTCGCCAGTGAGGGGATTGACCGCATAGCTTCCGGTGAACACGCCCGATACCTTCTTCTCTATCTGACGCTCGCGTTCGGTCTTGTGCTTCACCTCATCGAGGTATGCGTCGACCTCGGCCTTGCGGTCCGGGGTGGTGAGCATGGGGACATATTTCGACTCCGGGGCGAGCACCATGAACGTCACGCCGAAGACAGTATCGGCCCTCGTGGTGAAGATTTCGAGCGAGATATCGGAATCTGCGACGTCAAAGCGCATCTCGGCGCCCTCGGAGCGTCCGATCCAGTTGCGCTGAGTCTCCTTGAGCGAGTCGCTCCACTGCAGCGAGTCAAGGTCGTCGAGCAGGCGCGGGGCATAGGCCGACACGCGCAGGCACCACTGGTTCATCATCTTCTGCTCAACCGGATAACCGCCGCGGACGCTGAGGCCCTCGCTGACCTCGTCGTTGGCGAGTACCGTACCGAGCTGAGGACACCAGTTGACCATCGTCTCGCCCTGATAGGCGATGCGGTAGTTCATGAGACGCTCGCGCTTCTCGCGCTCGGAGAGGGCGTTCCACTCGTCGGCCGTGAATTTCAGCTCGCGTGTGGCGGCGGGATGGATACCCTCGCTGCCGTTGGCTTCGAAGTGGGCCGTGAGGCGGTCGATGGGCATGGCCTTTCCGGCGTCGAGGTCGAAATATGAATTGAACATCTGCATGAAGGCCCACTGCGTCCAGCGGTAGTATGCCGGGTCGCAGGTGCGCACCTCGCGGCTCCAGTCGAACGAGAATCCGATCTTGTCGAGCTGCTCGCGATAGCGGGCGATGTTCTCCATTGTGGTCTTCTCGGGGTGCTGGCCAGTCTGAATGGCGTACTGCTCGGCGGGAAGGCCGTAGGCGTCATAACCCATCGGGTGGAGCACATTGAAACCGCGCTGACGCTTGTAGCGCGCGTAGATGTCGCTCGCGATGTAGCCAAGCGGGTGGCCCACATGGAGTCCGGCTCCCGAAGGGTAGGGGAACATGTCGAGCACGTAGAATTTCGGACGCGAAGGGTCTTCCTTCACCTCGTAGATGCGGTTGTCGCGCCAGTATTGCTGCCAGCGCTTCTCGATTTCTCGGTGGTTGTATTCCATTATATCGTAGTCTGAATTATTGCGTGAAATGGTCTGGAGGAGGCGTGCGGACACGCTTCTTGCCTTGAATATGCAAAATTACAAAAAATTTTCATTAATTTTGCAGAACGGGCGCATTAAGTGGCCGCAAGCGATCTTCATATGGCGGGAATAACGAAAAATCTTTTCTACAGCACACTGCTGACGAGCGCGCATTACGTGTTCCCGCTCCTTGTGTATCCATACGTGTCGCGGGTGCTCGGCGTCGGCAACATCGGTCTGGTCAGCTTCATCGACAGCATCGCCACCTATTTCATCCTCTTCTCGATGATGGGCATATCGATAGTCGGTGTGCGCGAGACGGCGCGTGCCCGGGGCGACCGTGCGCGTCTCGGCGAGGCGGCGCGGAGCCTGCTTGCGCTCAACGGCCTGCTCACTCTCGCGTGCCTCGTCGGGATGGCGGCGGCCACAATCCTTGTGCCCCAGCTCGCCCAGAACTGGCGGATGATGCTGGTTGGGATGTCGAAGCTGGTGTTCAATCTCTTTCTGATCGAGTGGATCTATCGCGGTCTGGAGGATTTCAGGTATGTCACGCTGAGGTCTCTGGCGATACGCGGGCTCTATGTGGTGGGGGTGTTCGTGTTCGTGCGCGATGCCGGCGACACGTTGGTCTACTATGTGCTGACGATGCTCGTGGTGGTCGTGACGGCGGCGGTCAACATGGTCCGCAGCCGTCGGCTGCTGAGTTGGACCGGGCCTGTCAGTCTGCGGCGGTATGCGCGTCCGTTCTTCGGCTTCGGCATGTATACGCTGCTCACGACGGCCTACACGACGCTCAATGTGGCATATCTCGGTTTCGTGACCGACGACACGCAGGTAGGGTATTACGCCACGGCCATGAAGCTGATGTCGATACTCATCTCGCTCTATGCATCGTTCACCGCGGTGATGTTGCCGCGTATGAGTTCGCTGGCGGCCGAGGGAGAAATGGAGAGGTTCGGACGCTACATGCGGCGCAGTGTGGTGTGGATGTCGTTGCTGACTCTGCCGGTCATAATGGCTGTCGAGGCGTATGCGCCCGAGGTCGTATGGCTGTTGTCGGGAGCGGGATACGAGGGGGCGGTCGTTCCGATACGCGTCATGATGCCTTTTCTGTTGTTGGTGGGTCTCGAGCAGATGCTGACGATGCAGGCTCTTGTGCCGCTGGGACGTGACCGGGCTATTTTGTCGATCACGGCGGTTGCGGCGGTTGTGGGCGTCGCGCTCAACATCGCGCTCGTCGGTCGCATGGGAGCCACCGGCAGCGCCATCGTCTGGGCCGCCAGCGAGACCGTCCTGCTCCTCGGCGCGTCGCTCGCGCTCCGCTCCGCCCGCATCTACGGCAACATCCGGCAGCAGTGCTAAACTATGTTGTGCCGAATTTCTTGCGTATGGCGTCTACTTCCGTGGCCGTGAGGTCGGTGGCGTTGCAGATGGCTTCGTTGTCCATACCCCGCGAGATCATATTTCGCGCAACAGCCATAATACCCTCAATACGACCCTCGGCCAGACCTTCCTCGCGGCCCTTGACGATTCCCTCGGCAAGTCCTTCGGCACGACCTTCGGCGCGTCCTTCGGCACGACCTTCGGCACGACCTTCGGCACGACCTTCGGCATGTCCCTCTTCATGTGCGGTGTTAAGCACGTCATCCTGATACCTGAGTGTATCTATGTGTTCTTCGTAAGCCCGGCGTTGCTTGGGAGACATCGACAGATACTGAAGTTTGAGTTTCACCTCCTGAAGACCCGGTGTGCGCGTGTCTTCCTTCACTTTGCCCGTCTTAAGGTATGTGAGCCACTCGTCGAGCGGAGAGTCGGGAATCTTGTCGTATGCGTTCACCCGCACAAGGTAATATTCCGGGAACACCTCTCGGGGCAGATGGGGCACAATCACACCCTCTTCCTTGACGTTGACATAGAGGTCGTTGCCCGTATGGATACCCGTGAATCTCGTTTCTCCGTGATATACATAGTCATCACCTTTGCCGAAGTCGCAATAAAGAATACTGATTGAATACACCTTCTTCACCTTGTCGTACTGATCGCCCAGTCCGATATGCTCGGTGATTGCCTTGCATGCTCCGTAGAGAATCCGTTGCAGATAGTATAATTGGCGAGTCAGCTGGACCTCCACGATGATCAGGTGGCCCTTGCTGTTCTTCGCCTTGATGTCGACACGGTTGAACTTGTCGTTGTCGGAGTCCTGATTCGACTCGCTTTCAAGAAGTTCAACAATTTCGACCTTCTCGTTGAGGAGTACGGAGATAAGGCCCTCGAGGATTCCGAAGTTGCTTTTGTCCCTGAGCATGTGCTTGATAGCCCAGTCGAAACGGATATAAGTGTTGTCGTGCTCCATATCGGTGATTCCAATTTTTTACAAAGATAATTTAATTACACCAATATAACAAATGTAATCTGTTATCTTTGTTGCGGATTGGAGAATCGGGCGCTACATTGTTTCCCCCAGTTCGTTGATGAAGTCTTTGATAATATAGCCGTCGCTCATCAGCTGCAAACTATATTTCGGGTCGGACAAAGTGACGCAATGGATCATGTGCTCCCCATTGATATGTCTCCCATCGAAGCGATGGGAGACATATCAATGGGGCTTAGGCCGACCTTGCAATACAAGAAGGACTGAACACTTCGAATAGGGCCGGGTCAGCGGACGAGGTGTTTGCGGGCGTCGATGATCCAGAGGCCGGCGGGGAGTTCGTCGGGAGAGCGGACCTCGCGCACGGTGCCGTCGACCGACACGGCGCGCATCTTGCCGGCGGTGGAGCCAGTGTCGGAATCGGGGCAGTCGATGCCGGTCATGATGTCGGTGACCACATCGTATTCGACCGTCAGCGGCTCTGACATGGCGTAGTTGTAATATCCCTCCTCGCCGTTGGCCCCCACGACATAATGCGGATACATGGCGCGTGTGCCCTTGATGCCGCGCCCGGTGTCGTTGCCAACCTGGACGCCGCGGATGTAATAGCCTTCGGCCACTCGGTTGCCCATCCTGGCGAAAGCCTCCGAGCTGGTCACGTTGAGCATTCCCGAGTCGCGCGCATAACCGAGCAGTGCCCACAGCATCTCAAGGCGCGTGCCGGGGCAGGGACGCCATTCGCTCCAGTCGGAGATGCCGAGCTCCGGGGGAGGCGCGAGACTGCCGTCCTTGTGCGGATCGACATTCTCCATCGGGTTCACCCATGCGTCGGGATAGGTGCCTCCCTCCGAAACGAGCGTTCCCGGAATATAGTTGACCCAGCAGGGACGATAGGCATGGAGTCCCATGACAATCCAGGCCCCTTTCTCGCGCGCCTCGTCGATCTGACGAAGGAAAAAGTTGAAGTGGCTGCCGTTGAATGTGTTGTCGGTGGTCTGCTCACCCTTGTAGCCCGGAGCCGCCTGTCCTTCCATCATAAGGCGCGTCACAGTGGAGCGCAGTGGAGGCAGATTGTAGAATGTCTGGCCGTCAGACTCGAAGCCGTTGGGGCACACCTTGTTGATGAGCGGGATAACCGCATGTGAGGAGGTGGGGCCCGGAGTGACCCACGCGTTGCCGTGGATGCCGAGGCTCTCGGCGATGCGGAACCATTCGTCCCACTGGTAGTCGATCGGAAACGACGGGTTATACATCACGATGCGGCGTGTCTCATAGTCGCCGAGATATGGCTTGATCCACGGCGTGGGGACGGCTATCCATCTGTCGCGCTCCGGGCTTGCATACCAGTTCCGACCGGTCTTGAGGTCGTAGACCGACGTAGTGTTGTTGCTCCGCAGACCCGAATAGTTCGCTTCGCGCAGGATCTTGTCGGCGAGCGGGCTATCGATCGAGTCCACGACCCAGCTGTTCGTCTGGTATCGTGCTGTCATGGAATGCGACTGAATCTCCCATCCCGCGGAGTCCTGCAATATCTTTGCAATCCGGCCGTTGTCGTTGAGGGCTGGAGGATTGTCAGTGAATCCGACCCGCCACCCCTCCATCGAGAGGCAGCCGCGCAGTCCCAGGCTTTCGAGCACAGGGTAGAGAGTGCTGAAATAACCGCCGCGCATCCATGGCGACGGACCAGACGAGGGAATCGTGCCGTCGAGCGTGTCGTCGTCGTGGATTGTGAACATCGGTGTCTCTGTCCAGGGTTCGCCCTCGATATGCCAGTATCCTGTGGCCGAGAGCTGCGACAGGACGTCGTCGGCGAGAGGCATGAACGAGATTTCTTCGGGCGTGGGCTCTATCGTGAAGCATCTGGCCGGTATGTGTAGCGTCCATGCTCCCGCCGGAATATCAGATACGGGCACAAGCCGGCATTCGCTCATATCATCCGACGGCACGGGGCTAAGCCTCAGCGTGTCGGCGCCGCAGGTCAGCACGGGCCACGCCGAAGGGTCGTCGGCGGGAATCAACACCCGGGGGGACTCAGACTTCGCACGCACGGTGAAATGCCTGACGACGCCGGAGGTGACGAACGTGCCCGGAGCGGGGCTGACGTTCAGGTTCGGACATGTCACTTCGTCGGAGACGTCCGCCTGCGCCGTCATAGCGCAGAAGCATATCGCCGCCGTCGTTATGTAGGACAGGATCGTTCGCTGAAAGGCATTCGTCATTTCAATCAGTTTCGGTTGGTCAAAACGGTGTGTGCTGTCGTTTGTCGGCAAAGTTACAAAAAGTTTTGCCGTCGTGCAACACCTGCAATATCAGAATGTCGTTTTACGTTAGAAATTTGATGAAAAGAATCAAGAGACTTGTTTTTGCAACCAACAATACCCATAAGCTCGAGGAGGCCCGTCAGATCATAGGCGACGGGTTCGAGATTGTGTCGCTGGCCGAGATAGGGTGTCACGACGACATCCCGGAGACGGCCGATACGCTTGAGGGCAACGCGCTGATCAAGGCGCGCTGGGTCAAGGAACGTTACGGACACGACTGTTTCGCCGACGACACGGGTCTGATGGTCGACGCCCTCGACGGGGCTCCGGGCGTTCTGAGCGCACGCTATGCGGGCGAGCACTGCAGGCCGGCCGACAATGTCGCCAAACTCCTCGACGCCATGAAGGGCGTGGAGCAGGAGCGTCGCGGCGCACATTTCTCGACCGTCATCGCGCTGATAGCCGACGGCGAGGAGCGCACGTTCGAGGGCCGGGTGGAAGGTTCGATCTCCACCGAGCCGCACGGCGACGGCGGTTTCGGCTACGACCCAGTTTTCGTGGCCGAAGAGACAGGCAGATGTTTCGCGGAGATGACGGCCGACGAGAAGAACGCCATCTCCCATCGCGGCCGCGCCATGCGCAGGCTGCGCGATTTCCTGTGCGCGTTCCTGCTCATGGTCCTCGGGACCGCCGGAGTGCTGCCCGCGTCGGCGTTCGACTCGTCATGGAGACTGCACCCGTCGTTCGACGGCCAGGTCGTCACCATATGCGATACCCCGAAATATGTCTATTTCCTCGGCACGAGCCGCGAATACAAACGCACCAACGGACGCATCTCGGAACTTTACGGGGTGCTGTTCCGCTTTTCGAAAGAAGACGAGGAGCTGGTGGGCCTCAACCCGTCGAACCTGTTGTCGTCCAACACCGTGCGCTGCATCGGCTACGACTATGACGCCGGCTATCTGGTGGTGACATACGCCGACGGCAACATCGACCTGCTTTATGACAACGGCAATGTGGTCAACATCCCCGGACTGAAGGCGGCCGACTCGTCGCTCGACAAGACCGTAAACGACATCACGTTCGACGGCCGCAACATATATCTCGCCACAAATTTCGGATATGTAATGGTCGACGGCACGCTGCATGAGGTGTCTACGTCCCGCATGTTCAACGCGAGGGTCAACTCGGCCGCCATCCACGACGGACGTCTCTGGCTCGGCACCGACGCCGGACTCTTCTACGGCTCGCCCACGGAGTTCTCGTTCTCGAACTTCACGGCCGTGCCCTCGACAAGCCGCGTGACGCGCATCAGTCCTGTCGGCGACACGCTCTATTTCTTCCAGGGCACCGACGACACGCAGCGTCTGGCGCGCACCGTCGAGAACGCATCCGGCATAGGCATGACGCGCGTCATGCAGACTCCGATCATCGGTCTGCAGCGTGGCCGCGGCGGCATCACCGTGGCCTCCGGCGGCGGCGTGTTCTGGTTCGGCACCGACCGCAAGTCGGGCTACACCAAGACCCCGCCGGGATATGAGATGTCGGCTATCGGCAGCATCGACGGGCGGGACTTCTGGTTCTCCACCGGCCGCAAGGGCTTCTCATGCCTGCGCGCCCCGGCCGACGGCAGCGGCAACTGGTCGCTGCTGCGCGACCGCTTCCTGCCCAACGCCTCCAACGCCTTCTGGTGCTATTCCATGGCGTATCATCCCGAATTCGGCACTCTGGTCAGGAACCACGGCTATGAGATACCCTTCACCGGCGCCGTAGTCCGGACTCCCGACCTCATCTCCGGATACAAGGACATGAACTGGACCCCTCTCTCCACGACCTACTGCACCGACATGCAGGGCCTCTGGATTGACAATCCGTTCGGTCTGGCCATAGACCCCAACAACACCGACCATGTGTATTGCGGCTCGGAGGTGGCCGGCCTGCTGCGTCTCGACCTGCGCAATCCGGAGCGTTCGATCCATATGTCGAAACCCTCCGACATGTTCGGCGGAAACGGCCTTCCCGGTTTCGTGGCGATCGCTCCCGACAACCCCGACCAGAACGCGCCCGAGGACGCCAAGCCCTCGACATGGAGGCAGCAGTGCGTTTTCGCCCCGCCGCAGTTCGACAACCAAGGCAATCTCTGGACGGCATTCGTCAATCCGGAACTCCGGACGAACGACGGCGTTAGCTCGTACACCGAGCTGTGGGTATGGCCCCCCGCAGAGCGAGCCGCCTCGACCACGCCGGCCGGCGTGCACGGATGGAAACAGATCCGCATTGACGGCGTGGCAACCGGAAACAACCCGATGGTGCTCCCTCTGAAATCGTCGGAGAGCAAGAATCTGGTGCTGGCTTACGGCAACACCACGCGTACGCCCATAGTGCTGCTCGACCATAACGGCACTATCGACGACACCTCCGACGACCGGATGGTGACCATCAAGAAGATCTACGACCAGGACGGCTCGGGGGTTGAATTCCCCGGCATCTACAATTGGTACGAAGACCCTCAGACCGGGCTCGTATGGGTCTGCGCCCCCGACGGCCTCTTCACGTTCCGCCCCAAGGACATGTTCGACAATCCTGAATCGGTGCGCCGCATCAAGGTGGCCCGCAACGACGGCACCAACCTGGCCGACTATCTGCTGGCCGGCGTGCCGACCACCAAGATCATCTCCGACTATGACGGCAACAAGTGGTTCGCCACCCTGGGCGCCGGCCTCGTCTGCACGTCATCGGACGGCCGCGAGGTGCTGCGCACATACACCGCCGAGAATTCCGAACTTCCCGACAACACCATCTATACGGCCTGCCACAACCCCGAGACCAACTCGCTGATGCTGTCGACCAACAAGGGCCTCTGCGAGTTCTTCCTGTCGGGCAGCGGCATAACGGGCTCGGACAGCGACGTGCGTTGCTGGCCCAATCCGGTGCGCCCCGAATATTACGGCTATGTCACCATCGACGGCCTGCCGGGCGACGCGATGGTCAAGATAGTCGACGCCGCCGGAAACCTCATAAAGGAATGCGGCCGCGCCGAGGGAGGCACGGCACGCTGGGACGTGACCAACCTCAATACCAAGCGCGTTCCGGCCGGAGTATACTTCGTGATCGCAAGCAACGGCCCCAACGACGACACCTTCAACAAGGTGTCGAAAGTGCTGGTAATAAACTGACGCGAGATGTATTTCCGTAAAGTTGCGAGGGAATTCGGTTTTTTTTATTAATTTTGAAGGAAATTAGTTCGTTATGACAAGACATATACTGATAGCGGGAACACTCGCGCTCATATCCACGGGTGCGTCCGCGCTCGAGATCAATGTGACTCCGGGCAGTCTGAAAGAGAATCAGACCGCAGTGCGCACGACCAGAGACGACCGACTGACACTCAAGGGCACGGCCGATGTACGCGACCTCGTGTTGCTGCAGGGCCTGGCTCCTTCGGTCACGATGGTCGACATGACGATGCTTCAGGTCTCGGCCTACACCTATCCCGAGGGGGAGTCGTACGCCGGCCGCACATCGTATGCCGCCAACGAGATTCCGCCCTACATGCTCATCGGAACCAACGTGTCGATATGCCGGCTCCCGGCGTCGGTCACGACAATCGGCGACGGAGCCTTCGCCTCGACCAAGGTTCGCACGCTGGTGATACCACCCTCTGTGACGCGTATCGGCGACATGGCCTGGTCTGACTGCGACCTTCTTCAGAAGGTGCGTTTCCCCAACGACGTCGAGCTCGGCAAGGGGGTCTTCAAGGACTGCGACGCGCTCACGCTGGTGGAGTATGACTATGACGTCACGGAGATTCCCGAGGCGATGTTCGACGGTTGCGACAAGTTCTGCCAGTCGATACCCGTATCGGTGACCAAGATCGGCAGGTCCGCGTTCCGCGGCACGGCGTTCGAAGAGCTCGACCTCAGCTCAGTGTCGGAAATCGGGGCATATGCTTTCGCCGACATGCCCAACCTGATGAGCGTGACCATCAGCACCAACCACGACGTCAACATCGGCACGGGTGCGTTCTTCAACGACGGCGCGCTGGCCTACGTGCCGCTTGGCGACAACAACGTGCCTGTGCTCGCGCTTGCCCACACGGCGGCCGGAAAGGTTTCGGTCAACACTCCGACGATAGGAGAGGCAGCTTTCGCCAACGACACCCGCACAGACACGCTGACGCTCGGGCCGGCCGTCAGCAGCATCGGTGCCCACGCGTTCCGCAACATGAAGTCGCTTACGATCATCGACGCCGAGCGTCATTCGGCTCCAGTCGACGATGTGGATGCGACGGCGTTCTCAGGCCTCGAGAACCCCGAGGGCCGCTATGACATAAAGCTCAGCGTGATGAAGGGCACCAACGACGCCTGGAAGGCTCACCCCGTATGGGGGCTCTTCACCATCGGCCAGTTCGATGTGTCTGTAGGCGACATCATCGCCGAGGGCGCCGACATCAGCGTGCGCCGCATTGGCGGAGAGATCAGCGTCACCTCGACGCAGCCCGTCGATTATGTCGGCGTGTTCTCGGCCGACGGCATGGTTATGGCCGAGGCGCGTCCCGGCACGGAGACCTGCACCCTCTCCGACGGCGACACGGCTCAGGTCGTCGTGGTCAAGGTGATCAGCGGCGGCGTCACGAAGGTCGTGAAGTTGAAGTGACTATAATCGAGATTGTCGAGAACCTCGGGAATCTCGAGAATCGGGACGGATCGGGATAAATCGGGATTAGTCTTGATTTATCTCGATTTGTCTTGATTCGTCTTTGAAATCTTAATTATCTCGTCGGCGATGCGGCGGTCGTTGCTCAGGCGCGGCACCTTGCGCTGACCTCCGAGCCGGTGCGAGCCGACGCTTTCGAGCCAGCGGCAGAACGTTCCGGCCGGCAGCGGCACAATCTCCGGCGGGTCGAGAAATATGGTGTGCGACCGTTTGGCGTCGTAATCCGAATTAAGTATGCGAAGCTCCTTGTCGAGCGCGGCTGCGAACGCGGCCGTGTCGGCGGGAGCTTTCGCCCATTCTATGAGCCACTGGTGACGTCCGCGTGTCGTTCCGGTGGCGAACACCGGCGCCGCAGTGTAGTTCGATATCTCGGCGCCGGTGGTCCGGCAGGCCTCGGCTACGGCGCGCTCGGCGTTGTCTTCCATCAGTTCCTCGCCGAAGGCGTTGATGAACGTCTTGGTGCGCCCGGCCACCCGGATCTTGAGCGGCGCGACAGACTCGACCCGCACCGTGTCGCCCAGACGGTATCGCCACAGGCCGTTGCTCGACGTGACCGCCAGCTCGTAGACGCGGCCGGCTTCCGTCTCCCAGGCCGGCACCGGGCGTGCCGAGGCATCGAAGACGTCGATGAACTCATAGAAAACATCGTTGTCGATGATGAGCAGCATCGATCGGTCGGCGGGGTCGTCCTGCACGGCGAAGAATCCCTCGGAGGCGTTGTATGTCTCCACGAAATGCATCTTCGCGGGGTCTGTCAGGCTACGGTAGATCTCGCGGTAGGGCTCGAACGATATGCCGCCGTGGAAGAAGACCTCGAGATTTGGCCAGACGTCGCAGATCCTCTCAGCGCCCCGGGCCTTCATCACCTCCTTGATCACGGTGAGGAACCACGAAGGCACACCCGAGAGATTGGTTATGTCGGCGTGTGACGAGGCGCGGACCAGAGCGGGGAGTTTCGTCTCCCAGTCGGGCATGAGAGCCGTCTTCTTGTCGGGCACGCGGAAGAGGTTGGCGAGCGGGTTGATGCGGCTGATGAGCGTGGCGCTGAGGTCGCCGACGCGGACACGCGGGTCGTCGGCCCGCAGCTGCGAGGCGAACGAGCCGCCGAGCACGAACGCCTTGCCCGAGAATATGCGCGAGGCGGGATTATGGCGCAGGTAATGGGCCACGCAGTCGGCTGCGCCGGCGTAATGGCATCGGCGCAGGCTCTCGCGCGTGACCGGAATGAATTTCGACCTTCCGCCCGAGGTCCCCGACGACTGCGCGAAGTCGCGGCAGACGCCCCGCCACAGCACGTCGCGCTCGCCGCGGACCATCCGCATCACGTCGGCGCGGATGTCCTCGTAGTCTCTGGTCTCGACGCGCGAGGCGAAGGCGGAGTATACATCTGCGTCGGCTGCAATCTCTGCGAAACAGTAGCGGCGACCGGTCTCCGTCTGCCGCGCCTCGCGGAGCAGGCGCTCCAGCACGCCGAGCTGGATGCGCCGGGTCTCGGCGCCCCATATGTCGGTGCGTCGTGCCAGTCGCAGGAAGTGTGGGCGGGCAAACGGTGTGAAATCCATTTCAATTCGTGTTTGTGTTCAGATTTTTAACGGCAGTCTTGCCCGGTTTGTTTTATCGCGCGTCGTTTTGGACCGAAGAGCGTCACGTTTTCAGTTGAAAATGTCGGCTATTTTGCTTAACTTTGCAGACCGAATACAAAAAATACACATATCAACACGATGTTTTCTTTCGAGATATCATTTGTGGCGTGGCTGCTGGCCGGAACGCTGGTGATCCTGATAGCCGCGGCATATTTCTACGGGCTGAGCCCATATCTGCGTGTCGCGTCGTATGACGCGGGGCGTGACGGTCAAGGCAAGACCCCTGAGGACCGTATGCCCAAGGCGACGGTCATAGTGCACTGTCAGAACGACGACGAGGTCCTTGACGACGTGCTGCGGCAGCTCTTCGCGCAGGATTACCCAGATTTCGAGGTGGTCGTGGTGCTCGACTCAAACCTCGAATATGCCGACATAGTCACCGAGCGATACGCCGGAGTCTACAAGAACCTCTATTTCACGTTCGTGCAGCCCGGCTCGCACAACCTGAGCCGCCGCAAACTTGCCAACACGATCGGCATCAAGGCCGCCAAGGGCGACGTGATCGTCACCACGGTGGCCAACATACGCATCGCGTCAGAGCGCTGGCTCTCGGACCTCATGGCACCGTTCCGCGACGGCGCGACGGACGTCTCGCTCGGCCTCTCGCGACTCGATATGCGCGAGCTGACGGGCCCGCGCAAATGGTTCCGGCAGTTTGACGACGTGCTCGGCGACGGTCTGTGGCTCGGTTATGCCATCGACGGCCATCCGTATCGCGGCGACGGGTACAACCTGGCGTTCAGGCGCTCGGTCTTCTTCGACCATAAGGGTTACGCCAAGTCGATCAACCTCCATTGCGGCGACGACGACCTCTTCATCAGCGAGATAGCCCGCGGCGACAACACCCGTGTGGTTCTTTCGGACGAAAGCATAGTGACCACCGAATGGGGCACCGCCGCCAACCGCGTGTGGGCCATACGCAAGGCGAGATACAGTTTCACCGAACGCTGGCTGCCGCGCGCTCCCTTCATTCGCTCGGCGGTTTTGTCTGCCCTGCAGTGGGCTGTTCCCTGCTGCGCCGTCGGTCTCTCCTTCGTCGGTCTGCCGAGTCTGTATCCGCTCATCTTCGCGGCGCTGGCCGTGCTGGCGTTCTGGGGGATGGAGATCCATCATTACCGCCGGCTGGCGCATCGGCTGGGGGCCGTCAGGCTCTGGTGGGCGGTCGTGCCTTTCTGGATGGCGCGTCCAGTGGCCAACTTCTTCTTCGACATCGAATACCGCGCGAACAAAAAGAAAAACTTCACCTGGCAACGTTAAGACTATATGGGAAAGAACAAACTGAAGAAATTCGCCGACATGGAGCGGTTCGGCTGCGTGCTGCAATATCCCCGCGAGGAGCTGCTTAGACTCGGCTTCCAGCACGCCGGCAAATGGAACGGCGACGTGTTCGCCTCGCCGGCCCCACTGACCCTCGAGCTCGGCTGCGGCCGCGGCGAGTACACCGTCGGTCTCGCCAAGTCGGAGCGCGGGCGCAACTTCGTCGGCATCGACATCAAGGGGGCGCGCATGTGGACCGGCGCGAAGGAAGTCGAGGAGAACGGAATCCCGAACGCAGCCTTCCTGCGGTGCGAGATTGAGAACATCGACCGCTTCTTTGCCCCCGCGGAAGTCGACAGCCTGTGGATCACCTTCCCCGACCCGCAGATGAAGAAATCCCGCAAGCGCCTGACGTCTACGCGTTTCCTTGCCTTGTACCGCAGAATCCTGCGACCCGGCGGCATCGTGAACCTGAAGACCGACTCCCCCTTCCTGTTCGAGTACACGCGCCGGCTGGTGGAGCTCAACGGATTCGAGACGCTTAGATGCACCGACGACCTCTATGGCGCGGGCGAGGCCGACCCGGTGTCGTCGATCAAGACCTATTACGAACAGCAATGGCTGGCGCGCGGCAAGAAGATCAAGCTGATATCCTTCCGCCTTCCCCAGGAAGGAGAGCTGCTCGAGCCCTGTGAGGACGACATCGAACGCGACGACTACCGCGCCATGCCGCGCCCGAATTTCTGAAATCAAAACGAGATAACTCGAGATACTCGAGATAAACCAAGACAAACCGAGACAAACCGAGATAAAAACAATCGCAATGACTCTATATCCCAATCTGATACTTGACGCGCTGCGCAACGTGCGTTATCCAGGCAACGGAAAGAACCTTGTCGAGAACAACATGGTCGAGGACGATATCCGCATCGACGGCGACAAGGTGTCGTTCTCGCTGATATTCGACCGGCCTACCGACCCGTTCATCAAGAGCGTGGTGCGGGCCGCCGAAACGGCCATCAACACATACATATCGCCCGACGTCGAGGTGCGCGGCAACATAGCCGTGAAGTTCCGTCAGGCCCAGCCCGAGAAGAAACCCGACCTGCTGCCGGGGGTGAAGAACATCGTCGGCGTGTCGAGCGGCAAGGGAGGCGTCGGCAAATCGACCGTCTCCGCCAATCTCGCCGTCGCCCTCGCCGCCAAGGGCTACAAGGTGGGCCTGCTCGACGCCGACATATTCGGCCCGTCGATGCCCAAGATGTTCGGAGTAGAGGACGAGACCCTCTATATGGTCAACAAGGAGGGCCGCGACTGGATTGAGCCTATCGAACGCTATGGCGTTAAGATGCTGTCGATAGGATTTCTCGTAGACCGCGACAAGCCCGTGTTGTGGCGCGGCGGCATGGCCAGCAACGCGCTGCGCCAGCTCATCAGCGACGCCTGGTGGGGCGACCTCGACTATTTCCTCATCGACATGCCCCCGGGCACGAGCGACATACATCTGACGCTCGTGCAGACGCTCGGCATAACGGGTGTGGTGGTGGTCAGCACGCCGCAGGAAGTCGCGCTCGCCGACGCCCGCAAGGGCATAGCGATGTTCACCGACGACAAGGTGAACGTGCCCATCCTCGGACTCGTCGAGAACATGGCGTGGTTCACGCCCGCACAGCATCCCGACGAGCGTTATTACATCTTCGGCGAGGGTGGCGCCGTTAAGCTCGCCGAGCAGAGCGGAGTGCGTCTGCTGGCGCGCATACCGTTGGTGATGGACATCCGCAGCCATGCCGACGACGGACGCCCCGTGGCCGTGGCGCTCGAAGACGATCCGCAGACCGCCGATGCGGAGGCGCGGGCATTCGCGACGCTCGCCGACAACGTGGTCGAGGCCGTGGCCGAGCGCAACGCCAAGATGCCCCCGAGCCGCAAAGTCGATGTCAAGTAATAAGTAATAAGTAATAAGTAAGAAGTAATAAGTAATACGGGAGACCCAAAAATAAGTAATAAGTAATAAGTAAGACGGGAGACTCAAAGACTCAAAAGACGGGAGGGAAGCATAAAGACGCATCGTCTGCTTCCCTCCCGTCTTACTTATTACTTATTACTTTTTACTTAATGACTTCTTGCTTATTACTTCTTACTTATTTTGCTACGGAGGTTATCTCGCGGCCGGAGAGCAGGTAGGTCTGGCGGCGCAGATAGGCGCCCATCGCGGTGTAGTCGCGGCCGAACTCGGCGAGTTTGTCAGGCATGACGGGTTCGCCGATCGTGACGCGCATCGGCTTGCGGCGCTTCTTGAACATCTCTCGGCAGAGCATCAGCGTCCGGCCGATGATTGAATGGTGGCCCAGGAAGTTGAAGAAGCGCGTGTTGCTGCCGTGGAAATAAATCGGAATCACGGGCACTTTAGCCTTGCCGATGATCTGGAGCACGGTGGGCTGCCATTCGCGGTCGACGATGATGCCCTCGCTGTCGGTCTTGCCGATTGCCCCGGCCGGGAAGAAGCCCACGGGGTGCCCCTCCTTGATCATCCTGATTGCCTCGCGGACGCCGGCCACCGACACGGCGCGTTTCTCGGGGTCGGACGACGCCGACTGATCGACGGCGATGAAGTTGGGGCGCATGGCCGAAAGCTGGTTGAGGACCATGTTGACCATCACCTTGAAGTCTGGGCGCAGACGCGTCAGAATGTATATGAGCGCGATGCCGTCGACCGAGCCGAACGGGTGGTTGCTGACCGTGATGAACGCCCCCTCCTTGAAGCGGTCGAGCACCTCGCGGTTGTCGACCTGAAGCGGTATCTGGAAATCGTCCTCGATAAGGTGGGCCACGAACGGGGCCCCCGGCTCCTTGCAGTAACGCGAGTGCACGCGGTTCACCTCGTCGATCTCGAGAAGATGCATCAGCCACTTCACGAGCCTTGGGAACTTCGCGGCCACGGGGGCGACTTTCTCAACGTCCTTGAGGGTGACGACATCGGGGCGCACCTCGATGCCGGGGAACTCGTCGAAGACATATACCTGCTCGCCGTCCTTATTCAGTTTCGTCTGCATTCTGTCGTCTTTTTAAATGTCTTGCCACAATGTGCCAGCAGCGTGTGATGTATGGGTCGAGGCGCGTGGTGCGGAACACGAAGTTGCGCTGCAGCAGGAAGTTCCACGCCAATGAGACCACGAGCGAGACAAAGAGGCGCGAGCCGAGGAATATGGCGTCGTCGCCGAGCCCGGTGGTGGCCTTGAGCCAGTCCCAGTCGCGCACCACGTAATACATTATCTGGGTGCCGAAACTGTTGAGCAGCAGCGAGCCGATCCATACGATGATGAACTTCACTGTGACCGCGCGCCAGCCTATGCCCTGGGCGTGGAATGTGAATTTGTAATTGATTATGCAGTTGCAAATGCCGCCGACCAGAGCGCCGGTCGCCGTCGAGAGCCATGGCGTCATGTCGAGGAAAGCGAACGACACGAAAGATACGAGCATGTCGATCCATCCGCAAAGCTGCGCGGACGCGCCCGACCTCAGCAACGTGTATATGAAGCCGTCGTTGTGAAGTATCTTGTCTTTGACTCTGTCAAGCCGTATTCTCGCCATGTATTTCAGATTGGGTCGGTGGGGCCTGTTATTTGTCTTTCCTGAAGGGCGGCAGCGGGTCGATGCGGGCGAGATACTTCAGGTCTCTCGCCATCGACGAGATATAGAGCGAATAGAGTATCAGGGCGACGGCGGCGCCGACGAAGTCGTAGACCGTCCATGCGGCGTGGAAGACGGGAATCTCGACGCTGACGTCAGGCCACGGATTGAAGATGTAGAGTATGAACACTCCGATGATTATCAGCCGGGCCTCCGTGGGGCCGAGACTCGCGTAGGTGAGTCTGAAACGGTCCATGATTATGGTCGAGAGGTAAGTGTAGATCGACATGCAGAGATAACCGCCCATGATGAGCAGCGACAGGTCGAGCCTCATCACCGGGGCCAGGCCGAGGCCCATGCAGAATAGGCAGGTGGTCAGGGCGTCGAGCGAATGGTCGATGAAGAAGCCGTATTTCGGACGCTGCGTCTGGCGGACCCTCGCCATGGTGCCGTCAAGGCTGTCGCCATACCAGTTGAGCACCAGGAAGAACGACGCCAGCCAGAGGAAATTGACGTTATACTGCGCCAGCCAGCACGACACGGCGTAGAGCACGGCCGCTACGACGCCGAGCCATGTCAGGAAGTCGGATGTCACCCACGAGGGCTGCATGCCCGCCAGCTTGACGAGCAGTTTCTTCTCCGCGCTGTTGAGCAGGGAGGTCTGTATTCTGTCGGATGTTTCTTTTCCCATTTCGGTTTTACCTTAAGAGGTTCAATATTAGGTTCAGTTCAGGTTTTGGGTTTCAATCTGCGCCGGGTCCCGCCGTGGGGCGGGGTCCGGTCATATGTCATGTTCGATCTGCGCCTCGGTCTGATGCTCGTGCTCCAGAGCGTGGCGCCTGATGTTACGTATCTGCACCCACAGCAGGCATGCCGCCACAACGGTGGCCACGATGTCGCTGATGGGGAACGCCGTCCACACGCCGTCGAGCCCCATGATGGGGGGCAGTATGAACAGCAGGGGTATCATGAAGATGATCTGCCGGGTCAGGGAGAGGAACACGGCCTTGCCGGCCATGCCGAGGGCCTGGAAGAATTGGGTGGTCACGATTTGGAAGCCGACGATCCAGAACGACACCAGCGTGATGCGCAGGCAGTTGACGGCGCTCTGGATCTGCTGTTCGTCCTGCATGAACATGGCGGCGATGGGACGCGGGTCGAACACTCCGCCCAGCGTGCCGATAGTCGAGACGAGCACGGCGGCCCCGGCGGCGATGCGGAACGTCCGGAAGAGCCTGTTGTAGCGGCCCGATCCGTAGTTGTAGCCCACGATGGGCTGCATGCCCTGGCAGATGCCTATGATCACGAACACGAAGATGGTGACGTAGCGGTTGAAGACCACCACGGCCGCCACGGCGTTGTCGGGGTTCTCGCCGCCGTAGTGCATCAGCGTGTTGTTGATGATGGCGTTGACTCCCGAGCCGGCCACGTTGATCAGGAACGGCGCCATGCCGATGTAGAGCACGCCGCGGATCACGGGCCAGTTGAACCGGAACGTTCCGCGCGTGAAGTGCAGGGTGTTCCGGCGGTTGAAGAAGTGGCTCATCACCCAGGTGGCCGTCACGAGCATCGAGATGTCGGTGGCTATGGCGGCTCCGCGTATGCCCCATTTGAACACGAAGAGGAAGAGCGGTGCCAGACAAGCGTTGAGCAGGGCGCCGATCATGTTGGTGTACATGGCCTTGGCCGGGTAGCCGGAGGCGCGCATCACGTTGTTGTACGAGAACGTCATGTTCATCAGCACCATGCCGGGGAGCACCCAGAGCATGAACTCGCGAGCGTAGGGCAGCGACTTGTCGGAGGCTCCGAACGCGCGGAGTATCGGGTCGATGAAGATCGAGAGGCCGAGCACATACATGATGCCGAATATCACGGTGAGCTGCACGCAGTTGCCGAGTATGATCTCGGCGACGCGGCGGTCGTTCTGGCCCATGACGATCGAGACGCGTGTGGCGGCTCCGGCGCCGACGAGCATACCTATGGCCGTGACGATGTTCATCACCGGGAACGTGATCGCCATGCCGGCCACGACGTTGGGGTCGTCGATGGCATGGCCTATGACGATGGAGTCGATGATGTTGTAGACAGCGCTCACCACCGTGCCGACCACGGCCGGAAGGCTGTATTTGAACAGCAACTTCCCGACCGGGGCTGTGCCGAGCTCCCTGAGTCTGTCGGCCTGTTGATGTGTCTCTGCTTTTGTCATGGTCATGTTGTCAGAGGGTCGTGTTGGCGCCGCCGCGGGGGCTGGCGTCCGTTGCAAAAAAAGGAGCAGATGGCTCTGCTCCTTTCCGTACCCTGAGCCGGGGTCGAACCGGCACGGATTGCTCCACTGGTGTTTGAGACCAGCGCGTCTACCGATTCCGCCATCAGGGCCTCCGATTGCAAATCTCGGCTGTGCCGGCCTTTGCAATGCAAAGTTAATAAGATTTCCGCTAATTTCCAAATTTTTTTGCAGGTCGGCGCTGCCTCCCACACATCGGGGCGGGCAAAGCCCCTGGCTCCGCGCCGGGGTCGGCGCGGGGCGCGGGGATTACTGGAACGGGCAGTTGCGCAGGGTCGGGCCGTCGTCGGTGATCAGCCAGACGTTGGTGAAGTCGAAGCCGTGATAGCGGTCTTTGTTGCCTACGTCCGATTTCTTGACCGAAGTCGACGACGGCCAGCCGCCGCCCGTGCCTTCGACGTAGTAGTTGTTGTCGTGATGGAACAGCGAGCCGCTGTGGTGCGTGCCGATTATGGCGTTGCCGTGCGAGACCTTGCCGGAGTTGAATGTGCGGTAGGTGTTGGTGTAGCTGCCCGCGTATCCGAGGATGCCGCCCGTGTCAGATTTCTGGTCGGTGGGGAGTGCCCCGGTGTTGTAGCAGTCATAGATCTTGCTGTCGTATGCGAGGTTGCCGGAATGCAGACGCCCCACGACACCGCCGATGTAGGTCGATTTGTCCTGGCAGCTGACTTCGCCTGAGTTCATGCATTCGCTGACCTTCACCCAGTTGGGGTCGTCGCGGTTTCCCAACTCGCCGGCGACACCGCTCACGGCATACTGGCTGCCGCTTGCGCTTACTTTGCCGTGGTTGGCACACTTCTGGACCAACGCGTGGGGATGTATTATCGAGCCGACGATGCCGCCGATGCCATAGGAGGATCCTGTGCCGTGGATGTCGCCGTAGTTGCCGCACTCCGTTATCTTGAAATACTTGTCGGGATGGTCGTAGGTGGATACGATGGCTGCCGCTATGCCTCCGGCCGTGGCGGCGGAAGCGTCTCCCGAGTTGGCGCACCAGAAGATGCTGACGCTGTCGTTGCCCGAGGCATATATGTAGGCGCATATGCCGGCGGCGTAATTGCCGCCCGAGACGTCGGAATAGCTGGCGCACGACGAGATGGAGACGCCGGGCTTGGCGACGGCGCAAATGCCTCCGGCCTTCGACCCCGCATCGACACGGCCGAGCGAGGCGCAATGCGACGCCGAGTTCTCGAGATATGCCGCGACTCCGGCGGCATCGCCCGAGTGTGCCGACACCGTGGCCGATGACGCCACGCCCTTGAGGCTGCCGGAGAAACTTCCGGCCACGCCTCCGGCGTTGTTGCCGGCCCTGACCACTCCGCTGTAGCAGGATGCGATCGCCGATTGCGAAGGCATGCCCCGCGAGAAATCCATGCGGAGGCCGCCGTCTATGTCTGACGAGGTGCATCGGCCCGCTATTCCGCCCGCGTTCGTGTCGGAAGCCTCGACGCGCATCGAGGTGGACGAGAAATTGATGTCGTAGGGATTGAACGCTGTCAGACGGTGGGCGTATCCGAACACCCCGCCGACGTCCGACTTGCCATGGACGTTGACCGCGATCTCCACTTTTCCCTTGAAGTCGAAGACGCCGTCGGTCGAGTCATAGTAGCCGGCGAGCGCGCCGACGTATTGCTCACCGTCGACTTCGGCGTCGGCCGACGACTTGACGACGTAGCGTGTCGAATTGTCCGGCCCCGTGAACGTGAGCCGTCCAGGCTGGAGCCCCAGATAGCCGAAGAAGCCTCCTACCGACACCGAGCCCTTGACCACCGACGCGAGAAGCGTCTTTTCGACGGTCATGTCGGAGACATCGGCGTGACCGACGAGCGCGCCGACATCCTGAGCTCCGCGCACGGGTGCCTTGATCGTCACATTCCTGACCTCGGCCTGTCCTTTGAGCAGCAATGAGCCCGCGAGGCCGCCGGTGTATTTGCCGCCGCCGTAGACGACCTTGACCGAGCTGCTCTCATGGTCGACGCTGTGCTCGAGGGTTATGTCCCTGAAAGACACATCGCCCGAGGTCTCGGAGCATCCCACTATACCACCCACATGGTCGCCGCCTGTGACGGAGAAGATGTGGCCGGGAGTCGAGACCTTCTCGACCGTAAGGTCTCCGCCCGAATGCCGGCCGACAAGGAGTCCGGTGAAGGAACTGCCGGTCTCGGTGCAGCTGACGGCAAGTGAGCCGACGGAGATGCCGCGCAGCGTCAGCGAACCATCCGAGATTCCGACCAAACCTCCGATGTTCTGGCCTGAGCCTGTCACGGTGCCGGAGACACTAATGTTCTCGAGGGTGCAGTTGCCCGACGCTGCTCCGGCGACTATGCCCACGGAATCGCAGACATTCAGCAGCAGCGCGTTTGAAAAGCCGAGGTTGGAGACGGAGGCTGAGTACAGCTCGCGGAAAAGGCCGACGCCGTTGTCGGAGGATTTGTCGGAAGCTCCCTGATAGGTGAGGTCGTGGAGCGTGTTGCCGCCGCCGTCATAGTGGCCTGAGAATACGACGGGCGCCCACACGTGGCCGTCGATCATCTGGCTGCGTCGGGGCACCGTGAAAGAGTCCGTCTGTCTGAACCAGCGGCCATAGGCATGGTCGGGATCCTCCTCGAGATACCACAGGAGCGTCAGAAAATCACCGTCGTCGTTGATCAGGTATGGATCGGTCTCGGTGCCCGAGCCCTCAAGGTCGTCATAGCTCATAGGACTGCTCTGAACCTCTGACCCGACGTTGGCTGAAAAACGTATGCGCCTCAGGCCGATATGCGGGAAGTCCGTTCCCGAGACCGTCAGGTAATACTCGCCGTCGGGAATCATGGTGTCGCCGATATCCATGCGGCATGTGAACGTGCCGCCGCCATGCGCGCGCGTCGCTGACTCGGTCGATCCGTGGCCCTCGAACGCGAAGCTCTGCCGCCGGGCCGGACATTCAAGAAGGAAGTGCAGCGAGGAGAAGTCTTCCGCCGTCCAGTCCCCGGGGACGTTAAGATGCAGCACGGAGTATGTCGTGCCGTTGTCGAATTCGAGCGAGCCTTCGCGCCCGTAGGGGTCGAAGCTGTCGTCGGAACAGGCTGTCGCAAGCGCGAGCAGCGAGATGATTATCATCATGGCGACATATGCGCCCGGTCTTTTTGCAATCATTTTCAAGATGAGCTAATTGATTCTGTAATTGTGGAGGTGTCGTGCGTGCGTCTCATTCCTGCATCTCCGAGCGGCACGGCACGGGGAAGGGCGCGTCGCCGAAGTTCCAGGTCCTGTCGTCGCCTATCCCGAAACCAAGTGGCTCGAACGTCGTCTTCTTCGCCATGGCCGACGGGGCGACGACCGTCATCGCCGCGTTGCCGCCGGTCTCATCGCCATGGAGCGCCGGGTCGACATAGACGCACTGGTACATGGCGTTGGGAGTTCCCGAGCCCGGATGCGGCACGAGCGAGATGCAACGGGTGATCTTGCAATACGTCCCGATGTTGCCGGCGAAGTCTTCCGACTGATTGAAGAGGCTCTGCGTCGTGCTCAGACAGTCGTATATGACGCTTCCGTCGCAGAGGCTCCCGGCGATGGAGGCCGCCTTGCCGCCCTGCGACTGCACGGTCTCGGCGTTTATGCACTGCGAGATAATGACGGCGTTCTTCTCGAACTTGGTGCAGCTTTTTACGATGGCGTTCACGCCGCCGACCATTGCGGCCGCGGCGCCGGCGCATACGAATGCGGTGGCCGTGCCGCCCGAGGCGACTTCGGCTCCTATCAGCGCGACGGTGCTGACGGCCACAGCCACGCCGGCTATGACGCTGTGCACAATTTCCTTGGTGTGCGCGACTTCCTCAAGCTGTTCGGCGCGTTCCTCGCGCTTCTCGTTGATGACCTCGTTGAATTTCTCGTCATTCCCTTCGAGCGAGTACCATTGCATGAGCCTGTCGACGTTGGCCATGGCCGATGTGGCGAGGTTGACATTGGCGAAGTTCGGGATATTGCCTTTGCAACGGCTTCTGACGGCGGCTATGCTCCCGGCGTTCGAGTCCTTTATGTCGCAGGCCGCGTCGTCGCCGATGGCTTTCAATTCGGCCTCGGCCTCCGGATTCAGGATCTCGTCGATGCCGAACCCGAGCAGAACATAATCGGTGGTCTGGAGGGCGACCTCGAGCGAAGTCTCGACAAGCTTGACCGTGATTTCGACGGCCTCGGCCATTTCGATTGTTCCCTCCACGACAGCGAGCGAGGGCCCGGCGATTGCCATGACGCATTCAAGAGTCCCGACCACGCACTCCGCTATGTCGAGTCCGGTCCAGGTGCGGGGTTCTCCTATCGAGCCGACGATGCCTCCGGCATTGCCCGACGACGTCGACACGTTGCCGAAATTGCCGCAATAGTGAATCACCGTGTTGTTTCCGGCCAGTCCGGCCACGCCTCCGGCGTTGCCGGTCGTCGCCGACACCTTGCCGACGTTGTGGCAGACGGCCACCGAGCCCCACGTGCATTTGCCGACGATTCCGCCGACACGCGTGTCGGCCTCGACGTTCCCCTCGTTGACGGAGTTGTGGATCACGGCGAGCGACGCTCCGCCGCATATGCCGCCGGCGTACTCGCGGGCCTTGACCGGAGCGGAGTTGCAGACCGAGAACGCCCCGGCCTGGGCCTCGCCTATGGCGCCTCCGGCAAACCGGTTCGCGCTCACGGCACCCGTGTTGGTGCAATATCTGAGGATGCTCTGATTGTAGATGAACGACTCAGACTCCGAACCGCGCACTCTCGTGCTCCCGACGATGCCTCCGACACCCTCGTGTCCCGAAACGTCGCCGTGGTTCTCGCATGAGGTGAGCCAAGAATAGCCGGTGCCTCCGGCAATGCCTCCGACGCCGATGCCGGGGTTGTCGCGCGGGGCGGCGGCAGGGCCCATGACGCGTTCGTAGTTGACGCATCCGACGGCCTGGAGCGTGTCGGTCGTCCCGACAAGTCCGCCCGTGCCCGAGCCGAGGCCCGTGACGGGTGTGCGTCCGGTACACGCCGACATCATCACCGACGAATAGATAGCGGCTCCGCCCAGGATTCCCCCGGTGTTGATGTTGCCCTTGACCGAGCCTCCTGTCACCGAGCAATTTGACAGCAGCGCCTTGGAATGCATGTCGACGGCGCCGATGATGCCGCCGACCATGGCGCTTGTGGAGTTGCCCTCGACGGTGGACTCATCGGTCGAGCAGTTGGTTATGGCCACTGTGCCGCGCCGGTTGTCGCCCGAGTCGATCACGGCTCCAACGATGGTCCCGACGGCGTATTGGCCCTCGACGCTGCATCCGCGCATCTCCAGACCGTCGATGGTGGCGTCGATCACGTAGCCGAACAGGCCCACGCCCGGTGTGGCCGGGCGGGATATGATCAGGTTTCTGATCTCATGGCCGTCGCCGAGATAGACTCCGCGGAAGGGAGTGTTGGTGTCCGCGCCGATGGGCATCCAGCCGTAATGCGAATCGCAGCTCCGCGACATGGACTTCATGTCTATGTCGCAGACCTGCAGGAAATATGTGTCTTTTGTTATGAGGCGGTTGCTGTCGTAGTCGTTGACGGCCATCATCAGATTGAACAGGTGTGATGACGACGAGACAATCAGTGGGTCGTCGGCCGTTCCCTGGCCGGCGAATCCGAGTTCGGAGTTGAAGTCGTCGAGCACGCTGACCCCTTTGGCCGAGATGTTTATGCGGCTGCCGAATCCGAATTCGATTGGGTATTCTTCATCCGGCTCGATGGCGGCGGCATGGAGCAGACGGTATGTTCCCTCTTTGAGGCCGGTGCGCAGCCGTATCAGCGAGCGCTGCCCCGAGCGGGAGTGCGTGGCCCGGCGCGAGAGCAGGGTGCCGTCTTCGGCCATAATGGCGATTTCGAAGTCGCCTTCGGAGAGGCCGTCGCACTCCACGGTCAGCGGGATGTCTGTGAAACGGCCCTCGAAACTGTCGGCGCCGGGGTTGTCCGGGCCGTCTTTCGCACAGGATGCGAGGGCGAGGGCCAGAATGCCGAAGACGAGGAGTCGGACTGCGGGGACGGCGGATCTGAAATGGATGTTTGGGTTCATTAAGAAGAGTTGTTGTTGTATGGGTCGGCTTCGCCTCCTCATGGGGGCGGGCAAAGCCCTTGGCTACGCGACGTGGCTTTGGTTGGGGCCGGGGTCACTCGTAGCGGATGCGGGTCTTGCGCAGGACTTTCCAGTAGCCGTTCTCGAAGATGGCGGTGCCGGCGCTCTCGGTGGCGATGCGCGTCACTCCGGCCACGTCCTCGATGTCGTCGCAGATGCAGCCGTTGCCGAGGTAGAGCGTCGGGTCGGAGATGGCGACGTCCACAACTTCGGGCTCGTCGACCACGTGGAACGTCCCGACGAGTCCGTCGTTGGTGTCGAGGCGGTAGATGGTGTTCCCGGCGTTGATGCGTCTGTCGGCTCGCACGAATATGCCGCGGGCGTTCGCGCGGCCGAGATATATGACCTTGATGATCGGGGCGGCGGGCTTTTCGGGGGCGGCGGGTTTTGGGGGCCTTTCGGGTGCGACGGGTGCGGCGGGCGCGACGGGGGCGGCGGGATGCGGAGTCTGCAGTTCGCGGGTAAGGCGCGTGTTCTCCTCGCGCAGCTGGGCTATCCGGTCTTCGAGACGCGAGTGCTCGAGCTTCAGTTTCTCGAGCTCCATACCGAGATCGGCCGATTTGTTCTCCTCGGTCTCAAGGCGGCGGTGCAGGTCTTCGATCTCCTGGTTCTTCTTGTCGATCGCCCTGCGGGCGCGGCTTTTCACCTCTTCGGTGTCGGAGTCGCCGGCCTCGTCGTCGTCGCCCTGGGGCTGGCGTTTCATGAGGTTGGCGGCGTAGACCACGAGCCAGATCACCACAGCCACGAGGATGGCGAGCACAAGGACATAGACCCATGTGTGGCTCTGCTCCTCGTGAGTGCCGGTGTCGGCCTCGGCGGCATCCTTCTCGATAGCCTTCTGGTCCTGCAGGATATCCTGCTGGGCCTCGACGGCGCCGGCGGCAGTGGGCATGGCGGCCTGCGCGGCGGCGGTGTCGGCCGCTACGGGCTGGGGAGCCGCAGCGGGCTCGGCCTCAGGCGTCTGGGGTGCGGGTGCCTCGGGCTTGGCGGGCGCCGACACCTTCATGGACGAAATGCGGCGACGTACGGTCGATTTCGCCACCTTGCCCTGGTCGGAGAGGGCGGGCGAGGTGAAGAACGTCACCGACCAGAACTCGACGAGCTTCTCCTTGTCCCACGACGCGTAGTCGGAGGGCACCTTGACCGAGTTAAACGCCTTGAGGTTCTCCTTCTCCTTGGCCTTGAGCTTCGGGGTGAGGTCGGACATGGACTTGACGTCGATCTCGTCGAGGTATCCCGAGCCGTTGTTGGCATAGCGCAGGTAGGCTTTGGCCGTGATGGCGCGGGCCTCGTCCATCTCCTTGTCGGTCACGGCCGTCGCGGGGGCCGCTGCTGTCGCGGCCAGCAGGACCGCCGCGATATACTTTGTAAATCTTCTGTTCATAGACAAATCTAAAGATTCATAACATTCATTTAAATCATATGTCCGGCGGGCTCACCACAGGTCCTTGCGCAGGCGGGCCACCGGGATTCCCTGGCGGTCGCGGTATTTGGCCACCGTGCGTCGCGAGATGTCATAGCCGCGGGCCTGCATCTCCTCCTGGATCTCGCGGTCGGACAGGGGGTGATTCTTGTCCTCGCCGTCGATGAGGGCCGTGATCTGCGCCTCGATCTTGCGGTTGGTGGCGGCCTCGGCACCCTCCTTCTCCTCGCCGATGGTGTCGCTGAAGAAGAAGCGGAGCGGGAATATGCCCCATGGCAGGGCCACGTACTTGTTGGACGTGACGCGCGATATGACCGAGAGGTCGAGGCCGGTGATGTCGGCGATGTTCTTGATCATCATGGGCTTGAGGCGATAGACGTCCTCGGAGAGGAGATACTCTCGCTGGATGCTGGCTATGGCCGTCATGACGGTCATCATGGTCTGCTGCCGCTGCGAGAGGATGCGGATGAAGTCGCGGGCGTCGTTATATCGGCTCACGATGAACTCGGAACCTTTCTTAGGGCGTCCTTTGGGAGTGCGGTCGACATTGGCCATGGCCTGCTCGAAGCTCTGCTCGATGCGGAGTTCGGGGATGCGGTTGTTGAGCGCGATCGTGATCTCGCCGTCCTCGATGTTGATCGTGAAGTCGGGCACGATGATGTTGGCTGCCTCCGAGGGGTCGTAACCGAGTCCGGCGCCCGGCTTGGGGTTGAGCGATAGGATGAGGTTGAGGGCCCCGCTCACCATGTAATAGGGCAGTTTGAGGGTCGACATGATGCGGTGGCGGTGCTTCATCGTGAAGGCGGAGTATGCCTTGTTGATGATGAGCAGGGCGACATCGCGTGTCGCCGATTTCGGCATACGCTCGAGCTGAATCCTCAGGCAGTCCTGGAGGCCGTTGGCTCCGATGCCCGGCGGGTCGAGGCTTCTGACGGCGTCGAGGGCCTCGCGGGCCTCCTTCTCGGAGATTTCGACGCCGGGGCCGAATGCCAGGTCGTCGATGATGTCGCGGAGCTTGCGGTTGAGGTAGCCGTTGGAGTCGAGGCTGCCGATGATGAAGCGGGCCGCGGTCTCGACGCGTGGCGACAGGCGGCGCTCAGAGAGCTGGGCCAGCAGCTGGTCGTAGAGCGTCTCGCTGCGGTCTTCGGGCGTGAAGGCGTAGTCGTTGCGCGGCGGAGCGGTATACGTCGGATAGCGCCGGGTGTCTTCCTCGGTTGTCTCCTCCTTGACGCCGAGCGCGGGATTGTCTTCGAGCTCGCGCTCCACGACCTCCTCGAGTTCGGGCGCGTTGAGCTCGAGCATCCTTACGAACCGCAACTGCTGCTGCGAGAGTCGTATCCCTATCTTCTGTACCTGTTCGAGATTCTGCGACGGCATGGTCTGTTGGTTGCTTAAAATTAAATCCTCTGCCGTGTCGGCGGCAAAGGATCAGTTTCGTACAGAAAGTGGGACTCGAACCCACACGCCCTCATCGGGCAAGGGATTTTAAGTCCCTCGTGTCTACCATTCCACCATTTCTGCATCGTCGGGTGTCTTTTCGCCCGTAGTCAGGCGCTTTGTCTGTGCCCTTTCAGACTGCAAAGTTAATCATATTTGCCAATATCACCCCGATTTTATACAAGTTTTTACAAATATTCACAAATATTCGCATTGCCCTGCAACGTGTCCGCAGTCGGTGCGCCTAATTTTGTGGACGGATAAAGATAATGTCTCACCGACGCGTGGGGCGGGGGCGTCAGGGCCGTCCGCCGCGTGCGTCCAAACCAAGGGAAAGGATCAGATTATGGACACAGCCACAGTGATAAGAAATGCGGTCAAGGGAGGTGATTACCACGTATACGAGGCTCCGGCAGGGGTGCGCAGGTCATATGCGCCGACGACTCGCCGGTGCGTGACGCCGTCGGGCACAGGGCGGCCCGTGAGATACGGCGACCGGATATTCGTGCGGTTGACGCGGATGCAATACGGCGTGAGAACTCTGGCCGAATTCACGCTGAGCGAGGTCAACGACCTGAGCGAGATATACGGCGAGCTGCGCCACTACACCCGCGGCGAGCGGGGCCTGACGCGGCTCTATATCCGCAACATCACGCGGGGCTGGAGCATGGAGCAGCCGTTCATGCTGTATGCCGGCACGCGCCGCGAGACGTCGGCCGCGGCGTCGGGAGCGGGGCCGAAGGCCGGGCGTCAGCCGGCGTCGGGACGCCGCGAGATTCCGGAGAGCATACGCCTCCTCTACGGCGACCACTGACGGCACGCATCAGGGATTGTAGAGGTCCTTGTTGCGGTAGTCGAGGATTTCGTTGGCGGCCTTGAGGGCCTCGCGGGCGCGGCTCTCGGGGTTGATGCGGATGGCGGTGAGATAGTCGTTGATGGCGAGGCTGCGGCGTCCGTCGCCCCAATGGCGCATTCCGCGCGCGATGTAGGCCTCCTCGTCGTCGGGATTGGCGGCGATATAGGCGTCGAGGGCCGCGACGGCTTCGGGCGCGGTCATCGTCTTGAGTCTTTCTTTGAGCGAGTCTTCCATGTGTTCAGAGTGTTATGCGGGTTGAACATATCCGGTCGCCGAGGAACATCGACGCCAGGCGGTTGAATATGTCGGAATTTTCGGTGGTGAGGAATTCGGTGCGGCCTCCTTTGGTGCATTTGCGGTCGATCTCGGGATGCCGGCGCAGATAGTCGGCGAGGCTGCGGGCCACGATCTCGCCCTGCGAGAGGACGCTGACTCCGTCGGGGACACAGCGCAGGATCTTGGGCAGCAGGATGGGGTAGTGTGTGCAGCCGAGCAGCAACGTGTCTATGTCGGGGTCGGCCTGCATCGTGGCGTCGATATACTTGCGGACGAACCAGTCGGCGCCGTCGCCGTCGGCCTCGCCGTGCTCGACGAGCGGCACCCACATGGGGCATTCGGTCTCGGTGATCATCATGCCCGGATGGAGCTTGTCGATCTCGAGGCGGTAGGAATGGCTCCTCACCGTGCCCGGGGTGGCGAGCAGGCCGACGTGCCGAGTGCGGCTTATGTCGCCGACGGCCTCGACGGTGGGTCTGATCACACCGAGCACACGGCGGCCGGGCCATCGGTCGGGCAGGACGTTCTGCTGGATTGAGCGCAGGGCCTTGGCCGAGGCCGTGTTGCAGGCTAAGATCACCAGATGGCAGCCGCGGCCGAAGAGCTCCTCGACGGCCTGGCGCGTGAAGTCGTAGACCACGTCGAAACTGCGCGTGCCGTAAGGCGCGCGCGCGTTGTCGCCCAGATAAAGATAGTCGTACTGCGGGAGCTCGCGCCTTATCTCCTTGAGAATTGTCAGACCTCCGTATCCGGAGTCAAAAACGCCTATGCGGCCGGGTGTCTCGTCCATTTCGGTGTGCTTGCTTGTTTGAGAATGCAAATTTACAAAAAAAAGCCGGAATAGTGATATTCCGGCTTCGATAAGTTGCGGTCGTGAGTCGCTCGGGGCTTATTTGAGTCCGAGTTTGAGTTTCACCTGCGGGGTGATGTCGTTGACCGGAGCGGCGTAATAGAGATGCAGTTCGGGGGTGTAGTTCTCGATGAGGCTGTAACCGCCCTCCTTGCCTACCGACTCCACGGCGTCCTTGATCTTCTGGCTGATGGGGGCCATGAGCTCGGCCTGCTGGCGCTGCATGTCCTGGTCGGCGCTCTGCAGGAATCCCTGGATCTTGTTCTGGTAGTCCTGGATTTCCTTGGCCTTGCGCTCCTTGATGGCGGGGAGCTCGGTCTCTGACATCTTGCTGAACTCGTCGTACATTCTCTTGAACTCTTCCTGGAGCTTGGCGTACTCGTCTTCGTACTTCTTGGAGTTTTCGGCGAGTTTCTTCTGGGCGTCGGCGGTCTCGGGCATAGCCTGGATTATCTCGTTGGTGTTGACGAGACCGATTTTGATGTTTTGCGCCGAGGCGCCGAACAAGGGCAGCATCACAGCTACCGCCAATAGAATTTTCTTGATCATGATGTATATTTTGTTTCGAATGTTTTATTTTTCGAATGTTTTATTTCGAATGTTTTATTTGGAGTATCCGAGTTTGGCGAGGACGTCGTTGCTGACGTCGATGCGGGGAGAGGCGAAGACGATGCTCTGGCTCGAGGCGCGGTCGAAAATGGTCTGGTAGCCTTTCTCCTCGGCCACGGCCTTGACGGCGTTGTAGACTTCCTCCTGGATGGGCTTCATCAGCGACTGGCGCTTCTTGTAGAGCTCGCCCTCGGGGCCGAAGTATTTGTAACGCAGGTCAGTGGCCTCCTTCTCCTTGGCTACGATCTCCTCCTCGCGTTTCTTCTTCTGCTCGTCGGTGAGGAACACCTGGTCGGCCTGGTAGTTCTTGTACATCGTCTCGGCCTCCTTGGTGAGTTCGTTGACCTCCTTTTCCCAGCGGAGGCTGACCTGGTTGAGCTGCTCGTTGGCCATCTCGTAGGCGGGCACGTTGCGCAGGATGTAGTCCATGTCGACCAGCGCGTATTTCTGGGCGGCGGCCGACAGCGTAGCGAACGCCGCCACTATCAAGGTGATGAAAATCTTCTTCATATTCAATTGGTTTTTTCTACTTAAGACACTACGGAAGTTCAAAAGGTTTATGTCGTGATTCTGAATAAACGTTAAGCGTCAGAATTCCTGACCGAGCACGAAGTGTATCTGGCTTCCGCCTTTCTGGCCCCATACCTTGTCGAAACCGTATGCCCAGTCGATGCCGAGATAACCGAGGATCGAGAGGTATACGCGGGCTCCGACGCCGGCGCTTCGCTTGAGGTTGAAGGGCGAGAAGTCCTTGACGCTGGTCCAGCAGTTTCCGGCCTCGGCGAAAGCTATGGCGTAGATGGTGGTGGCGGGCTGGAGCAGGAAGGGGAAGTGGAGCTCGAAAGTGAACTTGCCGTAAGCGTAGCCCTCGTAACCGCTAGGGGTGAACTGTCCGTTCTCATATCCGCGCATCGAGATGGTCTCGGTGGCGTAGGTGTAGCTGCCGGTCATGCCGTCGCCTCCGAAATAGAAGGTCTCGAACGGAGTCTTGAGATACTTGTTCCAGCTGCCGAGCAGACCGAAGTCGGCGCGTGTCATGAGCACGAGTGTCCACTTGCCGTCGGGGTCGGTGAGCGGGGTGAACGTCTTGCTCTTGAAGCGGAGTTTCCAGTATTCTATCCATTTGTAGATCTGGCTGCGGGCGCGTTCGCGCGACTCGGAGTCGGTGTTGGAGTATGAAGCCTGTTCCGAGAGTCCCTTCCAGTCCTTCTTGCCGAAGAGGCTGGCGGGGGGCGTCATGGTGAGGTCGATCGAGAACGTCGATCCGCGGCGGGTGTATATGGGGTTGTCGATGCTCGAGCGCGACAGGTTGAGGCCCAGCGTGATCGAGTTGGACGTTCCGTTGCGCATGTAGTAGAGGTAGTCCCAGTTCTTGAGGTAATACCAGCGGTAGCCGAGCGTGGCCTGGAACTGGAAGTAGTCGTCGGGCCAGCTGAGGCGCGTGCCGAAGCCGATGGTTGCGCCGGCGAGCTGGAGCACCTTGTTGGGGTCGTATGCGTTCTGGATCGCGTAGCTGCTGTAGTTGGTGTTGTAGCTCGAATAGTTGTAGATGGCCGACTGGTAGGCGGTGCTCCACAGGTTGTTGTAGAACTGCGAGTTGATGCCGGTCGAGCGGCTGAAGTCGAGCGAGACTGCGAGCGAGTTGGGGCGGTTGCCACCGATCCAGGGGTCGAAGAACGACAGCGAGTAGCTCTGGTAATACTTGGCGTTGGTCTGGGCCGAGATCGAGAATGTCTGGCCGTCGCCGCGCGGTATTATGCCTTTGTAGCTCTTGGGGTTGAAGAGGTTCTTGATCGAGAAGTTGGAGAACTGCAGTGCGACCTGGCCGGTGAGGCCGGTCTGTCCCCAGCCGAACGAGAGCTGGATCTTGTCGTTGGCCCTCGAGGTGAGGTTGAAGAGGATGTCGACGGTGCCGTCGTTCTCGTTGGGCTCGGGGCGGATGTCCATGTTCTCGGGGTCGAAATGGCCTGAGGCGGCGATCTCGCGTGCCGAGCGCATGAGGTCGCTCTTGGAGAAGAGCTCGCCCGGACGGACGCGGAGCTCGCGGCGGATCACCTTCTCGTAGAGCTGGTCGTTGCCGTTGATGATGACGCGGTTCACGCGGGCCTGCGGGCCCTCGATGACGCGCATCTGCAGCGCGACGCTGTCGCCCTCCACCCGCTCCTCGATGGGCACGAGCTGGAAGAAGAGGTAGCCGTTGTCGAGATAGAGGTTGGAGACGGCGTCGTCGTCTTCCTGGGTGCGCTTGTTGAGGTATTTCTGGTTGTAGACGTCGCCCGGATAGATGCCGAGCAGCGTGCTGAGCGTCTCGGTCGGGTAGATGGTGTTGCCCACCCACGAGATGTCGGAGATGTAATATTTCTTGCCCTCGTCGACAGTGAGGAAGACGTCGACCGAGTTGTCGTTGTATTTGGCCACGGAGTCGTGGGTGATCTTGGCGTCGCGGTAACCGAGTTCGTTGTACTTGTCGATGATGCGCGTGCGGTCGTCGGCGAAGTCGCGGTCGACGAACTTGCGCTGGCTGAAGATCTTGAGCAGGTCGGAGCTTTCGTTGGTCTTCTTCATGACGCGCTTGATCTTGCGGTCGGAGAGCACCTCGTTGCCGTCGATGTATATCTTGTGGACCTTGACCTTGCTGTTGCGGTTGACGATGACGTTGAGGATCACCTGGTTCTCCTTCGAGAGGTCGGGCTGTTGCACGATCTTGATCTCGGCGTTCTTGAAGCCCTTCTTTGAGTAGTAGTCTTCGATGATGTGCTTGGCCTGGGCGATGATGTTGGGGGTGAGCTGCTGTCCCGACACCATGCCGAGTCGCTCGGTAATGTCTTTCTTCTCGCCGCCCTTGGTGCCCTCGAATCTCATCTCCGACATGCGGGGCTGGCGCTGCAGCTCGATGACGAGCCAGACCTTGTCGCCGGCGATTTTGTCGACGTTGATCTCGACTTTGGAATATAGGCCCTGGCGCCAGAATCGCTTGACGGCGTCGGTGATTTCGGCGCCGGGGATGTCGACCTTGTCGCCGATGGCGAGACCGGAGAAGCCGATGGCGATGTACTCGTCGCTTTCGGGTATTCCCTTGACGCTGATTCCGGCGATTTCATACTGCTTGGGAATCGGCGAATAGATGATGTCAGGAGCGAAGATCGTGTCGGAAGGGGCCACGGGCTTGTCGAGCTTGATGTCGAGCGCGGCGGCCGACAGGACCGGCACGAGTGCCAGGGTGATTACTGTTTTCCTGATATGTTTCATAGAAGTGCGGTAGTTCGGGTGCTTTATGGTTTCTGCTCTCTGACCTGGTCGGAGGTCATGCCGAAACGTCTCTCTCGGCCCTGGAAGTCCAGGATGGCCTCGAGCAGGGCGTTCTCGTCGAAATCGGGCCACAACACGGGTGTGAAATAGAGTTCGCTGTATGCAATCTGCCAGAGCAGGAAATTGCTGATGCGGTGCTCGCCCCCGGTGCGGATCAGCAGGTCGGGGTCGGGGATTCCGGCGGTGTAGAGGTGAGAGGAGATAGTGTCTTCGTCGACCAGCGGCGGGCGCTTTCCGGCGGCGACCTCGTCGACGATAGCCTGCAGGGCCTCGGTGAGCTCGCGTCGCGACGAGTAGCTGAGACATAGGTTGAGGTTCAGGCCGTCGCAGCTGGCCGTCTGGCGGCATCCCTCCTCGAGGTCGGCGCGCACGGACTCCGGGAGCCGGCCGATCTCGCCGATGAGGCGGATGCGGACGTTGTTGGCCTTCAGCTCGGGGGTCTCCTTGCGGATGGCCCAGCCGATGAGGTGCATCAGTGTCTCGACCTCCTCGGCGGGACGGTTCCAGTTCTCGGTCGAGAACGCGTAGAGGGTCAGGTGCTTGACGCCGAGGTCGGAGGCCGCCTTGGTGATGTTGTGCACGCTGTTGACGCCCTCGGCGTGGCCTTCGCTGCGGCCGCGCATCCGGCCGCGGGCCCAGCGTCCGTTGCCGTCCATGATGATGGCCACATGGCGCGGGATGCGCTCCATGTCGATGCGTTCCATTAATTCTTCTCTTATGCCCATCTCGTCAGTCTTTGTAGTTGCAAACGGCACACCTCTTGCTGAATTCGTAGCTGATGGTGAGCGTCAGCGTCGAGTACCAGTCGGTGTTCTTCATAAACGAGCTCTTGATGCCCAGCGGGTCGGAGAGGGCCTCGCCGTCGAGCTTGTCGCTGAATGTCTTTTTCATCAGGAACTCCAGCCCGAGGTTCCATCTCAGCGAGGGCTTGAACTTGAAGCCGACGCCGAGCGGAATCGTGAAGGCGGCCCCGGCCTTGGAGTCGACGCTCCAGGCGGTGACGCCGACGCCGGCCGTGATGTAGGGAGTCCAGCGTTTCAGCTTGCGGTATGACTCGCCCATGCCGTAGTTGAAGAAGTGGAACTCGAACATCTCGCCGAGTTCGTAGAATGTGGTGGAGAACTTGAAGTTGGCGGCGTCGGGGAAGACGTTTTCCATCTTCGACGAGTCACCGTTGAGGCCACCGATATAGAAGTTGGTCTTCAGGTTGATGCGAGGGTTGACGATATACCGGAAGAGTATCTCGGCGTCCCAGCTGGGGCTCGACCACATGTTGGCCGTGTTGGCGTCGCCGAGATAACCGGTCATACCGATTCCCGCGCCGATGTCAAACCTGTAGTCTTCCTGCGCGCGGGCCGGCACCAGGGCGGTCAGCGCGAGCAGCAGGGCCAATATGAGTCGGGTCGTTTTTTTCAAGATTATTCTGGTTTTGTCTGGTTTGTCAGGCTTAGTCCTGTTTTGTCTTGTTTTGTCCTGACTTATCGTGACGAATCGTGACGAATCGGGACAAATCGGGATATATTGGGACGAAGCGGGATAATTCGGGATTGGTTGGATTGGATTCAGATTATCGGAGCGAAGGTGAGGCGGTTGAGCACGCCGCGCCAGACGTTGGTGCTGAGCGTGCCGTCCGGCTGGTATCCGCCGAAGAGGAAGATGTAGGGGCATCCCCAGGTTATCACGCTGCCGTCCACCTCATATCTGATGCGCTGCGGGCCGCGCCGCAGGCTCTGCCAGCCGGCCGACAGGTCATAGCTCTTCTCGATCTCGGCCACGACGTTGTCGCAGTATGCCAGGGCCGGAATCTCCGGGGGGAGCTGCAGGCTCGACGTGCCCCGGGTCCAGTTGACGCCGTTGTCGTACGAGATATAGACCGTGCGGTTGAACGAGCTGTCGGCCATGCGGCCTCCGATGAGCATCCAGACGGGATACTCTATCATCGAGTTGCCCTGTGCCGAGGGTCTGAAATTGTAGTAGGGTATGATCGAGGCCCCTTCCAGGGCGGGTATGCCGCCTGAGCTGAGCTTGATCCATTCCGAGCCGTCGAACGCCCACGTGGCGTTGCTCAGCGGCTTGTCGCGGTCGACGATCCGGCCGCCGGTGAAGAAAGCCACCGGCGAGGATGTCCATTTGTTGGTCAGGGTGACGAAATTGGAGAATCCCGAAATCGGAAAATCGACGGGCACTTCCTTGACATTCAGGTCCTTGAGAGGATATTGGGCGAAATATTCCGTTCCGTTGACGGCCTTGAGACCCACGGCCGTGCCGGTGTATGTTCCAATCATGGCAGTCCATATCTCGCCGGTGTCGGTCCATGTGGTCATGGACGGGTCGCCGGTCCAGAGACGCCCCTCTGAGTCGAGAGCCCAGAGACGGTCGTCCGAAGCCGAGAGTGTGCGGACGTCTGGCGCGAAAGGTAACGACACTTTGCTGACATTCCAGGTGAAGTCTGTGAGCGACACCGGTTCGGAGCGTGAGAAGGTGCCGTCGTTTTCCTCGACGAGCGACACCACCTTGTCGCCGCACTGCACGGTCTTCATGGCGCGCGGTTGCGGGAGTCGCGTCGAAATGCCCATATAGTCGATGTCGTTCCACACCAGTGTGTCGGTGTCGAGCTTATGGACGTTGACCTTGATGCGGTATTCGGTGCCGATCGTGCCTCCGGCCGCCTTGACCCTGAGGGTGACGTCGCCGGTGAAGTCGATCGAGTCGGTGGGATTCTCGCGGAAATCCACCTCGCCCTCGCGGGTCGAGCCTCCCGACATCACGATTACGGCCTCGCTCACCTCGCCGCTGAAGGTGATCTTGGGCACGACCTTGTTGACGCGGGTGCCCTTGCGCAGCGAGTCGGCGTTGAAGATGATGCGCCGCTCGAGGTCGATCGAGAAATATACGGAGTCCAGCCCCGGGTTGTCGTCATCGGCGTCGAGCGTGAATTCGGTCACGGCGAGATTCACCGGGTCCTGATAGGAGAGAGAGTCCGAATCCTTGTTGCACGAAGACACCGCTCCGGCGGCCGCGATGAGGACTCCGAGTCCGATTGTAGTGAAGTGCTTTTTGTGGTTCACAGTTCTATAATATTCATTATCAGGCCGCTGTGACGCGAGTCATGGCGGCTTTCGCTTGATTTCACGGCTGTCGGGAGGCGTCGGGCCTTCTTGTGCCGTGCATTTCAACTTGCAAATTTAGCATTTATCCGCGAAATTGTCGCTATAAATACAATAGAAAATGTTTTTTAAGGAATTTTAGCAGTCTTTTTCCACCCTGATTCTGTCGTACAATCCGGCCGTGATGAACGAGTCGATCAGCGTCCGTCCCCCCTCTACCATTAGCGAGGTGACGCCGTGGCGTTCGAAGAGGAGGCTCATGTTGTCGCAGAGCGTCATGGAGGGGTCGAGCACGATAGGATCGCGGCTGAAGACGGCCAGACGGCGGCGGGTCTCCGGGTCGTCGAGGCGTGGCGAGCGGAACACGACCGGGCGTGGGCTCCGGCCGGGCCAGAGACGGGTGTCGAGGCGCGGGTTGTCGGCGAGCAGCGTGCCCGTGCCGACGAGTATGGCGTCGCACTGCGCCCTCTCGGCGTGCATGAGCGTCGAGGTCAGTGGCGTCGATATGCGGAGCGGAGCTCCGTCGGGCAGCGACATGCGACCCCGGGAGTCCTCGGCCCACTTCAGCAGAATCCATGGGCGTCGTTTCGTCTGGGCGGTGAAGAAGCGGACGTTGATGGCGCGGCAGTCGCTCCGCAGACAATCCTCTGTGACTTCGATCCCTGCCTGTCGGAGCATCTCGACTCCGCGGCCCGATACCATCGGGTTGGGGTCGCCCGTGCCTATGACCACACGGGCGATGCCCCGGCGGCACAGCATGGCGGCGCATGGCGGTGTCTTGCCGTGGTGGGAGCAGGGCTCGAGGGTGACATACATCGTGGAGCGCGCGATGAGCGGCAGGTCGGCCTCGGCCACGGAGGCCATGGCGTTGACCTCGGCGTGCGCCTCGCCGTAGCGTCGGTGGTAGCCCTCGCCGATGATGCGGCCGTCGGGCGCGACGATCACGGCGCCCACCATCGGGTTGGGCGACACGTGTCCCGCCCCGCAGGCCGCGAGCTGCAGGGCTCTTGTCATGTATCTTTCGTCTTCTGTCATAAGTGTCGTGTGATATGTCTTTGCGATTGTTCAGAACCGCACCCCGGTCGAGACCTGGAAGTTGACGATGCCGGAGTTGAAGCGCATGCCGGTGGTTGGGAGCAGGTTGCCGTGGAACGAGCCGTTGGCCGTTATGAAGAACTGTCGGTTGGTGTATGTGAGCGAGAGCATCTGGCGCACGGCGAGCGAGAGCAACGTGCGGTGGCCCGTGGTGGAGTCGCTGTGAGAGAACGACACACCGATGCCGGGCAGGGTTGTGGTGTTGAACAGCAGGTGGCGGTTCATCACCCAGTTGAAGCTGTAACCGCCCGTCACGTTGACCGAGTTGTAGTTTAGGCGGTAGGTCTCCTTGGGGACTTTCGAGTTCTCCAGGATGTATTCGGGCAGTTTGGTGAAGTCGAAGCTGCAGTCGTAGCGCGTTCCGCTGGCGCCGAGCATCCACGAGCCCTGGCTGCGCAGCTGGTAGTTCGACAGGTTGTAGGCGGCTGCGAAGCTGAACCGGCTGTAATTGAAGATGTAGAAGGCCATGGCGCCGTAGGCCCTGAAGCTGAGGCCGTCGAAGGGGACGTCCTCATACTGCTTGTCTTTGTCCGAGCCAAGGTCGATCTGGCGGATCTTGGTGGTTCCGGTGTTCTTCCAGTAGTATGCGTCGGCGTATATGCGCGAGCAGGAGAACGAGAAACCGAGTTTCTTGTGCTGCGCCGTGCGGTCGGAGAGCAGACTGTTCATGTCGACCGAATAGCTGAGGCTGAGGATCGAGTAGTTGGCCTGGAAACCGATGTTGCAATACAGGTTGCTGGCCATGAAGAGCGGTTTGCCGCTGCTGAACTCCACGAGATAGGTGTCGGTCCAGTTGTCGGATACGAGCCTGACCTTTCCGTGCTTGCCGGTGCCGGCCACGTAGTCGGGGTTGTAGGTGTTGAAATTGTCTTCGGCCCAGCGGTAGACCCGCAGGCAGAAGTCGATGAAAGGGGGATATTCGATTGACTCGTCGTTGACCTTCAGTCGGCGTTGGCGCAGCAGCTGCTTCCACGAGTATCGGACGTCGCGGGGCATGTTGACGCTGTCGGGCACGACGGTCGCGGCCGACGCGTCGATGTCGAGCGAGAGGTCGAGGTCGGCGTTCGCCGCGGCCGGGAACGCCGTGGCGAGCATCATAGACAATATGAGGGTAATCGCGAGTCTGAGCATCAGCGCTTGATGCCGCGCCTGTCGAGCTCCGCCTGGTAACGTCTGGCGTTCTGCAGGTGCTCTTCGTAGGTCGAGGCGAAATTGTGCGTGCCCGAGAAGTCCTCGCTGGCGCACATATACAGGTAATTGTTGGGTTTGCTTTCGAGAATCGCCGTGACGGTCTCCGCGCTGGTCGTGCGGATCGGCCCCGGGGGGAGTCCGGCGTTCAGATATGTGTTGTAGGGCGACGGGGTGCGGAGGTCGGCACGCGAGACGCGTCTGATGGTGAAGTCGCCGACGGCGAATCTCACCGTGGGGTCGGCCTGGAGCTTCATGCCGTGGTGCAGACGGTTGATGTAGAGGCGTCCGATCGTTCCCTTTTCGCCGCGGCTGTTGGTCTCCTCGTCTGTGATCGAGGCGATGGTCATCACGTCGGCAGGGGTGAGTCCGAGGCTGGCGGCGGCGCGTGTGCGGTCGGTGTCCCAGAGGCGGCGGTAGTTCTCGCCGATTTTTCTGACGAGGTCGCGGGCCGACAGCGTCCAATAGGCTTCGTAGGAGTCGTCGACGAAGAGCGAGAGCGCCTGCTCGGTCGTCAGGCCGTATTCGGCCATGAGGGCCGGGTCGGCCAGAGCTGTGCGCAGCGAGTCGGCGGGAAACTCCATCTTTGCGCTGATGCGCTCGATGAGCAGCGGGAGGCTGCGGAAGCCGTTGATCGTGATCCGCACGGGGGTCTGCGCCCCCGAGGTGAGCTTGCGGGTGGCCTCGAGCACGTTCATGCCCTCCGTGACGGCATACGAGCCGTGGCGGCGCGAGAAGTCGGTGTGGCGCAGGCGTGCGAGGCGCATCACGTTGCGGGCGAACTCCGGGCCGAGATATCTGTCGAGGCTGTCGCGCACGTTCTCGGCGGTGGCACCGGCCGGAATGCGGATGTCGGCGCTCCGCCCGGCGGTGACCGACACCATCGGGTAGATCGCCACGAGGAACGCGATCAGGCACACGGCAAGCCCCAGCAGGATGAAAAGCATCTTCCTGCCGGCGCCTGCCTTGTGTCGCTGCTGTTGCGGCTTCTCCCGCTCCATCAGCAGTTTTTGTTCTTCTCGAGCTGACGCTCCAGGGCGTCAAGGCAAAGGTCCACGGCCTCCTCGAACGTGTCGGCGGTCTTGAATGCGAACAGGTCGTCGGCGGGGGGTACCGAAAGCTTCACGCCGGCCTCCTTGTTCATCGCTGTCTCCGGCTTCACGACCTTGAGGGTCACGGATGCCTCGGTCACGGCATCGAAGCGTCGGGCGAGTTTGTCGATTTTCTTGTTGATGAAGTTCACGAGCTTCTCGGAGATGTCGAAATGAATCGCTTTGATCTTTGCTTCCATAGTCGGGTTGTTTTATACGTTAGAACTGGAGTGCTTTGCGGGGACTTCCGGGCCCCGGCGGGGCCGTTTGTCCTCTTCTTTGTACAAAGATAAACAAAATTTTGCAGATATTTGTTAGTCTTCGTTCTTTTTTTTTGCGGCGCGGGGATGCGCGTGGCTGTATCCGGCCATTAGCTCGCTGATGCTTAGGTGTGTATAGATCTGTGTCGTGGCGAGCGATGCGTGGCCGAGCATCTCGCGGACGGCGTCGAGGTCGGCTCCGTGGCCCACCATGGCGGTGGCGAACGTGTGGCGGAGCGTGTGGGGGCTGCGTCGGCCCGTGGGCACCCCGGCAAGGGCGTGGCGCACGGTCTCGTAGAGGGCCTGTTTCGATATGCGGCCATGCGGGCCGGCGAGCAGCGGGTGTGGTCGGGGCGAGTCGGGGAAGCGTGCGTCGCGCGCCTCCTGCCAGCGGGCGATCTCGTCGCAGAGCTGCGGCGGGACGGGGAGCACTCGCTGTTTCGCCCGCTTGCCGGTGACCTTCAGTTCGCCGGCTCGCAGGTCGATGTCGTCGTCGTCGAGCCCGAGCAGCTCGGCCTGACGCAGGCCCAGCGAGTAGAGCATCGACAGGACGAGGTGCGCGCGCTGCGCGCGGAATCCGGAGGGTTCGGCGTCGAGCACCTCCTCCATATCCTTCTCCCTGATGATCTCGGGCAGCTTGCGGCGCTTCTTGGGCAGCGTGACGTCGGCGGCGGGATTGCGCTCGAGGCGTCCGGTCTTCATCGCCCAGTTGTAGAAGGCGCGGACGCTCTGCACCTTGCGTCTCAGCGTCACGGCCTTGAGCCCTTCGGAGGCGAGGGCCCCCATCCATGCGCGCACGTCGGAGACGGTGACGCTGCCGGCGTCGAAGGGGGAGCCGTCGGCGCAGAGCCAGTCGGAGAACTGACGCAGGTCGCGGCCGTAGGCCTCCACGGTGTGGGCGCTGCCGCGCCGCTCCACCTCGAGCCAGCTTAGAAAATCGTCTATCTCCATGGGCGCGGACTGTTATGCCGATATGAATGGACGCACGAAATCAGCACGGCGAACCAGTCGCCGCGCCGATCATGTATGGTGCGAAAGTGAAAGAGACTTCTTACTGCTCTGCCTGACGAAGCTGCTGAACGTAGATCGCTTTCACCATCTTCTTGCGGTTCGTCACCGACGGCTTCTCAAACGCCTGGCGCGCACGGAGTTCCTTGATGATGCCCGTTCTCTCAAACTTGCGTTTGAATTTCTTTAAAGCTTTCTCGATGTTCTCGTTCTCTTTTACTTGTACGATAATCATGTTTGGTGAATATTAATTTTTGAGTTTTGTTTGTTATCTATTTTAGAAGGCCGTCAGCGGCGGTTCCACCCCGGCGGGGCGATTCCACCTCCCGCTACACTATGCCTTGCAGCGTGCAAAATTAGTTAAAGTTAGGCGATTGACAAAATATTTTACGAAAAAAATTAACCATAAAGCGTTTTTGCTATGAAAAAGTCACTACTTTGCATGGCCCTGGCCATGTCGTTTCTCTTTCCTGCAGTCGCGCAGGACCATGCCACCGACCCGGGCAGGTATTATCTGATGCTCACCGATGTCGTCGACAGCGAGGAGTTCCTGCCGGCTCCGCCCGACACGCTTTCGGCCCATTATGCCTACGACCGCGAGCAGTATGAGTGGGGCAAGTCGATGCGGGGCACAGAGCGCGGCGCGCGTGCCGTGACTGACGCCAATTTGGGTGACGGCTGGCTCGACCGCGACTTCAGCGAGGCTTTCGGGGCGGTCCTGACCCCGGAGAATGCCCCGCAGATCTACAAGCTCATCAACACGATGCGAGAGGACGCCGGCGACCTGGCCACGCGCACGGCCAAGAACCACTACATGCGTCCGCGGCCATTCATGGTGTTTCACGAGCAGTCGGCCACTCCGGCCGATGAGCCGTCGCTGCGCAAGAACGGCAGCTATCCTTCGGGGCACACCTCGATCGGCTGGGCCACGGCGCTTGTTCTGTCTGAGATCAACCCGGCGCGCAAGCAGCAGATCATGCAGCGGGGCTATGACTTCGGCCAGAGCCGCGTGATATGCGGCGCGCACTATCAGAGCGACGTCGACGCGGGCCGCGTCGTCGGAGCGGCGGCGGTGGCCGCGCTCCACGCCAACAAGGACTTCCAGAAGCAGCTCGCCAAGGCCAAGAAGGAAGCCCGCAAGAAATTCAAGATGGAGAACTGAAAGAACTGAGACAGTGAGGGCCAAAGGCATTAAAGCCTTTGGCCCTCACTGTCTCAGTTCTCGCGTTCGGCGGCGACTTCGCGTGCGTTCTCGGCCTGCTCCCCGGCGGGGGTGTCGGTGAACCAGCGGGAATACATCAGGTAGTTGCGGGCTATCTTGATGTTCATC
>CAJTXU010000008.1 GCA_910584125.1 uncultured Muribaculaceae bacterium | reverse complement strand
GGATTGTCTTATGGTGTAATGGTAGCACTGCAGTTTTTGGTTCTGCCTGTCCAGGTTCGAATCCTGGTAAGACAACGTTTTGAATTGCAACCGATTGCCTCTCAATCAGTTGCAATTTTTATTGAGTCTCCTTGCCTTTTAGGATCGCCATATAATGACGATAATTGACGATGAATCACGATAAATGACAGGAATAGCCTGCGGAGTGCCTAATCGGAGTGCATAATCATTGAAGGCACTCTAAAATTTCGCCGCACCTGCGGCCACGAAATTTTAAGGAACACGTAAAGAATGTTAAATTACTTTGAAATATCCCGGATTTAATATATCTTTGTACTCAATACAGATTTGATATAATTTCATATGCAAAACAACGTCAATAAAACCGCTCTTCTTAAGAAGCTCACGGACGCTGGAATCAGGCCATCCATCCAGAGGCTTGAGATTTTTGAATTTATATCTTCATGCAGGAGTCATCCTACAGCCGAGGAGATTTTTTCCTTTTTGCGCAGGAATAATCCCACACTGTCGAGAACTACCGTTTTCAGTAGTGTTAAACTGCTTGCGGACAAAGGCCTTGTCAATGACATCGACATCGCATCTGACTCAACAAGATATGATTCAAAACTTTATGCTCAACACGCGCATTTTATTTGCCGTTACTGTAGAAAAATTATTGACATACCGTTTGACATGTCGCAGCTTCCGGCACCGTCCGGCTATAAATGCGATAACATAAATGTCTATTTCAAGGGCATATGTCCGGAATGTGATAAGGCACACACAATTTAAACCCAAAATACAACACCAAAAAATGAAAGATTTAAAAGGAACAAAGACAGAGCGCAACCTTCAGGAAGCGTTCGCCGGTGAATCAATGGCTCGCAACAAGTATTCCTACTTCGCTTCAAAAGCACGCAAAGACGGATACGAGCAGATCGCCGCGATCTTCGAAGAGACTGCAAACAACGAAAAAGAGCACGCAAAACTCTGGTTCAAGCTCCTGAACGGAGGTGAGATTTCCGACACAATGGAGAACCTTCAGGCCGCGGCTCAGGGAGAGAACTACGAATGGACCAACATGTATGCAAAGATGGCTGACGAGGCCGACGAAGAGGGATTCCCGGAGATCGCCTATCGATTCCGTGCCGTAGCAGCGATAGAGAAGCACCATGAGGAACGCTACCGTCGTCTGCTGCAGAACATCGAGGAGGGCCTCGTGTTCTCGCGCGAGGGAGATACAGTCTGGATCTGCCGCAATTGCGGTCATATCCATTTCGGCAAGAAAGCGCCTGAGGTATGTCCCGTATGCAACCACAAGCGCAGTTTCTTCGAGATTGAGGCGAAGAACTATTGATGTCCCTGACAAAATGGGACGCAATGCTCTATATGATATAACCTACGGGCTTTATGTCGTCGGATGCTATTCCGGCGACAGACCCGCAGGCTGTATAATCAACACCTGCTTTCAGGTCACAAGCGAGAATCCGAAACTGGCGATCAGCCTCAATAAAAACAACTATACGCTGGATTGTATAAAGGAGAATCCTAAATTCAGTCTGTCGATTATATCTGAGGATACTGATCCCGCCATAATAAGTTCGTTCGGCTTTCGGTCTTCCCGTGAATCCGACAAGTATGCCGACTTCGGATATGAAGAACTTGACGGCACACCCGCTGTCAATGGAAATTTCTGCGGACGTCTTGTTCTGTCTGCGGTAGAATTTATTGACTGCGGCACCCATGTGATTGTTATTGGCAAGCTGGAGGATTCACGCAGCGGCGACGGCACACCGATGACATATGCATATTATCATAATGTAATCAAAGGAAATGCGCCTAAGAATGCTCCCACATTCCGCGCAGCGGATGAACCGGTGGCTGATACTGCTGCAGATATCCGTCGGTTCAAATGCGACATCTGCGGGTACGTGGTCGAGACAGAAACCGATATTCCAGAAGATTATCGATGCCCCGTTTGTGGATTCGACCGATCGCACTTTCATGAAATATGATTCCGCCGCAAGCGGTGCATACTTGCGAATTTTACCGGTTTCCCTCTATAGAGTATAGAGCGCCGATAAAAATTGAGCAGGACTGCTGCCAGACTGACAAATTATTAAGCAGTTGCTTAATAATTTGTCAGTCTGATTTTAAGAACGCACTCTTAATCATTCATCATTCTACCGGGTGGCGATGACCTCGATCTCGACGAGGGCACCCATCGGGAGGGCCTTGACGGCGAACGCCGAGCGGGCCGGATAGGGCTGCGAGAATGTCTCGCCGTATACCTCGTTCATCTCGCCGAAGAGCGACATGTCGGCCAGCAGCACGGTGGTCTTAACCACATGGTCGATCGTTAGACCCTCGGCCTCGAGGATCGCCTTGACGTTCGCCAGGCTCTGGCGGGTCTGGTCCTTGACGTTCTCGGGCATCTTGCCTGTGGCCGGGTCGATGGGGAGCTGTCCCGAGCAGTATACGAGACCCTCGGTGCGGATTGCCTGCGAGTAGGGGCCGATGGCGGCCGGCGCGTTCTTGGTTGCGATTGCTTCTTTCATTGTTTCTGTTTTTTAAGGTTAATATTGGGGTTATTTCTTATCGCGGTCGTAGTGGGGGAAGACTTCGGGAACGACCAAGGAGATTTCCACGAGACCGCCCACCGTGCCGTCTTCGCGGCGCCAGGGCGTCTGATGGATGATCTTCTTGCGGCCCTGTTTGGTGATGGAATAAGTGTTGCTGGAGCCTTCGGCGAGCAGTCGGCGGATTGTGGCGCACGCATGCTCGGGATGATAGTCGAACAGACTGTGCCCGATGATGTCGCCGTGACGCGCGAATGTCTCGCGCGAGCGGGCGTTCATGAAGATGATGACTCCCTCGGCGTCACACACGGTGACGGCGCAGTCGAGGCCTTCGGCCCAGGCGGGGATGATTGCTTCCATAATGTTGAATGTTGAATTTCTATTTTCTATTTTCTATTTTTAAATTTCTGAATACCAGCCCCGCCAGCACAGCGGCGCAGAGCAGGGCGATGTCGAAGCTGTAGTAGACGCCAACGCTCTCCCAGTCCAGGCCGAGCGCGAAGAGCATCATCACCGGTATGCCGACGGCCACATAGCTCACCAACGCTATCCATAGAAGCGGCTTGACCTGCGAAGTGCCGCGGATGGCGTTGATGAACGTCAGCTGCGCCGCGTCGAGATACTGGTAGAGCACGAGCGGAACGATGAACATCTCGGCGGCCGATATCACCGCCGAATCGGGCGTGAACGCCCCGATCAGCGGGTGCGCCAACAGCGTCATCACAAGGGAGGCGAGCGTGGCGAGCACCATATTGAGATGCAGGCCGGCGCGAGTGGTGTCGCCCGCGCCGCGCTCGTCGCCGAGTCCGCAATAGTTGGCGACGCGTATCGACACGGCCACGCCGAAACTCATGTAGGTCATGAACCCGAGCTGGCCGATAGTGTTGACCACCTGGAAGGCGGCGAGCTGGATCTTGCCGAACCAGCCGCAGGCCACGGCGCCTACCGACCATAGCGAGCACTCCACACCTGTCTGGATCATGACCGGATAGGACGTGACCCACACCTTGACGCGCTGGCGGCCGAGATGCCCCGGGCCGAACAGCGTGGCGCGATATGGCGCGTATCGCCGCGCCCGCCGATACATGACATATATGCCGACGAGTCCGGCCAGACGCGCCACGGCAGTGGCGATGCCGGCCCCTGTCAGACCGAGTTCCGGGAATCCGCAATGTCCGAATATCAGCAGCCAGTTGCCCACGATATTCAGGACTATCGCGCCGAGGATGAAATACATCGGCGCGCGTGTGTCGGTCAGTCCGTTGCTGGTCTGCGTGAACGCGTTGAAGAGCGACATCGGTATCAGCGTCGTGAGCAATGTCAGGAAATAAGGCCGCGCCACCGGCAGAATCTCGTCAGACTGTCCGAAGCAGTCGAGGAAGAAATAGAGGCCGCCCATCACCAGTGTGAAAACCGACGACACCAGCGCGTTGATCTGAAGGCCCGCGCGCGCAACGCGTCCTGTCTCGGCATGTTCACGCGTAGAGAACAGAGCCCCTACCAACGGGGTGATTCCCGCGGCGAGACCCGACAGCATCACCAACGGAATCAGAAAGACACTGTTGACGAAAGCCGACGCCGCGAGTTGCTCGACGCCGTAGGCGCCCACCATCATCGTGTCGGTGAAGCTCATGACTATCACGCCGAGCTGAGTGAGCAGCACGGGAAAACCAAGACGCATCAGCTCGACATACTCGTCGCGGTAGCGTCGCCAGAATCCTTTCTTTCGCGTTTCCATGTTCATATCCCGGTCTGATTCAACATTCATACTCTCCGAAATCAATGCTATGTTGTTGACTCACTGAGCTGCGGACTTCCTGACTGCGCAGCCCGGCGCATCCGGCCTTGTCGAAGAAATCGGGGAACGACTTCGCGACCGGTTCGTCATCATCTATTGTCACAGGCCCGAGGGCCGCCGCGGTCATGGCCAGCGCCATCACCATTCGGTGGTCGCCATGCGAGGCATAGGCCGGTTCGGACTGAGCCTCGCATCGAAGTCCGCTCCATGCAAGCGTCGAGTCTCCGGCCTCAAGCACGAATCCGGCCTTGGCGAGCTCGGCCACAAGCGCGGCGGAACGGTCGCACTCCTTGAAACGAAGATGGGCCACGCCCTCGAAGCGGAATCTGATTCCGGCCATGCAGAGACCAGCCGCCAGCGCCGGCACAAGGTCGGGCGTGTCGCGCATATCCATAACGACTGCCTCTGCCGACGCGGCCAGAGCGCGTATCCGCGCCTCGTCGCCGCAAATCACGAGATTGCCTTCGCCGTCAAACTCACTGTCGACTCCGAGACGCCCGAATATGTCGACACACGCCGAGTCCCCCTGCAGCGATTCGCCGGGAGGCCGCAGCCCCGGCAGCGTGAACCTCCGGACGGGGCGGATAAGGGCGAGTTCGTAAAAATAGCTTGCGGCCGACCAGTCGGTCTCTATCTTGTAAAGCATCGTGAAGCCGTTGTCGTTCTCGTCGACCATGCGCCGCATCTCTTCGATCATGCGGGCCGTCATCTCCACATATGGGCGCGACACGCCCGGAGCGCTCTGCGGCACATAGGGGGAATCCCAGATGAGCGAGGCCATCATCATCGCGGACTCGAACTGACTCGACACTCCCGGTGCGAGCTTCACACCGTCGCCGTTAAGCGCCCGGCCACGCACACGCAACGGCGGCCTCCCCTCTTCCTCCAGATATTCGATATCAGCACCCGCCTGACGCAGGGCGTCGACAAGCGGAGCCAGCGGACGGCGTCTCAACGACGGCGAGCAGTCGATGATTCCGTTGAAAAGAGGCTGCGACGCCATATAGGCGAGGAAAAAGCGCAGCGACGTGGCGCCCGACCCGAGATTATAGACGGCATCGGGATTGTCATATTCCTCCTCTCCCTTGAATAAGGCAAAGCCGAGATCACTGGTGTCGTCGCAATCGGGAATATTGGTCAACATAAACCAGCCGTTGAATATGGCGTTAAGAACATACGCTCTTGCCGCCACGCTCTTTGAGCCCGGCAGATTCACAGCAGTCACAGGTGCCGATGGGTCGTAAGTGATCCGTATCATCGCGTCTCAGTGTTTACGGGTAAAAAGACAGGCGTCGCCATATGACAGGAAACGGTAATCGCCGGCGAGGGCCTCGTCATAGATCTCGCGCCAGCGTTGACGTCCGCAACCGCCGTCGCCAAGAAACGACGACACGAGGAGCAACAGCGTGCTCTGCGGCTGATGGAAGTTGGTGACCATCCTGTCAACGATGCGCCACCTGAAACCGGGAGCGATCATAATCGAGGTCGAGGCCGTGAGCGATCCGAGCGCATGGGCGTCCATATGATCGGCTATGGCCTGAAGCGAACGGAGCGTGTCCTCCCTAAGGTCGACGGTTTCATCCGCCTCGTAAGCTTCCCACTGCGTGACATGCAGCGAGCCGTCGCCGTCAAGCAGATGGCGGCCGATATAGGGCAGCGACTCGAGCGTGCGGACGCTCGTGGTGCCGACGGCCGTGACGGGACGCCCGTCGCGCAGGGCGCCGACAAGGGCCTCGACAAGACCTATGCTCACGCTGAAAGTCTCGGTATGCATCGGGTGGCCTCCGATCTCGTCGGATTTCACGGGCTGGAACGTGCCCGCGCCCACATGGAGCGTCACCGGTCGGGTCTCCACTCCACGCTCGCGGAGACGGGCGAAGACGGCGTCGGTGAAATGAAGCCCGGCCGTCGGCGCCGCCACCGAACCCTTGACGCGGGCATAGACCGTCTGGTAGTCGTCGGCGTCGGCATCCTCGGAGTCACGCTTCAGATATGGCGGGATAGGTATGTAGCCGGCCGCGTCAACGATCGAGGCGAACGTCAGCGAGTCGTCGTCCCAGCTGAAGGAGATGTCGTGGGCGTTGCCGTCGCGCGCCTCCCCGCGCTCGGCGGTGAGCGTCACCTCGCGGCCGTCGACCACGAGCTTCTTGGCCAAAGGGGCGGACTTCCAGCGTTTGAGATTTCCGACCATACAGCTCCAGCGGCAGTATCCGCGGGCCTGGAACATCAGCACGTAGTCCTCGGGAACGATGGGTTCGAGCAGAAAGACCTCGATCCGCGATCCGGTCTCCTTCTCGAAGCGGATGCGGGCATTGATCACGCGCGTATCGTTGCAGACCATCAGCGACCCCTCGGGCAGAAGGGCGGGGAGGTCGGAAAAGGCGCGGTGTTCCACCCCGCCCTCGGGTCCCGCGACGAGCAGAAGACAGCTGTCGCGCACCGTCAACGGATGACGCGCGATGCGCCCGTCGGGCAGCGGATAGTCGAAGTCGGCGATTCTTATATTTTTGACCATAAAAAAATCCAATTTTTTTAAAAGCGCGTTTCAGACTGACTTTCAGACCATTGCTGGCAAAGCCATCAGAAACCGCTAAAAATTTCTTACAAAATTAGCAAAAAAATTTGGCAGTTAGCAAAAAATGTTATAACTTTGCACTCGCAATCGGGCGATTAGCTCAGCTGGTTTAGAGCGTCTGTCTTACAAACAGAGGGTCTGCGGTTCGAATCCGTAATCGCCCACCGATAGAAAGCCGACACAAAGGTGACGGCAGCCGAGAGGCAAACGGGGTCTTCTCCGTGGTCGAAAGGCCGACACGGGCGATTAGCTCAGCTGGTTTAGAGCGTCTGTCTTACAAACAGAGGGTCTGCGGTTCGAATCCGTAATCGCCCACTCCCCACAATCCCCAGCTCGTCTGTTTCCAAGGAGACAGGCGAGCACCTCTTTTTTATATGCCCCAACCATCATGCCGATGAACGCGGAACTCGAACAATACATAGACACCCACATCGACGCCGAGCCGGCCAATCTCGCACGGCTCGAGCGCGAGACCAACCTGCGCCAGGTGAACGGACGCATGTGCTCGGGCCATATCCAGGGGCGCCTGCTCAAGATGCTCACGGCCATGGCCGCCCCGAAGCGCGTGCTTGAGCTGGGCACGTTCACCGGCTACTCGGCCCTGTGCATCGCCGAGGCCCTCGACGACGACGGCCATCTCGACACGGTCGAGATCGACGACGAGCTCGAGGACGTCATCGCCGACTCGCTCGCCTCATCGCCCCACGGCCGCAAGATCACGCCGCACACCGCCGACGCCCTCGAGTTCGCCCGCAGCCGCCCCGACGGCAGCTACGACCTCGTCTTCATCGACGCCGACAAGCGCCGATATGCCGACTATTACGAGGAATGCCTCAGGCTGCTCAGGCCCGGAGGATTCATGATAGTCGACAACACCCTCTGGTACGGACATGTGGTCGAGCCCGACCATGCCCGCGACCCGCAGACCAGAGGCATAATGGAGTTCAACGACATAGTTGCCGCCGACCCCAGGGTGGAGACCGCCATGGTGCCGGTGCGCGACGGTCTCACGCTGGTCCGCAAACTAAAACAGCCGCGACAGCGTTAAACGTGTAAAGCAAACCATCTGATTATGGAAGGAAAACGTCAGGCAAAGATCGCCCGGCTCCTGCAGAAGGAGCTTAGCGAGATATTCCGCCGCCAGACAGCGGCGCTCGGCAACACTCTCGTCTCGGTGAGCGCGGTACGCGTCTCGCCCGACCTCAGCATCGCCAAGGTATACCTCAGCATATTCCCGCCCGCCAAGGCCCAGGGAATACTCGAGAACATAAAGCGACAGAGCAAGACCTGCCGCTACGAACTGGCCCAGGCCGTCAAGAGCACCCTCCGCAAGTGCCCCGACCTCAGCTTCTATCTCGACGACTCGCTCGACTACGTGGAGAACATCGACCGTCTTCTGGCCAGCGACCCCGTCAGCCAGCGCGCCGAGGCGCAAGCCGAGGAAACGACTGAGGCGCAAGCCGAGGAATAAACTGAATGAAACAGGACTTAACGGCCGCCATCGCGTGGCGCTATCTTCTATCCAAGAAATCACACGGCGCCGTCGGGACGATCTCGACGGTGTCGCTTTGCGCCATGGCCGTCGCCACGGCCGCGATCGTCTGCGTGCTGTCGGTGTTCAACGGTTTCCGGGAAGTGATAGCCGAGAAACTCGACACCCTGGCGCCCGACGTCATGGTGACCCCGGCCAAGGGCAAGACTTTCGCCGAGGCCGAGAAGCTCGCGGCCCGCGTCGCCGCCATGCCGGGAGTCGAGACTGCCACCCCGACTCTCTCAGACAACGCCCTTGTGATATGCAACTCGCAGGAGATGCCGGTGAAGCTCAAGGGGGTAGTGCCCGCTGACTACGCCCGCGTCACCGAGGTGCGCTCGCTCGTCGACGCCGACCTGGGCCGCTATCTGGCCGATACCGTCGCCCCGGCCGGGACGATTCCGGCGACGATAGCCATCGGAACGGCGTCGAGACTCCGCGCCTACCCCGGCGCCGGGATGCTCGTGTTCGCCCCCAAGCGTCTGGGACGCGTCAACCTGGCCAACCCCGTGTCGTCGTTCATCACCGACTCCCTCTCCGTCACGGGCATATACCGCTCCGACCAGCAGGAGTATGACGAGGACGGCGTGATCGTGCCCATTGCCGAGGCGCGCAAGCTGCTGCAGTATGACACGGAGGCATCGGCCATAGAGATCCGCCTGCGCCCCGGGCAGGACGGCGCACGCGCCGCCGCCGCGATAGGCGACAGGCTCGGCCCGGCCTATGTGGTCAAAGACCGCGTGCGCCAGCAGGAGATGAACTTCCGCATGATCTCGATCGAGAAGTGGGTGTCGTTCCTTCTGCTCGGCTTCATCCTGATCATAGCGAGCTTCAACCTTATCAGTTCGCTGTCGATGCTCGTCATCGAGAAGGAGAAGGCCATCGGCACATTCTCGGCGCTCGGCCTGTCGCGCCGCCGCATCGGGCGCATCTTCGCCTGGGAGAGCATCTACGTCTCGCTGGCCGGAGGACTCGCCGGCATCGCGCTCGGACTGACGCTCTGCCTGCTGCAGCAGCATTTCGGACTCATCACCGTGAGCGGATCTCCCGAGACGACGATAGTCCGCGCCTACCCCGTCAAGGTGCTCGCCGGCGACGTGCTGGCGACGCTCGTGCCGGTGGCTCTCATCGGAATTGCGACCGCCGCGATCACCGCCGCATTCGCAAAATCACGTATAAACATCAGAAACTAAACTTTTTGCAGTGCAATTTGCAAGATACATCTTGCATATAACCCGATTTTTTTGTAATTTTGCAGAGAATTTTAATCATTTTGAAACCTGAATGGAAAAGCTTGACAACCTCGACAAGAAAATCCTGAACATTGTGATGGAGAACGCGCGTATTCCGTCGAAAGACATCGCGCTGCAGTGCGGCGTGTCGCGCGCCGCTATTCATCAGCGCATACAGCGACTGATCGACATGAAAGTAATCATCGGCTCGGGCTATATCGTAGACCCCCACAAACTCGGCTACAACACATGCACCTACATCGGCGTGAAGCTCGAGAAGGGTTCGTTCTACCGCGAGGCGGCCGCCGAGCTGGTCAAGATCCCCGAAGTGGTGGAGTGCCATTTCACCACCGGCCCCTACTCGATGCTCATCAAGGTGTTCGCATTCGACAACCAACACCTCATGCAGCTGCTCAACGACAAGATCCAGCACGTGCCGGGTGTCACCGAGACCGAGACCCTCATCTCGCTCGAACAGACCATGAACCGACAGATCCACATCACAATCCCCACCGACAGTAAGAAATAAGCGCCCCCGAGGCGCTCCTCTCTCCGCCCCATTTCCCATACTATGAAGAAGAAATATCTTTTCTACATACTGGCCACCGCGTTTCTCGCGATAGTGGCCATTGTTTTTTTCTATCCCGACGACGTGCAGGGCAACGTGCTCCAACAGCACGACACCATGCAGGGCATAGCCAACGGCCAGGAGGGCAAGGCCTTCCATGAGGCCACGGGCGAGACCACACGCTGGACCAACTCGCTGTTCGGCGGAATGCCCAACTTCCAGATCGCGCCGTCATATCCGGCCAACAGCATGCTCTCCTGGATCGGACAGGCCTACATGCTGTGGCTTCCGTCGCCGGCCAACCTGCTCTTCGCCATGATGATAGGCTTCTTCATAATGGGCATGTGCATGAGGCTCAAATGGCATGAGGCCCTGTTCGGCGCCATCGCCTGGGGCTTCTCGTCTTATTTCATAATCCTGATAGGGGCCGGGCACATATGGAAGTTCGTCACCCTGGCCTACATCCCGCCGACCATCGGCGGCCTGGCCCTGCTCTACCGCCGCAAATACCTGGCCGGCACGGCCCTCACGGCGCTCTTCGGCGCCCTGCAGCTGCAGAGCAACCACCCGCAGATGACCTATTATTTCCTCTTCGTCGTGGCGGCGATGCTCATCGCATGGCTCTGCACAGCCATCCGCAAGAGGGAAGTGAAACAATGGCTCATCGCCACCGGTTGCGCCATCGTGGCCGGGGCTTTCGCCGTCGGCGCCAACTCGGCGAGCCTTTATAACTCGTACGAGTATTCGAAGGAGACCGTCCGCGGCCGCGCCACCGAACTGACCGTGCCCGGCGGGGATGACACCGGCGGTATGGACCGCGGCGCGATCACGGCCTGGAGCTACGGCATAGACGAGACATTCTCCCTGCTCATCCCCAACGTCAAGGGAGGCGCCACCATCCAGCCGGTGGCCGGCGAGAACCAGATCAAGTCGGTAATGCAGACCAAGAAGGCCGACACGCTCAACCTCTCGCCCGAGGAGATGCAGTTCCTCTACCAGTTCCCGCAGTATTTCGGCGACCAGCCCATGACCAACGGCCCCGTCTATGTCGGGGCGTTCATCCTGCTGCTCGCCGTCCTGGCCCTCTTCATGGTGAAGTCGCCGATGAAATGGGCGCTGTTCGCCGTCTCGGTGCTCGCCGTCATGCTCTCGTGGGGACATAATTTCCCGGGATTCACCGATTTCTTCATCGACCATTTCCCGGCCTACAACAAGTTCCGCGCCGTGTCGAGCATCCTTGTGGTCGTCGAGTTCACGGTGCCGCTGCTCGCCGTGCTCTGCATCAGGAAGATGACCGACACGCCCGACGAGTTCCGCCGCAATCCGTGGGTGTCATACCTCGTGTTCGGCCTCGGGGCCCTCGTATGCCTCGTCGGCTGGATCTCACCCTCGATATTCGGCGAGCCTTTCTCGGCCACCGAGATCGAGCAGCTCAATTCGATCGGTGCGTTCAACAGCCAGCAGTTCTGGGGCGTTCTCGACGGCGTGCGCCAGACGCGCCTCTCGCTCGTCAGCGCCGACTGCGGCCGCTCGCTGATATTCATCGTGCTGGCCGGCGCGCTCATCTACATCTACCTGAAGGGATACCTCAAGAGAACGTCGGTGTTCGTGTTCACACTCTGCGTGCTCGCCCTTGCCGACCTCTATCCCGTCGCGCTCCGCTATGTCAACTCCGAGAATTTCACGGCTCCGGTTCGCAACGAGGAGGCGTTCAAGATGACCGACGCCGACCGCGCCATACTGCGCGACACGACCAACTACCGCGTGCTTGACGTCGACGGCATGGGGTCGGCCCGTTCGTCTTATTTCCACAAGACCATCGGCGGCTATCACGCCGCTAAGCTGACCCGATACAACGACCTGCTGACCCGTCAGATATCGAAGAGCAACATGGGCGTGCTCAATATGCTCAACGCCAAGTATATTCTGGTAGACGGCGGATACGAGACGAATCCCGGCGCGCTGGGCAACGCCTGGTGGGTGTCGCGCGTTGACTATGTCGACGGCGCTGACGCCGAGATGGCGGCCCTCGACTCGCTCGACACGCGCACGGTCGCAGTGGCCGACAGCCGGTTCAGGTCCACGCTCGGCCAGACCGTCGCTCCGGCCGCGGGCGACACCATCTACGAGACAAGCTACGCGCCCAACCGTCTGACCTACAAGGCCCGCTCGGCCCGCGGCGGCGTGGCGGTGTTCAGCGAGATCTATTTCCCCTGGGGATGGCAGGCCACCGTCGATGGCCGTCCGGCGGAGATCGGCCGCGTCAACTACGTGCTGCGCGCCCTGCGCCTCGCTCCGGGCGAGCATACGGTCGAGTTCAGGTTCGACCCGCAGTCGCTGCGCGTCACCAACACACTCGGCATCGTGTCGGTGGCATTGATATACGCGCTCTGTCTCGCCGCGCTCGCATGGTGGACCTACCGCTTCGTGCGTCAGCTCAACCGCCAGCATCCGGGCGAAAACCAGAACAATTCAGCTGTAGGCCAAGATGAAGATAAGTCCGGCGGAAAGCTATAAGCGCTGGCGCCACACGCGCGGGTATGGCGTGCACTCCCCTTTCGCCTACATGCTGGTGAAGGAGGTGGTGCGTCCGGGCAGCGATTATGCTTGGTATGCCTATACCGACGTAGACAACGCGATGGCCGACCGCGTGGCGCGCCGCTACCGCCGACAGGCGCGCATCCTGCTGAGACTCGCGGCGCGTCTCGCCGTGGAGTCGGCGTTCATACCGCAGAACGTCTCGGGACCGTTCCGCGCCGCCCTGCTCGGCGCGGACTCACGGATGCACATCGTGACGGCGATGGCCGAGATAGACCGTTGCCGCCTCATCGGGACCATAGGCGATTACATCCCGCTCGAAACTCTCACGATGCTTATGGCGCGGCCGGGCCGCATCCTGGTGTTCCTGAACGTTCCCGACGGATGGAGGGAGTCTCTGTTCGGGGCCGTCGACGAGGGGCTGATGTTCTACAGCCGCCGCAACGTAATCGTCATCAACCGCCCCGGGATGCAGAAAGTTGCATATTCGGTCAGCATCTGAGATCAATGCGCGAGCTGAAATCTGTGGAGGAACTGATAGCCGACTTCTCGCGGCATATCGTTCTGGAGCGTGGACTGACCACGGCCACCGCGGCGAGTTACGTCAACGACGTGAGGCATCTCGCCGGCTATGCCTCGCGGCATGGACTGACGCTCGACCGCGTGAGCCGCGACGACGTATTCTCGCTGCTGTGCGACCTGCACGACATGGGCGTCGCGCCGCGCACGCAGGCGCGGTTCATCGCCGGCGTTCGTAGTTTTTTCAAATATCTCCGCGACGAGAATTTCATCGACGACGACCCGACGGCGCTGATAGAGTCGCCCAGAATCGGACGCACACTGCCTGACGTCCTTACGGTGGAGGATATCGACGCCATGATAGCCGCGCTGCCCCCCGACAAGGCAGAGACGCCGCGCAACCACGCCATCATCGAGACGCTCTACGGCAGCGGGCTCCGCGTGTCGGAGCTCGTCGACCTGCGCATGTCGCGCATATCGCTCGACGACGGCTACGCCATGGTGGAGGGCAAAGGTGAGAAGCAGCGGGTAGTACCGCTGTCGCCGGTGTCGGTCAGCCTCATCCGCGACTACCTTCCGTTGCGCGAGGCTGGACCGGTGAAGCGCGAAGGCGCTGACATACTGTTCCTGAACCGCCGTGGGGCGCCGTTGACGCGGGTCATGGTGTTCTACATAATCCGCGACCTTGCCGCGGCAGCCGGCATACAGAAGAGAGTGTCGCCCCACACGCTGCGCCACTCGTTCGCCACCCATCTGCTCGAAGGAGGCGCCAACCTGCGGGCCATCCAGGAGATGCTCGGCCACGAATCGATCGCCACCACCGAGATTTACCTACACCTCGACCGCACCCGTCTCCGCAGCGAGCTCCTCGACCACCATCCCCACTACCGACATATAGATCCGACCTCGGAGAAAAAAACGAATTGACAACAAGACGCGGAGTCAAATCCGGTATCTCGGATTCGACTCCGCAAAATTTACTTATGGTTCTATTCTCCGCGGATTAGCGGACTTTCACTCATTCACGTTCGGGCTCTTGAAATACTTCTTTCCGTTCTGGATCAAACCGCATCCGCCGTGCATAATAAGAATTTTCCGCCTACAAGAAGTACATGAACACTACTAAAAAAATCCAGCCAGAATTTTTCAAAACGAAGTCAATGGTCGGAGCTGCAAAAAAATCAAATTCGCAGGCTACCGGCTGGAATATTGGATCGAGTGCGTCGATTCAAGCAATATGAACGGCTATGTGTCTCTTCTGGCGGAATTGCCGACATGAGACACAGAACGTTATGCACTCGAAGCCTATTATGAAGGTGATAAACTCTGCTTCACGCGGGCGGACTTTAATAAAACCGATGACCTGAAAGACCTTACCGACGGAGACATCGTAGATGACGGCAGAATCTTCGACATCACTGGCAGAGAACTGCGCACTCCTGAAAAAGGACAGCTCTTCATCACCGGCGACCGACGTCTGCACTTAACGCGATAATCTCTGAAAACCATATGAGCTTTCACAGCGGACAATAGTCCGCCAGACAATAGAGGCGCAACGGTCCGGTCAGGATAAACCTTTATCCTGACCGGGCCGTTATACTGAGACAAGGATACGTATGACCGCCTCCTGTCCTGTCCCGGCTCCCTGCCAGCCGGATGAAGCAATCCGACCGGTCGTCTCCTTTCTCTTAGATATCACTATTAAAGACACATACAGCTATGAAAAAGACACTACTTCTTATATTCGCCCTGATGTGGATGGGCGCTGCCGCGCTGGCCCACACCACCGACGACAACACGATCATCTACAACGAGAACGAGTTTTTCGACGAACAGAAAAATCCGCGCGGCTGGGACCAGAACGGAAACATTCCTCCCCAGCCCGAAGCCGACTACTACATCAACATGCAGAGCGCCGGCAACGTCTACTATCGTCTCAAACCCGTGGAGGGTTCGAATCCCCTCTACTACGACTGTCCGACGGGGATACTCCAGGGCAATTTCAAGATCTACGCCAAGGAATACTGGACCGAGCGCGGCAAGCCCGGTTACGACGGGAACAAGTACATATACGGTTCTCTGCGCGAACCCACAGGCTTCCATAGAGATACCTACAAGGAGCTTGGCAATCCCGGCGGCGACATGCAGATAGAGGACGGCGGCAAATGGTACGGCTGTATGGTTCAGTTCTATCCCAGCGGCACATCCACCAACAAGACCCCGGGCGTATATATCACCGGCGGCTCGCACAACACGCAGGCGATCTTCATCTCGGCGGCCGGTGTGGCAACAAGCTCCACCACCGGACGTATCGACTTCGAGATAACCACGGGTGGCGTCGTAAAACCCAAAGAGCAGAACTATACCGTGACGATGGACTATACCAACACGCTCGGCCCGCAGCACGTCTCGACCCAGGTGACCGGACTCGCGGGATCGTTCGAGGACATCACCGACCTCGAGCCCGACAACATCACGCACTTCACTCTCATCGCTGAAATCAAGAACGCCCCGGTATTCGACAATCCTTCGAACCAGGAACAGATCTCCGGTTACAAGAACCTTGTGTCGGAAGAAGAACAGACATACATAAGCACACCCGCCGGACCGGTGAAATTCGATGTCTTCCTGATCGGCGAACTACAGGATGCGGCCTGGAATCCATCGCTGGCGCTGCAGGGCACGCTTCTGCCTTCGACAGGCACATACTTCACCGGAGGCTCAGAAATCTACGCATGGGTGGACGTACCTATGACGGGCACGATGCGGTTCAGGTTCACCAACCGCGCCGCCCAGAACTGGGACGACCTCAACGCCAACGGCGTGCAGTATTATCCCTCCGCAGCCACGCAGAAATGCCAGAACCTCATCATCAACGACGACGAGGTGAACGAGAGCGGCTGGTATCCGTACAACACCCGCGAGACAGGTTCGACCGACAACGCCTGGGCGCCTGACGTGGTCGCAACCCACGGTTCCGGCTCCGACGGCCTGCACTATAACGTCTTCTTCAACCGGACCACACAGAAAGTCGGCGTCAGCTGGAGCACAAGCGTCGGCATTGACGAGATTCCCGACGCGATGACCGAGAAGCCGGTCGATGTGTACGACCTCATCGGACGCTGCGTGATGCGCGGAGTGCTCGTCTCCGAAATCGGCGACCGCCTGCCCCAGGGCATCTACATCGCCGGCAACAAGAAGATAGCCATCAAGTGAGGCTAAGGTCTGAGGTCTGAGGCTTAGAGATTACCTTAGAGACCTTAAAGACCTTAGAGACCTTAAAAAAGACACGCCCGACAGAGGAATCTGCCGGGCGCTCTTTTTACCTGAATCTTCTATCAGAAATTGAAATAGAAGCCGAGTGTCAGCTCGTTGGTGTCGAAGTTGAAACCGCCCTTGCGGGGATAGCCAACGCTGAAGGCTGCGTTGTTGGCGCCCTCATAGCCGAGGAAGCCAAGGTGCGCTACTAACGAGAACTTGTCGGTGAAGTTGAACGCTACGCCGGGACGGAGGCCGACGTTCCAGGTCACAGATGTGTGGGAATCGTCATCACCATGGTCCACGCTTCCGAGGCCGATGCCTGCGCCACCGTCAACGAAGAGCTGAACGAGGTTGTTGCTCGTGCGGAAGTACGTGAAACGTGCGTAGGGGTTGAACTTGAACATGTGGACGTCTGTGTCGGCACCGCAGATGTGTGTGTACTGATAGCCGATTGTCGTACCGATAGCCCACTGGCTGTTGAAGTTGTAGCCGAGTTCGGGAAGGATCGTGAACTGGTTGGTCTGTTCCTCTTTTGTCTCGTTGTGCTCAAAACCGAGACGACCGCCGATGAAACCGTCACCGGCCTGCGCGCCGAATACGGAGGCGAGCGCTACTGTTGCAAGTGTAAAAAACTTTTTCATTGTGTGCTTGCTGTTTTTACATCCGGCCGGGCCGCTACATGTCGTTATGGAATGCTGCGATTCCTGACCGGACAGAGTTAATTGATGTTATGTTGTGTTCTCAAATACAGGTGCAAAGTTAAACCATTTTTTAGATTCCACAAAATTTATAGATGAAATTTTATGTTTTACAGCATAATTTGACCAGTTTTGGGTTAATTTGACCTATTTCCAACACTATTTTTTAGTAAATTTGCTGAAAGAAACACCGATATGAAACAGGACGAGACAGCGGAGACTACGGCCATTGCGCCGGAAGAGAGACCGGGCGTATGGCGCCGTATATGGTCTATGTATTACGACGGGTTCCGCAACATGACCGTCGGGCGCTGGCTGTGGGCGATAATACTCGTCAAACTCGCAATCCTCTTCCTTGTGTTTAAGCTTTTCTTCTTCCCCGACATATTGCAGCGCGACTACGACACCGACGCCGAGCGCGCCGACGCCGTCCGCACCAACCTGCTCCGCGACAACAGAAGATAGCTGCAAAGACAAGGGCTTCGCTCTTGCCGCATCGCAAGAACAAAGCCCGTATTACTTCTACTTCTTACTTCTTATTTCATGACGAGCATCGCGTCTCCGTATGCCCCGAAGGAATATTTCTCCTTGACTGCGACATCATAGGCGCGCATCACGTTCTCGTATCCGCCGAAAGCGGCCACCATCATCAGCATCGTGCTGTAGGGCAGATGGAAATTCGAGACCATCGAGTCGCACACCGTGAAATCATAGGGAGGAAAGATGAACTTGTTGGTCCATCCCTCGTAGGTCATGAGGTGGCCGTTCATGCAGACCGCGCTGGCGAGGCCGCGCATCACCGACGTGCCGACGGCGCATACACGCTTCCTGTCGTCCTTGGCCTTGTTGACCATCTCCACGAGCTCGTCGTCTACGAACATCTCCTCGGAGTCCATGCGGTGCTTGGTGAGGTCTTCGACGTCAATCTCCTTGTAGTTGCCGCGGCCCGAATGGAGGGTGAGGAATCCGCGCTCCACGCCCTTGATCTCAAGGCGTTTCATAAGCTCGCGGCTGAAATGCATTCCGGCCGCCGGGGCCATCACCGCGCCCTCCTTGGCGGCGAAGATGCACTGGTAGCGCTCGCCGTCGGTCTCGTCGACCTTGCGCGTGATGTATTCTGGCAGAGGCATCTCGCCGAGCGAATACAGGGCCTCCTTGAACTCATCGTGCGGACCGTCGTAGAGGAACCGGAGCGTGCGGCCCCGCGACGTGGTGTTGTCGATGACCTCGGCCACCATCGAATCGTCCTCGCCGAAATAGAGTTTGTTGCCGATGCGTATCTTGCGCGCCGGCTCCACCAGCACGTCCCAGAGCTTGTTGTCGGCGTTCAGCTCCCTGAGCAGGAACACCTCGATGCAGGCGCCGGTCTTCTCCTTGTTGCCGTAGAGGCGTGCCGGGAAGACCTTGGTGTCGTTGAACACCATCACGTCGCCCTCGTCGAAAAAGTCGAGTATCTCTTTGAAAATGTGATGACTTATCTCTCCAGTCCGGGCGTTTACCACCATCAGACGGCATTCGTCGCGATTTTCCGACGGATATTGGGCTATCAGTTCGTCGGGAAGTTTAAATTTGAACTGAGACAGTTTCATGTTTCGATTTTTTAAGTCTACAATTGTTTTTCAGAATTCCGGGTGAAGGCCCCGCTGCTCACTCGTCGGGGAATGTCAGCGGGTCTTCGGCGATGTGCCTCAGGGCCTCGTCGATGCTCCAGCAAGTGTCGGCGGTCACATCGCCGACGCGGGTACGCCTCAGGGCGGTGAGGTGGCCGCCCGTGCCGAGTGCGGCTCCGAGGTCGCGGGCCAGCGCGCGTATGTAGGTGCCCTTGGAGCAGAGCACCCTGAGCGTCAGCCGCCCTGACGCCCCGTCGTAACCGAGCATCTCCAGCTCGCGGATCTCGAGTTCCTTGGGCTTGAGCTCGACGTCATGGCCCTTGCGGGCGAACGAATAGGCGCGCTTGCCGTCGACCTTAACGGCCGAGAAGACCGGAGGCACCTGCATGACGCGGCCTGTGAAGCGCGGCAGCGTCTCGAGCACGAGCTGCGGCGTGACGTGTGCGAACGGATAGGTCGCGTCGATCTCGGTCTCGAGGTCGAAGCTCGGGGTGGTGGCGCCGAGACGGATCTCGGCCACATATTCCTTCATGCCCTCCTGCAGCGCCGAGATGCGGCGCGTGGCGCGGCCGGTGCATATCACGAGCACGCCCGTGGCCAGCGGATCAAGCGTGCCGGCGTGCCCGACCTTGAACTTGCGGACCCCGAGACGGCGCTGTATGGCGCCGCGGATGCGCTTCACGGCGTCGAACGACGTCCAGCCCAGCGGCTTGTCGATTCCTATTATCTCTCCTGTTATGAAATCCATTGTCTGCGGTATGAGGCATGTGACCCGGCTGTTACTGCCAGAGCAGGCAGACCACGCCCATTATGACGCAATAGACGGCAAACCATACGAGCTTGCCCTTCTTCACGAGTTCTATCATCCATTTGCAGGCGCCGCAGCCCACCACGAAGGCCGACACGAAGCCTACGATCAGCGCCACGGCTCCGGTCTCGCCCGCGCCGGCTCCGGCGCCGCCGATCATGTCCTTGACATCGAGCAGGCACTCGCCCAGGATCGGGAGTATCACCATCAGGAACGAGAACTGCGCTACCTCGGCGCGCTTGTCACCGAGCAGGATGCCGGTGGCGATCGTCGTGCCCGAGCGGCTGAGGCCGGGGAGCACCGCCACGGCCTGCGCGCAGCCGATGATCAGGGCGTCCCACCACGATATGTCGCGGCCCGACGAGGCCGCCACGACCCCTTTGCCCGACCCGAGACGCGCGGCGCGGAGGTCGGTGAGGTAGGCGAACAGAAGAAGCAAAGCCGTGACGCAAAGGCAGACGCCGACAACCGTCAGGCCCGCCCCGAAGATTTCCTCCACGGTCTTCTTGAAGAAGACTCCCACTATGCCGATGGGTATGCACGACACAAGTATCTTGCACACATAGTCGAAGTCGTGTCCGCGGCGGAAGGTGAAGAAGCTCCTGCACAGACGCGCGAACATCGGCCACAGCACGACGATGGTCGAAAGCACCGTGGCCGCGTGGACTATGACGGTGAACATCAGATTCTCGTCTTCGGGCAGGTCGATGCCCAGAATCTGCTTGAAGATCTCGAGGTGACCGCTTGAGCTCACCGGAAGATATTCGGTGAGTCCCTGCACAATGCCCAGTATCAGGGCGTCAATCCATTCCATAATGCATGATGCGGGCCTATCGCAGGCCCCTGAAGGTTAATTATCGTTGATGTTCGGGTTTTATCACTTCTCCTTGCGCGGAGTCCATATTATGGCGAACGCCATGAGCAGGAAGCCGAGGAACGTCAGGGCCGGGCCCACCACGATGCGCCGCGTGCTGAATATCTCGGGGTCGAAGGACGTCGCCTCGGCCGAACCGCCGCCACTCATCAGGGCGAAACCTATTATGATCAGCGCAAGGCAGCCAGCCATCATCAGGAAATTGGTCTTGCCGAAGGGCATGCGCATCCTCGGCTGCGCGGAGGGCTCGGCGGCCGCCTCCATCTTGCCTGTGACTTTATTATCGTTATCGGTCATTTTCTAATGTATTATCTGAATAATTGGTCGTAGTCTTTGCGGAGATACACGTTGGCCGACCACCATGAGGCCAGAGCGCAGAGCAGCATACCGGCGGTGACGAGCGAGGCCGCCACAATGCCGTATGCCGCCCAGCCGATATATTCGCCCAGGTCGGGGAGCCCGGCCTCCTTCGATCCGGCCAGCGCAACGGCTATGACGGCCGCGGCCACAAGTCCGGCCACGAGTCCGGCCAGCATGTTGTTGACTATTATCGGGCGTCGGATGAAGCCGTTGGTCGCGCCCACGAGCTGCATGGTGTGGATGGTGAAACGCCTCGAATATATGGCCAGGTGCACCGTGTTGTTGATCAGCACGAACGATATCACGAGCATCACCCCGGCCACAATGGCCAGTATCACGGTGAGCCGCGATATGTTCTCGTTCATCGCCTCAACCATCGATGCGTCGGGACTCGACACGGCCTCGACACCGGGCAGCTTCTCAAGTCCGGCCCTGATGCCGTCGATGGCGCGCGGGTCGGCGTAGTCGGCGCGGATGCCGAACGTCACCTCGTCGCTCAGGGGGTTGACGCCGAAGAGTTCCTGCAGGTCCTCGCCCGTGTCGGCGGTCCAGTTCCTCAGGGCCTCGTCGCGGCTCGTGTAACGGACGTCGCGCGCATACGGCTGCCGGCTGATGTCGGCGGCGACGGCCTTGGCCTGCGCGGCCGGTACGTTGTCGGCCATTATCACCGTTAGCTCGAGACGCTCCTTGAGACGGCGCGTCTCCGTGTCGGCGCTAATCCATATCAACGCGATTATGCCCATCAGCAGCAGCACGAGTGTCACGCTGACTATCGTGGTGAGATGATGGGCCCAATAAGATATCCTTACCTCTTTGTCTGACTTCATATGCATATGTGTCGGGTTGCGTTCACGACGCAATGGCGTCGGCTCGGCCGACCTTCCGCACGCAAAGATAATAAATTATGGCCCCCTTGTCAATAGTTTATTCCTTTTTTTTCACGATTCCGCCATTTTTTGCTTAATTTTGCAATAGATTTAAGAAGAAATGAGCGACAACACCACCTCACTCAAGGCCGCATACCACACCCTGGGATGCAAACTGAATTTCTCGGAGACCTCGACGATAGGCCGCATCCTGGCGTCGCGGGGCATAGTCCGCGCCGGGGAGACAGAGCGGCCGGACATCATCGTAGTCAACACATGCTCGGTCACCGAGATGGCCGACAAGAAGGGACGCCAGCTGGTCAGGCGCCTGGCCCGCGAGTGGCCCGACGCCACGATCGTCGTGACAGGATGCTACGCCCAGCTCAAGCCGGAGCAGGCCGCCTCGCTGCCGGGTGTGGCCATTGTGCTCGGTTCGAACGAGAAGCTGCGCATCTCGCAATACATCGACCGCTGGCTCGAGACCCGCACCCAGCAGGTAGTCACCACTCCCCCGCTCGAGATCCGCGAGTTCATGCCCTCGTGCGAGCGCGGCGACCGCACCCGCTATTTCCTCAAGGTGCAGGACGGCTGCGACTATTTCTGCACCTACTGCACCATCCCCTACGCCCGAGGCCGCTCGCGGTCAGGCCGGATAGCCGACATCACCGACATCGCGCGTCAGGTCGCCGACGAGGGGGGACGCGAGATTGTGATCACCGGCGTGAACATCGGCGACTTCGGCCGCGACACAGGCGAGAGCCTGCTCGACCTGCTGCGCTCGCTCGACTCGGTGGAGGGAATAGAGCGTTACCGAATCTCGTCGATCGAGCCCAATCTGCTCACCGAGGAGATCCTGCGCTGGATCGCCTCCGAGGCCCGCGCCTTCATGCCGCATTTCCACATCCCGCTGCAGGCGGGCTCGGACGCCGTGCTGCGCCTCATGAACCGACGCTACGACACCGCGCTGTTCCGCTCGCGCATCGAGCTGATACGCCGTCTGATACCTGACGCGTTCATCGGTGTGGACGTCATAGCCGGCGCGCGCGGAGAGACCGAGGAGGAGTGGCGGCGGGGCCTTGAGTTCATCGAGTCGCTGCCTGTGACGCGCCTGCATGTGTTCCCCTATTCCGAACGCCCCGGCACGAGTGCCCTGCGCATCGGCCACATCGTGAGCCAGGAGGAGAAACACCGCCGCGTGTCGGAGCTCATGCGCGTCTCCGCGGAGAAGCATGCCGCGTTCGTCAGCGGCCAGACCGGCCGTGAGGCGCACGTGCTCTGGGAGTCGCCCTCGCACGGCGGCCGAATGATGCACGGCTTTACCGAGAACTACATCCGCGTGGAGGCTCCGCTTGAGCCCGAGCTAATCAACACAGTGACCGGAGTGACCCTGTCGGCACAGAACATATCGGCTGAACAATGAAGAAATTAGGCGTCATCATACTGAACTGGAACGGTCTGGAGCTACTCCGCCGGTTCCTCCCGTCGGCGTCGCGGCATACGGTCTGCGACACGGCCGACCTCATAGTGGCCGACAACGGCTCGACCGACGACTCGGTGGCCTGGATCCGCAAGAACCATCCCGAGGTGAAGCTCATCGAGCTTCCGGAGAATTACGGTTTCGCCGAGGGCTACAACCGGGCGATCGCCGCGGCGGACTATCCGTTCATCACTTTGCTCAACTCCGACGTAGAGGTGACCGAGGGTTGGTGGCGGCCTGTCCTGTCGTTCATGGAGTCCGACCCGTCCGTCGGCGCCGTCCAGCCCAAGATATTGAGCTGGCGCGACAAGTCGAGTTTCGAATACGCCGGGGCAGCTGGCGGCTATCTCGACCGGCTCGGCTATCCTTTCTGCCGGGGGCGCCTGTTCGACTCAGTGGAGAAGGACGAAGGTCAGTATGACGGACCACCGGTAGACGTGGCCTGGGCGTCGGGTGCCTGCATGACGGTCAGACGCGAGGCGTATGTCGGCCTCGGCGGTCTCGACCCGAAGTTTTTCGCCCACATGGAGGAGATTGACCTCTGCTGCCGGATGCTCAACGCCGGCTGGCGCGTCTGCGCCGTCACCGATTCGAAGGTCTATCATGTCGGCGGCGCCTCGCTCAACCAGGGCAACCCGAGGAAGACGTATCTCAATTTCCGCAACAACCTGCTGCTGCTGCACAAGAACCTGACTCGCAGGCGGGGCCGGCGCGTGCTTTTTCTGCGCCGTCTGGCCGACACTCTGGCCTTCGGGATGTTCTTATTGAAGGGCGACATTGCGAACGCCCGCGCCGTGCTGCGCGCCCACCGCGATTTCCGGAAGATGCGACGTGAATACACCCTCTATCCCGATCGCGACATACTGCCGACACTGCCCGGCTCCGACCTCAACGCCGTGACGGCCCGATACCTGCAACGAAAGAAAGTTTTAAAGATAAAAGAAAAATGAGACCCCTCATACTTGTAAGCAACGATGATTCATACATGGCGCGTGGCGTGCACGCGCTGATCGACCGCCTCGTCGAGATCGGCGATGTCGTGGCCGTGTGTCCCCAGCATCCCCAGTCGGGCCAGTCGATGGCCCTCACCGTCAACGAACCGCTCCGCATCACCCCGCTCCCGGACTACCGTGGCGCGAGGATGTACCACGTGTCGGGCACGCCGGTAGACTGCGTGAAGCTCGCCATGCACCACATTCTCGACCGTCGCCCCGACATAGTGGTGACGGGCATCAACCATGGCAGCAACTCGGCGGTCAACGTGCTCTATTCGGGCACGATGGGAGCCGCCATGGAGGGAGCCGCGTTCGGCATCCCTTCGGTGGGCTTCTCGCTGACCGACCACGCTATGGACGCCGATTTCTCCCCTTGCCTTCCGGCCATCGACCTGCTGGTGAAGGCAATTCTCGAGAACGGCCTGCCTCAGGACGTGTGTCTTAACGTGAATGTACCCGACGTGGACTTCGTGCCGCGCGAGATGCGTCTCTGCATGCCCTGCCGCGGACATTGGAACGACGAATACAAGGAATACACCGACCCGTTCGGCCGCAAGTTCTACTGGCTGACCGGGCGCTTCGAGAACCTTGAGCCGGACAACGAGCGCACCGACGAATGGGCGCTGGCGCACGGCATGATTTCGGTCGTCCCCGTATCGATCGAGCGTTCGGCAGACACCTGCCTCGACATCGACTGGCTCCCCGCCGTCCTGGCCCGCTACGCCCGCCTCGCCGCCCAAGCCACCGACTGACCCCGCGCAATATGAAAGTCCAGAGAATCTTCTTTTCAACTCATTCGTAAGAATAAGGAGGGCTGACAGGTATTTGCCCGTCAGCCCTCCTTATTCTTATTCTTCCAACAGGTTGAGCATTATTCCCTGCCCGCCTTAAGAACCTTTACTTCATCAAGCGGCAGACCGCTCGCCCATGCGATTTCATTGTCCGGAAGCCCGAGCTGCAAAAGTCTCAACGCGGTAGACTTTTTGGCCGCTATCGCACCTTCCTCGCGGCCTTTCTCGCGGCCTTCCTCGCGGCCTTTCTTCTCGGCATACGACAACTGGTTGGTAATGTCGCGATAAGCCTTTAGCTCGGCGTCATACCTCTTTTTCTCACTCTCGCTCAGGGCGGCGTACGACACCACCGAGTCAAGGCGTCTGAACATCTCTTTGGTCGACACAAACGGCATTCTCTCCATAATCTCCATGTTTTTAAGTACGTATATCCACTGATCGAATGCTGTTACACATTCTTCCGGCTTGGCCTTCTTGAATTCCGGCAACTGTATATATCCGAAACGAACTTTCGAACTGATTGGTTTGCCGGTACTGAGGTTGCAGAATGCGACATGAACCAATTCCGATTCCCCCAGCTCCGGCAATCGGAAATTCATCAGAGCCACGAAATATACCGGCGTCAGCTCAAAATTCCATTCCTTACCCCTCTTCCCCTGTATCGCCATCATTCGACCGGCATAATACAAACTGCGATCGACAAAGAATTCCTGCGGACTGTTCTGCATCTCGACTATGAACTCTTCCCGTCCGAGGTGCGGCAATGCATGTCAAAAATGGCTCCCCGCGACTCAATATCATACTTCTCCGCTTCCTTATCAAGAAACTCAAGATCAACTATTGGCGAGAAAAAATCCTGCTCCGCAAATATACAATTAAGGAAATCGATGGTGAACTCCTTGGTGCTGTCACGACCGAATATGAGCTTGAATCCGAAATCCGTAAAGGGACATATACGCTGATTTTTCATGCTTCCTTAAATTTTCGGCAAGTTAATAAATCTTCCGCATATTCACAAATATTTTGAACGAAGCCGATTCACCCGGCGGAGGGGAATCTGCGGGAATAGCAATAACCGCACACCAGAAAGTTATATTCCGGGACAGTTTTCCAGCCACAACGACACCCCTTTTTAACCAAGAAAACGCCAATATGGCCAGTTTTTAACAATTTTAACAGTTCTGAAGGGGCGAAATGTTAAAAAAACTCCCGAAGTTTTTGGAAAGAAAAAAGCTAAATATTAATTTTGCATCGTCATTGGTTTGTCGTGTTGACACGTCAATGGCACCGAATCCAATTTCGGATTCTCATGGCAGAAGTAAAGTATATCGCATATATCGTTTCATTGACAATTTATTGTTGCATTAGTAAAGTTATGGATTAATAGTTTTAATTGAATTAGGACCCACGGCAGCCCACGAAGGATTTCGAGGTCTGTCGGAAAGCAGAGGCGCAGTGATGCGCCTCTGTTTTTTCACCCCCTGAGTTCCCGCACATGCATGCCGGCCAGGGATTCACAATCACCCGAATAGGGTATTGTCTCTTTGCTGGCGATATCTTATCTTTGCATCGATTTTCGCGGGGATACCTGTCTCCGCTCCAAAACCTTACGACATGGCCAAAAATAGAAAACTGACCTGGAAAGGGTTCCACCGCTGGGTGGGACTCGTATTCTCTGTTTTCATACTCGTATTCTGCATTTCGGGTATACTTCTCAACCATCGCGAAGCCATTGCCGGATGCGACGTAAACCGTTCGCTTCTGCCGTCCTCATATCATATCCGCAATTACAACAACGGAATCCTGAAAGGGACGCTCCGCCTCGGACCCGACTCCATTCTGGTCTATGGCAACTCCGGTCTATGGCTCACCGACAACAGATTCGCAAATTGGCGGGAAATGAACGAAGGTCTTCCCACGGGCGCCGACCGCCGCAATGTGCGCAATGTGGTCCGCTCAGCCGACGGCGCAATATGGGCCGCCGCTCAATATGACCTGTTTCGGCACACTGGCCGCCAATGGACGCCGGTTGCTCTCCCGGGGAATACCGAGAGGGTGACTGACGTGACCCTCTCGCCCGACAGCACGCGGATAATAGCGTTGACACGCAGCAAGATATATAGCATTGACGCCGCAAACGCACGCGATGCGCGTATTATCCCGCTGCAGGCTGCCGAGGGACACAGCACTGAAGTATCGCTGTTCAAGACCATCTGGTTGCTCCATAGCGGCGGATTGTTCGGAATCACAGGCAGAATCATTGTCGACACCGTGGCGGTCGTCATCATATTCCTCTGCTTCACGGGCATAGTGATATTCATAGTGCCCCACAGGCTTCGTGCCGCAGCGAGACGAAAACTCACGACCCGCGTCCGGCGGCTCGCCACATGGCTTAAATGGAACGTCCGCTGGCACGACCGCGCCGGTTACTGGCTGATAGCCCTGACATTGCTGATAAGCGTGACCGGCATGTGTCTGCGGCCGCCGCTGATGATACCTCTCGTGCTGACCACAACCGAGCCTCTGCTGTACTCGACGCTCGACAACGACAATCCCTGGCACGACAGGCTGCGTGCCGCCCGTTTTGACGACCGACTCGGCAAATGGCTCATATCCACCTCCGAGGGATTCGTTACAGTCGATGCCGAATTCAAGACAAGACCGGTATTCCTTGATATTTCCAAGACTCCGCCGGTCAGCCCCATGGGTATAAATGTTTTCGAACGGGATACGCTGGGCCGCTGGATAGTAGGCTCATTCAGCGGCATGTTCCGATGGGATCCCGCCACAGGGGAGGTCTCCGATTATTTCACCGGTAAGAAAGCGGAACGCTCCCACGGGCACCCTGTGGCGGCGTTCATGGCCACAGGATACACCGCAGAAGCGAGAGAGCCGATTGCCGTCGACTATGCCAAAGGCACCGACAGACTCAGCGAGATGCCCGCAGAACTGGCCACACAGCCCATGTCGCTATGGAACACTGCATTGGAACTGCATGTGGGCCGGTGCTACAACCCCTTCCTGGGTCCCCTCTCCGACCTCTTCGTCTTCATCGCCGGCCTTTTGCTCACCCTCATCCTCATCTCAGGCCTGATCATCCACCGCCGCCACGCCTGAGGGATTTTCACTGATTTTGGGTATTGTCACGCAGCCCGCACGGTTGTAATTTTGCATCGTCGTTTCACGGGAGCCTTCCACGAGATCCGGAAACGGCGATTTTCATTAACCTGACATTAACCCCAAAATTACAAGACATGAAGACATTTAAACTTCTCTGTGCTGTTCTCGCCCTTACTTTCGGACTCGTTTCATTCTCTTCCTGCGGCTCTGACGACGATGACGACGTCGCTACACCCGCGGCACGCGACATCGCCGGCACATATACAGCCGACATGAGCTGCTCGGTGATGGGCGAGGCCTCCGACTTCGAGAACATGACGTTCACCGTAACGGCCACAAGCGACGCCACGGTCGACATCACGATACCCACTTTCGGCGAGATGCCGATGCAGGTTCCCGAATTTACGGTAACGGGCGTGAAAGTAAGCGGCGCTGACGGCTCCTATACCCTCGACACCACCACATTCTCGGGCACGCTTCCCAACGGCAAGTCCTATTCGGGCACACTGCAGGGCAGCTATAAGGACAGCAGACTCTCCGTGCAGTTCAATCTCCAGTACGGCGCGATGCCCATGCCCATGATCTGCTCGTGGACCGCCCCTAAAAACTGACTCATACCTCACGCGAAAGTCACGACCCATGACGACAAGAATACTACCGACAATTGCGGGCGCGGCCCTCGCGTTGTCCGTCGCGTCGGGTGCCGGCCGAAAACCGGCGCCGACCGACGGCCTCGCGGCGGAGACCGCCGTGGCCGACACGACGGCGGTGTTTGCCGACGACGGCAATTTCGCAGACCTCGCCGACGTCGTGGTGACGGCCACCCGCACACCGAAATCACTCAAAGACGTGCCGGTGGTGACGCGCCTCATCACCGCCGACGAAATAAAGAAAACCGACGCTACCAACATCCAGGACCTGCTGACCGAGGAACTTCCCGGTCTTGAGTTCGGATACGCCATGAGCCAGGAGACTTCGCTCAACATGAGCGGATTCGGAGGCAGCGCCGTACTCTTCCTCGTGGACGGCGAGAGACTCGCCGGCGAGACGATGGACAATGTGGACTATTCACGTCTCAACCTTGACAACGTCGGACGCGTCGAGGTGGTCAAGGGTGCGGCCTCCGCACTCTACGGCGCCAACGCCGTCGGCGGCGTGGTCAACCTTATCTCGGCCGAACGCACCGAGCCCTGGCATGTGAACATCAACTCGCGTTACCGCAGCTTCGGCGACGAATGGCGCATCGGCGGCGACGTGAGTTTCAACACCGGCAACTGGAATTCCAACACCACCATGCAGTACACGCGGTCGGGCACGGTCGACCTCACCGACGCGTTCGACACTGAATCCAAGATACATCAGGTGTTCGGAGGCCGCACCGTCAATGTCAAGGAGCGCCTCACATTCCATCCCGTGCAGTCGCTGCGACTCATCGGACGCGGCAGCTGGTTCGACCGCGTCAGTCATCGCGCCAACTACGACGACCATTATTATGACTGGGCCGCCGGCCTGAAGGCCGTGTGGGACATAGCCGACACCGACAACCTGGAGGTGTCGTACGGCTTCGACCAGTATGACAAGGCGCGTTACGTGGGAGGCGTCCGGACGCACGACCATGACTATACCAACCGCCAGCATACCGTCCACGCGCTCTACTCGCACTTCTTCGGCGCCAACACGCTGACAGTTGGGGCAGACTACATGAACGACTACCTGACGACCTATCAGTTCGCCGACAACGCCGACCACTCGCAATACTCGCTCGACGCGTTCGCCCAGTTCGACTACAACCCTCTCCGCTGGCTCAACATCGTGGCCAGCGCTCGCCAGGACTACTTCTCTGGAGCGAAGACCGGCGCTCTCACCGGACGCCTGGCCCTGATGTTCAAGCCGAAGCCCCTGACGGTACGCGCCTCCTACTCCGGAGGATTCCGTGCCCCGACACTCAAGGAGATGTATATGGACTTCGACATGGCCGGCATCCAGATGATATACGGCAATCCCGATCTCAAACCCGAGCGAAGCCAAAACTTCAACCTGTCGCTCGAACGCAACGGCGCGGTGCGCGGCACGTTCGGCGGCGCATACAGTTTCACGACCTCGGGCTATCTGAACCTCTATGACCGCCGCATCACGACCACCGATTTCCCCGGCACCCCCGACCGCGAGGAAGGGGCCATCTATACCAACGAGAAGGGTGTCAAGGTCGGCGGGTTCGATGTCACGGCACGCTACCGTTTCCGCTGCGGCGCGGGTGTCAAGGCCAGCTACAACTACATGCACGCCTGGGGACGCACGGTCGACTCGCAGTTCTCGCAGCCCCGTCCCCACTCCGCCACCTGGCGCCTCGACTATGAGCGCGAGTTCGGCAGATACTACCGCCTGTATGCCGCCGTGTCGGGACGCTACCTGTCGCGGCCACAGACCGACCTCCAGAGCGACGGAGCCTATTCGCTCTGGAAGTTCACCCTCGCGCAGAGGGTATGGCGCGGTGTCAACGTCAATCTCATAGTCGACAATATCTTCAATTACCGCCCCGAAGTGTATTACTGGAACTCGGCGCCAACCGACGGAACCTCGTTCTCGGTCGGAGTGTCGCTCGACATAAACGAAATGTTTGGAAAATAAGAAGGACTGACATACATGAAACCCATAGGGAGAAAAAAGCTCATACTGTTCTCGGTGTGCTGTGTCGTGATTATCGTCGCAGCATTAGTGCTATGGCGCGCCACGGCGTCACGCACTCACATAGCGTTCGTAAACTACCAGGCCATAACCCTCGGCCAGATCGGCAAGGCCAACGACAACCCGTCGATACGCATCCACGAGCTCGAGGTCGAGGACCTCGATAAGGCAGGCGACTACGACATGGTGTTGGTCAACGGCATGGGGCTGCGCATCACCGACGAGCAGCGGCGGGCCCTCGTCAAGGCAGCCGAGTCGGGCACGCCGGTGATTTCGACGGCCGTCACCAACCCGCAGAACGACATCCAGTCGGTCGATTCGGTCGACGTAGCCTACATCAGGCAATACCTCACCGGCGGACGCGGCAACTACCGTAACCTGCTCCGCTACGTGCGCCGTTTCATCGACGGCAAGAAACTGTTCGCTCCCGTGCCGGGCGACCCTGTGCTGACAGCCTCGTCGCTGCTCTATTATCCCTCGGCCGACGAGGATCTCAATTTTGCCTCCGTGGCTGAATACGAGGCCTGGCTGAAACGCAGCGGCAAATGGCGCGAGGGCGCCCCGCGCGTCATACTCACCGGACAGATGGGTGTGGCCGACTCACTGGTCAACTCGCTCGAACGGACCGGAAACATGGTCTATCCCGTCAACGCGATACAGATGTTCGTCAACGAGGGACACGCCGACTCGGTGGCGGCCGCCGCGATGATCAACATGGCGCACGGACGCATGGGCGACGACGTGGTGAACTGGCTGGAGAAAGCCGACATTCCGCTCTTCTCGCCCCTCAACGTCAACCGCGACTACGACGAGTGGATGGCCGACAGGATGGGAATGAGCGGCGGCTTCATGTCGCAGAGCATAGTGACGCCCGAGATTGACGGCGCCATACGTCCCTATACCCTCTTCGCACACTTCACCGGCAATGACGGCCTGCCCTATGTAGAGGCCATTCCCGACCGTCTGAAGAGTTTCGTCGAGACTGTCAACAACTATATCTCGCTGCAGCGCAAGGCCAACGCTGGGAAACGTCTCGCCATTTTCTACTTCAAGGGTCCGGGCCAGAACGCGCTCGTGGCCGAGGGCATGGAAGTCGGACCCTCGCTGTTCAACCTGCTGACGCGGCTCAGGACCGAGGGTTACAACGTGTCGGGCATGCCCGCCACTGCCGCGGAGCTCGAACGGCTCATCAACGAGAACGGCCGCGTGTTCAACGGCTATGCCGAGGGACGCAAGGCCGACTTCGTAAAGCGCAACGCTCCCGAGATCATCACCCGTACCGAGTATGACGGATGGTGTCGCAAGTCTCTGTCGCAGCGTATGCGCCAGGCCGTCGACTCTGTCGACGGCGCATTCCCCGGCCACGGTCTGAGCGACGAGAAGGGCAATCTCGCGCTGGCTCGTCTGCAGTTCGGCAACGTGGTGCTCATTCCACAGACCGCCGCCGGCCTCGGAGACGACGATTTTAAGATAGTTCACGGCACCGACGCCGCCCCGCCCCACAATTATGTGGCCGCCTATCTATGGGCGAGACACGGATTCGGCGCCGACGCCCTGCTCCACTTCGGCGCCCACGGCTCGCTTGAGTTCACTCCCCGCAAACAGACTGCGCTCGGCAGCGAGGACTGGCCCGACCGCCTTGTGGGTACTATGCCCCATTTCTATCTATACTCGACATCCAATGTCGGCGAGGCCATGATGGCCAAACGCCGCAGTTATGCCGGAATCATCAATTATCTCACGCCGCCGTTCCTCGAGAGCAACGTGCGCGGCATATACAGGAATCTGAACGACGCCGTGACCGCATATGAGTCGGCACGCACCAAGGCCGACAGCGTGCATGCCGGCAGTCTCGTCAAGAAGTATGCCGTCGAGATGGGAATCCACCGCGACCTGCGCCTCGACAGCGTGATGTCGCGCCCCTGGAGCGACGACGACATCATGCGTGTGGCCGCGTTTGCCGACGAACTGAGCAACGAGAAGATGACCGGCGCCCATTACGTGCTGGGCGTGCCTTACGACGACGCGCATATCCGCGCCACGGTAAAGGCGATGGCCGTCGACCCGCTGGCGCACAGCCTCCATATTCTGGCCGGCAGGAAAGGTCCGGTGTCGGCCTACCGCAAGAAAGCCTCGGCCCTCGTCGACCGTCTGATGGCAAGCGCGGGCGACGTCGACGACGCGATGATTCTCTCGGCCACCGGTCTGACCCAGACCATGCTCGACAGCGCGCGCCATATCAATTCGGAAATAGAGGGCTCAAAAGACATGCTGTCACGCATGATGGTGATGGGCACGTCAATGAACGCGCCGGGGGAGCGTCCGCTGCGCATCGCCGACCGCCCCGAAGTGCGCCGTCCCCGCGGCATGATTCCGGGCATGTCGCCCGAGAAGGCCCTGGAGATGGCGCGCAAGATGGGAGCCGACGATAAGCAGCTCTGGAAAATGGAGGATGCCATGAAACGCAAGTCGGCCGTAAAAGGAGGCAAGGGCCACGGCGGCATGATGGCGCAGACGCCCGGCTACACCCCGGCCCAGATAGAACTGGCCAGAGCCGTGGCCGACGTGGAGCGCGCCATGCGCAATGTCGGCTCCTACGTCTCGTCTCTTCGCGAGAGTCCCCTGGCCGAACTCAACTCGATTGTCAACGCCCTGAGGGGCGGATATATACACCCCACCTCCGGCGGTGACCCTGTACTCAACCCCGACATCCTGCCGACGGGCCGCAACATGTTTGCCGTCAACGCCGAGGAGACCCCCTCGGCCGTGGCCTGGGAGAAAGGCAAGACCCTGGCCGACAACACCATCGCGATGTACCGCAAGGCGCACTCCGACTCGTTGCCCCGCAAGGTGAGCTACACGCTGTGGAGCAGCGAGTTCATCGAGACCGAGGGCGCGACAATCGCCCAGGTGCTCTATATGCTCGGCGTCGAGCCTGTGCGCGACCCCTTCGGCCGCGTGACAGACCTGCGTCTCATTCCTTCCGAAGAACTCGGCCGTCCGCGCATAGACGCCGTCGTGCAGACCTCGGGCCAGCTGCGCGACCTCGCCGCCTCGCGTCTGTTCCTCATAAGCCGCGCCGTGAAGATGGCGGCCGAGGCTGACGACAAGGAGTTCCCCAACTATGTGCGGGAGGGCGTCGTGGAGTCGGAACGTCATCTTGTGGACAAGGGCGTGCCCCCCAGGGAGGCGCGCGAGATGTCGACGGCTCGCGTGTTCGGCGGCGTCAACGGCAACTACGGCTCGGGCATCCAGGGCATGGTCGAGGCCGGCGACCGCTGGGAGAACAGCGCGGACATAGCGCGGACATATATGGACAATATGGGCGCGGACTACGGCAGCGAGCAGGACTGGGAACGCGTGCGTCAGCATGCCTTCGAGGCCGCTCTGACACGCACAGACGTCGTGGTTCAGCCCCGCCAGAGCAACACCTGGGGCGCGCTCTCGCTCGACCATGTCTATGAGTTCATGGGAGGCATGAACCTCGCCGTGCGAAACGTCACCGGCAAGGAGCCCGACGCATATCTCAGCGATTACCGCAACCGCAGCAACGCCCGGATGCAGGAGGTGAAGGAGGCGATCGGCGTCGAAAGCCGCACCACCATCCTCAATCCATCCTACATCAGGGAGAAGATGAAGGGTGGCGCCGGCGACGCATCGACTTTCGCCGATGTGATCCGCAACGCTTACGGATGGAACGTGATGAAACCGGAGGCGATCGACAACGAGCTCTGGAACGACATCTACGACACCTACGTCGTGGACAGGAACAATCTTGGCCTCAAGGAGTATTTCTCCGACCGCAATCCCGCCGCGCTGCAGGAGATGACCGCTGTGATGCTCGAGACGGCCCGCAAGGGTATGTGGAAGGCGTCGCCCGAACAGGTCAGGACGCTCGCCTCGCTGCACACCGAGATGGTGGAGAAACATGGCGCGGCCTGCTCGGGATTCGTGTGCGACAACGCGAAACTGCGCGAATATATAGCCTCCAACGTGTCGAAGCCAGCGGCGGCTGCCTATAACAGGGAGGTAGCCTCCGTACGCGCCGAACAGGTCGACGCCGACGGCAAGGTTCTACGGAAAGAGGAACTCAACAAGACCGACAAAGTGACGAGCCGCATCAACGGCGTCATCGTCGTGGTGACGGTGCTCCTGGCCATGGTGGCGTTCGCCGTAGTGATAGTCCGCCGCCGGCGCAACGCGGCCGATGCCGCCGACGCATCCTCGGGCTACAATAGAAACGACAATAAAGAAAGGCTGTAATGGAGACGGTGGTAATTGTCATCATGCTGACCGTGGCGCTGTCGTTTCTTCTGAAACTGTCGTGCCACGGCCGTGCGGGGATATTCGCCATATGCACCGCGGCAACCCTGTTCACGGCCCTGTGCGGCGACTATGCCGCGATGCAGTCGAAGACGCAGATAGCCGACTGGCTGCAGAATCCCGACCTGATGCTCGACACGTCGGTGCTCCTGACACTCGACGTGATGATGCAGCTGGCGTTCTGTTTTCTCCGCACGCGCAAGGCAGCCGGCGAACGGCTCTCCCGTTGGTCGGAGGGTGCCTATCAGATCTGTTTCTGGTTTCCGGGCATCCTTATTTTCCCGGTGCTCATCTCGACACTGGTCGGAATCATCTTCGCTATTCCGGGTGGTGATTTCCAGACGATAGCCTGGACGGCCGGAGCCGTCGTGCTCATAACCTCCCCTCTGCTGGCATGGGCTCTGCGCCTGCTGATGCCCCGCGTGGGAATGTGCCTCGAACTGCTCTTTCTCAACAATCTTCTCACTGCCGCTCTCGGCGTCGTGGCCACGGTCAACGGCCGCACGGCCTCGGCGGGTGTGGCCGACGTGGAGTGGGGAGCCCTGGCCGGAGTGCTCGGCCTTGTGGCGACGGGAGCCGTGGCCGGCATAATTATCTCGAGAATCAAATCATCAAGACATCATGACAACAATATCTAACATTCTCTACTGGATCTCGACGGGACTTCTGGTGCCCGTTATCGTTCTCCTGATCTATTTCTTCATCCGTGCCCTGATACTCATAGGCACCTTTTTCAACCAGTATCTCCAGCAGAAGAAGACCGCCTCGGCGCTCTATCCCCGCATCGAGTCGCTGACAGCCGAAACCGTTTCGGAGTTCGGCAATTCACTTCCGGCCGGGGGAGGCTCGCTCTTCTCCGACTACGCGCGACGCATTGTCGAGGCGTCCGGAAACGAGGCGCGCACCGATCTGCTGCTCTCCGACTTCGAGATAGCGAGCGACAGGAACATCTCGACCTCGCAGGTCCTGACCAAGATGGGACCGATCTTGGGTCTGATGGGCACTCTGATACCGATGGGTCCGGCGCTTGTCGGTCTGGCGCAGGGCGACATCGCCTCGATGGCCTACAACATGCAGGTGGCGTTCGCCACGACCGTGGTGGGGCTGACGGTAAGCGCCATCGGATTCCTGACGCAGCAAGCCCGGGAGCGCTGGGCAGTAAAGAACCTGACTATGCTTGAGTTCATAGCCAACATATCGTGTCCCGAAAAAAGCAGTGAACGATGAGAAGGCGCAGACGCAGTTTGCTCAGCCGGAAGGAAGATTCCGATCCGATGAGCGTGGTGAGCAACCTCTTCGACGTCGCGATGGTGTTTGCCGTAGCGCTGATGGTCGCGCTCGTGAGCCGCTACAACATGACCGAGATGTTCTCACAGCAGGATTTCACGATGGTCAAGAATCCGGGCAAGGAAGACATGGAAATCATCACCAAGGAGGGAGAGAAAATCAACCGCTACACCCCCTCCGAAGACCAGGGCGACAGTCAGAGCAAGGGAAAGCGCGTGGGCACAGCCTACCAGCTCGAATCGGGCGACATCATCTACGTCCCCGAGTAATCGAATGCAACACAACTTGCTGATTCAACTGATGTTGACTGGCTGTCCCCCTTTTGTCCCCCGCCGTTTTTTCGCGCTTTCGGAAAGAATTCGTAATTTTGCGACCCAAATCATTAACATTGTTGACATGCGAATTTTTACTTTTTTATTGCGCACATCGTTGCCCGCTCTAATGCTGGCGGCTTTCTCGTTGGCCGGGATGGCTAAGGAATTCAAGACCACGCTCACCCGCGGCGTGGAGATAACCTATCTGGTCAACACGACCGACAAGGTGGCCCGCGTCAAACTTGTGGAAGAAGTCGGCGTGACACCGCCGACCAAAATCACCATTCCCGAGAAGGTCACTTACAAGGAGGGTTCCAAGTCATACACCTTGACTGTAATCGGTATCGGCGAGGGGGCGCTCCGACACACCTGGTTCACGACCGTCAATATCCCGTCGACCATCAGGAGCATAGGCAAGGAGGCTTTCTATATGTCGAGCATCACGAAAATAGACCTGCCGTCGAAACTGGAGACAATCGGCGAGGGCGCATTCTACAATTCCGACCTCGCCGGCACGGTAACAATTCCGGCGAAATGCCGTTCGATCGGCAAGCATGCCTTTTCGGGCACCTACATCTCCACGCTCAATGTATTGCAGGGAGCGAATCCCGAACCGCTCGCACTCGGCGACGGGGCATTCTCGGCGACCGACCTGGTGTCGGTGCAACTGCTTCGCGTAGGCTCGATGGGAGTATTTGTGTTCGGAGGCTGCAACAAACTGCAGCAGGTTGACCTCTCGGGCAATCTGTCGGCTCTGCCCGCCCAGACTTTCAGCTCATGCACGAGTCTGACCAGGGTAGGACTGCCCGTGGTGACATCCATCGGCGAATGGGCTTTCCATAACTGCGTGTCACTGCGCGAGTTCACATTCCTTCCGGGTCTTCAGACAATCGGCTACTCCGCCTTCGAAAGCTCGGGGCTTGTCGCAGTGCGTCTCAAGGAGGGATTCAGGACATTGGGGGAAGAAGCGTTTTTCAACTGTCCCAATCTGAAGATTGTTGAACTGCCATCCACCACGACCTCAATCGGACAGTCAGCCTTCCAGCACAGCACGAACATCACGACAGTAAGCTGCGACGCAGCGACGCCGCCCGCGATGAAGGACGCCGCGTTCACATATTATGAAGGGATAACCGTATGGGTCCCCGCCGCCTCTGTCGAAGCATATCGACACGCGGAGGGATGGAGATGCTTCAACTATGACCATCTGGACCAGTCGGGAATCGAGGCGCCCGGAGTCACGCCTGAAGACGGCGAAGTCCTGCTGTTTGACCTGCAGGGCAACCGACTGAACGACGTGTCAAGTCACAGTGGCCCGATGATTGAAGTGCGTAACGGCAAAGCTCGTAAAGTAATCCGCTGACCGCTGCGATCTTGAAAATAGGAATCAGCCAACGCCAATCATAACAGAATCAGCCAAAGGGTGTATCGCCAGCCGATACACCCTTTCGTCATTAGAGCCCCTGAAGATAGTTTTGAATGTTGAATTATCATCCATCATAAAGACCTTGATCGACCTTAAAGCCTTTTTTCAACCAAAAAATTTGCAATAATCGCCGAACTTACGTAAATTTGCAGTTTGATACAGCGGTGCCGTCGGTAATGATTTGCCCCGGGCCACTTCGGCCGCAGATTCTTGCGCTCACATTCTAAACACCCTTCTGATGAAAATAATTAATTCCCAAGGAATTCAACAGATAGACAACGCCACATGCGAGACACAGAAAATCAGTTCAATCGACCTGATGGAGCGTGCCGCATCGATGGTGAGCTGCGAGATTGTGTCGCGCTTCCTGCCCAGCCAGCGCATCATCGTGATTGCCGGTCCGGGCAACAACGGCGGCGACGCTCTGGCAGTGGCCCGTATGCTGATCGAGCAGGGCTACAGGAGGGTAGAGATCTTCCTGTTCAATGTCACCGGCAAACTCTCGCACGATTGCGAGGAAGAGCGCAATCGGCTGCTTGAGATGGACGGTGTCGATTTCACCGAAATAACCCATGCGTTCAATCCTCCATATCTCGGTCCGAACGACGTGGTGGTCGACGGCATGTTCGGCTCAGGCCTCAACGAACGCCTTAAGGGCGGATTCGTGGCCGTGGCGAGATATATCAACGAGTCGGGCTCTTACGTGATATCAATCGACATTCCCTCGGGTCTCTTCTGCGAATGGAACTCCGACGTGTATCTGCGCGACGTGGTCCACGCAAACCTGACCCTCGCCTTCCAGTTGCCGAGGCTGTCGTTCTTCTTCGCCGAGAACTATCCCGTGCTCGGCGAATGGAAGCTGCTTGACATCGACCTCGACGAGCAGAAGATCACCGACACCCCCACCAACTTCTTCGTCATCGACGAGCGCAACATAACCCCGCTGCTACACAGGCGCCTTCCCTTCACGGGCAAGCGCGACTACGGTTCGGCGCTGGTGTTCGCCGGCTCGACGGGCATGATGGGGGCGGCCGTGATGTGCGCCCGCGCCACGCTCAAGAGCGGCGCCGGACTCTGCACCGTGCACAGCGCGCGACGCGGCACCGACATCGTGCAGACTGCCGTGCCCGAGGCCATGTATGAGCCCGACCGCACTGACCACTTCATCTCCGACATGAAGGTGCACCACAACCATCAGGCCGTGGCCGCCGGACCCGGCATCGGCACCCAGGAAGCCACCATCAACGCCCTGCAGTCGCTGCTCCAGAACTGTCAGTCGCCGCTCGTGCTCGACGCCGACGCCCTCAACTGCATCGCCAAGCGCCCCGCGCTGCTCCAGCTCATCCCGGCCAAGACGATCATCACCCCGCATGTCGGCGAGTTCGACCGCCTCTTCGGCGAACAGAAATCGTCGGAAGACCGTCTCAAGACCGCCATAGAGATGTCGCGCCAATACAACATAAACATCGTGCTCAAGGGCCATTACACCGCCGTGGTGCGTCCCACCGGACGCGTCTATTTCAACATGACAGGAAACCCCGGCATGGCCACCGCCGGAGCCGGTGACGTGCTGACCGGCGTCATCACCGCATTCCTCGCCCAGGGCTACAAACCTGAATACGCCGCACTGATCGGCGTCTATATCCACGGCCTCGCCGGCGATATGGCCGCCGAAGAGATCGGCGAGTTCGGACTCACCGCCGGAGACATCGCCGACTATGTCGGAAAAGCTATCCGCAAAACACTCAACTCGCGCAAAAACTGATTCTTATGAAAACAGCGAACGTCTTACTCGCCGCGACGGCCCTCTGCCTCGCCATCCCCGCCACCGCACAGCAGACCCGGACCCTCACCGCCGACAAGCACAACGAATACGGTCTCGTCTACACGCTGCCCGTCACCGCCGTGCGGTTCGACGTCACGGCGAGACACACCGTGTCGCACGCGGGCCCGTATTTCCAGTATGCCAAGAAATACATCGGCACCGACAAGGTCGTCAAGGAAGACAGCGAGCACTGGGAGATCCTTTCGGTCAAAGCAACACCCGTAGGCATCCCCGACACCGAGAACGAGTATCTGATGCAGCTCAAGCCGGGCGCGCTCACTTCGATATGCGTGGCCGACGACGGCATGCTGCTCGCCATTAACCGCGACGTCGACGCCCCCGCAGCGCCCGAAATGCCGGAAGACACCCGCCTCAAGTCGGAGGTAGGTCCCAGAGACTACCTGCAGTTTGTCAACGAAGACTTCCTCGCCTCCCAATCGTCGGCCAAGCAGGCCCAGATGCTGTCGGAGAGCCTGATGGAGGTGCGCGACGCCAAGATATCCCTCACCCGGGGCACGGCCGAGACAATGCCCACCGACGGCCGTCAGCTCGAGCTGATGCTCAACTCGCTCTCGCAGCAGGAGGCCTCGATGACCGCCGCATTCCTCGGCACCGTCGAGTCGCAGACCGTCACGCGCTCGTTCGTGTTCACACCCGGCGAACCGGGCCGCTCCGTGCTCTTCCGCATGTCTGACTTCGCAGGCTTCGTGGCCGCCGACGACTATTCGGGCGAACCGGTATACGTCAACGTCAAGGTGACGCGCCGAGGCGAGATGCCCGTCGACGACAAGGGCGACGAGAAGAAAGTGCCCCGCGACGCCGTGATATACAACATCCCCGGCGCCGCAACGGTGTCGCTGTCGCACAGCGGCAAAACGCTCTGGAGCGGAGACCTCGAATGCTCGCAATACGGCATCCAGTTCGGACTCCAGCCCACTCTGTTCAGCGACCGCAAGGCCCGCTCCTACGCCGTGTTCGACCCCGCCACCGGAGCCCTCGTCAAGATAGCCGAAGTCACCGAATGACCCTACAACCAGGCCAAGCAGCAAAATGGCAGAAGAACAGCGAGGAGCGGACTGTTTCAGAATTACGCTGAGCGACATGCTCGGCCGAATCTCAAAATATATACATAAGCTCAACCAGCGTCTGACCCTGTACTGGATCCAGGCGGAGTTCTCCGATTTCCAGGTCAAGGGGGGCCACTGTTATGTCGAGCTCGTCGAGAAGAACGAGGCCGGCGCCACCGTGGCCAAGATGCGTGCCAACATCTGGCGCGGCACTCTGGGCATCCTGCAGCGCAAATTCGAGCAGGCCACCGGCCGGCAGATGCAGACCGGCATGAAGGTGCTCGTCAGAGGCTCCGTCACCCATCACTCGGTCTACGGCATGTCGTTCGTAATCGACGACATCGACCCTTCATACACTCTTGGCGACATCGAGCGGATACGCCGCGAGATTCTCGCCAGGCTCGCACATGAGGGTATCATCGACAGCAACAAGCGGCTGCCGATCGGCTACCCGCCCCAGCGGCTGGCCGTGATATCGTCTGACAGCGCGGCCGGTTACGGCGACTTCATCAATCAGCTGAACAACAACCCCGACGGATTCGTCGTATACACCCGGCTCTTCCCGGCCGTCATGCAGGGCGAGCGCACCGCCGACTCGGTCATGGCCGCGCTATCGGAGGTGGAGAGCACGCTCGATTTCTGGGACGCCGTGGTGTTAATCCGCGGTGGAGGCGCCACGACCGACCTCAACGGCTTCGACAATCTCGACCTGGCCCGGCGCGTGGCGACGTTCCCGCTGCCCGTAATTGTGGGCATCGGACACGAGCGCGACCGCACGGTGCTCGACGAGATAGCGTGCGTACGGTGCAAGACCCCGACCGCCGCGGCGGCATACATCATCGACTCGATGCGCATGGCCTATTCCAAAGCCGTCGAGCTGGTGAGCCAAATAGCCCGCTACGGCAGCGACTCGCTGCGCGGCGAACACCTGCGCCTGTCGGGACTGATGCAGTCGATCCCGGCGGCTGCCCGCACACGCATCATGACGCAGCGTATGCGCCTCACCGAACTGACAGGCGGCATCCCAGCCACCGCCCGCCGCCGCATCTCGAACGAGGACGCCGCCCTCGCCCGCGTCGCCTTGATGACGGCCAACGCCGCCGACGCTGCAATCACACGCGAACGAATGCGTCTGCAGCGGTTCGACGACATGCTCCGCCTGCTGAGCCCCGACAACACGCTCCGCCGCGGATACAGCATCACACGCGTCGACGGCCGTGCCGTCTGCGACCCCGCCGCCGTGCCGCCCGGCGCGACGGTAGTCACCACTCTCGCCGGCGGCGAAATCCGCTCGACAGCCAACTGACCGCATCCCCATATCCCCCCAAAAAACACCGAAACATGGACACACCCGAATCATACAAGGCCGCGATCGACGAACTCCAGTCGATTCTCCGGAAGATGGAATCCGACCAATGCGACATCGACTCCCTCTCGGCGCTCACCACCCGCGCCCTCGAACTCCTCAAATTCTGCAAGGAACGCCTCTTCAAGGCCGACAAAGAGGTCGAGAAATGCCTCGATGAGATGAAATCGGCCATTTCAGAGCAATAAATCGTCATTTGCTTTGCCTAATTGCGGAAATTTTTCTATATTTGCAAAAATTTAGAAAAGCACTTTAACTTTAACCCTGACGCCGAGGTTATAGCCTGTGAGCGTCAGAGTCGAGGTTATGTATTATAGACTACGGACTTAAAGCAAACATACCCATAATTTAATTAAAAGACATGGTAGATTATAAAAGCTTAGGCCTTGTGAACACCAAGGAGATGTTCGCCAAGGCAGTACATGGCGGATATGCCATCCCGGCATTCAACTTCAACAACATGGAGCAGCTCCAGGCCATCATCAAGGCCGCTGCCGACACGAAGTCGCCCGTCATCCTTCAGGTCTCGAAGGGTGCCCGCAACTACGCGAACCCCATTCTGCTCCGCTACATGGCGCAGGGTGCCGTTGAATACGCCAAGTCCCTGGGCTGGGAGCATCCTCAGATCGTTCTTCACCTCGACCACGGCGACACGTTCGAGCTCTGCAAGGACTGCATCGACAACGGCTTCTCGTCGGTGATGATTGACGGCAGCCACCTCCCCTACGAGGAGAACGTGGCCCTCACCAAGAAGGTGGTTGACTACGCCCACCAGTATGACGTGACCGTAGAGGGCGAGCTCGGCGTTCTGGCCGGCGTCGAGGACGAGGTTTCTTCCGACCACCACACCTACACCGACCCCGAGGAGGTGATCGACTTCGTGACCCGCACGGGCTGCGACAGCCTCGCCATCTCGATCGGCACATCTCACGGCGCATACAAATTCACACCCGAGCAGTGCACGCGCGACCCGAAGACGGGCCGTCTCGTTCCTCCCCCTCTGGCATTCAACGTGCTTGAGGCCGTCGAGGCCAAGCTGCCCGACTTCCCCATCGTGCTCCACGGCTCTTCGTCGGTTCCCCAGGAGTATGTCGACATCATCAACGAATACGGCGGCAAGCTTCCCGACGCCATCGGCATTCCCGAGGAGGAGCTCCGCAAGGCAGCCAAGATGGATGTCTGCAAGATCAACATCGACTCCGACAGCCGTCTGGCCATGACAGCCGCCATCCGCAAGGTCTTCCACGACAAGCCGGCTGAGTTCGACCCCCGCAAATATCTGGGTCCGGCCCGCGACGAGATGGAGAAGCTCTACAAGCACAAGATCATCGCCGTCCTCGGCAGCGAAGGCAAGGCCGAGTAAAAACCAAGGGTTTTGCCCGCCCTCCGTGGCGAGGCGCAGCCGAGCAAAACAAGAGCCGACGCGACAGCGCCGGCTCTTTTCGTATCTTATCGCCAGAGATAATAGGCGCCGCGCCCTCCGAGCGCCGTGTAGTGGTGCAGGAAGCAGAGCCACGTCTTGCGCACGAAGCCTATCATGTCGCAGTCGAGTATCCGGTCCATCAGCCTGTCGGCGTCGGCCTCGTCCCCCTCGGCGCGATAATGCGCGGCGAGTATCGCACCGCGGTAGAGCAGCATACGGCGCAGCCGCTTTCTGGCGCGCGGCCTCAGGCCCGAACGCTCCACGTCTGCCACCATGATGTCGAGTGTCCTCTCCCACTCGCCGGCACGCCCGCTGAACGACGTGCCCGTGATCGATTCCCGCTGCGCGTGGATCCGCGTCAGCGTCTCGTCGAGTGCCACCGCACGCGGGCCTCCGAGCAGAATCCGGAATCCGATCTCCCAGTCGTTCCACACGGCCGCCTCCTCGTTCCAGCCCCCGGCGTCGCGAAACACCGACGTGCGCGCCATGTACAGCTGGGTCGACAGCAACGCGTTGTATACATGGCGCATCAGCAGGTCGCCGCGATAGAACGGCTTCTGCGTCACCCACCCGTCGATGCCCACCACATCCCCGCGCCAGTAGACGATGTCGGCGTCGCCTATGGCGGCGAGCGCCGACTCGGCGAGCACGGGCATCATCTCGTCGTCAGAGTCGAAAAAGATGGTGTATTCGGTCTCCACCTCGGCCAGACCGCGGTTTCGCGCAGCCGAGGCCCCCGGCGTCGGCTCGGTGAGTATCCTGAGCCTGAAATCCGAGTCCGGGCTGAACGCCGAGCGGGCGTCGCCCCAGTCGGCCACGCGCTGCAGCGTGCCGTCGGTCGAATTGTTGTCGACCACGATGACGTCGAGCGGGCGCAGCGTCTGCGCCCACACGCTGTCGAGACAGCGCGTCACGAGATCCTCTCGGTTCAGGACCGGAATCACGACACTCACTCTGCCGCCCATGGCCGTAAAATGTCAATATATTGAGAATGCATAGGTTATGATGCGTCTGTAGGTCTCGCCGGGCCGCAGTGTCTGCGACGGGAAGGAGGGGATGTTCGGGGCGTCGGGAAAACCCTGCATCTCGACGGCCACGGCGTCGTAGTCTTCGAACTCACGGCCGCCACGTCCCAGGGGCGAGCCTTTGAGCCAGTTGCCGGTGTAGATCTGCACGCCGGGCTGGTCGGAGCCGACGGTCATCGTCCGGCCGCTGCGCGGGTCGCGAACCTCGACGGCGTCGGCTGTGAATCGTCCCGGCACCCAGCCGTCGATAGCCCAGCAATGATCGTATCCCTTTCCGAAACGCAATGGTTCGAAGTCGGCCCGGATGTCGCGGCCCAGGGTCTTGAAGAGGCTGAAATCCATAGGGGTGCCTGCCGTAGGCGCAAGCTCGCCCGTGGGGGCCAGCGTGCTGTCGGTCACGAGCCAGCGCGAGGCCTTCATGCGCATCTCGTGGCAGAGCGCGGTTCCGGCTCCGTTTCCCTCGAGATTCCAGTATGTGTGGTTGGTGAGGTTCACGACCGTCTCGGCGTCGGTCACGGCCTGCAGCTCGAGCGAGAGGACGTTGTCGTCGCTCCAGCGGTAGACGGCTCTGACCTCGACGCGGCCGGGATAGTTCTCCTCGCCGTCGGCCGAGACATATGAGAACTCCACTCCGTCGGCGAGCGCGCGCGACGTCCAGATACGGTTATGGAACCCTCCCGGACCGCCATGCAGGTGATGCGGGCCGCAGTTCACCGCGAGACTGTAAGTGCGGCCGCCGACCTCAAGATGGCCGCGGGCTATGCGGTTGGCGTAGCGGCCGGGGCACTTGCCCATGCAGGGGCCGTCGCCCATATAGTCGCTGATCCGTTCGTAGCCCAGGGCGACATTGTCGAGCCGGCCCTCGCGGTCTGGGACCCATACGCCGAGCACTCCGGCGCCGAGCGACGAGAGCTCGACTCGCGCGCCGCGCGCGTTCTCCAGGATGTAGATCGAGACCGTCGCGCCCTCAATCCGTTCCTCTCTTTCGGTTATATGCATTTCGAGTTATTTTTAATGCAAAGATAACTCTTTTTGCCGGAGTTCACAACACGGCGGTCATTTTTTGTCAAGTATCGACTCGGCGGCGTCGGCTGCCCGGACTTCCTGAGCCGAGGGCGCGGCCGACAGCGGGTTGACTTCGAAGACATAGTTGTCGCGCTCGAAGATGGCCCATATCAGCAGGAGCACAACCACCGCGCCCGAGAACACGAACTCGAAACCGGGCGACGTCGAGTGGAAAAGCTTGCGGAAGAAGCTGTCGACGAAGGGCACCATCATGATGGCCATGTAGTTGGACGACAGCACATAGCCGAAATATGTCATGCCGAGCTTACGGTTGGGCGCGATATAGGGGGTCTTGTTGTAGATGATGGGCTGGATGATGCCGTATGCGAAGCCGGTGGCGAGCGAGGCGAAGGTCATAAGCAGATAGCTGTGCGTGATGCCTATGACGACGAGGCCGGCGGCTATGATCGCCAGACCGATGATCACCACCCTGCGCCCGAAGAACCTCTTGAGACGGCTGACGAAAGCCCCCGAGACGGCGACCATCAGATAGTAGGCGGCGGTCACGATGCCGACCTGGGTGGTGTTCATGCCGTATTTCTCCATCATGAACGGAGCGTAGTAGGATATCGAGGTCGTGCAGTAAGTCAGGATCATGTAGAGCATGATGAGCGCCACGAGGAGCCTGAACGATTCCTTGCCCTGGAAATGTCCCGCCTGCGGGGCTGCGTCGTCGGCGGCGGCATGTCCTGCCGCGGACGTCTGCGGCGCAGGGGCGGTGAGCTTGCGGTGGCCGCGGATGTATTTCTGCGTCATGAACGGCACCAGGACAAGCGGCACAAGCGGCACGAGATAGACCGCGAAGGCGGCGTGCCAGTTGTGGACGGCGATCCAGCCTACATATACGTTGGCGATTATGACCATCGTATTGGAGGTGGTCGACTTAAGCCCCAGGTCGCGCTGTCGCGGCTTGGCCATGAACCACTCGGAGATGTAGCCGGCGGCGATGGGGACTACAAGGCCGCAGCCGACTCCGCAGAGACATCCGAGCACAATCAGTAGCCCCATGCTCTCTGCGAAGAGACTCGCCACGCCAGCCACAAGGAAGAGTGACAGGCCCGTAGTGAGCACGGCCGTCTGCCAGCGGGGCGTCGAGAGCTTTCCCGCTATGAGCACGACAGGAATCATCACGAGATTGGGCAGACTCGTCAGGAGCTGCGACTCGAGTTCCGACGAATGGAAGACATCGCGCAGATGCCCCAGCATCGGGGAGACTGCCAGACCTGGCAGGTTGATGGTCAGCGAAATGGCAAGAATCGCGATGAGCGATATCAGAGGCATCCTGCCGTTGCCGGAATCGACATATTTCATAGCGGAAAAATTAAGACGTTGCAATGACGTCCCCCCGGGGAGGGGGGAATCTGTCATTACAACGCTTTCAGACTTTTATTGGTTGTCGGCGGCGGGGACTTCCTTAGTTCCGAACGAGAAATCGAATCCCGTGTCGAAGAAATCGCGGCGAGGGGCGAAGCCGTCGCTGACGCCCGGGTGGCGTCCGGCTATGGCGCGGATGCGGCGCGGAGTGTAGAACTGCCTTATGTTGCAGGCGTCGACCGAGGTGGCGCGCGTCACGAAATCGTCGAAGCTGCCGAGCAGGTCGGCCAGTGCGGTGATGGAGTTGCGCGTCTGCTGGTTGTAGAGCGTGCCGCTCATCGAACTGCTGTCGAGCTTGCCCTGCAACGCGCCGTTGACGCCCGAGATGTCCTCCATCATCTTCATCTGGATCTCAAGCAGTTCGGTGATGCCGATGTCGGCCGATTTAGAGCTGACCTGCTGCGGCAGGGGCACCCCGGCGCGGGGCCGGTAGACTATGACGCCGTTGAACCGTCCCCATTCGTCGGCCACGTCGTTGATGTCGGCGCCGTCGGGCAGCGACCCTTCGGGGAAAAGCAGGACGCCTTTGGCCGAGGCGCGCAGGATCCAGTCGTACATCGAGACGAGCCGGTTGGTGAGCTTCTGCTGGTCGATGATGTCGTCGACAAACGAGTGGATCTCACCGTCGATGAAGGGATAAGCCTTGAACACGTATGGATGGCCGCCGTGGGCGTAGGGCGAGACCCCTCGGCGCAGCACCCTCCCTTCGGGCGTGAGAAACGCCCAGCGCCATTCCTCCTCGATGCGCCAGCTTGTCGCGATCTGCTGTATGCCCGCGGCGTGCCGACGTCGGTTCTCGGCTTCGATTCCGGCGAGGGCCGACGCCTCGGCGGAGTAGCGGCGCCCTGTGGCGCGGTCGTGGCATTCGAGCCGCATCGGGAGCCTACGCTCCCAGACCTCATAGACACGGCAGCGGACGTCCGAGACGGAGTCGGCACGCAGGCCGTAGAGCCGCGAGATGGCCTCGACGTCGGCCGGACTGCGGGCGAACGTCGCGCACAGCGCCTCGAACCCCATGTCGTGGACCTCGCCGACGAGGCTTACGTCGTCGCCGCGGAAGTCGCGGCTATCCATGTCGAAAAAGAAATCAGCGGGCGACACCTGATCGGTCCAGCAGTCGGTGCGTCCGCACTTGCGCCCGAACCATTTCTTATGGACAGCCATGCCGCTGATCAGAAACTCCTCCATGGTGCGCGCATACATCTCGACAAGTCGGTTGGCGTCGACATTATAGCGCAGCAGGGTGTTGAGCGTCGTGGCGTAACCCGCCTCCGACGGGTCGCGGGCCACACAGACCGGAAGCCTCCACCGGTTGCGGTAGACGCCGAGCACATTGCGCACGAGCCGGCGTATGAGATTGTTCTTCAGCGGGATGTTGCCCTGGCTGCGGATATAGTCCTCCTCGCGCATACGCACCCCTCGGTCGTTGACCGTGTCGTTCCACTGGTCGCCGTAGGTGAAGCGCTTGCAACGCTCGCGTCGGCTGCGGAACTCACGCAGAGCCTCGTAACTGTCGAGCGCACGACCCAGCAGCCGCAGGTCGCACTCGTCGCCGGGCGTCACCTTCCGAGCCGCAGCATCAATATCGATAACCTCCATAGTTTTTTTGCCGCAAAATTACGACGTCCCCCTCCGCCCCGCCCTTTATCCCTCCACTTTTTTGAAATGACACATTTTTTTTGTAAATTTGTAGTTCTGTTTTGAAGACAACCAAAGTGCTCAGACCGATACAAATGAATACAGACTCTTCTGAGATACAACAGGCCAAGCAACGCTTCGGCATCATCGGCAACTCGCCTGCCCTGCTCGAGGCCATCTCGAGGGCCGTGCGCGTGGCCCCGATCGACCTGTCGGTGCTCGTCAACGGCGAGAGCGGATCGGGCAAGGAATTCTTCCCAAAGATCATCCACCAGTTCGGCGCCCGCAAACATAAGAAATACATAGCCGTCAACTGCGGGGCTATACCCGAAGGCACCATCGACTCCGAACTGTTCGGACACGAGAAGGGCTCGTTCACCGGCGCCATCGCCGCCCGCAAGGGTTATTTCGAGGAGGCCGACGGCGGAACGCTCTTCCTCGACGAGGTCGCCGAGCTTCCGCTCACCACCCAGGCCCGCCTGCTGCGCGTGCTCGAATCGGGCGAGTTCCTGAAGGTCGGTTCGTCGGTAGTCCAGAAGACCGACGTGCGCATCGTGGCCGCCACCAACGTCAACCTGCTCGAGGCCGTGAGAAATGGGCGGTTCCGCGAGGACCTCTATTACAGGCTGTCGACGGTGACCATCGTCGTGCCCAACCTGCACGACCGCGGCGCCGACATCCATCTGCTCGCCCGCAAGTTCGCCTCCGACTTCGCACGCCGCTATATGACCGAGCCCATTTCGTTCTCGCCCGAGGCCGTACACGCCATGGAGCTTTACCGCTGGCCCGGCAACGTGCGCCAGCTCAAGAACATCGTCGACCAGCTCTCGCTCTTCGACGCCGGCAGCGAGATCTCGCGCCAGCGGATGCTCGAGGTGCTGCCCATCGACCATTCCGGACTCTCGACTCCGGCCACCACTCAGCGCGCCGAAGACCCCGAGGCCGAACGCAAGATGCTCTGGCAGCTCGTGCTCTCGCTCAAAGCAGAAATCGAGCAACTCAAGAAGCACGTCATGACAGGCGCGTCCGACCCCGCCGACCATTCGGGAGAGTTCTCCCCTGTGCCGTCGGTGACTTCGCTGGTCAAGTATCCCGAAGCCGACCTCATCGGCATTCACTCCGTGCCCACTTCGCTCGAAGAGGCCGAGAAGACGACCATCGCCGAGACTCTGGCCCGCAACGGAGGCAACAAACGCAAGACGGCCGAAGACCTCAACATCTCGCTCAGAACCCTCTACCGAAAACTCCAGGAGTATGAAATCCAATAGACTGATACTCGCCCTCTGCACCCTCGTCTGCGCGTTCTTCGCGCCGGGGTGCGTGCCGAGATACACCTTCAACGGCTCGGCGATCAACTACGAGATCTACAAAACCGTGGACATCGGCAACTTCCCGATTCGAGCTTCGCTGGTCTATCCGCCGCTGCAGCAGACGTTCGAGAACGAGCTCCTGAACTACGTGACCCGCAACACGCGCCTTCAGGAAATCGACTCCAACAACGCCGACCTCAAGCTCGAGGGCGAGATCACCGGCTACTCGCTATCGCCGCAGGCCGTCGGCACGGACGCCTACGCCACCGAGACCCGACTCACGATCACGGTCCACGTCAAGTACACCGACACGAAGAACCCCGCCAACAACATCGACCAGAACTTCTCGGCCTACCGGCAGTTCGACTCCTCGCTGATGCTCACCGACGTGCAGGACGACCTCTGCCAGCAGATCAGCGAGGAAATCGTGAACCTCATCTTCAACGCCACCTTCGGCAACTGGTAATGCCCTAATTATTAATGATTAATGATTAATGATTAGAGCCGTCCGGCCCCGACCTTAATGACCTTATGACTTCAGCTCCTTATTTCATAAACCCTGACATAGAGGCGCTGCCCGACGCCACCGGCGACGAGCGCACCCGCCTCATGCGCCGCATCGCCGCCTGTGTCGGAGACGAGTCAGCGCTCCGGACAATCCTCGGCCTCGACCCGGCCGAATTCGCGGCTTTCTATCCCGACATGCTGCCGCCCGAACTCTCGACCGACGACACTATCTCGTCATTCATCAATCGGTTCTCGTCAGAACAGGCGGCCGAGACTCCGGAAATCGAATCGATAGTCACGGCCCCGGCCATCGACTACGCTTCGACGCTCGAAGACGACGACGAAACCGACGACGCCCCTGCCGACGACGAGACCTCAAGCGCAATCGACGCTTTCCTTCAGGCCGTTCCCCCAAAGACAGCCGCCCGCCGTCACAAGAAGACCGAGCCCCGCGAGGAACATCCCGCCCAACCCGCACGCAAGGCACCGGAAACACCCTCGGCCGCGCGCCCCGACCTCTCCGAGGCCCTCTTCGCCCTCATGGTCAAAAACAAGAACTATACCAAGGCGCTCGAAATTATTACGGAATTAAGTTTGAATAATCCAAAAAAAAGTGTTTACTTTGCATACCAAATGCGATTTCTTAAGAAATTGATAAAAAATCAGGAAAATATTCCCGAAAAGGACTCTCAAGAAACCGCCCCAACCGAAAATTAACAATTTTTAAGATATGTATATCTTCTTAAGCATTCTCATCGTGATTGCGTGCGTGCTTCTGATTGGAGCCGTGCTCATCCAGAAATCAAAGGGAGGCGGTCTTGCCTCCGACTATTCGAGCGGCAACCAGTATCTTGGTTACCGCAAGACCACCGACTTCATAGAGAAGGCGACATGGAGTCTCGCGATTTTCATCTGCGTCATCTCGATTTGCGCTTCGTTCGCGGTGAAGACTCCGGTGAACGTTTCGAACATCACTCCGGCGGCGGCTCCCGCGCCCAACAGCGCCGCGCCCGCTCCGGTCAACGCCCCCGCGAAGCCCACGGCCACACCCGCCGCGACGCCCGCCCCGGCAGCCGCACCCGCCGCCACCCCCGCCAACTAAGGGCTTTGCCCGATTCCTGTGGCGAGGCGCAGCCGAGCAAAAAAAGGCCGACAGCAACGCTGCCGGCCCTTTTTATATCACGACGCCTCAGTTACGGGCACCCCAGCGGAGCTTGCGACGCAGTGTCTCCGCGAAATTGGCCGAGCGCGGCTGCGCCACGCTCACCATATACCTCCCGCGCCTCACCAGAAGCCGCGCCCCAGACGGCACGGCGAAAGTCCGCCCGTCGACGCCGATATGACACGACTCGCCGCGAGTGGTCACCTCAAGCTCGATGCGCGACGCAGCGCCGACCACCAGCGGACGCAACGTCAGCGAATGCGGCGCTATCGGCGTCAGGATGATGCTCTCCACTATAGGCTCCAGGATCGGGCCGCCGCAAGACAGATTGTAGGCCGTGCTGCCCGTCGGCGTCGCCACCAGAAGCCCGTCGGCAAGATAGTCGGCCAGATAATAGCCGTCGAGCCGGGCCGAGATCGACACCATGCTTGTCGTGTCGCCTTTCAGAATCGAAATCTCGTTGAGCGCCACCGGACTGAACCCCGCCGGCAACGCGTCGCACTCGAGTTCGACCGTCATGCGCCGCGAGACGTCGAAGTCTCCGCGCAGTGCCGCCTCGACCTCTTGCGGTTTGTCGAGCGAGAAGGCCGCCAGATATCCCAGATGTCCGGTGTTTATGCCCATCACCGGGATGTCTCGCCCGGCCCACGACGAGGCGCGCAGGAATGTGCCGTCGCCTCCGAGGCTGACCACCAGACGCGTGTCGTCCGGCAGGCTGTCTACGCGGCGGAAGCCCCCAGCCGCGATTCCAACCGACAAGAGATAGTCGGCGAACTGCGTGTGCACACAGATTTCGAGGCCCGAGCCGGCGAGCGATTCGAAAAACCGCCCGAGCTGCGCGAGATGCTCCTCCTGCCTGTCGGCTCCGTATATTGCTATCATGTTCAGACGTTTATAAGGGCCTGCAGCTCGAGCAGCCTCTCGATGGCCGCCGTGGCCGATGTTTCGCCGTGACCGTGGACGTCGGTCACGGAATATCCGTAACGCTCCAGACTGTGGACCGTCGCAAGCGGGTCGTCGCAGCGCACGCGCAGCGTGACGCGCAGATGGCCGCCGTCGGCCGGGTTCGTGAGCAGGTCGACGAGATGCACGTCCGAATCCTCCACGGCCCGGGCTATATGCGACGCGCTGTAGTCGGCGGGCGAGCACTCCACCTCTATCACCGAGCAGTCGTAGCGCGGCGATATCTGACGCCCGAGAGCCTCGAGCAGCGAAGTCTGGTCGATGACCCCCGTCGTGGCCCCACCGTCGCTCACCGCGAGCTCGCGCCCCGGCGAGTCGAGAAGCTTGGGCAGAACCTCAAGCAAATGCGTGCCGCAATCCACCGTCGGCAGCGCTCCGTCGGCTTCATTTTTCCTCGTAATCGATACGGCATCTTTTGCTGTCATAAACTTTTCCTTTTATTTTTGTCAGATTTTTAGTAAATTTGCCTTCCAGTTTAAAACGCGTGCGCGAGTCTTTTTATTATCGGGGCTCGGACGCGCCATTACTGACAATACAAATATCGTGCCTAAAACCTTAACGAGATGACAAGACTGAGCGTCAACATCAATAAAGTGGCCACGTTACGCAACGCGCGTGGCGAGAACGTGCCCGACGTCGAGAAGTTCGCCGCCGACTGCGAGCGTTTCGGAGCCGAGGGCATCACCGTGCATCCGCGCCCCGACGAGAGACATATCACGCGTCGCGACGTGCACCTGCTGTCTGCAATAGTCACCACCGAGTTCAACATCGAGGGTTATCCCTCGCAGGATTTCATCGACCTCGTCTGCGAGGCTCGCCCCGCCCAGGTGACGCTCGTGCCCGACGCCCCCGACGCGCTGACGAGTTCGGCGGGATGGAACGTGACGGCCAACCGCGAGTTCCTGCGCGACGTGACCGCCCGGCTCAAGACATGCGGGGCGCGAGTCTCCATCTTCGTCGACCCGGACCCCGCGCAGATCACTGCCGCCGCCGAGATCGGAGCCGACCGCGTGGAGCTGTACACCAAACCTTACGCCGACATGTATGACGAAGACCCGGCCCGCGCCGTCGCCCCGTTCGTGAAGGCTTCGGAACACGCCCGCGCCGTTGGCCTCGGCCTGAACGCAGGCCATGACCTCAACCTCCGCAACCTCAGGTATTTCAAGAACGCGTTGCCGCTGCTCGACGAGGTCAGCATCGGCCACGCCATCATCTCCGACGCCCTCTATCTCGGCATCGAGAACACGATAGCCCGATATCTCCTCCAGCTAAAGTAATCAATCAAGAAACCCTAAACCATACCAAGCATGACACTTTCGTTCTGGTCGCTCGTCATGGACGGCGGCTACATCATGATGCCTCTCGCCCTGCTGCTGCTCGTCGCCATATATGTCTTCACCGAGCGGTGCATCGTCATAAACCGCGCCGCCAAGGAAGACGACACTTTCATGAACCGCATCCGCGACTACGTGCATGAAGGCGACATCGAGTCGGCCCACAATCTCTGCAAGAAGACCGGCACCCCCTACTCGCGGCTCATCGACAAAGGCCTCTCTCGCATCGGCCGCAACATGAACGACGTGCTCGTGGCGATCGAGAACACCGGCAACATCGAGGTCTCGGCCCTCGCCAAGGGCCTCCCCTGGCTGTCGACGACGGCCGCCGGCGCGCCGATGCTCGGATTCCTCGGCACGGTGGTCGGCATGATCGACGCCTTTTTCTCGCTTGCCAACGCCGGCACGGCCGCGAACATCACCGTGCTCTCCAGCGGCATTTACCAGGCGCTCGTCACGACCGTCGCCGGTCTCGTGGTCGGAATCATCGCCCTTTTCGCCTACAACTACCTGACGGCGCGCATCAACCGCGTCATGAACTCCATGGAGTCGAAGACGATGGAATTCATGGACCTTCTCAACGAGCCGGCCTGAGCCGCATGTTCCACCTCTTGACATGACATCATGGCTTTAAAACGAAACTTCCAGCCGCTCGACACGTTCTCTATGTCGTCGATGACCGACGTGATCTTCCTGCTGCTCATCTTCTTCATGGTGACCAGCACGATTATCTTCCCCGCGGCCATAGACGTCAACCTCCCCCAGAGCAGCGAGCAGACCTCCACCAAACCGGTGACCGAGGTCTACATCACTTCGGCTGACAGCATATTCCTCGTGGCCGACCGCAACGACTCCACAGGACTGCTGTCGCAGCCGGCATATGTCGACCTTTCACGCCTTGAGGCCGAACTGACCCAGATCCAGCGCGCCGACTCCACACGCGGCATTGCCCTCTACGCCGACTCGGTGGTGGACTACGGCAAGGTGGTCCGCGTGCTTGACATCGCCGCACGAAACAACATGAAGATGGTGCTCTCCACCCGCGCCCGCCAACAGGAATGAAACAGCCACGGATGAACGACAACGACAGACATAAGGATCACCGACAGGACTCCAGGCGCGACTCGCTCTGGGCGGCGGCCGTGACGTTCACGGCGGCGGCCCTGATTCTGCTCTGGCTTTTCTTCTCCGGTCTGACTTTCGACCGCGCCGCTCTCGCCGTCTCCTCGACGCCCGAGATCCAGATGCCCGAGGACGAGGAACTCTTCATCGAGCCCGAGATCGTGCAGAATCTCGGCGAGGATCAGGCCACCGAGCATGACGAGCCGGCTCCGGCCCTGAAGGGCGAGCCCGAGCCCGCGCCGATAGAGAACACCAAGCATGTCGAACCGGGCAAGAACGAAAAACCGGCCCCTCCGGTCGAAAAACCGATAACGCAGAAGAAAGAGAGCCCTGTCAAGGCCACCGAGCCTCCTAAGACCAACGAGGACAAGAAGAAGGTGACCTCCAAGATGGCCAACAAGTTCCCGGGCCGCAACGGCACTCAGTCTGGTACATCGGGAGGCTCCGGGGCCGGCGGCAATGGCGTCGGCATCGCCGGCAGCGTGGCCGGCCGCACGTTCAAGGGGTGTCCCAAACCGAGCGTCGAGCTTCAGAACCGCGTCGTGGTCGAGGTGCGCGTCACCATCGACTCCAAGGGCAAGGTGACCTCGGCGACGGCCCGCAGCAAGTCGGGCAAACCCTCGGCGGCCATACTGCGCGCCTGCGAGCAGGCCGCCCGCGGCGCCCGCTGGAGCGAGGACCCCGACACCCCCTCCGCCCGCGGCACCCTCACCTTCACCATCACCCCCAGATAGTCTGGGGTCTAAGGTCTAAGGCTTAGACATTACCTTAGTGACCTTACCCCTGCTTGTTTCACTTCGCGAGTTCGAGCTGGTTGCTGACCAGACGACTGTAATGCCCTTTCAATGCAAGCAAATCTTCGTGACGGCCCTCCTCCACTATCCGGCCATCACGCATGAATAGAATCCTGTCGGCGTTTTTCACGGTCGAAAGCCTGTGAGCAGATACTATCAGGGTCTTGCCGCGCTGCATACGGAGTATTCTTTCAGTCACGAGTTTCTCGTTGATTGCGTCGAGCGATGATGTCGCCTCGTCGAGAAAGAGTATGTCAGGCCGTTTGTATATCGTCCTGGCTATCAGAAGACGTTGTTTCTGCCCGCCGCTGAGCTCGAGTCCAGACGCACCAATCCTGGTATCGTAGCCCATGGGCAACGACGCAACGAAGTCATGAAGTCCCGCCACTTTTGCCGCTTCTTGCACACGTTCCTTGTCGATATCATCCGCGCTCAGAGCGATATTGGCGGTCACACTGTCACTGAAAATGTATCCCGACTGCATCACGACCCCGCAACGCGAGAGCCACTTGTCGCGGTCGACCTCAGAGACCGGGATGCCTCCGAGTCCCAGCGATCCGCGCTGAGGCTCATAAAAACCCAGCATCAGTTTGATGAGCGTGGTCTTCCCGCAGCCGCTTTCTCCTACAATGGCCGTCACGGTCCCGGGCGCGATTGTCAGATTAAGGCCCCTCAATATATATGGATTGGAACTGCCCGGATATCTGAACCAAACATCACTGAACTCTATCCGTGAGCTTATGCAGTCTCTTATTCCCATCTCGGATTCATCCTCTGCCATCACTTCCTCCAGACGCTCGTTCGACATCATGGCATCCTGTGTCTGGCTGACCATGCCAAGTATTCCATGCCATGCTCCCGAGAGTCTGCCCACAAGATAGCTGACCGTCATCATCTCTCCGAACGTTAACGAGCCTCTTATCACGAACGTGGCGCATATTCCAATGATGACAATCTCCTTCACCCTCGCTATGAATGACTGGCCGCCTGACATATACATGCCGACCAGCCTTGAACGCAACGACAGCCATATGAGCTTCTTCTGGTTCTTTTCCCATTCCCTGAGCCTCGACCCGTACGCGCCGGAAGACTTGATCTCCATCATGCCGTTGATTGTTTCGTTGACGGTATTGCGGTTTTCCGACTGTCCTACAAAACTTGCGTAATCAAGTTCCCTTCGGGTTTTCATGAACAGCGCCGCCCATCCGAATTCAAGGGCGGTCACAGCGATGAAGAAAACAAAGAGCCAGACATTATACCAGATCAACAGACCTGAGAACACAATCATGTTCAGAACCACAAACAGGATGGAGCCAGGAATCTGCATCACAAAGTCCTTTATGCGGGACTGGTCGTCGATTTTCTGTATAAGATCGGCCGGCACCTTGCAGTCGAAGAACGACATAGGTCTTGATATCAGCCGACGTAGATAACGTCTTGTCATGTCGAGATTGAGGTTCATCCCGACTTTCGCCATAATATACTGCATAACGTTGGCCGACATCATGTTCCCGGCGAAAACCACAAGCTGGGCCGCGACGAGACTCCACACAAGCCCGATATCTTTCAGCGCGATTCCGCGGTCGACCGTATCCTGCATCATCAACGGGAACAGCAGGTCAGCGCCCATGCACAACAATGACAACGCGATAATGCTCAGAAAAACCTTTCGTTTTGATGTCAGCGTCTCCAATGTGATCCTGAGCAGCTTTCCGATACCTCCCTCTCCATGCCACTCCATGGTATCGAATTCCTCGCCGGGCTCGGCCACGATGACGACCCCGCGCTCTGAATCGCCCTTCCAATATTCCATGAACTCCCGCTCGGAGAGTTTCAGCTTTCCTTCGTCGGGATCGGCTATGTAAAAGGTTTGTGACTCTGCGTCGATATGATAGAGCACGACGAAATGCCGCTGCCTCCAGTAAAGGATTCCGGGCATCGGCATCCGATATAGGTCTTCAGGCCTGATGCGCAACGCGGCGCTTTTCATTCCGACGCCTGTGAAGGCATCGGTGATATCCTGCAGCGATATGCCCTGACGGTTTGTCTCTGCCAGCTTGCGCAGCTCCTTCAGCGGGATATTCTTACCGAAATACCTCGCTATCATCCTGATGCAGGTGATGCCGCAGTCCGAACGCTCGAGTTGCCTATAGGCCTTGAAACGGGGAGCCCTGCGTCTCATCACTTGTCCGCGCCGAGCACCGATGTTGAGCGTATCTCCTGCGTGCTGATGCCAATCGAGGGGTCTACTTTCTTGCCGTAGTCGAACGTGTAGGTCAGCGATACGGCCACGCTCCGGCCTTTCTCCCAACTGCGCGAGGTGTAGCTGTATGGGCCGCTGTTGAACCAAAGGTCGGTATGAAGCCGCTTGTTGAACAGGTTGTTCAACTCCACGTCAAGTATCAGATTGCCGTTGCCGTAGCTGAAACGCAGGTCGTACTGCGACCCCATTTTCGATTTTTCGGTTCCGCTGTCACTGAGATGTTGCTGCGGAGTATAATATGAGGCGACCAGCGAGCAGTTGCCGAAATCCCAGGTCAGATATGTTCGGGATCTCACCCAGTTGGAGACGCCGGTATGCTTCACTGAATAATGATCATAAGTCAAGGTATTGCTTAATCGCAGCTTGTTGCCAAAGAAATTAAGGCCGAGATTCCATTGCACATAAAAATGATTGTTTCTCAGACCGTTTAGATATTGACCGATTACTCCGTCATAATCCTTGTCTCCGGATCGATACGATATTGCGGAGTTGTCTGTTTTCGTGCTCCACCCGGTCATCAGGATGGAATTCATCCAGGAAAGCGGCATGACATAATACATCAGGCTGAGACTATACAGATTGCTCGGTTTAAGCGAGGGATTTCCCTCTATCCATTTCAGTTCCGTCTGCCGAAGGATAAGATCGTTGCGCATAGACGCCGCCGGAGACTGCTGGGCGTAGAAGAGGTGGAAATTGATGTTGCTCTTGCGGTTCAGCTGATACTGTATGTCTGCGTTCACACCCGGCAGGCAGTCCGTATTATGAAAACTGTCATTTATCTTGTAATCATAAATATCAAGCTGGGGCATCACATACATCGACAGCTTGTCGGTCGGATAATACCACCACGACAGACGGATATCCGTCATGCTGTTTCTCTGCTTCTGGTCGGATACGGTGTTTCCGCTGTATGACATGTTGTAGATATCATAATTTTCGGATGCTGTTATTGCCAGAAACATCTTCTTTGTGACCGTGTACTGGGCCGTAACCTTGGCCATTATGTTATATACGTTCTCTCGCGAGATATTGTCGAAAGGCAGTGCATCTCCTTCCAAATAGGACGAAAAATTATTGTTGTGGGAGTGAGACAGAGACCAGTCGCCGATATATACCCATTTCTTGTTGGTGTAGTAGTTGTATTGCCCCGAGACAGTCGGAGACAGACTGCGCGACGTCGTTTTCGACAGCATTGAAGAGCCGTCGATGATGCCGGGATTATAGTCCACTGCTCCTTTTACGAGGCTTTCCGGATTCTCGTTCCACTGAAGAGCCACGCTGTGGGTGGCCACGAAATTCCTGCGGTTTATGTAACGTGCGTTTATTCCGGCAAAGATGTCATTCTTTCTGTTTATCCGGTCTGACCTTTCCTGTCTTGATATAAGGTCATAATGTGTCCCGCCATACCATATGTTCTCATAATTCTCGTCCATGTCGCTGCCCGAGATATGGTCGCGTGAATATCCTCCCTTGAACACAGCGTTATATGTCATCTTGCCGAAAACGAGTTTGGAAGAAGCCGAATAACTCCCGTCATTCGGGAATGTCTGGTCGGCTTCCACCCGTGTCAGTCCTCCGGCCACATATTCTTTCATCACGAAGTTGACGATATTCGTGGCGCCGGCATATTGGGGCTCATCCGACGACTCCATATATTCGACGCGCAGCGCGTTCTTGGCCCAGAATGTCGCCGCATCCATTTTGTCTACCGGAACGCCGTTGATGAAAATAGACACCGCCTTGCCACCGGCTGTAGTGATCTTCCCCTCTGTTACCCTCAGCAGTCCCGTATTCATTCTCTCGATCAGCGAGGCCATGTCGCGTGCCAGGTTCTTGGCTGATTTCTGGGGGATGAAGACAGCCTTGCCGTTCTCGATCCAGGCATTCTCTCCCTTGACCACTAACTCCTCAAGCTCGGTCGTCTTCTGCTCCTGCGTCTGTACATCCCGTTCCACTTTTTGAGTCATTTCCTCCTGTGCATATATCGTGGAAGTCAGTAAGAGCACTCCCGAAATTATCAGTGTTCTTCTCATGGCGATAATGTTTTAATAGCCCATATATCTCGCTTCGAATTTGTCAAGTATTATATTGTCTATGTCTTCCTGGGTAAAGCCGAGATTGCATTTGTCGTGACCGGCATGCTCCATACATTTCGTCCTGCATCCCCCTCCGCAGAGCGGAGCTATCCTACAGTCATGGCATACTTGCTTGGAGAAACGGCACGCACGCCTGATTTTCATAAGCTCTTCGTTCCATTCCACTTTGCCGTCGGATGTCAGGAATCCAAGGCGGTTCTCAGTCTTGAAATCACGCGCTGTACAGGCGAATACATCTCCATTGAAATTGACCAGCAGTTCGTTGTTTCTGTTACCGTAGCAGGTGTTGCGGACATAATCGATGATGCGGTTGTTGGAAGTTCCATAACCGATGTTGCTCAGCCGTTTTCTTAGAATGTCGACTTTTTCTTCCAGTTTGAATTTCCCCTCCACCGGAATATCCTGCCATACACGCTGATAGTCAACTCGGATATTCCTGCGGCATTCTTTCGGAAAGTTTTCGAGGATATCGATGATTTCCTGAGTGCTGTCGAGATTTCTTTCAGTATAGTTTATTCTGAGAATAATCAGCATGTCTGCCATTGAAAGCCTCTTGATATTGTTCAGTATGATTCGGAACGAAGGCTTCTTTCCTTCCGCAAATCTTGTATTGTCATGATGAGACTCTCCTCCATCGAGCGTAATCTGAAAGGATGGCTTGAAAGGAGCAAGTTGCTCGATCATATTTTCTGTAATCAGATAAGCGTTGGTGGTGAAATGAACGGTAAACGTCACGCCGGATTTTCTGCATATCTCATCGGACTCTTTAATCAAAGGGTATACCACGCTGTCAAAACAAAGCAAAGGCTCTCCTCCGAAGAACGAGAGATGGAATTGTCTGATATGTGATTGGGAAGATATTCTTTCTTTAATAAGAGAAGCGGTTGCTGACACCATATCCCTATCCATTTTGGAACCTTTGAGATGATTCTCATAGCAATACCAGCAATGGAAATTGCAGTCGAGAGTCGGATTGACAATCAGTTCAAATATAGAATCATCATTATCCATTGCGTTAATTAGCTTGTTGACTTCAAGAATTTCATCAATGGCATCATCAACAAGCGCTCCAGCATCTTTCATTAGTGATTCAAAAGAAGAAGAAAAATTTTTGATAGATCCAGTTATTGCGTAAATAAAGTTATAAGTCCCTGATTTTACTGCTACAAATTTATCAGTAAAGGAATTATAAATCAGACCTTCTTGGTCTCCTAATTTAATATAAGAATTCCATCTGCTAAGTTTCATATAATAAATAGTTAATAGGTGTTAATGAGAATCTTAAATATAGTTGATAATAATTCTATAGATGTGTGCCATGATTGGTATATCTAATAATATAGGTACATCGCTTTTCGATGTGTGAGTGATTATCAGACAATTGGTTCAACATGTCGGAGACATGTCACTGCAAAAGACAAACATGATACATTCGCATAGAATTATTATCAACCGATTTGATACAATGTTTGGAACTTTAGCTGGTTTGACAGGTTGCAAGTGAAGGATTGAAAGGATGGAAGTCGTTATCACAACCACCACTATTGGATGAGGAATCGCAACATCCAGTTGCGTTTTGACATCCTGCATGATTTTTTGACATATTACACCCTACATAATTTTTGTTGGTGCACATTCCTCCATTTTCTCCATTCGTAGTGGCATTGATGCCATCTGGTGCTTTGACCGCGCCTCCCAGGAGGATGGCGTTAGAGTCTACCTCGCCGTCTTTGATTGACGCGATGAACTCCGCGATTTTCTGTTTCTTATCCATAATTATATTCTTTTAGTCTTTGCAAATATTTACAAAGATGATTTGGTCGCTAAATTAATCTTTTATTTTGAATATTCCAAATATTTTGTTGAATTATTTTAAAAAAGTTATTTGATTTTTGTAAAATTGTTGCAAATGTTAAAATATGGGTTTGAAAAAATGGAGCAAAACGGAAATAATTGGAATAATACATATTGACTGATATTGAGCGTCCGTCAATCTGCGCCGAGCACGGAGGTTGAGCGGATTTCCTGCGTGCTGATGTTGATGGAGGGGTCTACTTTCTTGCCGTAGTCGAACGTGTAGGTCAGCGATACGGCCACGCTCCGGCCTTTCTTCCAACTGCGCGAGGTATAGCTGTAGGGACCGCTCTCGAAGAAGGTGGTATGATACAGTCTCTTGTCGAATATTTCATTGAGTTCCACGTCTACGATGAGATTGCCGTTGCCGTAGCTGAAATTCAGCCCGTAATAGTGCGGACCCTTCCCGGTTCCGGTGCCGCCGGGAAGTATGTTCTTCTGTGGAGAACCGTATTGGGCCGTCAATGAACAGTTGCCGAAATCCCATGTTATTGACGGACGAACCCTGAGCCAATGCAGTGAGCCATACCGGCTGACATGCTGATAGGAGTACTCCAATTGATTGTGTATCCGGAGTCTGCCATCAATAAAATTCAGAGTAAAGTCCCATATGGCACCTAACCTGTTTTCTATCGCGCTGTTCAGATACTGTCCGACAACACCGTCATATTCCTTGCCGCCGCCACGATACAGGATGAGCGACTGATTTGTCTTATGGATACTCTGGAGAGCGACGCTCGTGTTCAGCCACGATACGGGCATCACGAAATATGTCAGAGTCAGCCAATAGTAATCCTGGGGCTTCAGCGACGGATTCCCTTCAAGCCATTTCAACTCCGTCTGCCGCAGAATCAGGTCATTGCGTGTCGAAGCCATCGGTGACTGCTGATGATAGAACAGACGGAGATTGAGGTTGCTCTTGCGGTTCAGCCTATAACCGATGTCGGCTGTCAATCCCGGCATGCAGTCTGTGTTGTGGTAACGGCTGTCGACATCATAGTCAAAAATGGTGAGCTGGGGCATCAGAAAGATATTCAGGTTTGGTATGGGAGTGTACCACCATTCAAGTTTTATGTCGGTCGTGCTGTTCTTCTGTTTCTGGTCGGATGTCGTGTTGCCACGGTAAGCCATATTGTAAATATCATATTTTTCTGAAGCCGAAAACCTCATGAACATCTTTTCGGTGACTTTGAACTGTGCGGCCAGATTGCCGAAGATATTATAGACATTCTCCCTGACGCTGGTCTCTATCGGATTCGACAATCCTTCTTCATAAGCGGAGAAGTTGTTGTTGTGCGAATGCGCCAGTGACCAGTCGCCGAAGAAAGCCCATCTCTTATTGGTATAATAGCTGTAGTTGCCCGTAACCTTGGGCGACAGACTGCGCGAAGTCGAAATGGACAGTATTTCATTCCCGTCAATTATGCGCGGAGAATAATCCGCAATACCCTTTACAAGACTCGACGGATTTTCGTTCCATTGCAATGCGACGCTGTGATCGGCGTTGAAATGTTTCTTATCTGTATATCGAGCGTTTATTCCTGCATAGATATCATTCTGTCTGTTCGTCTGACTTGACTCCTCATGACGGGACACGATGTCGTAGTGATTCCCATCATACCATATGTCATCGTATTCCTCGTTTCTGTCGCTGCCAGAGAAATGGTCGCGCGAATAACCTCCCTTGAACACAGCGTTGTACGTCATTCTGCCGAATACGAGTTTGGAAGAGGCCATATATCTCCCGTCATTGGGGATGATCTGATTGGCATTGAGGCGTGTGAGTCCGCCGGCCACATATTCCTTCATAACGAAGTTGACGATATTGGTCGCACCCCTGAACCGGGGATCGTCTGACGCGGGCATATACTCGACGCGGAGCGCGTTCTTCGCCCAGAAAGTCGCCGCGTCCATATCATCCACGGGTACACCGTTGATGAAAAGAGACACGCCCTGTCCTCCGCTCGTCTTGATTTCACCTTGATCGACCGTAAGGATTCCGGTGTTCATGCGTCCGATCAGCGAGGCCATGTCGCGGGCCAGGTTCTTGGCCGACTTCTGCGGGATGAAGACAGCCTTGCCGTTCTCGATCCAGGCATTCTCTCCCTTGACCACCAACTCCTCAAGCTCGGTCGTCTTCTGCTCCTGCTCCTGTGTCTGCTCCTGCGTCGTGCCCTCGTGCTCCCGAGTCTTTTCCTCCTGCGCATATATCGCGGACGCCAACAGCATTCCAGCCGCAATCATCCAGTATCTTTTCATAGCGATTCGCATTTTAAGTTCATGACACGCCACAGTCACGGCATATCGCTTACAATCTTTGCAAATGTTTGCAAAGATTGTTCGACCGCTAAATTACCATTAATTTTCAATTATTCCAAATTTTATATTAATTTTTATTAAAAAAGTTCTGAATCTATCGAATTCAAAGGGAAAAGTTCATTCCATATATCCAGCGTTCCATAGCAAAACAAAAACTTTAAAGTTCTCACGGGACAGTGCCAAACTTCCGTGGCGCTCATCGATTGACTGGTCCTACGATTGTCCGTCGCGACAGCCTGGAAAGTGTGGTAACAGTAGGGTCGCGACCTGTCGCGACTGATTTGGGGTGATGCACGTCGCGGCAGGCCGCGACCCTACAGGCTCCCTGCACAGATTCCTTCCACGGAAGTTTGGCTCTGCTCCGTTCTCAATTGGATACTTTCTGAGGGTCATTGATTATCAAGACAGCCCTCCTGCCGGGAGGGGCAGGAGGGCTGCGTATCAGTCAGGGTTGACGGCGGGGGTCAGACGCCTTCGAAACGGGCGAAGTCGGCGTTGAGCATGTCGCCGGTCTCCATGAAGGCCTCGTGGAGGGCGAACGCCGCCGGCAGATGGTGCGGGGTGTGGCCGCCGCATTTCGAGGCGAGCTTCAGGTAGTCCCACATCAGTTCCTTGTACATCGGGTGTACGCAGTTCTCGATGATGGTCTCAGCACGCTGGCGCGGGTCCTTGCCGCGGAGGTCGGCCACGCCCTGCTCGGTGGCGAGGATCTTGACCGAGTGCTCGCTGTGGTCGAGGTGCGACACCATGGGCACGAACGTCGAGATCTTGCCTCCCTTCTGAATCGAGGGGCAGGAGAAGATCGAGAGGTACGCGTTGCGGCTGAAGTCTGCCGATCCGCCGATGCCGTTCATCATCTTCGTGCCCAGAACGTGGGTCGAGTTGACGTTGCCGAAGATGTCGGCCTCAAGGGCGGTGTTCATGGCGATCAGACCGAGTCGGCGCACGATCTCGGGATGGTTCGAGATCTCGCCCGGACGCATCACGACCTTGTCGCGGAAGAAGTCGATGTTCTCCATGAAGTGGAGCATGGCGTCGTCGCTGAAGGTCAGCGCGCAGGTCGAGGCGAATTTGCACTTGCCCTCTTCCATGAGTTTCATCACAGCGTCCTGAATCACCTCGGTGTACATCTCGAAGCGGGGAATCTCAGGGTTCTCGCCCAGGCCGTAGAGCACGGCGTTGGCCACGTTGCCCACACCCGACTGGATGGGAAGGAACTCCTTGGGGATGCGGCCGGCCTTGAGCTCGCCTGCGAGGAAGTCGCAGATGTTGTTGCCGATGCGGGTGGTCAGCTCGTCGGGCGCGGTGAAGGGAGCGATGCTCTCTGACGCGTTCGAGGGCACGACGCCGACAATCTTCTTGGGGTCGATCTTCAGAATCGGGCTGCCGATGCGGTCGCTGGGCTTGTAGATGGGAATCTCACGGCGGTGGGGAGGATCGAGCGGAATGTAGTTGTCGTGGAATCCACGGAACGAGTTGTGGTAGTAGCTCGAATACTCGATGATCACCTTCTTGGCCATCTGCGCCACCGTGGGGGCCATGCCGAGGCCGGCGCCGAGGATCACCTCGCCGTTGGGACTCATCTCCGTGGCCTCGATGATGGCGACGTCTATGTCGCCGTAGAAGCCGTAGCGGAGGTCCTGCGACAGGTGGCTCAGGTGAAGGTCGGAATAGTGGATTCCGTCGCCGTTCACCAGCTTGCGGCAGTCCTTGTGGCTCTGATAGGGCACACGCACGCCGATTGCGTCGGCGCGGGAGAGCTCGCCGTCGACATGGTCGTTGGTCGACGCGCCTGTAAAGAGATTGATTTTGAATGGTTCGCCTTTTTCATGGAGGGCCTTGGCTCTCTGGGCCAGGGCCACCGTTACTACTTTTGGCGTTCCGGAAGCCGTGAAACCCGATAAGCCTACGTTATCGCCGTTTTTTATCACATTCGCGGCCTCTTCTGCCGAAATAAATGGAATGCTCATTTGTAACGTTTAGATTTAATTGGTAATTTTGCACAAATTTAATAATTTTATGCAAGACAGACCAACATTAAGCCCATTTTTTTTGCCCGAGACCCAAAAAAAATGCACAGAACCCAAAAAAGTGCGCATCGAGACCTATGGATGCCAGATGAATGTGGCGGATTCGGAGGTAGTGGCGGCGATGATGTCGCTTGCCGGATATGAGCCGACTGAGCTCGACTCGGAGGCGGCGGCGGTGCTGATCAACACCTGTTCGATCCGCGACAACGCCGAGCAGAAGATCCTGACGCGCCTGTCATATTGGAACGCCCTGCGCCGCAAGTCGGGGCGCAACGTGATAATCGGAGTGATCGGCTGCATGGCCGAGCGTCTGCGTGACGAGCTCATCGAGAAGCATGGCGTGGACCTCGTGGCGGGTCCGGACGCCTATCTCGACCTCCCGAACCTGGTGGCGGCGGCCGAGACCGGGCAGCCGGCCATAAACATCGACCTCTCGACGTCGGAGACCTACCGCGACGTCGTGCCCCGTCGCCTGGGGGGCGCGGGGGCCGTGGGAGGCTTCATATCCATCATGAGGGGTTGCAATAATTTCTGCTCCTACTGCATCGTGCCCTACACGCGGGGCCGCGAACGTTCGCGCGAGCCACAGAGCATACTGCGCGAGCTGGCCGACCTGCGCGCCCGTGGCTTCAAGGAGGCGACCCTGCTCGGCCAGAACGTCAACAGCTATATGTATAACGACGAGGAGACGGGCGTGACGGTCGACTTCCCCACGCTGCTCGGCATGGTGGCCGAGGCGGCCCCCGACATGCGCATCCGCTTCACGACCTCTCACCCAAAGGACATGAGCGACCGCACGCTCGAGGTCATCGCCGCGCATCCGAACCTGGCGCGACACATCCACCTGCCGGTGCAGAGCGGATCGGACTCGGTGCTTAAGGCGATGAACCGCAAGTATACCCGCGAGTGGTATCTCGACCGCGTGGCGGCCATCAGGCGCATTCTGCCCGACGCCGGGCTCTCGACCGACATGTTCACCGGCTTCCACGACGAGTCGGAAGAGGATTTCCAGCAGACGCTCTCCCTGATGCGCGAGGCGGGATTCGACTCTGCGTTCATGTTCAAGTATTCCGAACGGCCGGGGACGCTCGCTTCGCGCGAGATGCCCGACAACATCCCCGAGGAGGTGAAGATCGATAGGCTCAATCGGATGATCGCCCTGCAGAACGAGCTCTCGCTCGCCAGTAACCGCCGCGACATCGGCAAGACGTTCGAGGTCCTGGTGGAAGGGCCGTCGAAGCGAGACCCCGAGGAGTATTGCGGCCGCACGTCGCAGAACAAGTTCGTAGTCTTCCCCCGCGCCGGCGCCAACCGCGGCGACTTCGTCCGCGTCCGCATCACCGACGCCTCCTCAGCCACCCTCCACGGCGAAATCGAGCCATAACCCCACAACACTGACCTCAAATCAAGGGCTTTGCCACCTAATATACACATGCGCGACGTCACCGACGCCGCGCACGTGCATTTTATGGATGCTACGATTGTCCCAGCCAAAGCCGAAACAACGGATCCTTTACGGAATATTTGGTATTGCGCTTATGGGACTTGTCAATTCTTATTATATCCGACAGGCCGAGATTCTTAAGATATGCCGTCAGCACATTGGTCGGCAATCCGGTTATTTCTCTCAGCCGCGGCATTGTCATTGGATTTCCGTCCGTTCCAAACGCGTTGAGGATATGTTGCGAATTTACCGGAAGTTCCTGATATAGACATCTGTATCTCTCTGAAAACATAAAAACCAAGATGGCTATATCGTTTTCGGCAATATCATTTATGTTGATTATATCACATACGATTTCCAAGGACCTCACCGTAAGAGGCAACATACTCATCAGCAAATCTGCCCTTTCAGCCGTCTGGTCGTCGAATACAAATCTTACCTCTTCTGACGAAACTGGACGTAGATAAATGTTTTTCAATCCTTCGAAAAACGGAGCATCATAGTCTGTCAAAGCCGGAAGTACTTTGCCTACAGCTCCTATCATCATCGGAGCGCCCTCGTTGTTAAGGAATTTCCGGAGTCTGAACTGCTCATCATATGTACATCGGCTAAGATAGAAATCCATGTCATCTATAAACATAATAGATGCTCCGGCATCCACCGCTTTGGAAATTATGTCTTCGGAGCTGAACAATGTTCGGCCATCTATCCACACCTTAGACATTTTCCGGCATAAAACGCTTTCATATATACGTTTAAGCAGAGTCGTCTTCCCTGAGCCATATTGGCCAACAATCATCATAGGCTGAGGGATGGCACTTCCTGAGTTGTCCTTGATCTCAGACTCTATCGCAGCTAAGGCATCATCATTGAACGACAACCCGGCCAAGGTAAATGATTCTCTCCGACACGACATCACTCAACGAATTTATAATACCACCATTTCTTCAACAAGGGAGAGCGAAAACGTCTTGCCCCTTGCGAAGTCCTGATTATATAGCCGTCATGTTCAAGCATATTCATTATCATACTCAGTTCATCATCTGCCATCGTGGCAGTTTCGCCTATATATTGAGTATAGACAGCAAGAAGTTGATCTCTTGTAGTCCGTTGTCAGATTGACTTAGTCTTTTAAGAACAAGTCTCGCGCCTCCTTCCTGACGGCTGTATTCCGACAGTCTCTCAGACCATGTGCTCAACTCTTCAGTACGAGACAATCTGTTGATGGAAGATTCTATCATCTGGTCAGTAACTCCCTCCCTCGCGCCCGGACTATTCTTGATGTTTGTGAATACCAACTGGATGAAGTATGGTATATACCATTCCAGTTTGCCGAGAAAAACATCTATGACCGTATCGCTAATTGGAATATTTTCAGAATTTGCAAGGGCTTTAACCAGACCTTTCGCCTCAATCTCTGACAGAGCGTCGAAATCAAATGACACGAGGTCATTGATTGTCATTGACAGATTTCTCATCCTCGTGAAATTGTGAAGTCCCACAGAACCACAGAATATCCATCTGATCTTACTTCCCGAAACCTGCCTCAGACTTCTGAACCAGTTTAGAAAGAACTCAGCCTCACGATTATTGTCCTCATTTCTTCCAAGAACACTCAAAAATAAAGTAAGTTCGTCTATTACTATCAGCGTATCCTTCGTATGGTCTATCACCTCCGACAACGAAGAGTAGAGATTCTCCGATGTTTCCTTGCTCGAGAAATCAAGTTTTACTGGTCCTATCCCTTTTATACCATCGAGTATCCGGGTCACAATGCCTCCTGCCGAATTTACAGCCTCAGTCCAGATACCCGATTTATCGAATTTATTAATAAGTATTTGCAAGAACTCGTCTCGTGTCCTCACTCCCTCGAGATCAATATAGACACAGCTCCACCCGACAGATTTCTTATCCTCGATAAGTCGTTTGGCAAAAGATGATTTTCCAATTCGCCTCGGTGCTGAAAGAACAAGAGAATGATTGGTGTCAAGGTACTGATGAGCTTTTGCAAGCTCTTCTACCCTGCCATAGAAATCATCTCCAGTTACAGGAGGTCCTACCTTGTTTGTTATAGCCATAATTTCATGAATTTAAGCATACGCAAAGATATATAAAAAAAACTTATATATAAAAATTTTTATATATAAGTTTTTTTATATAGCGATAGCACAACTTCGCAACAGCTTTATTATATACTGATCATTAGATGTTTATCAAGATATTTAATCGGGGAGGCTCATGAGCCAGTCGGTGTCGGAGGTGGTGGGGTCGGATGCTGCGGTGGCGGTGTCGGATGCGGCTGACGAAGGAGCGGGCCGGGGCGCGGATGCGGCGTCAGTCGCGGCGGCACCGGGCGCGGTCATGTCTATCTCCATGAGCTCCGACGATGGGGAGTCTGCATGGCCGGAAGCTCTGCGGGCCGAGGCGAGGGCATGGCGCAATCGCTCGATGCGGCGCTCATATCCGGCCTTCATCTGCTCGACTTTCGTCAGCATCGATTCGAATTCCTTCACCTGCGTCTCGACGTCGAGACGCTCGAGCAGTTCCTCCTTGGCGGCGGCGAGTTCGTCGGATAGCTCCGAGACGCGCCGCGTCAATGCCTCTTTCTCCTTCTCGAGCTGTCCGTTGGTTTCGGCCAGTCTGTCGCAGCGTTGCCGTGCGTCGTCGGCCTCGCTCCGAAGCGAGGCTATCTCCAGACACGCCTCCTGCAGACGGGCGGACGAATCGGCCTCAGCGCCGACCGCGGTCTGCGCCGCAAGTTCGAGATCCTCCATCACGCGCCTGGCGACTTTAGGATGCAACCATATTTTCCATGCCGACCATCCCATCATTTGGCCTTGAAGACGATGCCCTTCGACTTGCGGCCGTTGATGGCTATCGTGAGGGGCTCGTCGAACCTGACTACCTTGAGATGTTCCGTCTCGCGCTCGGCGGGAAGCGAGGCTATGTATTCGCGGTCGATATATCCCTTGCCGGCGTCGGTGTCGACGGTGAAGTATCCCGTGCCGAACGAGGTCAGGTTCTGGAAGAAATGCGTGCCCTGCGACGGCTCGATGCGGAAGCCGGGCATCGCGGCCTCGACTATCAGGCGCGCGCCGGCGATCTGCGCCCAGCGCACAGGCACTCCGAGCGACGGGTCTGACGTGCCCCACCGGCCGGGACCTACAAGGATGTACGGCTCTCCGGCGGCGGTCATCTCCTCGTTGACCGCGCCGACCTCGGCGGCGATGTCGCGCGTGCGCAGCGAACTGAAGTTCTCGGGCTTGACATAGACGAGGTATCTCACGCCATCCATCATGCCGTGCCCGAGGGCCGAATCCGAGCGCAGCAGCACCTCGCTGTCGGGCACTTCGGTCACCGTGTCGTCGAGCATCTCCTTCTGGTCGACGATCGGGCGGATCTGGAGCCAGTAGACGATGCCCTTGCGGCCCTGCTCGTCGGGCTTGCTGAAGATGTTGCCGGCGAACTCTATCTCCACCGGCCGCCCCATCTCGTACTGTCCCGTGCCGAGCATGAACTCGGTGATCTTGGCCAGCGGAAACGAGCCGTGGCGAAGCACGTTGGCGAACGTCACGACCTTGCGGCCCGGTCCGACCTCGTTGTCGCGTATCATGCGGTCGTTGATGTCGAACGTCGATACGAGATATCTGAGCGCCCCGGTCCTGAACGCGTCGGCCACTGGCACCTTGACGATGTTGAATGTGTCCTTGGGCGTGAAGTTGCGGTTGGCGCCTCCCCCGACTGGCAGGGCGTGCAGATATGTCTGAGTGTCGCGCAGGGCGAGGTCGAGCGTAGATGTCTGGAGCACCTTGTCGGGATGCGCCGGCGAGAAGCGGAGCGATTTGCCGCCGTCCACGATGTAGCTGCCGAGTCCGGCCGCGACCTCCACGACACCCTCCTCGCTGCGTTCATCGCCCACGGGATAATAGTTGAGCGAGCGTCCCACACCCGAGAAGTTCGGATAGTAGAATCCGTCGTGGTCTTCCCCGGCCATGCCCTGCAGGATGACGGCCATCTTCTCCTGGTCGATGACGTTGCTCGTGGCGTTCATGTAAGTCTTGGAGTCGGCGTAGAACACCGACGCGTACACGGCCTTGACGGCGTCGCAGAGCATGTTGACGCGCGCCTCGGCGTCGTCGCCGAACGGCACCATGTAGGTGCTGTAGATTCCGGCGAAGGGCTGGTAGTGCGAGTCCTCGATCAGCGACGAGCTGCGCACGGCCAGCGGACGCTTCACGACGCTGAAGAAGGCGGCGAGGTCAGCGCGCACCTCGTCTGAGAAATCCGCCTCAAGGAAGTGGCGGAGAATCTCGTCGTCGGGCAGCTTGGAGAGCGCGACGGGATAGAGGTTGTTGCGGTCCATGAACTCGTCGAAGATGTCGGTGCAGATTACGAGCGTGTGCGGGATGGTGATCTGCACGCCGTCGAAGTTGTCGCAGACGGGGTGGCGCTTGATGATCTGGTCGATGAAGGCCAGGCCGCGCCCCTTGCCTCCCATCGAGCCCTGGCCGATGCGGGCGAAGTTGCTGTAGTCGTCGTAGATGTCCTTGTGGAAGACGGCCACGACGCCGCGGTTCTTCATGCGGCGGTAACGCACTATGCACTCGAACACGAGCTTGCGGACGCGCGAGGCGTCGGCGATGTCTGAGAACTCGACGTGGCGCAGCACGTCGGCTATGGGGAAGAGGGCCCGCGAATAGAGCCAGCGGCTTATGCTGTTCGTGCTGCAGTAGTGCAGCAGCAGGTCGTCGGGAATCTCGAATATCTTGTGTTGAAGCTCCTTGAGGTTGCGGATCTTCATCAGCTCGCGGCCGCTGCCGGGATACTTGACGATGAAGTCGCCGAAGCCGAACTGATACGACACGGCCTTGCGCAGGTCGATGGGCAGGGTCTTGCTGTTCTTGTCGAGGAAGACGTAGCCTGCCGCCTCGGCGCGCTCGCGGTTCTCGGTCTCGGCGCTCTCCATTATGATGGGGGCGTAGGGACGGCGGGCGCGCAGATAGCGGGCCAGGTCCATGCCGGCGTCGGGGTCCTTCTCGCCGTTGCGGGGGAAGCGGCCGTCGGTGACGAGGCCCATGATGTTGTCGCCGTAACGGTCGATCAGCGCGGTGGCCTCCTCGTAGTCGCGCGCCACAAGCACCTTGCTGCGTCCGCGCATACGGAGCATCGACTCGTGCTCGTTCAACGCCTCGGTCGAGAACACCATCGACTGCTTGAGCAGGAACTTGAACAGATAGGGCACGATCGAGCTGTAGAAGCGGATCGAGTCCTCGACGAAGAGGATGGCCTGCACTCCGATCTCGTTGAGGTCGTGGTCGGCGTTCATGCGGTCTTCTATCAGCTTGATGATGGCCACGATCAGGTCGACGTTGCCGAGCCAGGAGAACACGTAGTCGACGCCGCGCAGGTCTTCGTTGGCGATGCGCCGGCGCACCTCGTTGCTGAACGGCGTCAGCACCACGAACGGTATGTCGGGATACATCCGGTCGATCTCGACGGCCTCGCGGAAGGTCTCGCTGATGTCGACGCCGGGCATGGCTATCACCAGGTCGTAGCTCTTCGATGCGAGCTCGGCGTAGGCCTCCTCGTAATTGGCGACCTTGGTGAACCTCGGCGCCGACGAGAGGTTGAGCGATACGTATTCGTTGTACACCTGCTCCTCGACGCGCCCGTCCTCCTCGAGGATGAACGCGTCGTAGGGCGTGGCCACGAGCAGGATGTTGAAGATGCGTTTCTGCATCAGCTCCTGGAAGGCCGTGTCCTTGAGATACAGCCTGCCCAGCATGGTGTCGTCGACATTCTTCATAGGCGTCAGGGTGCGTTCGGTCGGGTTATTGCGCGTCGCCTTCTCCCTCGCTCTCTTCCTTCTGCTTCATCTCGGCCAGGAAGTCGTCGAGGGCGGAGGTCATCGACTTGTGGCGCGAGTTGGGCGCCGCTATGTCAACACGCAGGTCGGCGTCCTCGATGGCCTTGACGGCCGTCTGGCCGAACGCCCCGAGGTAGATGTGCTCCTTCTCCTGCTTGAAATTCGGGAAGTTCTTCTTGAGCGACTCGATTCCGGCCGGGCTGAAGAAGAGCAGCACGTCGTAATCGAAATCCTCGCCCGGCTGGAAGTCGTTGCTGACCGTACGGAACATCACCACCTTCGTGACGTCGAGCTTGTGCTCTTCGAGCACCGACATGTCTTCCTTGTGAACGTCGCTGACCGGGAAGAGGAGCTTCTCCTTGTTGTTCTTGTCGAGTGCCACAAGCAGCGCGGGGTCGTTGAGCCGGCCCGTCGTGCCGAACGAAATCTTGCGCTTGCGGTACACGATGTATTTCTGGAGATAAAGGGCAATTGATTCGGTGGTGCAGAAGTAACGCATCGTGTCGGGTATCTTGACGCGCATCTCCTCGCACAGACGGAAAAAATTGTCGACCGCCGCGCGCGAGGTCATGATGACGCCCGTGTAGTCCGCCAGATTCACTTTGGAGTGCCTGAACTCCTTGACTGTCAAGCCCTCTGTCTTGATGAACGGACGGAACACCATTTCCACGTCGTACTTGCGCGCGATGTCGTAATAGGGAGACTTGTCTCCTGCCGGTTTCGGCTGCGAAACGAGTATCTTCTTAATTTTCATTTATCTACAACTTATGAATCCTGCCCGGTGTGTCAGTATGCGACGGTGCATAAGGTCACCGCGCCCAGGTAGGTCAATATTAAGGGTACAATTTCTAAACTGCAAAGGTAGTACAAAAAAAGCAACCAAGACGAAATTTGAGTGAAAAAAATTCGAAATCCCTTGTAAAGGAACACGATTTTCCCGATCACGAAGACCCCGGCGGCTATCAGCAGCACCGGCACATCCCATTTCGGATAGTTCAAGGCGACCAGCGAGAGGGGGAACAGCATGAATGTCTGCAGACCCATGGAGGCGGAGGCTCCCTTGAGCCATAGTCTGGTGAGTTTGCGGTCGGAGAAGACGCTGCCCACTATCCAGTATGCGAGCAGCATCAGCACGAGATACGCGGCGGCGACGGCCATGCATATCGCGATGCCCCGCGCCGGCTGCGGCATGACGCGCCCGCTGTCGCCGGGCGATATGTGTGTGGTCAGCGCGACGCATACCCACAGCAGGATTCCGGCGCTGGCCACCCACATGACGTTGAGCAGTACGAGCAGCGACGTCTCCTTGACCGTGTCGTCGAAGGCGTTGTGGCGCGTGCGGGTGTCGGTCAGGTCGGTCATCAGCGCCTTGAGATAACGCTTGCTCCCCTTGAATTTGAGGCCGACGATGCAGAAGAGCACGGCGATGCCGAGGTATATCCACGACATGCCTCCGCCCCAGCCCGCCGGTTCGGGCGCGGGCTCTGCGTCGCGGTATGCCGCGGCGGGGTTGATCAGCACTATCCCCTGCATGTGCTCGCCCTCGATGACGGCCGTGGTGTGGGCGGCGACGCTGTCGGCCGGTATGCTGTCGGCGGCCACGGCGACGCTGTCGGCTCGCTCGGGCGTCGTCCTGTATGGATATGCGAGCAGCCGGGGGACGCCGTGGCTGGCCTTAACCTTGGGCTTGACAGGCACATAGGCACGCGCGGGCGCGGGGACTTCGGTGCGCGCCTCTGCCGGAGCCTCTGTCGGCTGCCCCGTTTCCAGGGTGACCTGAGCGGCCTCAGACGCCGCTTCGGGCAGTTCATGAGCCGGGGGTGGGGTTATCGTGTCGTGCGATGTCATTGTCTCGGGTCTTGTTCTGTTGTCGGTTTATTTCATCCAGCCCTCCTTGCGATACCAGTCGACGGTGGCCTTCACCCCGTCGGCGAGCGGCGTCGATGAGGTGAATCCGAAGTCGTCGGCCGCCTTGCGCGTCGAGCAGCACCAGTTGCGCTGGCGCAGGATGCGGAGTTTGTCGCTGTTGAGCGTCGAGGGACGCCCTCTCAGCGCGCCGATCTTCTCGGCGACGGCACACACCATCGCGACCATCCATATGGGCACCCTGACCGGAAACACGCGTTTGCCGCCCAGGGCCCGGGCTGTGATTCCTCGGAATTCCTTCTGGCTGTAGGCCCGCTCTTCGGATATGTGGTATACCTCGCCGTCGCCGGCGTGGGCGAGCGCGTCGTAGGCCGCCCGCGCCAGGTCCGGGGCGAAGATGAACGTCAGCATCTGACGCCTGAAGCCGACGCCGAAATCGAACCCTTTGCGCATAGACTCGAACTCGAGCAGGTAGTCCTTGTCCCAGGGGCCATAGACTCCGGTGGCCCGGAAGATCACATATGGTATGCCGGCCGTGGCGAGCCAAAGCTCGGCCTTGAGCTTCGAGGCGCCGTAACGCGTGTTGGGCCGAGGTATCATGTCCTCGGTCAGAGGCGCGTAATCCCTCTCCCCCTGCGGACCCACCACCGACAGGCTGCTCATATAAAGCAGCCGTTCGGGCACCTTGCCGCTCTCGTGGAGCGCACCGGTGAACGCCCGCAGGTATTCGTAGTTGATGCGATTGAAGTCAGCGTATTTCAGCACCTTCGTGGCGCCTAAGTTGTATATGACGTAGTCCCAGCGGCCTTCGGGCAAGGCCTCGCGGAGGGTCGCGACAAGGCTCGCCGGCTCGTCGAAGTCGAACTTGACGAACTTGATGCGAGGATCCGTGAAGCGGTCGAGACGCGTGCTTGCGCGCACGCCGGCCCAGACCTCTAATCCACGGCGCAGGCCTTCCTCCACGAAGTACCCCCCGACGAACCCGCCGGCCCCCACTACGAGGACCCGCCGGGGCTGTCCGGCTTGCTGCGTGACGCTCTCGGCGCTCTCTTTTTCCTGGTTTCCTATGTTTTCCATATGTCGTCGGCCCGGAGTCATTTATCCGGATTGCGGCTCGGTATGATTCCGAACTCATAGCCTTCCGAACGTAGCCATTCGATGCATCGCGGCAGCACGAGGCGCAGCTTGTCGATGCTCTTCAGCGAGTCGTGGAACACTATGACGGATCCCGGCCTTGAATATTTCCTGACATTGTCGAACACCCGCTCGGCCGACACGTACTTGCTGTAGTCGCGCGTCACGAGGTCGTACATTATTATCCTGTATTTGTCGCAGAGGAAGACCCTCTGCCACAGCTGCATCCAGCCGTGGGGCGGACGCAGCAGACCGCTGTCGATATATCCGGCGGCCTCCTCGACGTCGCGGATGTATCTGGGCCCCATCACCTTCGCGGCGTTCAGATGATGCATCGTGTGGTTGCCCACACTGTGGCCTCGGGCCAGCACCTCGTCGTACAGCCGCGGATACTTCCGCACGTTGTCGCCCACCATGAAGAACGTCGCCTTCACCCCCAGCCGGTCGAGCGTGTCGAGCAGCCAGGGCGTCGACTCGGGAATCGGGCCGTCGTCGAAGGTCAGGTAGACCATCTTGCGGCCCTCCGGGTCCTTGAGGCGGAACTCGCCGGTGAGGAACGTCCGCCTGAAGAAGCGGGGCGGCGACTCTATCCATGGGCCGACAAGATTGAGGAAGGCCTTCTCGAGCCAGTTGTTCTTCATCGGTCGGTCACGCTCGGATTCACTGCTGCGGATGCCGCGCCTCATACTCCTTGTAAAGCCGTTCGCTGCGGGCCTTGTCGACTTTCTTGATCTCCGGGTCGGCCATCACGACATCCTCGCCGAGCTCGGCCGAGTACTGTCGCAGGGCCTCGTAGAAGATCGAGTCGTAAAGCCGCTCGTCGGCCGGACGCGAGGCATATTCCTCGGGACTCATCGCGGCGAGGCTGTTGACTATCGCCGCTACCTGCGAGAGGTCGCCCAGCATATCCGATTCCGACATCTGCCCGTCGTCGCCGCCGCCGTATACGCTCTCGTACTGTCGGCGCAGCGTCTCGACGTCGAGTCCTTTCTTCTTCAGGATCGCGGTCATCTTCTTCATGTCGCCGCCGTACTTCTCATACATCTGCACGAAGCGGTAGAGCTGGTAGGGCATGTATCGCGACTCGGTGGTGAGCGAGATTCCGTTGCCGAACCGGCGCGTCACCGCCATGTTGTAGACCACATAGTCGGCCATCCTGTCGACATAGCTCTCAATCATCGTGAGGGCCTTGACCACGGCCTTGCGGTCGCCGAGCCTCTGGCCGGCGTTGCCGTAGACCTCGGGCACCTGCATGGCGACGGCCATGCTGTAAGGCCACGTGCTCTCGCGCAGCTTGGCGCCCATCAGGTCGACGACCTTGAGAGCGTTCCGGTAGCATGTGCCGGCCTCCTTCTCCTTGCCTTCGGCCTTGAGCTTGTCGCCTTGGTATATGAGTTCGGTGGCGACGTCGATCATCGACGTGCGTGTCGATATGAGCATCCGGCGCGCCGTCTCGTCGAAATAGGGGGGATTGTCGTTGTCGGCGCCTCCCCAGCGGTATTTCTTGGTCACGACGTCGAACGCCCGGTCGGCCCGGGCCGGCAGTCCGGACTGCATGGTGGGCACGAGCTGATGGGTCATGCCGACACCGCGCAGGTAGTCGGAGAGGCCGAGATGATATTCGCTTCCGACGGTCATGCACCAGTAGATGGGGCGCGGCCAGCCGTTGGCGGCGTTGGTGGCGATTATGTCGAGCATCAGCAGTTCGCTGAGGCTGATGTATCCCTTGCGGTTCACGGACTCGGCTCCGCGGAGGTCGATCACAATCTCGTCGACGAGCTCGGCCGTGTCCTGAGGCTGAATTAGGCCGCGCTTCACGACAGCCTCCTTGTCGACGGGAATCGTCACGACGCTCGACGGCAGCTGAGCGTATCCGTAGTCGTTGTCGCGGCCTCCGCCGCCGTAGATGAACTTGAGGCTCTGCAGCAGGTCGGCCGGAGCCTTGTCGCGGCCCGGCAGCACGACGTCGAGGTTGCCGTAGGCTATGTCCTCGGGCTTGGCCGTGAAGTCGATAGGCGCGGCCGTGTAGGTCTGCTGGCGCATCTGGTTGGCATACCAGTCGGAGGCAAGATAACTCAGGTTGACTATCTTCACGTCGGGACGCACTCCCTCGACTTCCTGCACATACCAGAGCGGGAAGGTGTCGTTGTCGCCGTTGCAGAACACGATCGCATTCGGTTCGAGACTCTCCAGATAGTTTATGGCGAAGTCACGGGCCACGGTGCGCCGACTGCGGTCATGGTCGTCCCAGGTCTGGCTCACCATCTGCAGCGGGATCACAAGGCCGATCACGACGGCCACCGCCGCCGCGTAAAGCGACATCCGCCCCGTGCGCGGGTCGTCGTCGGTGAGATTGGGATTCTGTTCCATCTCTTCCGACACGTGCGCCTTGACCTGGCGCTCCATCTCCTTGTTCATCTCATCGGCGCTCTTGATCTCGCTCTTCTGACGCTTGCCGAGGATGACCATAACGATCTGCCACAGCGCCGCCACGCCCATGCCTATCCATATGGCGAAGGCGTAGAACGAGCCGGCATACGCGTAGTCGCGTTCGCGCGGCTGCATCGGAGGCTGGTTGAGGTAGAGCACGATCGCGATGCCCGTCATGAAGAAGAGGAAGAAGACCACCCAGAACTGCTCGATACCGCGCTTGCCGGCGAACGCCTGCCATATCAGGCCGAGCAGACCTAATATCAGCGGCAGCAGATAGAACTTGTTGTTGCCCGGATTGTCCTTGCCCAGTTCGGCGGGCAACAGCGACTGGTCGCCCAGACGCATGTTGTCGATCAGCGGAATGCCCGTGATCCAGTTGCCTGCGTCAAGCTCGCCCATCTGGTTGAGAACGTCGTTCTGGCGCCCGGCGAAGTTCCACATGAAATATCGCATATACATGTGGATGAGCTGGTAGTTGAAGAAGTAGGCGAGATTCTGCGCATAGGTGGGGCGATAGCCCATCTTCTGCGGATAGCTTACCATTCCGGTCGCCGGGTTGACGAACGGCTCGGCGTAGAGGTCGAGCTCGGGCACCTTGTTGCCGGTCAGTTCGTCGATGGCGTGGAGTTCCTTCATGTTCGAAGGCACCGTGTCGAGACGCACCCAGTTCTGATAGTACTGCCTGTGCATCGAGCTGTAGATACGCGGGAAGAGCATGTTGAGCTCCGGATTGAGTTTCATCTCGGGCTTGTGGTCGGACTTCACGTAATAGTCGCCGCCACGCGCGGCGAGCCGACGGTTGGCCGCCTTCTCGTCCTCGTTCAGGAAGCCGTACTCCGACTGGGGCTCAGCTCCCTTGACGCCCTTGGCGTAGACCGGAGCACCTGGATTGACCACCGAGGTGTACGTCGGATAGGATATCAGGATCGGCGAACCGTCTTCATAATACGAAACGGTGTCCGTATCGACGCGGGTCTGCTTCTTCTGCTGGCCCGAATAGATTGTGCTGCCGTAGATCAGAGGAGTCTCGCCATACTGCTCGCGGCTCAGATATGCCGCCAGGTCGAACACGTTGTCGGGTGAGTTCTGGTTCATCGGCGTGTCGGCGCTCGATCGGATCAGGATTAGCGCATAGCTCGAATAGCCCACGAAGATAACTGCGATGCTCCACATCACCACGTTGACGACTCGCAGCGAGACCCGTTTCCAATAGGGAGAAATCAGGAACGCGGCGAGGACCGCCATCAGTATCCAGCCGAACCACCAGCCGCTGCCGAGGAAGAGCATGCCGCTCAGCAGGACAGAGAGGAAGAACGACACCTTAATCCGCACCTGCGACTTCTGCGTTCTGATCTCGCACAGCGACCATATGAACACGGCTGCCGTCACGAAGGCATAGACAAGTGCACCCGTGTTGAAGCTCGAGCCGAAACCGTTGACGAACACAAGCTCGAACCTCTGGGCCATCTTGATGAAGCCGGGCACGAGGCCGAAGAGCACAAGCGCTATGATGACGAACGAGAGCAACAGAGCCAGAAGCGACTTGACAAGGTTCATGTCCTTCCACTTCCGGTAAGCGAACACGAGCACGATCGCCGGGATGCAGAGCAGGTTGAGCAGATGCACGGCGATGCTGACGCCGATGATATAGGCTATAAGAATCAGATACCGGTCGGAGTCAGGACGGTCGGCCCGGTTCTCCCACTTGAGAATCAGCCAGAACACGAGGGCCGTGCAGAACGACGAGAAAGCGTAGACCTCGCCCTCGACGGCCGAGAACCAGAACGTGTCGCTCCAGGTGTAAGCCAGGGCTCCGACGACGCCCGAGCCAATGATGACGAGATATTTAGCCAGCGACAGCTCCTTATCGGAGTTGTCGCGCACCACAAGACGCCGCACCAGATGGGTGATGGTCCAGAACAGCAACAGGATGGTGAACGCGCTCAGCAAACCGCTCATCGCGTTGACCATCAGAGACACGCTGCCGGCGTCGGTCGCGAAGTTGGCGAAGAAACGCGCCGTCAGCATAAAGATCGGGTTGCCCGGCGGGTGTCCGACTTCAAGCTTGTCGGCCTGGATTATGAACTCTCCGCAGTCCCAATAGGAAGCGGTAGGCTCCAGAGTGAGCCAATAAGTGGCCAGTGCGATAGCGAAAACAATCCAACCGGTCACATTATTTATAAGGTTGTACTTCTTTGTAATCATGTGATTCATTATACAAAATGCAAAATTACTCAATCCGCGCGAGAAAACCAAATAAAAAATCTCCTGAGCGCTCCCTCCGCCCCTGAGCGCTCCCTCCGGTCGCGCCACAGTGGCTCCGCGCGATAGCTCCGCACAAGAGCTCCGCGAGGGCCTCACGCGGAGCAAGGGCTTTGCCCGCCTCCTGTGCCGAGGCTGAGCCGAGAGGAAAGGGGGAAAAAGGGAAAGGGGGAAAAGGGGAAAGGGGCAAAAGGGTGAGAAAGGAAGATTTAGGGCAAAAAAAAAGGAGGGCGTCGCTGTGTCGCGACGCCCTCCGCTTTAAGGTGGCGATTACCTACTCTTCCGCTTTCGCAGTACCATCGGCGTGACAAGGT
>CAJTXU010000007.1 GCA_910584125.1 uncultured Muribaculaceae bacterium | reverse complement strand
TTTATTAACCTTGTAATCATTCGATTAGCTCAAAACTACCGAACCATTGTATATGAGATATATTGACTAAATTTGCATCGGATAAACTCGTTTTAACTTCAACAGAAAAATATGGATCCTATATCGACTGTAAGGATGCCTTCGCATCGGAAACTCATAGATATTCCCGAGAATGTGTTTCAGGCATTAAGTATAAAGGCTGCTGCCATGGGTACGAATTTGAAGAGATATATAGAAGATATGCTCGTGCGTGAGATGGAGGATATGGATGACGCCGAAATCTACAAATATCTCGTTTCAACTCGTCCTGAAGGAAAGGTGATGCTGAATGCCCAGGAAAAAGAAGATTTCGAGAAATGGCTTGATGCCCACCGAAAATGAAAGTAGACTTTTCAAAGGAATTTGCAAAGGCTGTCCGCAAGCTGTCCGGCAAAATTCTTCAATCTGTCATTGCGAAAATAGATGAGGTGCGTCTGGCTGATAAAATAGCGGTTCTGACCGATTGTAAGAAAATCGAGACTCTGCACAGTGTCTATCGGTTGCGTGTAGGCGACCGTCGGGCTGCATGTCGAGATTGAGGGCAATCTCGCAAAATTTGAATACCTTTTCAATAGAGGTGAGGCTTATGACAAGAAAAACAGGGAAAAGTTAAGGAATAGGGACACAGAAGTAGATTCGCAATGATTACAGCCGAAACGTGTATTATAAGGGGTATTAAGAGAATTTGTGGGAATCTCCGAGATTGAGGATTATGGTGGATGTGGATTGTGGCGTGGAGGGGACGTGGCGGCGATTTTTATTTTTGTTTTTCGAATTTTATAGTTAAATTTGCAGGTTGATAAGGCGACGCGCGCTTGAGGCGCGGGCCGGGATTTTATATCAATCGGTATGACATACAAATACGACTATCTGGTCATCGGTTCCGGCATCGCCGGAATGTCTTTCGCACTCAAGGCCTCGCGCCACGGTCGGAAGGTCGCAATCGTTTGCAAATCAACTCTTGAGGACGCCAATACCAATTTCGCGCAGGGTGGCGTGGCCTCTGTCACCAATCTCGAGGTCGACGACTTCGAGAAGCATATCCACGACACTATGGTGGCCGGCGACTGGCTTTCGGACCCGGCGGCCGTCGAGCAGGTGGTGCGCAACGCCCCGGCCCAGATCCGCGAGCTCGTGGAATGGGGCGTTGACTTCGACCGCAAGGAAGACGGCTCCTTCGACCTGCACCGCGAGGGTGGCCACTCAGAGTTCCGCATCCTCCACCACGCCGACAACACCGGCGCCGAAATTCAGGAGAGCCTCATCCGCCGCATCCGCGCCGACCGCAACATCGATGTCTTCGACCACCGCTTCGCCGTCGAGATCATCACCCAGCACCATCTCGGCAAGATCGTGACGCGCCGCACGCCCGACATCACCTGCTACGGCGCATATATCCTCGACGAGAATACAGGCAAGGTCGATACCTTCCTGGCCCGCGTCACCGTCATGGCCACCGGCGGAATCGGCGCCGTCTACGGCACCACCTCCAACCCACTCGTCTCCACGGGCGACGGCATCGCCATGGTCTACCGCGCCAAAGGCACCGTCAAGGACATGGAGTTCATCCAGTTCCACCCCACCACGCTCTATCACCCCGGCGACCGCCCGTCGTTCCTCATCACCGAGGCCATGCGCGGCTACGGCGCCGTGCTCAAGGACATCAACGGCCGCGAGTTCATGCACAAGTATGACGAGCGGCTCTCGCTCGCGCCCCGCGACATCGTGGCCCGCGCCATCGACAACGAGATGAAACAGTCCGGCTCCGACCATGTCTATCTCGACGTCACCCACAAAGACCCCGAGGAGACCCGCCGCCACTTCCCCAACATCTACGAGAAATGCCTCTCGCTCGGCATCGACATCACACGCGACATGATCCCCGTCGTGCCCGCAGCCCACTACCTCTGCGGCGGCATCAAGGTCAACCTCGACGGCGAGAGCTCCATCCGCAGGCTCTACGCACTGGGCGAATGCAGCTGCACCGGACTGCACGGCGGCAACCGCCTCGCCTCCAACTCGCTGATAGAGGCCGTGGTATACGCCGACGCGGCCGAACGCCACGCAGAGGCGCATGTCGACGGCTACGACTTCCGCACCGATGTCCCCGACTGGAACGACGAGGGCACCGAGCACCCCGACGAGATGGTGCTCATCACCCAGACCGAGAAGGAGGTCAGCGACATCATGAGCTATTACGTCGGCATCGTGCGCTCCGACCTGCGCCTGCACCGCGCCTGGAACCGCCTCGACATCCTTTATCAGGAGACCGAGGACCTCTTCCGCCGCTCGAAACCCACGCGTCAGCTCTGCGAGCTGCGCAACATCATCAACGTCGCCTATCTCGTGATGCGCCAGGCTCTCGAGCGCAAGGAGTCGCGCGGTCTGCACTATACCGTCGACTATCCTCATCCGACACCTGAGGCCGACACAACCTCCGGCGCCCAGTGAGCGTTTTAACAGCATGAGAAAATTCATATTGACTTTCGCGGCCGTCCTGCTGGCCGCCATCGCCCTCGCCGCCGCCACCGACGGCAAGGGCCGCAGCGGCGACGCCGCCATCTCGCGCAATCTCACCACCTTCAACTCCATCGTCAAGGAGCTGCAGAACAACTATGTCGACTCCATAGCCCCCGACCGGGCGTTCAAGGAGGCCATAGACGCCTTCCTCGCCACCGTCGACCCCTATACGGAATACTATCCCGTCGACGAGCAGGAGACCCTGCAGAAGATGACCACCGGCGAATACGGCGGCATCGGCTCCTATCTGATGGACCGCGACAGCTCCACCTATATCTCCGCGCCGATGGAGGGCAGCCCCGCCGCCCGCGCCGGCATCAAGGCCGGCGACAGAATCCTGCGCGTCGATTCCGTCGACGTGTCGCGCAAACTCAGCGCCGATGTCACCAAACTGCTGCGCGGACGCCCCAACACGCAGGTCAGCATCACCCTGCAGCGGCCATATGCCGCCGACTCGATCCTGACCGTCACGCTCATGCGCGAGAACCTGCAGCAGCCTTCGGTGCCCTATCACGCCGTGATAGGCAACACCGGTTACATCCAGCTGACTTCGTTCATCAACAAGTCGCCCCAGGAGGTCCGCGCCGCCCTCGACGAGTTCAAGGCCGACCCGCGCGTCAAGAACATCGTGCTTGACCTGCGCGGCAACGGCGGCGGACTGCTCGAGAGCGCCGTCGACATCCTAAGCTTCTTCGTGCCCAAGGGCACCGAGGTGGTGCGCACCAAGGGACGCGACGCCGCCTCCGAGAAGGTCTACAAGACCACTCGCTCGCCCATCTTCCCCGAAATTCCGCTTGCCGTCCTGATCGACGGCGGTTCGGCGTCGGCGGCCGAAATCCTGGCCGGCGCCGTGCAGGACCTCGACCGCGGCGTCCTCGTCGGCTCGCGCAGCTTCGGCAAGGGCCTCGTGCAGAGCACGCGCCCCCTCCCCTTCCAGGGCGTACTCAAGGTCACCGTGGCCAAATACTACATTCCCTCCGGACGCCTGATCCAGGCCCTCGACTACTCCCACCGCAACGAAGACGGCTCCGTGTCGCGCATACCCGACAGCCTCACCCATGAGTTCAAGACTCTGCACGGACGCATCGTGCGCGACGGCGGCGGCCTCGCCCCCGACTCAGTGATCGACTGGGGCAAGGTGAGCCGGTTGGTATACAACGTGGTGCGCGACAACTGGAGCTTCGACTACGCCACCCGCTTCGCCGCCACCCACCCCACCATCGTACCCGCCTCGGAGTTCGTAATAACCGACGAGATCTACGACGACTTCAAGAAGAGCATCGACCCGGCGCGCTTCAAGTACGACCGCGTCATGGAGGAGGGCATGAAGCAGCTCCGCGAAATCGCCACCGAAGAGGGATACATGGGCGACGAGACCACCGCCGCCTTCGACTCGCTTGCGAAACTCCTCACACACGACCTCAACCGCGACCTCGACACGCACCGCAAGGACATCGAGGATTATCTCGGCTCGGAAATAGTGAGCCGCTACTATTACGACAAGGGGAAGTCTGCCTACATCCTGCCGGGCGACAAGGCCCTGAACGCCGCGCGTGAGATCCTCGAGTCTGACAAATATGACAAAATACTGAAACGCAAATGAATCTACGGGAAGCCGACGCTCTCTTCGCTACGACCGGGCGCATCAAGGCCATGAGGAAAATCCTCGGCGACCCCTCGGCCCGGCGCGTCTCGCTGTCGGGACTCACCGGGAGCGCCCCGGCCATGCTCTTCGCCGCCCTCGACTTCCTGAAGAAGCCGCTGCTTGTGGTGGCCGATGACATCGAGCAGGCCGGATACATCTACAACGACATCCGCAACATCGCCGGCGAGGAGGCCGTGGCCATATTCCCGTCTGGCTACAAGCGCGACATCAAGTATGGCCAGCCCGACCCGCCGTCGCAGATCCTGCGCGCCGACGCCCTCGACCGCCTGCGCGACTCGAAGTCGCTGCGCTGCGTCGTGACATGCCCCGAGGCTCTGGCCGAGAAGGTCGCCGACCGCGAGAGTTTCGGACGCGACACGCTCCAGCTGCGCGTCGGCCAGACCGTCGACATGGGCCAGGTGGTGAAGCGTCTCGTCGAGCTCGGCTTCAACTCGGTCGAATACGTCTACGAGCCCGGCCAGTTCGCGCGCCGTGGCTCGATACTCGATGTCTATTCATACGCCGGCGAACTCCCCTATCGCGTCGATTTCTTTGACACGGAGGTCGATTCGATACGCACGTTCAACGTCGAGACCCAGCTCTCGGAGGCTAAGGTCGAATCGGTGTCGGTAGTGCCCGCCTCGACATCCGACACTGCCGGAGGCGTCTCGCTGCTCGAATTCATAGGCGACAGCGCCATCGTCGCCGCGCAGAAGCCCGATTACATAGCCTCACGCGTCCGTGAGATAGCCTCTGAGGAGTTTTCCGAATCGGCCCTGATAGCCGACGAAGGCGACCCCAAGGCCATGGAAAAGGTGGTCGACGCCGATGACTTCGCGAAGCGTCTCGACTCGATGCGTCAGATACGCTACGGCGCGCAGTCGGCTCCGGCGTCGTTCGGCGCCACGGCCCAACTCGACTTCGGCTGCTCGCTGCAGGCGCTATACCACAAGAACTTCGACCTGATCGCCGACTCGTTCGCCGATTTCCTCGGCAAGGGATACCGCATACTGATCCTCTCCGACTCCCCGCACCAGGCCGACCGCCTCCGCTCGATTTTCGAGAACCGGGGCGACGACATCCGCTTCACTCCGGTAGCCTCGACGGTCCATGAGGGCTTCGTCGACCACGAGACCAAGACCTGCTTCTTCACCGACCATCAGATCTTCGACCGCTTCCATAAATACAGCCTCCGTTCCGACCGCGCCCGCGCCGGCAAACTCGCGCTCAGCCTAAAGGAGCTCAACCAGATCGAGGTGGGCGACTATATCGTGCACATCGACCACGGCATAGGCCGCTTCGGGGGACTGGTGAAGACCGACGTCAACGGCACGCCCCAGGAGATGATTAAGCTCTTCTATCAGAACAACGACCTGGTGCTCGTCTCGATCCATGGCCTTCACAAGCTGTCGAAATACCGTGGCAAGGAGGGCGTTCCGCCCAAGGTCAGCAAACTCGGTTCCGGGGCGTGGACGCGCATGAAAGAGCGCGCCAAGACGCGGATGAAAGACATCGCGCGCGACCTCATCGCGCTCTATGCGCGCCGACGCACCGAGAAGGGCTTCGCTTTCTCGCCCGACTCATACCTGCAGCATGAGCTCGAGGCCGGCTTCTTCTACGAGGACACCCCCGACCAGCTGCGCGCCACCCAGGCCGTCAAGGCCGACATGGAGCAGCCCAAGCCGATGGACCGCCTCATCTGCGGTGACGTTGGTTTCGGCAAGACCGAAATTGCCGTGCGGGCCGCCTTCAAGGCAGCCACCGACGGCAAGCAGGTGGCCGTGCTCGTGCCCACTACCGTGCTCGCCATGCAGCACTACAACACGTTCGCGGCGCGCCTCCGCGACTTCCCCGTGCGCGTGGAGTTCATCTCACGCGCCAAGAAACCGAAGGAAATCAAGCAGATTCTCGCCGACCTCGAGGCCGGCAAAATCGATATCCTCATAGGCACGCACAAGATCATCGGCAAATCGGTGAAGTTCAAAGACCTCGGACTGCTCATCATCGACGAGGAGCAGAAATTCGGCGTCGCCGTCAAGGAGAAGCTCAAGCAGATGAAGGTCAACGTCGACACGCTCACCATGAGCGCCACGCCGATACCCCGCACGCTACAGTTCTCGCTGATGGGGGCGCGCGACCTGAGTTCGCTCAACACCCCGCCGGCCAACCGCCAGCCCATCATGACCAATGTCTCGACGCTCGACGATGACGTGATCCGCGAGGCCGTCGAGTTCGAGCTCTCGCGCAACGGACAGGTCTTCTTCGTCTCCAACCGCATCGAGAACCTCGCCGAGCTTGAGAACAAGCTGCGCCGCCTCGTGCCCGGGGTGCGTGTGGTCACCGGCCACGGCCAGATGCCGCCCGAACAGCTGGAGAAGGCCATCATCGACTTCACCAACCATGACTATGACGTGCTGCTCTCGACCACGATTGTAGAGAACGGCATAGACATGCCCAACGTAAACACCATCATCGTCAACAACGCCGACCGTTTCGGCCTCAGCGAACTGCATCAGCTGCGCGGCCGCGTGGGGCGCTCCAACCGAAAGGCGTTCTGCTACCTGCTCGTGCCTCCCGGCAAACCGTTGACTCCGGTGGCGCGCCGCCGCCTCCAGGCCATCGAGAACTTCTCCGATCTGGGCAGCGGCATCCACATCGCCATGCAGGACCTCGACATACGCGGGGCCGGAAACCTGCTCGGCGCCGAGCAGTCGGGCTTCATCACCGACCTCGGCTACGAGGCGTACCAGCAGATTCTGCGCGAATCGATGACCGAGCTGAAGACCGAGGAGTTCTCCGACACGTTCACCGACGTCAGCGCGGGGGCGAGCGACGAATATGTGTCGGAGGTCAACATAGAGTCGGATCTCGAGCTGCGTCTGCCGCCCGAGTACGTGCCCCAGGAGAACGAGCGCATCACGTTATACCGCGAGCTCGACAATATGGAGCGTCCCGAACAGATAGAGGATTACCGCGAGCATCTGCGCGACCGGTTCGGCGCGATTCCCGACGTCACCGAGGAGCTCATCCGGATAGTGCCCCTGCGCATGTCGGCGCGTCGGCTCGGCATAGAGCGGATAGTGCTCAAGGGGGGAGTGATGCGCATCTATTTCGTGAGCGATGACAACCGGGCTTACTACAACTCGAACGCTTTCGGCCGCGTGCTTGCCTACATGCAGGACAATCCGCGCCGCTGCCAGATCAAGGACGTCACCGTTCAGGGCCGCGTGACGCACGCCATGATCCTGCAGGACGTCCCGACAGTCAGCGAGGCCCTCGCCGTCCTCACCGCCATGGAGTCGGAAAATCCAATCTAAGAGATAAGTAAGAAGTAATAAGTTAGAAGTAAGAAGTAAAAAGTAATACGAGGCTCCGCGTCAATCATCGGAGCCTCATTTTTTTCTTTCAACTCGTTATATCCTAACGTATTACTTTTTACTTCTTACTTCTTACTTATTTTACTTCTTTTTGAGTTCGTCGCGGATCTCGGTGAGGAGCTTCACCTCGGGGCTGGGCTCGGCGGGCGCGGCGGCCTCCTCCTTGGCTTCCTTTTTCATGAACTTCATTGTGTAGCGCAGGGCGATGAAGATGCAGAGAGCGATGATGAAGAAGTCGACGATGTTCTGGATGAAGAGACCGTAGTTGACGGCCACCTCCTCTACGGCCGCCGTCGTCTCTGTGGCCTCCTTGCCCTGGGTTATGACCCATTTCAGGTTCTTGTAGCCGTCGCCTCCGGTGATCACGCTCACCAGCGGCATGATGATGTCGTTGACCAGAGAGGTGACTATCTTGCCGAACGCGCCGCCGATGATCACACCGATGGCCATGTCGACTACATTGCCTTTAAGGGCGAAAGCTTTGAAGTCTTCGATAAATTTTCCCATACTTTTTGTCTAAATTTTGTTAATCGGAGTGCAAATATGCGAATTTTTTCTTAATTTTGCAACCTAAACCCGATCAAACCTTGTTAGGCAGATTGGAGTCGGGTCTTAGAGGCTTATTCAAACCTAATGAAATTCGAAAGATAGAACAATTACCGAGTATAAAAAAGTTTAACCCTAATATTAAAAAATCAAGTAATGACAAAGATTGGCATTAACGGATTTGGCCGCATCGGCCGCTTCGTTTTCCGCGCGTCCACGAAGAGAGACGACATCGAGGTTGTGGCAATCAACGACCTTCTTCCGGTAGACTACATGGCATACATGCTGAAGTATGACACAATGCACGGCCGCTTCGAAGGCACGGTAGACTACGATCTCGAGAAGAGCCTTCTGATCGTGAACGGTAAGGAAATCAAGGTTTCTGCATGCCGTGACCCCAAGGAAATCGCATGGGGCGAGAAGGGCGCCGAGTATGTCGTTGAGTCCACAGGTCTCTTCCTGACCAAGGAGAAGGCACAGGGCCACATCGAGGCAGGCGCGAAGTATGTCGTGATGTCCGCTCCCTCGAAGGACGACACCCCGATGTTCGTAGTCGGCGTCAACGAGAACACATACGCAGGCCAGCAGTTCGTGTCGAACGCATCCTGCACCACCAACTGTCTCGCCCCCATCGCCAAGGTGCTCAACGACAAGTTCGGCATCGTAGAGGGCCTCATGACGACGGTTCACTCCACTACAGCAACTCAGAAGACCGTCGACGGCCCCTCGATGAAGGACTGGCGCGGTGGCCGTGCCGCTTCGGGCAACATCATCCCCTCTTCGACAGGCGCCGCAAAGGCAGTCGGCAAGGTGATCCCCGAGCTCAACGGCAAGCTGACAGGTATCTCGATGCGTGTCCCCACCCTCGACGTTTCTGTAGTTGACCTCACGGTCAACCTCGCGAAGCCCGCCACCAAGGAGGACATCTGCAAGGCCATGAAGGAGGCTGCGGAAGGCGAGCTCAAGGGTGTGCTCGGCTACACTGAGGACGCTGTCGTTTCGAGCGACTTCCTCGGCTGCCCCCTCACCTCGATCTTCGACGCGAACGCCGGCGTTTACCTGACCGACAAGTTCGTCAAGGTCATCAGCTGGTACGACAACGAGATCGGCTACTCCAACAAGGTGCTCGACCTCATCGCCCACATGAAGAAGGTGAACGGTTGATCATAATCGGTCAATACACAGGAAAAGGCTCCGCGGCTCAACTCCGCGGAGCTTTTTTTTACATCCATATGAACTAAATTCAATTTCGTTGGTGTTAATTAAGAAGAGGGCTTCATGCGCTCTGTCTCACCCTTAAACCGCACGCTTATGTCAGCAACCGTAACAGTGGCGACCTTCTCCAACATGCAGGAGGCGTCGATCGTGCAGGGGATGCTCGAGTCAAACGGCATCCCGTCGATGATCAGCGACCAGAACAATCTCTATGTGCCGGTGTTCGGCGGTGTCAATCTGCTCGTCTACGAGCGGGATGCTCCCCGCGCCCTCGAACTCCTCAAGGAACACCACGACTGAAATCCGACAAAATCCATGGAAATGAAAAAGCCAGTACTTGTGGTCTCGACCGGCGCGGGCATCAGCGCCGAGTCAGGCATAAAGACCTTCCGCGACGCCGACGGCCTGTGGGAGAACTACCCCGTGATGCAGGTGGCCTCGGCCGACGGTTTCCGCCGCGACCCCGAGCTCGTGCATAAATTCTACAACCAGCGTCGCCGCGACCTGCTCAAGGCCGTGCCCAACGGCGCCCACAAGGCCCTCGTCGAGCTCGAGAAAGACTATGATGTCTATGTCATCACCCAGAACGTCGACGACCTCCACGAGCGCGCCGGGTCGAGCCATGTGCTCCACCTCCACGGCGAGCTGATGAAGATACGCTCGGTGTCCGATCCCGATTATATAGAGAGCCTCGACATCGACCATCTCGAGACGACCCCCGCCACCCGGGGCCGCAACGGCGACCTGATGCGCCCGCACATCGTGTTCTTCCAGGAGCCCGTGCCCAACATCGAGAAGGCCGTCGACCTCGTGCGCCGCGCCGACATATTCGTCGTGATAGGCACATCACTCGTGGTCTATCCCGCGGCTGGCCTCATCCAGTACGTGCGTCCCGGCACGCCCATCTACTACATCGACCCGAATCCGGCGTCGACAGCCGGCATCCCCGGCGTGCATGTCATCAAGGAAAAGGCCACCGACGGCATGAAGACACTCGCCCGGATGCTCTACGAAAAACGCTGAAAGACGCCCTGTCGCAAATTTCCGCCCGAAAAATTTCCATATTTCAAAAAAATATCATAACTTTGGTGAAAACAAAGCCAGAAATGAAATTCAAGAGAATACTGCTTAAACTTTCGGGCGAGTCTCTGGCGGGCGGCCAGGGGCACGGCATCGACACCGACCGCCTCAACCTCTATGCCGCCCAGATCAAGGAGATGGTAGACGCCGGCGTCGAGATCGGCATAGTCATCGGGGGCGGCAACATCTTCCGCGGCCTCTCGGGTGCGTCGGCCGGGTTCGACCGCGTCAAGGGCGACCAGATGGGAATGCTCGCCACCGTAATCAACTCGCTTGCGCTCAGTTCGGCGCTCGAGGCCATCGGCCAGCCGGCCCGGGTGCTGACGGCCATCGGCATGTTCCCCATCGGCGAGCACTATTCGAAATGGAAGGCCATCGAGGCCCTTGAGAGCGGCACGGTGGCCATCATCTCGTGCGGCACAGGCAACCCCTACTTCACCACCGACACCGGTTCGGCGCTGCGCGCCATCGAGATCGAGGCCGAGGTGATGCTAAAGGGCACGCGCGTCGACGGAGTCTACACCGCCGACCCGGAGAAAGACCCGACGGCGACGCGCTTCGACCAGATCAGCTATGACGAGGTGCTGGCCCGAGGCCTCAAGGTGATGGACCTCACCGCCACGGCCCTCTGCAAGGAGAACGACATGCCGATCTACGTCTTCAACATGGACATCCCCGGCAACTTGGGCAAGGCCCTCGCCGGCGAGCCCGTAGGCACGCTTGTCACCGCCCGCTGAGCCGCACGACGGCCATAGCAACCGAAATCATCAAATACACAATGATATGGAAGTAAAAGAATATCTCCAGAACGCTGAAGACTCCATGCAGCTCGCCGTGGAATATCTCGACGACACACTGTCGCACATCCGCGCCGGCAAGGCGTCGGCCCGTCTGCTCGACGGCATCCGCGTCGACTATTACGGCTCGCAGGCCCCGATCTCGAACGTCGCCAACGTCTCCGTGCCCGATGCGCGCACCATCGCCATCACGCCCTGGGAGAAGTCGATGTTCAAGGAAATCGAGAAGGCAATTATCAACTCCGAGCTCGGCATCACGCCCGAGAACAACGGCGAGGTGATCCGCCTCTGCATCCCGCCGCTGACCGAAGACCGCCGCAAGCAGCTCGTCAAGCAGAGCAAGGCCGAGGCCGAGAACGCCAAGGTTTCGGTGCGCAACGCGCGCCGCGAGGCCATCGAGGGACTTAAGAAAGAGATCAAGAACGGCCTGAGCGAGGACAACGAGAAGGACGCCGAGGCCCGGGTGCAGAAGCTCCACGATAAATACATGAAGAAAATCGACGAGATCTTCGCCGATAAGGAAAAGGAAATCCTCACCGTCTGATACCGACGGCCCCGACCTATGGCTCCGACGGTTTCGATCATAATGCCGGCCTATAACGCCGAGAAGTATCTCGGCGAGGCCGTCGACAGTGTCATCTCCCAGTCGCTCGGCGACTGGGAGTTGCTGCTTGTGGACGACGGGTCGACCGACGGCACCGGGCGCGAGTGCGACGACCTGGCCGGGCGCGACCCGCGGATCCGGGCCTTCCACAAGACGAACGGCGGACTGTCGGACGCCCGCAACCACGGCCTTGACCGTGCGCGCGGCGACTACATCGTCTTCCTCGACTCCGACGACGTGCTGTCGAGCCATTTTCTCGCCGCCACTCTGGCGGCGACCCGCGAGACGGGCAGCCGTCTTGTCTGCGCGGGCCACGAGCGTTTCGATGGCAGCGTGCCCGCCGGTCTCGCCGCGCGCGGGGCCGGGAACGCCGTGTGCCATCGCGTCGCGTCGCGCGAGGCCGTCATCCACGCCCTGTACCAGACGCCCCTGCCGGGCACGCGCCTCGTCCCCGACCATTCGGCCTGGGGCAAGCTCTACGGCCGCGAGCTCTGGGAGGGCCTGAGGTTCACCAAAGGGACGTGGTATGAGGATCTGGACGTCTTCAGCCGCGTGTGGTCGCGGAGTGAGGGCATGGCGTTTCTCGATGTCGGTTTGCTGGGCTACCGCCAGCACGGGGGGAGTTTCCTGCACCGGTTCACGCCCTCGCGTCTCGACGTGCTCGACGTCACCGACCGTCTCGTCGGCTCAGTGGGCGACGACGCCGATATGGTCCGGGCGGCGCGCACGCGTCGTTTCGCGGCCCATTTCAACATCCTCGGGCTGCTCTACGCCAACGGTGTCGCCGACGCCCCTGCCGAGGATAGATGCCGCCGAGTGATACTGACGGAGCGATATCGCGTGCTGACCGACCGGGTGGCCCGGCGCAAGGACAGGCTCGGCGCGCTGGCCTCATACGCCGGATTCGGCGCCGTCAAGGCCCTCTCCGGGCTGATATACGGCCCCGCGAACGGGGCAAGTTGAAATTTCTGCTGAAAAACATGCTTTTTTCTTGCATAGTTCAGAAAAAATTGTCTATTTTTGTATTCGAAGACTCTAACCTCTCTCATCAGGCTTAAAGTCAGCGACGAGAGTAATATTTTAATAACCAAAAAAACACAATAATGGCAAAAGTAAGAGGAGCAATCGTTGTCAACATCGAGAGATGCAAGGGGTGCAATCTCTGTGTTGTGGCATGTCCGACCGACACATTGTCGCTGCAACCCAACGAGGTCAACGACCGTGGCTATCACTACGCCTACATGGCCAATCCTGAAAACTGCATCGGCTGCAGTTCGTGCGCCCTGGTATGTCCCGATGCGTGCATCGAGGTCTACCGCAAGGTCGAAAAGTAAAAACAAAACATTCTCTAACCAGTCTAATCAGTTCAAGAAAACACCAACCTTATGAAAGAAGAGATAAGACTAATGAAGGGAAACGAGGCCATCGCGCACGCTGCCATCCGCTACGGTTGCGACGGTTACTTCGGATATCCCATCACTCCGCAGTCGGAGGTGCTCGAGACGCTCGAGGAGCTCATGCCCTGGGAGACGACCGGTATGGTCGTTCTGCAGGCGGAATCAGAGCTTGCGGCCATCAACATGGTCTATGGCGGCGCCGCCACGGGCAAGGCCGTCATGACGTCGTCGTCGTCGCCGGGCATCAGCCTCAAGCAGGAGGGAATCTCATATATAGCGGCCGCCTCGCTGCCGGCCCTGATCCTCAACGTTATGCGCGGCGGTCCCGGTCTGGGTACGATCCAGCCCTCGCAGGCCGACTATTTCCAGGCCACCAAGGGCGGCGGCCACGGCGACTACCATCTGATCGTGCTCGCCCCCTCGACGGTGCAGGAGATGGTTGACTTCGTCGGCCTCGGCTTCGACCTCGCCTTCAAATACACCAATCCCTGCATGATCCTGGCCGACGGCATCGTGGGCCAGATGATGGAGAAGGTCCAGCTGCCCGAGCAGCGTCCGCGCCGCACGGAGGAGCAGATCCGCGAGCAGTGCCCCTGGGCCGCCGACGGCCGCAAGGGTCTGCGCAAGCGCAACGTCATCACCTCGCTCGAACTCGAGTCCGCCCGCATGGAGGTCATCAACGAGAAGCTCCAGGAGCGCTATCGCGAGATCGAGAAGAACGAGACCCGCTGGGAGGAAATCAACGTCGAGGACGCCGACTATCTCATCGTGGCCTTCGGCACGATCGCCCGTATCTCCGACAAGGCCCGCGAACTCGCCGAGGAAGAGGGCATCAAGGTCGGAATCATCCGCCCCATCACGCTGTGGCCCTTCCCGACAGAGGCCGTCCGCAAGGCAGCCGAGGGCAAGAAGGGTGTCCTCGTGGTCGAGCTCAACGCCGGCCAGATGATCGAGGACGTGCGCCTCGCAGTCCACGACGCTCTCCCCGTGGAGCACTTCGGACGTCTCGGCGGCATCATCCCCAGCCCCGAGGAGGTAGTGAACGCCCTTAAAGAGAAAATCATCAACAAATAATCACGCTTCCATCATACGCTATGAATTTAGAAGAAATAATCAGAGAGGAAAATAAGGTTTACTGCAAACCCGAACTCCTGGAAGAGGTCCACATGCATTACTGCCCCGGATGCTCTCACGGCGTGATTCACAAGCTCGTCGCCGAGGTCATCGCCGAAATGGGCATCACCGAACGCACAATCGGCGTCTCGCCCGTGGGCTGCGCCGTGTTCGCATACAACTATATCGACGTCGACTGGATCGAGGCCGCCCACGGCCGCGCACCGGCAGTCGCCACGGCCGCCTCGCGCCTCTGGCCCGAGAACGTGCTCTTCACCTATCAGGGCGACGGCGACATGTCGGCGATCGGTACGGCCGAGTCGATCCACGCCGCCAACCGCGGTGAGAACATCGTCATGATATTCGTCAACAACGCCATATACGGCATGACCGGCGGACAGATGGCCCCCACCACCCTCGTGGGCCAGAAGACGGCCACCACACCCTACGGACGCCGCGTGGACCTCAACGGACACCCGCTCGAGATCACCAACCTCATGGCAATCCTCGACGGCACATGCTATGTGACCCGCCAGGCCGTCCACACCCCCGCCGCCGTGCGCAAGACAAAGGCCGCTCTCAAGAAGGCGTTCGAGAACGCCATCGCCAAGAAGGGTTGCTCGGTTGTCGAGGTGGTCGCCACCTGCAACTCGGGCTGGAAACTCACCCCCGACCAGGCCAACAAGTGGATGGAGGAACACATGTTCGAGAAGTATCCTCTCGGTGACCTTAAAAACCAATAACATCATGAAAGAAGAAATCATCATAGCAGGTTTCGGAGGACAGGGTGTCCTCTCTATGGGCAAGATTCTGGCCTATTCGGGTCTTATGGACGACAAGGAAGTGACCTGGATGCCCTCCTACGGCCCCGAACAGCGCGGCGGTACGGCCAATGTCACGGTGATCCTCTCCGACGCGAAGATATCCTCGCCCGTGCTCGACAAGTATGACATCGTGGTGGCCCTCAACCAGCAGAGTCTCGACAAGTTCGCTCCCAAGGTGAAACCCGGCGGCACGCTGATCTACGACACCAACGGCATCCACAACCGCCCGACACGCGACGACATCAAGATCTACCCCATCGACGCGATGGAGGCTACCCTCGAGATCGGCAACTCGAAGGCTTACAACATGGTTGTGATGGGCGCTCTGCTCAAGGCCATGGACTACAAGCTCCCGATGGAGAACGTGGTCAAGGGTCTGAAGAAGTCTCTGCCCGAGCGTCACCACAAGCTGATTCCCCTCAACGAGAAGGCCATCGAGAAAGGCGGCAGCCTGATCTGACCTCTCGGAGTCAAATATAAAAGAAGGGAAGTGACATGTCACTTCCCTTCTTTTATATTTGACTCCGAGTCTTCACTTCTTGGCGGCCTCGGCTTCGGCCTGGCGGATCATCTCCTCGTTGGCCGTGATGTAGATCTCGACGCGGCGGTTCTGGGCGCGGCCGGCCGCGGTCTCGTTGCTTGCAACGTAGTCAGCCATAGGAATGCCCTTGGCGGTAAGACGCGTGGGCGATACGCCCTGGTTGGCCAGATAGCTCAGCACGGCCTCTGCGCGCTCGTTCGAGAGCTTGTCGTTGACTGCGAACGACCCCGTGTTGTCGGTGAAGCCGAGGATCTGCACGTTGGTGTTGGCGTTCTCCTTGAGGTTCGAGGCGAAACGGCTCAGGTCGGCCTTGGCCTGCTCGTTGAGCGTGTACTTGCCCGTGGGGAAGAGGATGCCGCCGTCGAAGGTGACGCGGATTGCCTTCAGACCCGTCGTTGAGTCAGTGGTCTCCTCGACCTTGGCCTGCTGTTTGAGCTGCTCCTCGAGCTGCTTCTTCTGCTTGTCCATGTGGTTGCCGATCAGCGCGCCCACACCGGCGCCTACAGCCGCACCGACACCTGCACCGATACCGGCGCCCTTGCCGCCGCCGATCAGCGCGCCTACGCCGGCGCCTACACCGGCGCCGCTGCCGCCGCCGATCAGGGCGCCCTTGCCCGTGTTGCTCATGTTGCAGGAGGTCGCTCCCACCATCATCGTGCCGCACAACAGGGCGACACTCAATACTTTCAGGATTTTCATATTGTTTATAAATTATTTGGGTTGTTGTCGATTCAGGGGCATTATACGGCCCAGGGGCCGGAATGCCTAAGTAGCTGCGGAAAATTAATGCACATATAAAACGCCGCTATTTTCAGCCGATTTGGTTCTGGAGTGAGGGAGCATAGCGGGCTATGCGACTGAGCTCCAGGACCAAATCGGCTGAAAAGAGCAAGTTTTATTGTGCAAGATTTAAAAACAATATTCATCGTTTAATTTTTCGCAGCTACTTATCTATTATACAAAGATATGCCGTTAAGGTTTAATCGGCCTCACAGCGCGCCCTGCTCTATGAGCGTCGCGACGCGGTCGATTATCGCGTCCTCGCGGTTCTTGGCCGGGTTGAACCCCGCCTTCATGTTCATGCCGAAGAAGCGGCCGAACGTCTGCCAGAATCCAGCCCGGAAGCTGCCCAGAAACGCCTTGACTATGTTGTATGACGTCTGGTCGGTCTCACGGTTGATGAGCTTGAGCATCACCTTGCCCTGACCCTTGGTCATCTTCTTGACCACTGGCTTGTACTGGTTGAATATGTCTCTCTCAAGCCTTTTGAGGTGCCTCTCGCGCTCTTTTTTGTCGGGAATGGTCTGGATATACTCGTAGGTCTCGCAGAGCGTCGAGAAGGCGAGTTTAGCATACGGCAGTGTCTTGCGGACGTCGCGCACGGTGCGCCAGTAGAACTGCTCCTCCTTCTTGTTGCGGAACTTCATGGGAGGATAGACCGTGATGTTGCGTATGTAGGTCATGCGGCATGTGTCGCCGTACTGGTCGACGAAGCGCGTGTAGCCTTCGTAGGCCTTCACCTTGAGCCTCACCTCGGCGTCGTCGGCTGTCTCCTGCGCCTGCGCGGACGCCGGACTCATGGCCGCGAAGAGGGCCGCGATCAGGCATACGGCCCATGCCGCCGCCCCCCTAATCGTTGTCGCTGTCTTGCCTATTATTCTTCTAATCATCTTAATCCCCGGTGTCACAATGCGAACACCGCCTCTCTTCCTAAACGGAAAATGACGTCAAAAATTGAGAGCGAGGCGTCAGTCTTTGCCTGCGCGTCCGCGCGCACGGCCTCAAGGCGCGGCGCGAGAGGCGCGAGGGCGGCGGGGTCGAGCCAGTCGAGCGCCACGCGCAGCATCGCCGAGTTGAAGTCTTCGAGGCGCGTCCCTTCGGGGCATTCGTAGACGCGGGCGATCGCCGGCATCAGGTGCTCGTAATATGGCGTCCGGCCGTAGGCGGCCAGCCAGGCTCCGAGATGCTCGCGGCGCCACTTGCCGTGTTCGGAGATGACTGGGTCGGCGCCACGGCGTTTCAGGGCCGCGCCTCCGCCGGCCACGGGCACGGTGAGCGTGCGCGTGCGTATGCGGCAGTGCGCGAACTCCTTGCCCTTTGGCCCGAAGAGACGGGTGGCCGTCGCGGCGGCCTCCGCATCGGGCGTCCCTGCGGCCACGGCCTCCATATAGGCCCGCACCCAGGCGGGTGTGGCCGTCAGGGGGGTCACCATTTGCCCGCCTTCTTGTCGGGGTTCGGATTCGAGAGCGTGCGGTTCCAGCGGATCTTGCCGTCGGCGAAAGGACGCTCCTTGTCGAGCGAGACGATGATGAACACCGGCGAACCGACGATGTGGTCCTCGGGCACGAGGCCCCAGTAGCGCGAGTCGGCGCTGCGGTCGCGGTTGTCGCCCATCATCCAGTAGTAGTCCATTTTGAACGTATAGAAGTCGGTCTGCTTGCCGTTGATGTATATGCGGCCGTCGCGCACCTGCAGGTCATTGCCCTCGTAGACGCGTATGGCGCGCTCGTAGAGGGGCAGGTTGGATGTCGTGAGGCGCAGGGTTACGCCCCGCTTCGGAATCCACAGCTCGCCCATGTCGGTGCGTGTCCAGCCGTAGGTGTTGCCGAGCGGATAGACGCCGCCGAGGTCGAGCATGCCGCTTTCGGATTCGCGCTGCAGCGGACCGATCACCTCGGGCCACTTCTCTATCTCGGCCTTCATCGCGGCCGTGAGCGGCACGTCGTAGAACGAGAAACCGGCCGCTTCGTTGCGCATCGGCGAGGGTCCGGCGTCTTCGACGCGGACGCCGATTGACTGCCACTTCTCGGTGGTCACAGGGCCGTTGACCGGCACGATGTAGTTGTATTGCACGTTCTCGGGCTCGGCTATAGGCTTGCCGTTGATATAGACGATGTCGTTCTTGATGCGCAGACGCTCTCCGGGCAGTCCTATGGCGCGTTTCACGTAGTTCTCGCGGCGGTCGACCGGGCGCCATACCACCTCGCCGAATATCTGCGGGTTCTGGCGGATGTATTCCTTGGGGTCGGGCGCGCCCTGGGCGCGGAGCTCCTCGACAATCTGGTAATAGTCGCGGTTGCCCATGCGCAGGGCCACGGTGTCGCCCTGGGGATAGTTGAACACCACGATGTCGCCGCGCTCGATCTGGCGGCGGCCAGGCATGCGGTGGTATTCGAGCTGCGGGGTCTCGATGTAGCTCTTGGTGTTGACCAGAGGCAGCGTGTGCTGCGCGAGGGGGAAGTGCAGCGGCGTCTGGGGCACGCGGGCTCCGTAGACAGTCTTGTCGACCCAGAGGCGGTCGCCTACAAGCAGCGACTTCTCGAGGCTCGACGACGGAATCTCATACTGCTGGCCCACGAAGGCGAAGATGAAGTAGATGAGTATCAATGCGTAGACGATGGCGTCGACCCAGGCCATGACGGTGCGGGTGGCGCCTTTCTTCTTCTTCCACCAGTTGAAGGGGATGTAGCCCGTGATGTAGATGTCGAAGAGCAGGAGCCATATGAGCGCGAGCCAGGGGTTGCCCATCAGCACCACCCAGGCGAAGAATATCGCCGACACGAGTCCGAATCTGATCCATCGGCTTGCCTTGACGGCGCGGAGGCGGCCCTGCAGGCTCCGGGAATCCTTGCCTGCCGGCGTGAGGATGTCCTTGCCTGCCGGGGCGGCGTTGTCCTTGCCTGCCGGGGCGGCACAGTTTTGATTATCCTGATTCATGAGAAAAAGTCTTGTTTCGTTATGTCGTTGAACATCTCGGCCGGTGTGTGCCAGCCCTTTCGGCCGGCCAGCCATTCGGCGGCCATGACGGCTCCGAGGGCGAATCCGGCGCGCGATTTGGCCGAGTGGGTCATCGATATGGTGTCGACGTCGGAGTCCCAGGTGATGGTGTGGATGCCGGGCACCTCGCCCTCGCGGCGGTGGGAGATCTCGAGGATTCCCGGCTCGGCGGAGCCGTCGGGTTCTTTCCAGCCTTTGACGGCCGGGTCGGCCGCCTCTATCTGCTCGGCCAGCGTTATGGCCGTGCCCGAGGGGTGGTCGAGCTTATGGATGTGGTGGGTCTCCACTATCGAGGGTGCGTATTGCGGAAAACTCGACATGATGCGCGCCAGATAGCGGTTCAGGGCCATGAATATGTTGACCCCCACCGAATAGTTGGAGGCCCACATCAGGGCACCTCCCGTCTCTTCGCACTTGCGTTTCATCTCATCGAGGCGAGCGGTCCAGCCCGTCGTGCCGCACACCACCGGAATCCCGGCCGCGAAGCAGTGCTCGATGTTGGCCACCGCCGTGGCGGGGGTCGAGAACTCTATCGCGACGTCCGAGCCAAGGAAGTCCTCCGAATCGAAGTCCTCCTGGTTGTCGCGGTCTATACGGCAGGTGACGGTGTCGCCCCTCTCAAGGGCGACGGCCTCAATCATCCTGCCCATCTTGCCATATCCTATCAATGCAATCTTCATAGTCGTAAGGTCTTTGCGCGGCACCGGTCAGAATCCGAACGCCACGTTGTCGATATACATGGTGATTCCCTCGGTGCCGACGAAGGCTTCGCCGCAAGTGGTCGATGCCATCACGAGCACATGGGTCGGGACGGCGTTGGCCGGAGCCCAGCCTTCCTCCTGCACGGGCACGAGCTTGCCCTTGGAGTTGTAGGCGTAATAGGCGCGGTCGCCGTTGAGCAGGGCCATGTAGGGTTTGTAATATTGGGTCTTTGTGATGTCGCCGTAATGGATGGGCAGCTGGTGGTGGCGCGTCAGCGGAATGCTGCGGTTGTAGCGTTCGCGGCCGGTGCCGACGCGCAGGGCGTGGATGTTGCCGGCGGCGTCTTCCCAGCGCTTCTGCAGCAGCACGTAGACCTCGGCCTGGTCGCGTCCCTGCAGGGTCTTCTTGCGGCCGAATCCGGTGGAGCGGACGCGGGTGTTGACGTTTGGCATGTCGACCTTATAGTCGAACACGAGCGCCTTGGGCCGCTTGGTGTAGGGCATGCCCATCTCCATCTTCGAATACGGGCTCTTGGTCGATGAGATCGGTTCGCGGACCTTGCCGAGGAAAATCGTTCCGGTCACGATGACGTCCATGTTGAGCAGGCCGAGCACCTTGACGTGTTCCATCTTGGTGGTCAGCTTGGCCATCTTGTTGCCGTTGACCATGGCGGGCTCGACTGTGTTCGAGGTCTTGACGACGCCCGACACCTTGGCGTAGACGTTGCTGGAGGCCCATGGGGAGCCGCCGGCCGGGGTGTAGGGGGTGTTGCCGTTGATGGTGCGTGTCGGCCCCACGGCATAGATGGTCTTGTGGTTGCCGCCGATGACTTTCGACTCGGTGAGGTTGCGGGTCACCCATTGCGAGAAATCGCCATATTTGATTGGCTCGAGCGTGAGTGCCGGGGCCTCCTGACAGAGCAAAAGCGCCATCATGGCTGCGGCTAAAAACTTTAACTTTCGCATAATGGCGCAAATTTACAAAAAAAATCCGAAACAACCCTCCGTTTTGTCTCACTTTCGTTTACCCCGGCTGGTAATATCTAAGTCCGGGCCCCGAGACCTCAGACCGCTCAGCGTTTGAGGGTGCGCAGGAACTGGTTTACCCACTCCTGGCGCGAGGGGGTGGCGAGCAGCACGGAGGTGACTTCCTCGCCGTCATAGGGTAGGACGACTATCGTCACCTGCTGGCCCTCGATCGTGCCTTGGGCGCGGGCTCCGGCGCATTTGCCATATTTCACCTTCATCACGTCGGGATTGGGCATTTTCATGGTCTCGGCCATACGTTGGCACACCTCGTAGGCTATCTTCTGGTTGGCGCCGGGCTTCGCGATGTTGGTCATCGACACGCCGAAAGAGCCGTCGGGATACTTCGCGAGAAACGACGAGCCTTTCTGGACGACCGTTCCGGCGGGAATCTGGAACTCGAAGCCGGAGTAGTCCATGTTGACGAACCAGTCGGGCGTGGTCTCGGTCGTGTCGGCGGCAGCGGCCTGCTGCTCGGCGGCTGAGATGCCCGAAGTCTTCTGGGCGGAGCCGCAGAGGCTTCCAGCCATGACGGCGACGGCCGTTGCGGCCGCGATGTAATATCTTTTCATAACCTTAATGATTTAAATTCTTTGTTGGTAGCTGTTTTAGCTATTGCTATTGTAGCTATTGTAGCTATTGGAGCTATGATAGCTGTTTTAGCTGTTTTAGCGGTCTTATTTCTTACTTAGTATTTTCATTGTGTTCTCGGCAATCGTCGGCGTCAGGTCCTTGCCGTAGGCAGCCGACAGGCTGGCTATCACCTCGGTGATGTCGAGCGGCGACTCGTCGGTCTCGGCGAGTATGCGGTCTTCGGGAGTTGCCCGCAGGGTGTCGGCGTTGAACTGTTCGCCGAACGACAGATAGCATCCCGCTCTGAGCAGCATCTCGGCCACCTCGGGCTTGCGTCTGAAGCCGTGGATCACCCAGGGCTGCGTCGGAGCGAGGTCGCGGCGCGCGCCCGCTATGATGTCGTGGCCTTTGACGTCGTGGATCACGAGCGGCTTACGCAGACTCTCCGAGAGCTCGACATGCCGTTTGAACACGAGAATCTGGCGGAAGAGCGGTCCGCCGTGCGGAGTCAGGTCGATGCCGCACTCCCCTATCGCTACAACCTCGGGCATTGCGGCCAGGCTTTCGAGCCGGGCCCACTCTTCGGGGGTGATTTCGGCGGTGGTGTCCCAGGGGTGGATGCCGATGCTGTAGCGTTGCGAGGGCATGAACACGAGCCCTTCGGTGTCGGCGTGCATACAGATGCTCTCGACACCTTGTGGTTGCGGAACTGGGTGGTGTGTGTGAATGTCAAGAATATCCATACCTTTTCGTTACCTTTAAGATCTTTTCGTTACCTTTTCACATAATTAACCGCGCTCGGCGTCGTTTTGTTCGTTCGGCGGTTCTTCCCCAGGTTGGCGGCGCGGCGGCACGGGGTCATAACCCGAGCCTCCCCAGGGGTGGCAGCGGCAGATTCTCCGGGCGGCGAGCAGGCTTCCGCGCAGCGGCCCGTGCACGCGGATTGCCTCCACGGCATATTCGCTGCACGTAGGCGTGTAGCGGCATGCGGCGGGCAGCATCGGCGAAATGCACATCTGGTAGAATCTGATCGGGGCGATGAGCAGACGTTTCGATATGTCGGCGGGGGTGTGTCTCAACTGTCGGCGGGTTCGTGGGCGACGGCGCGCTCGACTTTGGCGAGCAGGCGGCGCATTTTCTTGGTGATGGTTTCGAAGTCCATCTTCTCGGGGTGCAGGTAAATGAAAGCCATCTGCACGGTGCGGGCGCCTGACTCTATGGCCCTGTCGCGCAGAGGCAGCCGGTTGAGGCGGTAGGCCTCGCGGATCAGACGGCGCATACGCACGCGGTCAACGGCATGGCGCAGCTTCTTCTTGGGCACGGTGATGAGCATCTGCAGGGGGCCGATGCGGTCGGGCACGCGGTCGCGGAACGAAGCTTCGAGCTCGTCGCGGCCGAGCACGCGGTAGGTCAGGCGCAGCGGATACTCGTAGAGGCTTGTTCCGTCGCGGAACAAGCCGTCAACCAGCGACTTGTGTCGCAGTTTCTCCTCTTTGCCGAGGGTAAGCCTTCTCTTCTCCGTAGCCTCCATTGGTGATGGTCTGTGTCTTTGCAATATGCGTTTTGCGGTTGCAATCTAACATTGCAACCGCAAAATTACAAAAATATTCGCTAACCGCCAATTCAGCCCGAATATAATTGGCGCGGGCCGTGGGCGGTTGTTCGGTTCATATGGTCAGAGGCGCTTCTTGCCGTCGGAACTTACCGTGATCTGTCCGCGGGCGGCATCGGACGAAATTCTGACTCCGTCGAGACGATACACGGTCTTTGCTCCGATCGTGGCGTCATCATCCGCCACCTGCTCGATGCCTGAGAGCCGCTCGACGATTTTGAATCTGATTTCCTGCCGGGTGTTGGTGGCTCCGAATTCAGGATTTCTCAATCTGATGGAGTCGGTCACGGTTCCTGGGGCAATCGTGAGCGTATAGTCTCCGACCTGGTCGGGTGCCTCTTCGACGTCGAAATAGAAATAGCTCGAGTCTTCCGAGGTGCCGTATGCCTGCTTGAGGACGGCGGTGGCGCTGTATGCGCCGTCGGTTCCCGATAGCGTCACGTCGGCAGTCTCGCTCCCGGCGGCCAGCAGGCTCGGGACGTCGGCCTTCAGATAGAAGCGGTTGTACAGGCGTGGCACGTCGTTCAAGACGAGGGGAAGTTCGCCGTTGTCGCTCGGCTTGGTCACGGAGGTGAGCGAGAGCTGGACGTTCTGAACGGCGGCGGGCACGATGGTGTAGGAGAGCGTCACCGGGCTCTCGTTGGCGACATTTTCGGTATGGTCCTCCCACATGCCAGATACGCATCCTGCCGGAAGTGTCAGTGTCAGTTCGGTGGGTGTCTCGGCCGTAAGAGGCTGATTGAAGGCGAATGCGAACATTCCGCCGCCATCGGTGAGCATGAGCTCGTAGTCAATGAAGGGTCTCAGCCTGCGGTGGTCGAATGTCACCTCACAGGTCTCGGGATTGGCGTCGATATAAGCGAATCCGGGGAAGAGAAGCGCGATATCGCTGATTTCGGAAACGACGGCGCCCGATTCGATCGAGGCAGTGAACACGAGTTCGCGGGCCTGGGCACCGTCCGGGCAGAAGAAGCCGGCTGCCGCGAGGCAGAGGCAAGTCGGAATGAGCTGTAGATTTTTTCTCATAATATATCGGTTTTAGTTGAATCCGGTTCTAATAGTCGTCAAAACCATCGCAAAAGTAATCAATCTTTGTGAAACATCCAACAAAATTTCAGAAAATAATTGATGGTAATTTGATGCAAGGTTCAAGACTTGGCGTGGGTTTCAGGCGGGGCGGCAAACCATCGGGCTGTTCGGGCGTTATCACTATGTTCGGCGGCGGGTATGACGGCTTTGATACAGCTGGTCAATATCCGTTTCGCATTGCACGTATTACTTTTTACTTATTACTTTTAACCACTGTAATATAAACACTGTTGTTATGGATAAGATTTGCATTATCAGCTTCGGTAATTCAACGAAATACCGTCTGCGCCTCGACCATTGCGACAAGGTGGCTGATATCAAGGCCACCGTCAGAGATTATCTCGACAAGAAGTTCCCTACCCTCTCGGGCCGTAATTTCTACGACAAGATGACCGTCATACCCGTCGATTCCGATGAAGAGGAGAAATACAGGGACTACAAGGATTTCGACGAGAATTCCGTCCACGAAATCGAGAAGGTTCTCTCGCGTTCCACTGAGAATTACGAAAGCGTGCGCGAGCTCAACAGCAACGAGCCCTGGGGTTCAGCGACTGCCAAGATGTAACCTAAGGCTATTCGGTTTCGGGCAGGGTGTTCAGGGCGTTGCGCCTCAGCCCGGCTCGTCCGGCGCGCTTGAGGCAGCTCCCTTTCAACATACGCGTCAGGTCAGCCTCCGGGCCAGACAGTATGTCGACGGCCGTTATGCCGACAATGCCCGGCAGCGGCGCGCATACCGGCTCGGCCGACACGTCCTTATTCTTTCGTTCCGGACATGCGGCGACGCAGCGGTCGCAGCCGAACAGCGTGCCGCGCCCGGCGGCCGTGGCCATCGCCGCGGCCGCCTCGGTCGTGTCCCAGCCCCCCCGATGCTCGATGGTGAGGTAGCTGATGCAGCGGCGACAGTCGATAGTCCCGTCGCCGCGCAGAGCCCCCGTGGGACAAGCGCGCAGACATGCTCCGCAACCACGGCATGTGTGTGCCGGCCGTGAATCGGTCTCCAGAGGCATTGCCGCGGCTATCTCGGCTAAAATCACCTCCGGTCCGTAGCCCGGTATTATCGCGGCGCCGTTCGCGCCTCTGACGGCGATTCCTGAGGCCACGGCCCAATAACGCTCCATCACCGGCGCCGAATCGACACATATGCGCCAGTCGCGCCCATCCTCGCCGAGCAACTGCCCCACCCCGGAGCGGCGCACCGCCTCGCGCACCCACATGTGGTAGTCGGGAAGCAGCGCGTAGGCCGACACACGCGGCAGCGACGCGTCGCGCACGGCGTCCGAGCGGTAAGGGAACGCCATGCATACGAGTGTCCGCGCCCCGCCGTCGAGCAGCAGGCGCGGGTCAATGCGTATCTCCTTATGATTGGCCATATAGGCCATGCCGGCGTTGCGACCGGCCGCCAGCCAGTCGTCGAAACATGCCGCGGCCTGAGCCGACACCCTCCCGGCCTCGGCGAAACCGACGGCCACTGCGCCCGAGCTTAGGAGCCGGGCCTCTATTTCCTTCCGAAGTCGGCCGGAATCTCCCCCCATCTCTCTGTCTCCCATTTGCGGATGCGGACATCGACCGTATGCGTGTTGAGCCATGACAGGGCGCGCTCCATGAGCTGGAAGCTCCTCTCGGTCTGCGGCGTGCGTTTCAGCTGTGTCTTCACCTTGCGGTCGCGCACCCATGCCATGCCCGTCTTCGAATCAGAGTATATCGTGTGGCGCTCGCCCATACGGAACATCAGCGACAGCGCGTGAACAATGGCCAGGAACTCGCCGATGTTGTTGGTGGAATGCTCCACCGGGCCGACGCGGAAAAGCTCGCGCCCCGTCATGAGTTCGACGCCCCGGTATTCCATGCGGCCCGGGTTGCCGGCGCATGCGGCGTCTACGGCCCACCCCGAGAGGTCGATCTCTGGTATCGACATATAGTCCGGGCGGCCGGAGGCCGGGATATTGCGGCGCTGGGCGTCGAGCAGCAGACCGGCGACCTCGCGGCCCTCCTCGCGGGCGCAGCCCTGCCTGAAGGCCACGGCCGCGGCCTCGGCGCTCTCGAAACTCTTGAACGATGCGCCGGGATAGTCGTCGACCTGCTCGAGGGCGTCGCGCAGGTCATCGTAGACGCCGGGCACACGGCCCGACCATACAACGTAATATTTCTTCATCGGCAATCGGTGTCGGTTAGAATGTTGAGGCGTTGCCGACGCGTGTCTCGCGGCGGTATTCGTAGTCATGCCTGAGGCGGTCGAAGTCGTCGGGCGCGGCGCGGAGCGCGGCCGTGTCGGCGGCCGGATCGTAAGAGGCCATGATGTCGGCGGCCGTCACGCCGGGGAGACCGGCATAGGCCTGCTCGAGACCGCTCTTGTCGACCTCCACGCCGAATGCCCGCTCCACGGCCTCGATGGCCATGCGCGTGGCGCGCTGCTTGCCCTGCAGCGAGTATCCGGCGATGTGGAACGTCGCGTACAGGGCGGCGTCGAGGATCGCGCGGTCCACGCGGGGCTCCCCTTCCCAGGTGTCGATGATGGCGCGGAGCCTTCCGCCCGTCATCTCGGGGCGCAGTGCCTCGAAGTCCACCACCGGTCCGCGGGCGGCGTTGACCAGAATAGCGCCGTCGCGCATCAGCGCGAGCTCGCGCTCCCCGATCAGATGGCGCGTGGCGTGCGGCCCGGCGAGCGTCAGCGGCGTGTGGAGCGTCACGGCGTCGCTCTCGGCAAGCAGACGGTCGAGCGGCGTGTATTCGCCGGGCATTCCGGCTTCCTGACGCGGAGGGTCGGACACGAGCATGCGGCATCCCAGCGACTCGCCCCATTCGCGCACCACCGAGCCGACGTTGCCGCATCCAACTATGCCGAGCGTATGCCTCGCCGGGTCGAAGCCCGAGCGCAGCAGCGAGGCCCACACATACTGGGCCACGCCCGGGGCGTTGCAGCCGGGGGCGTTGCGCACCTCTATGCCCCGGCCGGCGCACCAGCCGAGGTCAATCTGATCCATGCCGATGGTGGCCGTGGCGACCAGACGCACCGACGAGCCTTCAAGCAGCGAGGCGTCGCAGCGCGTGCGCGTGCGAATCACGACGGCGTCGGCGTCGCGCACCAGACCGGGCGTGAACCCGAACTGGTCGACATATGTCACCTCGGCGCCGCCGGGGCGCATGGCCTCCAGGCGCCCGCGCAGAAAGGGTATGTTTTCGTCTGCTATTATCTTCATCCGAGTATCATTATCAGGTAAGCCGCCACATAGAGCAGCGAGAGCATGAACAGCCAGAGGCCGCCGCGGTGCACGTGCCACAGGGCGAACAGATTGGCCAGCTGGAAGGCCGTGATCATATAGAGCGTAGCCATGTAGGCCACCATGTTGTTGAAGTCGAGCAGCATGCACATCACGCAGGCCACCCCGAGCAGGTCGACCACCATGTTGTAGAGACGCCGCTGCGTGTTGCCGGCGTAGAGGCGGACGCCGTTGTTGAAGGCCAGTATCAGGCCGATGAACGCCGTCACCGCCACGTTGAGCATCCCTACCAGCAGACCGCTGCGGGAGGCGAAGCCGTCGAAGAGGTTGGTGAACGTCGGCATCGTGAAGGCGTCGACCGACACTATGCCAAGTCCGACGGCCACCCAGTATGGGGCGGCGAGCCCCATCAGATATGCCACAAGGCAACGGAAATTGAAGCATTTCAGCATCATGGCCCCGAGCAGGTAGACCGGGGTCATGAAGATGAACGCATACTGGAACATCGAGCCTACGGCCAGGATCGTGGCTATCAGGAACATCTCCTGGGTCGCGTTGTGCTTCTGCCAGCAGCCGAACAGCACCGAGAGGCATATCAGGTTTGCCAGGGCCATTATGCCCGACGACGTCAGTATGCCCGACACCCAGACGTTCGAGCACGCCGTGAATATGAACATGCCCGTCAGCACGGTGTCGGAGCCCTGCACCACTGTGAACTGCTTGTTGAAGAAATAGAGCGTGACGGTGGCCACAAGCAGCGCGGAGAGATTGAAGATCCAGCCTCCGAGCGGGGTCATGCCCCAGCGGTTGGGCGAAGGGAGGCATATGCCCATGTCGCCGCCGAGCGACTGCGGGGCGGCGCAGAAGAACGCGACGGCCGCCATGGCCAGCGCGGCGGCGAGGGCCAGCGTCATCCCCTCCTTTCCCATCACATGCCTGCGGATCATCCTGTTTCGGGTTTAGTCGTTACGGTCCTTGCGTTTGCGGAAATGCACGGGGTTGATCACCGTCTGTCGGCCCGGGTCGATGCTCGGAGTCTTGGGCGTTATGCTGACGGGACCCTTGTCGCGGCGGTCGTCGCGGCCTGATTTGCGGCGGTCGTCGCGGCCCTGCGGACGGCGGTCGTCGCGGCCCTGCGGACGGCGGTCGTCGCGTCGGAAATCCTTTCGGTCGTCGCGGCGGTCGTCACGTCGGTCGTCGCGTCGGAAATCCTTGCGGTCGTCACGTCGGTCGTCACGTCGGTAATCCCTGCGGTCGTCCCGCCTGTCATCACGCCTGTCGTCTCGGCGGAAATCCCTTCTCTCTTCCTTGCGGCCGGAGTAGCCCGACGGCCTGCGGTCGTGCTGGCCGAACTTGCGGGTCTCGCGCTTCCATTCGTCGTCCGACAGGCGCTTCATCTTGCGCGGGCCGCGGTTTTGCTCGCCGTCGGCGTCGAAGCCCTTGACCGAGCCACCCTCCGAGCGGAAGTCATTGTAGCGGCCGTCGAACATCACGTACTCACGCAGCGAGCACTCGAGGCTGCCGTTGAGCAACGGCAGTTTGATTGAGGGCTTGAGGCCGATCCAGTCGAAATCCTCGTTGTCGAGGCTGATGATCCAGGCGTGCCATCCGCGGAAATTGCGCTTGAGGCATGTGCCGATGCCACGGTATAGCTCCTCCATGTCGTCGGGGCGCAGACGCTTGCCGTAGGGGGGATTCATGACGAGGACGCCCTCCTCGGGGTTCTCGGTCCAGTCGGCCATAGGACGGCAGGAGAGCTCGATCATCTCCTCCACCTGGGCTGATTTTATGTTGCGGCGGGCCGTCTGCACGGCCTCGGGGTCGATGTCGCCGCCGTATATCTTGCACTTGAACTCGCGCTCGGCGCTGTCGTCGTTATAGAGGGCCTCGAAGAGGTCGGCGTCGAAATCATCCCACTTCTCGAAGGCGAAACCGGTGCGGTAGATTCCCGGATTGATGTTTGCGGCGATTAGGGCGGCCTCGATGAGGAACGTTCCCGAGCCGCACATCGGGTCGGCGAAGTCGCAGTCGCCGCGCCAGCCTGTCTTGAGGATGATTCCGGCGGCGAGGACCTCGCTGATTGGCGCTTCGGTCTGCTCGGCGCGGTATCCGCGTTTGGAGAGGGGCTCGCCGCTCGAGTCGAGCGAGATGGTGACCCGGTTGTCGGAGATATGCACGTCGAAGATTCTGTCGGGATTGGCGACGCTGATCGATGGACGCTTGCCGCACGTGTCCGAGAAGTGGTCGACGATGCCGTCCTTGACCCTGTAGGTCACGAAGCGTGAATGGGTGAACTCCTCGCTGTTGACTGTCGAATCGATGGCGAACGTCGTCTCGGTCGTCATGTATTTCTCCCATTCGATATCGCGCACCACGTCATAAAGCTCGTCGGGGGTGCGGGCCGTGAACTTTTCAATCGGTTTCAAAATCCTCAGGGCCGTGCGGCAGCAGAGGTTGGCCTTGTACATCAGCTCGAGGTCGCCCTCGAAGCTCACCATGCGGCGACCTATCTCCACGTTCTCGGCGCCGAGGCTCAGCAGCTCGTCGCGCAGCACGTCCTCAAGACCCTGATAGGTCTTGGCCACCATTGAAAATGAATTTTCCATCTTGTTCGGGATGCTGTGTCTTTGTTTTATTTAGTTGAGTTACGGTAAATCATGAGATGTTATGTCGGCTCAGAAGCCGCCGAAGGTGATCTGTGCGCCGCCGTCGCGCGGCTCGTCGCGGCGTTCGGGACGTTGCGCGGGCTTGACGGGCTGGCCGAGCGAGAGCTTGTGGAGCTGCTCCTTGACCTGCTGGGGGCGCGAGTAGGTCGGATACTTCTCGAGCAGGGCTATGGCCTCGTGGTCGTCGAACTGGCTGGGCTTCAGCACGGCGTATTTGAGACGGGCGGCTTCGCGCTCCTGCTCCTTGAGTTTGTCGGAGCCGTAGACCTCGGCGATCTGGCGCGTCTCGTCCTTCTCCTTGGCCGCGACCTCGGGCGTGCTGTTCTCGCCGCTCCGGAACACGACGGTCTCCTTGGGTTTCTCGCCGTTCTCGTCCTTGTCGGAGCTTTCGAAGATGGTGACGTCGAAGCCCGAGGCGAGCACGGTAATCTTCACCTTGTCGCCCATCGAGGGGTCGTCGCCTATGCCCCACTTCACGTCGATGCTCGAGGGGAGCTTGGTGGTGAAGTTGGTGATCTCGGCAATCTCCTCGGCGCGCAGCGCGTTCTCGGAGTCTTTCGAGCCCATGAACTTGAAGAGCAGGCGCTTGGAGGTGTTGATGTCGTGGCTCTTGAGCAGGGGCGAGTGCAGGGCCTTCTGGATGGCGTCGGTTATGCGGTGCTCCCCCTCTCCTATCGCCGTGGCTATGATGGCCGCGCCGCTGTCCTTGAGCGTGGTCTTGACGTCCTGAAAATCGACGTTGATATAGCATGTCTCGCTGATGATCTCCGAGATGCTTCGGGCGGCGTTGGCCAGCGTGTCGTCGGCCTTGCTGAAGGCGTTGAAGAGGTTGAAGTCCTTGTAGAGCTCGATGATGTTCTCGTTGTTGATGATCAGCAGCGAGTCGACGTATTTCTTCATCTCCTTGGCTCCGGCCAGAGCCTTGAGGATCTTCTTCTTGCCCTCGAACATGAAGGGCACGGTGACAATGCCGATGGTGAGCATGCCGGCCTCCTTGGCCTCGCGGGCCACGACGGGGGCCGCGCCGGTGCCGGTGCCTCCGCCCATTCCGGCGGTGATGAACACCATCTCGGTCTCGTCGCGGAAGAGGGCGCGGATATCCTCGATGCTCTCCTCGGCGCATTCGCGGCCGACCTCGGGCTTGTTGCCGGCCCCGCGGCCGTTGGTGACGCCGCGGCCAATCAGCAGCTTGTTGCCGACGGGCGACATCTCGAGCGCCTGCTTGTCGGTGTTGCAGACCACGTACTTGATGAGCGGGATGTTCTGCTGGTACATGTAGTTCACCGCGTTGCCGCCACCGCCGCCCACGCCTATCACCTTTATTATGGCGTTGCCTCCGTCTTCGGTCTCGAATCCCGATGCGTCGGTTATGTCTCTTTCTATATCCTGGTCCATAGCTTAGTTGTCTGGGGGTTGGAAAATCGGTTTCCCGGTCCGGGCGCCGGGTGTCACTCGTCGATGAGGTCTGAGTCGTCCTCGCCGGGAGTCTTGAATATGTTGGCCACGCGATCGTGGAATTTCTGCCAGAGCCTGTTGCGGCGGCCGCCGGAGGGTTCGACGCGTTCGCGGGGTGTCTCCTCGGGGTCGTCTTCGTTGCCTTCGCCTGTGACGGGCAGCTCGTTGGCTCCGGGCATCTCGAGACATTCGTCGTCGGCCGAGGCCGTCGCGCCCGAATAGAGGATGCTCGCCACCTGCAGCAGCTCGGAGGCCGAGGTCTTGGAGTCGTCGATGGTGACGTATCCGGGCAGCTTGCCGCGGTTCACCCTCAGTCCGGTCTGGCGCGAGAGCAGGTCGATCATGCCGTTGAGGCGCATGCCGCCGCCGATGCAGATGATTCCGGCGGGCAGGTCGCTGTCTTTCATGCCGGCGTATTTCACCTGCTCCACGATGTTGGCCACGATCTCCTCGGCGCGCGCCACGGTGAGGCTGTTGACCTCGGTCATCTTCACGCCGTTGATGTTGAACGAGGATACCTCGCGGTTCATCGCGTTGGCCATCGACATCTTGATTTCCTCGGCGCGCTCCTCGAGCACGCTGAGCGTCACGATGTCTCGCGTGATGTTGCGTCCTCCCAGCGGCAGCGTGGCGAAATAGCGCAGCGAGCCGTCCTTGTAGATCGACACGGAGGTCGTCTCGGCGCCCATGTCGACGAGCATGCAGCCGAGGCGCTTCTCTTCGGAGGTCAAGATCACCTGAGCCGTGGAGAGCGCGGTCACGACATATCCCTTGACGTCTATGCCCACCTTGTCGGAGATGGTGCGCGTCAGGTTGCGGCGCATCTCGGGGCGGCACACGATGAGGTCGAACACGGCGCGTATGCCGTTGCCTATAGCCCCCTTGGGCGAATGGGTCTCCGACTTGCCGACGTAGTAGGTGCGCGGTATGGCGTCGACCACCTCGAGCGAGGAGTCGATGGCCGTGGCCAGGGCCTGCTCGCGCAGACGCTTCAGTATGTCGTCGGTGATTTCGGTCTCGTCGGGCAGCGAGATCGACACCTCGGTGCGGATGTTGCGCAGCGAGCGTCCCGACAGGCCGACATATAGGCCCGTGATGATTCTCGGGGCGACGCTCGGCTTGCGCTGCAGCCTGTCGATGACCCGCATGATGCGCGTGGAGGTTTCCTCGAGGTTCTGGATGAAGCCATACCTCACGCTGTCGACGCCGCGTTCCTGGTCGACCGCTATCACTTCAAGCCGGCCGTCGGCATACATGCGTCCGACCGCCGCGATTATTTTCGAGCTGCTGATTTCAATCGCAGCCACATACCTGTCGTCGTTCATATCCTTGTGTCAGCCCGCGTTCTGGGGCCCGTTACTCTTATTAACTTTGTTAGGCGTGGTTTTGTTGGCGGCTGAGTCGGGAACGTCGGCTGCTGCGCCGTCGGCCGGGGCCTTGGCGGGCGCCGTCGCCGGCGTCGCCTCGCCGGCATCGGGCAGAGTGGCCTCCTCGAGGTCGTAGTCCTCATGATACTCCTCGGCATGGTTGAGGCGGCTCTTGTCGCGCCGGGTGGCGACGACCTGGCCCCGGAACTTCACCGATATCGTGTCGTATTCCTGCCAGCCCTTGTAGGGCATCACCTGACGGTAAAACATCACCAGCGCGCGTTTCTTCTCGTCGAGGCGCGTCGTGTCGCCGAAGTTCACCACGTGGCCCCGGATGCGGGGCACGATGATGAGGTTGTCCCTGTCTTCGGCCACGATCATGCTCGTCAGCTCCGACAGCATCGGGTCCGTGGTGGCGAACTTCACCAGAGGCAGCACGTCGCGCGGCGCGAAACTGCGGTTGAAGCGGCCCGTCACCACCGGGACGTCGCTGAAGAACTCGGCGTTGGTCTCGATATGTTTGCCGTCTTTGTTGATATAATACGAGTTGTCGCCGAAGAAGACCCTCATCACGGGAATCATCGGCACGACCCTCACCACGAGTTTGCCCCGGGGCGAGAGGACGCAGTTCACGCTCTCGAACGTGTTGCGCGAGGCGAGATAGCGTTCGATTTCTGTCGGGTTGACCTGCTGCAGCTGTCGCCCGACGATCTGGCCGGGGTAGTCGCGCAGTTCGTCGAGCACGCCCTGGCGCGTCACACTGTCGGAGGGGAGGCCTCCGTCGACCTTCACCTCGATGCCCGTGCAGACATGCACGCGCGCCTCATGGTTGGCCCACACGGCCATGACCGCCACATACGACAGCAGCAGGGCGAGTATGCCCCATTTCAGTATTCTGTTTCCCTTTTCCGTCACTTTCCCAGTAGGTGTGTTTCGTTGTCGGTTGTCTTATTCGTTGTCGGTTGTCTTATAGGTTGTCGGCGGACGCTCCGGGCGTCGCCGGGGCGTCCTTTTCCCTGAGCGCGGCGGCTATCGCCGGGAGATCGCGGTCGATGTCGGCGGCGCCCAGAGTCATTAGAATTTCAAAATTACTATTTTTTATCAGATTCAGCAAATCTTTTCTCTCACAGTAGCTTTTTTCTTTGCTTTTAACATTCCGCAGGATGGTTTCGGTCGAGATTCCCTCGATGGGGAGCTCGCGCGCGGGGTATATCTCGGGCATTATGACGCGGTCGGCCTGCGAGAGGGCTTGGGCGAACTCGTCGGCGAAGTCGCGGGTGCGGGTGTAGAGGTGGGGCTGGAATATCACCGTGAGTTCACGGCCCGGATACAGCTTGCGCACGGACGTAATCGAAGCGCGGACCTCTCCGGGCGAGTGTGCGTAGTCGTCGATCAGGACTGTGCGCGACGCGGTTTCGGAGCCGTCGAGCCAGACCTCGAAGCGTCTTTTGGCCCCCTTGAACGTTGCCAGGCCGCGCTTCACCTCCTCGGGTGTCGCTCCAGCCGTGATGGCCGCGGCGGCGGCCGCCACGGCGTTGTCGATGTTGATCTCGACGGGGACGCCCGGACTGACGCCTTCGAGACGGACGCCTTCTGGGCTGACGAGGGTGAATGTCACCTTGCCCTCGCCGAACGCGATGTCCTCGGCGTGCCAGTCGCCCTCGGCGCCTCCGCTGTAGGTCACGACGCGCACGCCCGGCTGCGTGTCGGGTCGCATCTTCAGACCGGTGTGCATGATCAGCGTGCCTCCGGGGCGGATCAGAGACGTGAACTTGGTGAACGCCTCCAGATAGTGCTCCTCGTCGCCGTAGATGTCGAGATGGTCGGGATCGGTCGATGTCACCACCGCGATCATCGGCGTCAGGTGGTGGAACGAGCGGTCGTACTCGTCGGCCTCCACGACGCTGAGGCGCGAGGTCTCGTCGAGCACGAGGTTGCTGTCGGTGTTGCGGAGTATCCCGCCGAGGAAGGCCGTGCAGCCCTGCGAGGAGTCTCGCAGGATGTTGGCGATCATCGACGAGGTCGTGGTCTTGCCGTGGCTTCCGGCCACGCATATGGCGTCGGTGTGGCGCGTGATGCGGCCCAGCAGGGCGGCGCGCTTGATGACCTCGAATCCGCCGCGGCGGAAGTAGGAGAGTATCGGGTTGGAATCGGGCACGGCGGGGGTGTAGACCACGAGCGTCTCGGCCGGATCTCGGAAACCGGCGGGGATTTCGGCCTCATCGGCTGTGAATGTCAGCACGGCGCCCTCGTCCTCGAGGTGTCGTGTCAGCGCGGAAGGGGAGCGGTCGTAGCCCGCTACGGCGGCTCCGTGCCGCAGATAGTATCTTACCAGGTTGGCCATGCCGATGCCTCCGGCGCCAACGAAATATATCTTTTTCTCCAATTTGGATAGTGGTTTTAGTCATTGAGGGTGGAGGCGGCTTCGCCTTGGAGGCGGCTTCGCCCTCGCACGGGAATCGGGCAAAGCCCTTATTACTTATTACTTTTTACTTTTTATAATCTTTTCCACTTCGTCGGCGATGAGCTCGTCGCTGTCGGGCATGGCGAGGGCCGAGATGGCTGTGGCCATGGCGGCGCGGCGGCCTTCGTCGGCCATGAGCGAGACGACGGTGTCGGCCAGGCGTTCGCGGGCCTCGGCGTCGGTGACGAGCACGGCGGCGCCGCGCTCCACGAGGGCCATGGCGTTCTTGGTCTGATGGTCCTCGGCCACATTGGGCGAGGGCACGAGCACGCAGGGCTTGCCGAGCAGCTCGAGCTCGCTGATCGAGCCGGCGCCCGCACGCGACACGACGAGGTCGGCGGCCGCATAGGCCGAGGCCATGTCGGTGATGAAGGGCGTGACGACCACTCCCCTGAGTCCCTTGGCTGCCTTGAGGCCCCGGTCGCCGAAGTTCTTGCCGGTCTGCCAGATCACCTGCATGCCGCTGTCGACCAGACGGCCCAGCGCGGCCTCCATGCTCTCGTTGACGGTGAGCGCGCCCAGCGAGCCCCCGATGACGAGCAGGGTGGGGCGCTCGGTGTTCAGCCCGAAGCAGGCGCGAGCCTCATGGCGTTCGCGTGCCCGCTCGGTGAGGGCCTTGCGCACCGGGTTGCCGGTCTTGATGATACGGTCGGCGGGGAAGAAACGGTCCATGCCGTCATATGCCACGCAGATCTTCTCGGCGCGGCGGGCCAGCAGCTTGTTGGTGACCCCGGCATAAGAGTTCTGTTCCTGGAGCAGGGTCGGGACTCCGGCCTTCTGCGCGGCCTTGAGCGTCGGCCCCGAGCAGTATCCGCCCACGCCGATCGCAATGTCGGGCTTGAAGTCGCGCACGATGCGCCGCGCCATGCCGAGGCTGCGGCGCAGCTTGAGCAGCACGCCGAAATTCCGCCAGAGGCGTTTGCGGTCGAATCCCGCCACGGGGAGCCCCTTGATGGGATAGCCGGCCGCCGGCACCTTCTCCATCTCCATGCGGTTCTCGGCGCCCACGAAGAGAATGTCGGCGTCGAGCCTGCGCTTCAGGGCGTTCGCGATCGAGAGGGCCGGGAAGATATGGCCTCCGGTGCCTCCGCCGCTGATGAGTATCCTGTATCTGCGTCTTTCCATTGTAGTTGATGTAGTCTTATTTCTGCGAGCTGAAGTTGGCCGCCTGCATGTCGTCGGGCAAAGCGTTCTTCTCGGCGCGGATATGCTGCGAGTCGCCCGAATGGGCGGCGAACCTCGCCACCGAGAGCATGATGCCCAGGGCGGCCGACATCACGATGACCGAGGTGCCGCCCTTGGATATGAATGGCAGCGGTTGGCCCGAGACGGGGAATATGCCCGTTACGATCGCCATGTGGACGAGGGCCTGGAAAACGATCATCACTGCGCACCCGAGAATCAGGAATGCCGGGAACGCGCGCGAGCATTTGTAGGCTATCCTTCCGGCCCTGGCGAGCAGCAGCAGGAAGAGGATCAGCACGCACGCGCCGCCGACGAATCCGGTGTCCTCGACTATGATCGAATAGATATAGTCGGAGAAGGCGAGGGGCAGACGCGCGCTTTCGCGCGAGTTGCCGGGTCCCTGGCCGAACATGCCGCCGTTGGCCTGCGAGAACTTGGCGAACATCACCTGGCGGTTGAAGTCGTCGATCGGGTCGTTGGGCTTGACGCCTCGGCGGTATCGCTCCAGTCGCCCCATGTGTGTCTTGACGCGCCCCGAGCCCCCTTCGCCTACGTTCTGCACCAGGGCGCTGCCGTCGTTCTGGGCCATGAGCTCCTGACGCTCGCGCACGGCGTCGTATTCGTTGGAGTCGGGCGTGATGTACTTGACGCACACCAGCGCGCCGGCGGCGAGACCGTAGACGGCCATAACCATGGCGAACTTCTTCATCTGGATGCCGCCGATGATCATCATGCAGACGCTGACGCACATCAGCAGCAGCGTGTTGGTGAGTCCGTTGCGCCACAGGCAGGCGCTGAACACGATGACCACCACCGAGGCCGTGATGACGCCAGTGTTGGTCACTCCGCCCGGGGTCTGGTTCTTGCCTAAGATCGACGCCAGCAGGCACACCACCGAGAGCTTGACGATCTCGGCCGGCTGGATCGTGACGCCGGCGAAGCGCAGCGCCCTCTGCGCGCCGTTGATGTCGACGCCTATGAGGCTCGACAGCAGCAGCAGCCCGAGCGAGACTATCGCGAAGAGCCATGCGAACTTGTTGATGATCGTATAGGGCGTCTTCTGGAGCCAGAGCACGATGCCGAAGCCCATGACGAGGAACATGCCGTGCCTGATCAGCGGGCCGTAGACGTTCGAGCCGGACACCTCGGTGCTCGAGGCGCTGAACAGCTCGACCACGCTGATCATCAGGATGGCGATGTAAATTCCCCAGATGTAAGGGTCGGGGCGTCCCTTCTTCTTGTGTAGGGCGGCCACCTTGGCCTCCTCGCTCTTGGCGCGGCCCTTGGACGCGGTGCTCTTGGCGCCCGCGGCCGGGGCCCCGGCGGGGGAGCCGGACGCCGTTCCCTGTGCGGCTCCGCCGCCGGCGTAGACTCCGTCGACTGTCTCGCGGATCTCCAGCTCCTCGGTCAGCTCGTTGTTATCCATCTCTATCTCCTTCCTTTTTATCGTGTCTGATTATGTTAAATAGCGTCGCCTTCCGCTCCGGCCGATGCCTCCATCGCCCTGACGAGACGCTTGAACTGCTCGCCGCGGTCTTCATAGCTCTTGAAGAGGTCGAAGCTCGCGCAGCATGGCGACAGCAGCACCGTGTCGCCCTCAGCGGCTATCTCGGCGCAGGCACTGACGGCGTCCTCGATTGAATGCGTGTCGCGGATCTCGGGCACCTTGCCCGCGAAGAAATCGAGCAGCTTGGCGTTGTCCTTGCCCATGCAGACTATGGCCTTGACCTTGTCGGCCACGAGACGCTCGATCTCGGTGTAGTCGTTGCCCTTGTCCTTGCCGCCGAGTATGAGCACCGTGGGCGACGTCATGCTCTCCAGGGCATACCACGTCGAGTTGACGTTGGTGGCCTTGGAGTCGTTGATCCATCTCACGCCGCCGACGGTGGCCACGTATTCGAGCCTGTGCTCCACGGCCTCGAAGTCGGCCAGGGCGTGGCGGATGGTGTCTTTCTTGATGTTCAGGATGCTGGCCGAGAGTCCGGCCGCCATCGAGTTGTAGAGGTTGTGCAGGCCGGTGAGCGACAGCTTGTCGCGCGGAATGTCCCAGACCTCCATCGGCGTCTCGAACTTCACGATGCCGTCCTCGACCCAGGCCTTGACGCCCTCCTCGTGAAACTCGCTGAAGGGCATCTGCACGGCCTCGATCTGCATCTGCCTGATTTGGTCGCGCACCACGGGGTCGTCGTGCCAGTAGATGAAATAGTCGTCGGGGCCCTGGTTCTGCAGGATGCGGAACTTGGCGGCGACGTAATTCTCCATCTTATGGTCGTAGCGGTCCAGGTGGTCGGGGGTTATGTTGGTTATGACGGCGATTCCGGCCTTGAAGTCATACATGTTCTCGAGCTGGAAGCTGGAGAGCTCGATGACGTATATGTCGTGGTGCTCGCGCGCCACCTGCAGGGCCATGCTGCGGCCGACGTTTCCGGCCAGGCCGACGTTGAGCCCTGCCTCCTTGAGGATGTGGTATGTCAGCAGGGTAGTGGTCGTCTTGCCGTTGCTGCCGGTGATGCACACCATGCGGGCGTCGGTGTAGCGGCCGGCGAACTCTATTTCAGAGATTACGGGCGTGCCTTTCTCGGTGAACTTGCGTACGAGCGGGGCGTAGGGGGGGATGCCGGGGCTCTTGACCACGAGGTCGGCGTCGAGCAGGCGCTCCTCGGTGTGGCCTCCCTGCTCGTAGGCGATGCCCTCGCTGTCGAGCATCTCCCTGTATTGCGGCTTGATCTCCCCCATGTCGCTGAGGAAGACCTCCATACCCTTTGTCTTGCCGAGGATGGCGGCTCCGACACCGCTCTCGCCTCCGCCAAGCACTACTAATTTCTCCATTGCTTTATCTAAGTTTTAGCGGCTGATTATCTGATTTTCAAAGTGACGAACGTCAGGGCGGCGAGCAGGATGCCGACGATCCAGAAGCGCGTCACGATCTTGTTCTCGTGCATCGGGTTGACGGGGAAGTTCCATTTGACGGCGGCTGTCGGGTCGGCGGCCTTCTGGAAGTGGTGGTGCAGCGGCGTCATCTTGAACACGCGGCGCCCCTCGCCATATTTCTTCTTGGTGTATTTGAAATAAGACACCTGGATGAGCACCGAGAGGTCTTCGAGGAAGAATATCAGGCAGAGCAGCGGAATCAGGAGCTCCTTGCGGATCAGGATGGCGAAGACGGCCAGGATGCCGCCGATGGTCAGCGAGCCCGTGTCGCCCATGAAGACCTGCGCGGGGAAGGCGTTGTACCACAGGAATCCCACCAGGGCTCCGATGAACGCGCCGGCGAACACCACGAGTTCCTCCGAGCCCGGTATGTACATGATGTTCAGGTAGCTCGAATAGATCACGTTGCCTCCGAGATAAGCCATGATGAGCAGGGCGACGCCGATTATGGCCGACGTCCCGGCGCAGAGGCCGTCGATGCCGTCGGTGAGGTTGGCGCCGTTGCTGACGGCCGTCACGGCCACGACCACGACGAGCACGAACACGAGCCAGCCGAGCGTCTGGGCGGCGTTGGCGTCGGGCACCCACGACATGAGCCACTGATAGTTGAAGTTGTTGTTCTTGACGAACGGGATGGTGGTCTGCGGCGATTTGATCTCGTCTTTGGAGACCACGACCTCGGTGACGGTCTCGGCCTCGCCGGGTGTGCCGTCGGCGCTGACCACCGTGCCCTGCGACACGATCTCGCGTTCGAAGTTCTCGCTCATCACGATCTGCGGCGAGAGCCACATCGTGATGCCCACCAGCAGCCCGAGGCCGACCTGGCCGGTCACCTTGTATTTACCCTTGAGGCCGTCCTTGTTGTGGTATTTGAGCTTGCGGTAGTCGTCGAGAAAACCGATGCTGCCCATCCAGAGCGTGGCGACGATCATCAGGATCATGTAGATGTTCGACAGATTGCCCATCAGCAGGCAAGGGATGAGCGTGGCCATGATTATGATGATGCCTCCCATGGTGGGGGTGCCCTTCTTGGCCAGCTGGCCCTCGAGTCCGAGGTTGCGCACCACCTCGCCGATCTGCATCTTCTGCAGGCGGGCGATGACGCGGTGGCCGAACACGAGCGCTATCACCAGCGACAGCGCGAAAGATATTCCGGCTCTGAACGTGATGTAACCCATCAGGTTATGGCCTGGGAACCGCCATCCGTCAAGAGCCTCCAATAGCCAGTATATCATGAGTTCTAAATTCGAATTAAATTATGAATTATGCATCTTGAATCATGAATCATGCATTATCCCTTCCGTGCGGCGAGCTCGGCGCTCACCTCCTCGCGGTCGTCGAAATGATGTCGGACGCCCTTGACCTCCTGGTAAGGCTCGTGGCCCTTGCCGGCCACGAGCACCACCGTGCCGGGCTGCGCCATGCGGATCGCGGTGCGGATCGCCTCGCGCCGGTCGGTGATGCAGAGCGTGCGGCGCATCTCGTCGTCGGTGAGTCCGGCGCGCATGTCGGCGATGATCGCGTCGGGTTCCTCGTCGCGGGGGTTGTCGCTGGTGAGAATCAGCAGGTCGCTGCGGCAAGCGGCCTCGCGGGCCATCATGGGCCGCTTGCCGTGGTCGCGGTTGCCTCCGGCCCCCACCACGGTGGTGATGCGGCCGTTGACTCCCACCACGTCGCGTATCGTGTCGAGCACGTTGACCAGCGCGTCGGGAGTGTGGGCGTAGTCGACTATGGCCGTCACGCCGTCGGCCGAGCGGAACGTCTGGAAGCGTCCGGCCACGGGCACGAGGCGGCTCATGTTGACGCGCACCTCCTCCTCGGGGAATCCGGTGAGGATCGAGGCGCCGTAGACGGCCGTGAGGTTGTAGGCGTTGAAGCGGCCCGTGAAGCCTACCTCGATGTCATGGCCGTCGAGCTGCAGCAGCGTGCCGTCGAGGCGCGTCTCGAGTATCTTGCAGCGGAAGTCCGCATCCGAGCGCAGCGAGTAGGTGTAGACATGGGCGCGAGTGTTCTGCACCATATACATCCCCGCCTTGTCGTCGATGTTGACCAGGGCGAAGGCGTCGGCGTCGAGCGAGTCGAAGAACATCTTCTTGGCGTTCATATAGTTCTCGACCGTGCCGTGATAGTCGAGGTGGTCGCGCGTCAGGTTGGAGAAGACGCCGCCCTTGAACCTGAGGCCGGCGATGCGGTGCTGCTGGGCTGCGTGGCTCGAGACCTCCATGAAGGCGTAGTCGCATCCCGCCTCGACCATCTCGGCCAGCAGCTCGTTGAGCGTCAGCGGGTCGGGAGTGGTGTGGGTGGTGGGTATGGCGCGGTCCTGGATGTAGTTGCAGACCGTCGAGAGCAGACCGGCCTTGTAGCCCTCGAGCTTTGCCATCTCGTAGAGCAGCGTGGCCGTGGTGGTCTTGCCGTTGGTGCCGGTGACTCCCACGAGCTTCAGCTGGCGCGACGGGTGGCCGTACCATGCCGAGGCGAGCAGGCCGAGGGCCTCGGCCGAGTTCGCGACGCGGATGTATGTGATGCCCTTCTCGAGCGAGGCCGGCAGGTCCTCGCACACAATGGCGCCGACGTGGGCGCTGGCCACCACTGGGATGTATTTATGGCCGTCGGTGGTGACGCCTCGCACCGCCACGAACAGCGAGTCTTTCTCAACCTTGCGCGAGTCGCTCTCGACGCCTATGATGTTTTTCTCGGTGTCTCCGATCACTTCAAGAGGTCGGATGTCTTCGAGAAGTCTGGATAGTTTGATGGTCATTGTATGTGTATTGTCTATTTTTTTCTTAATCAGTGTCAGTTTCTCAATGTCAGCATTATCTCCTGGCCCCGGCGGTAGGCCGATCCGGCGGCCAGCGACTGTGCGGTCACGTGGCCCGAGCCGGTGGTCTTGACGTTCAGGCCGTGGCCCTCGAGGATTCGGAGCGCGGAGGGGACGTCATAGCCGGTCACGTCGGGCACACGTCCGATCGGGGTCGCGGGCGCCACCTTGACGCGCTTTATGACCTTGATGCCGACGGCCGCGGCCAGACGGGTGAGGCCGCCGCCGGTCGTGCCCGACACGACGGGGGCGTCGTCCTTACGTTCGGCCGTGTAGGTCGAGGCGTTGTTGAGCATGCCTCGCGAATACATCTTGATTGCCATGTTCTTGACCACCTGGCCCGAGGTCCGGTTGGCCGAGTTGCCGGCGCCCGAGAGCACGAGGGCCATGCAGCTGTATTTGGGGTTGTCGTAGGGGAAGAATCCGGCGAACGCGTAGCGTCGCTTCGACTTGTTGTAGACGCCGTGTTCCACGGGGTAGGCCGTTCCGGTCTTTCCGACCACGCAGACGCGGTCGTCGCGCACGAGACGGGCGGTGCCGTGGTCGCCCCAGACGACCTCGCGGATGCACTCGCGCACCTTGCGGGCCGTGGCCTGCGAGCAGATGCTGTCGCGGATGTAGTCGATCTTGAGCACGGAGTCGCGTCCGTCCTCGTCGATGAGGCTCTTGACCAGGTGCGGGCGCACGTACTTGCCGTCGTTGGCGATGGCGTTGTAGACCGAGAGGGTGAAGAGCGGCGGCAGCTCGGTGTTGTATCCGTAGGCCTGGCGCGCGAGGTCGAGGTGGCGGGCCGTCATGGTGATGTTGTTGCCGCGCGAGTCCTTGTCGGTGAGGCGGCGTATGCGCGGCGTGCACTCGCCGGCGATGCCCGAGCGGATAGGCTCGAAGAATCCGAGCCCTTCGAGGCGGTCGTACCATTTCTCGGGGTTCTTGGAATATCCGCGGAATATGACGCGCGAGATGCCGGTGTTGGACGACTGCTCGATGACCTGCTTCATGTTCTTCATGCCGCCTCCGTGGGGGTCGGATGTCTTCATGAACGGGCTGCAGTCGACGGCGTCGGTGACGTTTCTCACCAGGCCGTCCTCGAATGCGATCATCAGCGATATGGGCTTCATCACCGAGCCCGGCTCGTATGGCAGCACGGCGCGGTTGAGGGCCTCGCCGTAAGTGCCGTCCTCGAGGAGCTCGATGTTGGAAATGGCCTTGATCTCGCCGGTCTTGACCTCCATGAGGATCGCCGTTCCCCATTCGGCTCCGGCTTCGGCGCAGATGTTGTGGAGTTCCTCCTCGAGCATGTCCTGCATGTCGATGTCGATCGTGGTGTGGATGTCGAATCCACGGCGCGGCGGCGTCGTCACCCAGTTGCTTATGCCCGAGGTGAGGGCCACCTTCTTGGCGAGACCGGGCTTGCCGTATAGCAGGGTGTCGAGGTCTTTCTCAAGGCCCGAGTAGCCGTGGATCTGGCGCGTGAACTGGTTTTCGTTGACGCGGCCGATGCTGCGGTATGCCATTTTGCCGAACGGATAGATGCGCGTGTTGCGCACCTCCTTGTATAGCGGGTGACGTCCCTCTATATCCTTGAGGAATGGGAACTTCTTGATGCGTTCGTAGTCCTCGAGGGTCTTCTTGCGGGCGAGCCGCAGCGCGCGCGGACGCAGCGAGTCCGGCTTCTCGAACTCGCGTTTGAGCCTTGTGTGCCAGGAATACTTGGCGAAGGTGTCGGCGGGGCTCGTCAGCACGTTCGGGATCCTGGGGTAATAGGTGTCGAGCGAGTCGGCCAGCGCGTCGATGTCCTTCCAGGGGATGACCTTCATCTTCAGGATCTTGTCGTGGCGCAGGTCGAGCTTTATGTCATAGACCTTGAGGTTGCAGGCCAGGATGTTGCCGTTGTCGGCCAGGATGTTGCCCCGTTCGGGGGCTATTGTGTCGATGCGCGAGAGCTCGGCTTTCGCGCGGGCGTTCCACTCCTTGGCGTCGACCACGGTGGTCTGGAACAGCTTGACCAGCAGGGCCACGCCGAAAGCCACGAACATGATTGTGATGATGCCGTAACGGAACAGGATGTGTGTCTTGTTGTTTTTTTTCGCTGCCATGGCTGTCTACTTCTCGTCTATGATTTCATAAGGTGGTTGTTCCTGGAATTCGAGAGGGAGGCCTTTCTCGCGGACCATCCGTCTCATCTCGGTCTCGCGTATGAGCGACATGTAGGCCGACTTGGCCTGCAGTTTCTCGCTCTCGGCGCGGGCGAGTTCGGTGTTGAGGCGCTTTATCTCCTCCATCTTGGTCTTGGTCTTGTATCGCAGGCCGATGAGCGCGATGACGGCGACCACTATGATGAGTATCAGCCATGCGTTGCTTTTGAAGAACTCGACCGAGATCGATCGTCCGGCCCTGAGTTCGTTAATCCAGGAATATTCCTTTTTCCCGGTTTTCTGTGCGTCGGCCGGCTTGCGGTTGGCCGTGTCGGCCGGCGACAATTCCGGCGCGTCGGCGCCGGACCCTTTTCTCCTTCCCATAGTGTTCAAAGTTGTTCTGATTCCCACGTTCCTTCCCTTTCTTGCTGTTGTTCTGTTGGTGTTCTGTCTATAGTGTGTGGTTTGGTTGTTTGTTTTCAGTCCGTTTTCTCGGCCACCCGGAGTTTGGCGCTTCTCGACCTTGGGTTGGCCTCGACCTCCGCCTCGTCGGGAGTTATCGGCGAGCGTGTCACGGCCTTCCACGGGGTGTGGACGTTCCCGAAGATGTCCTTGTCGATTTCGCCGCGAGTGTTTCCGCTGCGGATGAAGTTCTTGACCATTCGGTCTTCGATCGAGTGATATGTTATGACGGCGAGGCGACCGCCGGTGCGGAGCACACGGAGCGACTGTGTGAGCAGCCCGTGCAGGGCGTCCATCTCGCCGTTGACTTCGATGCGCAGTGCCTGGAACACCTGGGCGAGGTCTTTCTTCTCCGATTTAGGGTTGATTGAGCCTCTGACGGCCTCGACGAGCTGCGAGGTCGTCTGGAGCGGGGCGGCGTCGCGGGCGCGGACAATTGCGGCGGCGATTGCGCCGGGGCGCTTGAGGTCGGTGTAAGCGCGCAGCAGGCGCTCGAGGTCATCCTTGCCGTAGCCGGCCAGGAGGTCGGCGGCGGTGCGGTCGCCGTTGCGGTTCATGCGCATGTCGAGCGGTGCGTCGGCGCGGAACGAGAACCCTCGTTCGGCCGAGTCGAAATGGTGGAACGACACGCCGAGGTCGGCCAGGATGCCGTCGGCATGGTCGACGCCGTGGAAATGCAGGAAGTTCGAGATATATCGGAAGTCGGAATGTACAAATGTAAACCGGGGGTCGTCGGGCACGTTGGCCAGGGCGTCGAGGTCGCGGTCGAAGCCGAAGAGGCGGCCGTCGGGGCCGAGCTTGGTGAGGATGGCGCGCGAATGGCCGCCGCCGCCGAACGTGGCATCGACGTAAACGCCGTCGGGCTTGATGTTTAGCCCCTCGATGGCGGCATCGAGAAGTGCGGGTATGTGATAGGTTTCCGGCTCCATTTTTTATCTGTCGTTTCCCAAATAGCTCTGAAAAAGGCGCCGGCCGGCTTGCAGTCGGACGCCACTTCTGCAATTAGAATGTAAAGTTAGCTATTTTTTCGCAAACAATTTACAAATACAAACAGATAACCCCGAATTTTTTTAAGAAAATTTATCTACAGATACCGTCGCCCACCGAATCAGTGGCTGTCAGGGCTGTATGACGCATGCCGAGTGCAAGCGTCTGTCTAAGACTGGGAATCTCCCTCTGCAAGCATATATTCACTCGCAATCTTACGGATTACGTCCACATCTACAGTAGAATAATCGGACTTGTCATAGATGTCGATAAGGAATACGCTGCGATTAGCTTCAGAGGAAAGTACAGTAAATGTTATGAATCTCGCACCTCCGGATTTGCCACGCCCCTTCGATTTTATCGCCATGCGAATCTTGCGTATGCCTGGTGTAAGTTCATCGCCTTGAAATGGATTCTGTTCTAATGATTTAGTGAAGCCCAGTAAGTCCTGTGCCAGAGAGCGATGCCTCTTTGCCCAAACCTTGAAAGCCTTTTCAAAGTTTGGGGTGGTTATTATGTCAAAGGTCATTGAGCATGTCTTGAACGGTTCTGCGAGGGAGTTTGCCCTCCTGAATCATTTTTGCTTCTCTGATGCCCTTGCATATGCGGGTTGTCAGAGTGTCTTCTTCGGTGACAGGTGTGATCTTGAACATGCCCAGACGGGATGAAAGAAGAACTGATTCTCCCTTTAGGGCCTTTGATAGAATACTTGTCTGATTGGCCCTGAATTCTCTTGCGCTTACAATTTCCATAGTCGATACGTTTTGTTTGCAAAGATAACAAATGGTATCCAAATTGGTACACTCATTAATCTTGTTTAACATTAAACACATAGCTTTCTGTGATTCCCTTGTAAATATCCGCGGAATGCAGTCGGGGCGTGCGTGACTGACGGGGCAACTATTGCGGGGAGAGGGTTGTTGTTATTGTGGGCGGGCGAGGTGAGGCCGCCCGGCTTTGAATATAAGTGACTTCGGTCAGAATCGAGAATACCAAAATCGAGAATATTATGAAAAGAATACACAACAATCTGCTGATTGCCGCCGCCGTGGCAGCAGGCGCCCTGACGGTGACTTCATGTTCGGAAAAAACGGACTTCACAGGCGAGTGGGTGAAGGGCACTCCCGCCAATGTTACTGACGCGTTCCAGCCGTCGAAGCTCGCCACGTCGACCACAAAAATCATGTTCGAGCGCAATCCCAGTTCGACCGACGGCAACGTGACGCTCACCGCCGACTACGACATAACGCCGGCTGCGTCCGACACCACGGCACAGACAGTGGTCAAAGGCACGGCGACCGTGACCGGCACATGGTCGTTCGATGTAGACGACGAGAACGACCTTCTGTTGTCATACGACATGTCGACGGTCAGCGTGAGCATGGCCGACAGCAGCGCCTCGGCCTATAAAGACCAGGTGTCGCAGGCGTTCATGAGAGAGCTTACGCAATACTCAGTGCTTGAGGATGTCGAGGTGAGCAAAGACGGCAAGACCATGACCGTCGAACTGCAATCTCCCGAGCGCAAGGTCGTGTTCCGAAAGACCAACTAATCTGTAAGGGCGCGCATAAGGGCGTGCATGCGGTCGCGCGTGTAGAGCGACATGAGGATTTCGCGGTTGGCGCGGCGTGTGTCTGCGTCGAGCGGCGTGTCGAGCTCTTTCTGGTCGAGCGTCTCAAGGGCGAACACCCTGAGGCCGTGGCCCTGGGCCCAGGCATATACCGGATTGGTGCGCGGCAGAAAAACCTTCGCGCCCAAATATAGCGAAATCAGAATGTTGCCGATGGCCTCCTGACGCAGATTGCCGAAGAGGGCCACCGACGTGGCGCGTTGCTGACGGCTGTATTCGTCAAGCGGCAGGAACTCAAGCAGAGGTACGAACCTGTCGCTCCATGCCGCGTGCCCTCTCGCCGACACGGCCTCGACATATTCCTTGCGGCCCGAATAACTCAACGGCACCACAATCCGACGGTTTCCCGTGTCGAGACGCGACAGCAGGTCGATCACCATCTCATGGTTGTTGGTGGCAGACGCCGAGTTTCCTATCATGATGTCGTCGCCGTCGACCTGCGAGTCCATGAGGCCCGGGCCGAGGATTACGTCGATAGGGTAATAGAAGAAATCCTTGTGGGGCTTGGCGGCGAGCCGGGGATAGTAGCGCGTCAGCCAGTCGTAGTCGTTCTCGGTGGTGTCGGTCACGACATAGTCCACGTGCCGCTCGATGAACCTGACCGTGCGGCGGGCCTGCAGCCGCTCGCCGATGCGCTTCACGAGGGCGCCGACGCCCTTGGCGCGCGCTCCCGAATTGCCCGGGGCAAAGAGCCGGAAACCCTTGGGCACGAGCAGTTTGTTGTACAGGTCGAGACCCCAGATGATCCAGTAGACACGGGCGCGGCTCATGTCGACATGCCGCAGCACGCTGATCTTGCGCGGATTGAGCAGATGGATGTAGATCTCGTCATATCGCCGCGAGGCGTGGCTGCGCAGGAACTCCTCGCGGCCCACGACGCAATCGCGCTTCTCGACGAGCCTGAACCCGCGGCGGCGGTTGGTCACCACCCACAGGTTCTCGCCCGGGAAAACGGCCTCGAACTCCCCGATCGTGCGGTTGATTATCTTCTCGTCGTTGACAAGGTGCAGTTTCATGCCTTTTCAGGTTCAGATGCGAAAAACTCGTTGACGGCGTCGATGATCCGGTCGGCCTCGGCGTCGGAGAGGTCGCGGAACAGCGGCAGACGCACCAGGCACTCCGTGTAGCGGTCGGCCTGTGGAAGGTCCGCCCCGCTCCAGCCTCGACGGCGTGCGTACTCGCTGTTGTGCAGGCTGAGATAATGGAACACGGCGTGGATGCCTCTCTGCTTCAGCCAGGCGATGAGGGCCGTGCGGTCTTCGGGCGTCCGGGTGACGAGGTAATAGGCGTGGGCGTTGTTGGTGGCGTAGGCGGGCAGCGAGGGGCGCGAGAAGCGCGGGCTGTCGGCGATGCCCGTGTCGTAACGCCGCCAGATGGCGCGTCGGCGCTCCTGTATCTCGTCGAGATGCTCGAGCTGGGCCCAGAGGAAGGCGCAGACATAGTCGGCGGGCAGGAACGAGCTGCCCATGTCGACCCAACCGTACTTGTCGACCTCGCCGCGGAAGAACTTCTGGCGGTTGGTGCCTTTCTCCCAGAGGATTTCGGCGCGCTCGATCAGAGCCGGGTCATTGATCAGGAGCATGCCTCCCTCGCCGCACTGTATGTTCTTCGTCTCGTGGAACGAAAAGCAGCCCATATGGCCGATCGAGCCGAGCGCGCGCCCCTTGTAGAAGCTGTCGATGCCCTGGGCCGCGTCCTCGATGACGAGCAGGCCGTGGCGGCGGGCTATGTCCATGATAGCGTCCATGTCGCAGGCTATGCCGGCGTAATGCACAGGCACTATGGCGCGGGTGCGCGGCGTGACGAGGGCCTCGATGCAGTCGGCGTCGATGTCTGGGCTGTCGGCGCGGCTGTCGGCGAACACTATGTCGGCGCCCTGGCGTGCGAAAGCCAGCGCCGTCGACACGAACGTGTAGGAGGGCACGATCACCTCGTCGCCCGGACCGATGCCGGCCAGCATGGCCGCCATCTCCAGCGCGTCGGTGCACGACGTGGTCATCATGCACTTAAGGCTTCCGGTCTTATCCTTGAAATATCTCTGGCAGCGGGCCGTGTATTCCCCGTTGCCGCATGTCTTTCCTCTCCTTATGCAGTCTTCGACGTACTCGGTTTCCCGGCCTGTGTGGCAGGGCCTGTTGAAGGGTATTGTCTCCTGTTCCATTTCTTCAGTGACGGGGCGCTTGAAGTCGTGTCCCCTTTATCAGACTGCAAAAATACACATTATCACTTAATAATTCAAAAAAAATGAGTAATTTTGAAACTCCAACGGCTACAAAGCCCCAAACAGCGACATAAGAGATGCAGTCAGAAACATTCAGCGTGGGCGTCGTGATATCGACCTACAACAACCCGGAGTGGCTTGAGAAGACACTCTGGGGCTATCTGTTCCAGACCCGGCCCGCCGACGAGATAGTCATAGCCGACGACGGCTCGGACGACAGGACCCGCCGACTGATAGACTCGTTCCGCGACCGGCTTCCGATCAGGCATGTATGGCATGAGGACAACGGTTTCCAGAAGTCGCGGATACTCAACAAGGCGCTCGTCGCCTCGGCGTCCGACTACCTGATATTCACCGACCAGGACTGCGTGCCGCGTCCCGACTTCGTGGAGACGCACGTCCGCGCGGCGCAGCCCGGGTGTTTCGTGTCGGGTGGATATTTCAAACTCCCGATGGACATTAGCCGGCGACTTGCCTATGACGACGTCGAGACCGGCCGCGCCTTTACGCTGGACTGGCTGCGCCAGCAGGGGCTGAAGATGAACTGGAAGTGCACCAAACTGCTCCACAGTCCGGCGTTCGCATGGCTGCTCAACCATGTGACGCCCGCCCGGGCATCATGGAACGGCTGCAACTCATCGGGATGGCGGTATGACATGCTGGCCGTCAACGGCTACAACGAGCGGATGCAGTACGGCGGCCAGGACCGCGAGTTCGGCGAGCGTCTCGTCAACCTCGGCATACGCCCCGTGCAGAAACGCTATTCGGCCATAGTGCTGCATCTCGACCACAAGCGCCCTTACCGCACGCGCGAATCGATAGAGAAGAACCGCGCCATCCGCCGGCATACGCGCAAGGCGCGCCTCGTGCGCACGCCCTACGGCATCAATGGCGGTGATGAAGCAGCTTCTTGAAGCGGCGTTTCCGTTCCTTTTCCCTGAAATAACCTTCGAGCTGACGCAGGGCCTCGCGCTCCACGGCGTTGGCGTCCTCGCCCGCCGCGGCCGCATACAGCCGCGCCAGGCGCGCTGTCTCCCCGCGGTCGAGGTTGATCGAGCGGAACATCGACATGAGCCTGCTGCGGCTGTGCACGCCGAAGCGCATGCGGTTCAGATCTACGTAATGGAATGTGTATCCCCGCGCGGCATCGCCCGTGAAGAGGATGTTGCCTGGCGAGAAATCCTTATGCCAGACCCCGGCTTGGTGCAGCCTGTGTATCTCGGCGGCGAAGGCCGGCAGCAACGTGTCGGCGAAGGGGAACTCCTCCCAATGGCGCATCTCGGTGGCACCCTTGAGTTCGGTGCAGATATAGCAGCTGCCCGTGAGCTTCAGCCCCTCGCGCGTCTCGCCCCAGGCAATCGGTTCGGGCGACTCGAAACCGAGCCCGCGCATCCGCTCGGCGTTCTCGTAGCTGCGGCGCGCCTTGCTGCGCCGCAGGGTGGTGTAGACGAACGCGTTGACTGCGTTTGGTCGGCCGAACTCCTTGACTATGACCGCGCTGTCGCCCATCCGCAGGCGGTAGAGGGTGTTGCGGCCCCGGTAGATGACCTCGGCCCCGTCGGGCATGCCGTGCCTCACTATGGACTCGATCTGAGGCCGGAAACGTTCGTAGTCGGGATTTATCTTTATTATATGTCTTGACATCTGTTCAGTGTTTCATCGTCTTGATTGTGAGGTCGCTGATGCGGCGTGCCGAGCGCAGGTTGCGCATCGCCCCGGGGGCGACGCGGGTCGTGTCGCCGAGTGTCTCGCCCGTCATCGACGAAATGGCGGCCTCGACGCGTCCGGGCATCAGTATGTTCTGCCCCTGCCCTTTCCAGCCGTAGGAGTCGAGGCCGAGCAGCGAGAGTAGCGTAGGATACATGTCTATCTGCCCCATTACGGCGTCGCGTCGCCCCGCCACGGGCGAATTGAGCACGATGAAGGGCGTGAGCTGCAGCGGCGAGACGATGCCCCGGGCCTCGGCCGAACGCAGTATCTCGGCGCGGTCGCCGGCCAGACCCTCGTGGTCGCCGGTGATGACCACCAGCGTCTCGGCATAGTCGGGGCGGCTGCGGAGATATTCTATCAGCGTGCGCAGACGCGAGTCGGTGTAATGCGCCATGGTGACATAGTCGGCCATGCGTTCGGGATATTTCCCTTCGGGCAGAGAGAACGCCGGGTCGCGCAGGTTGTCGGGGAGCCGGAACGGATTGTGGCCCGAATACGTGACGAAAGTCAGCAGGAACGGGCGGTCACTGTCCGCGACGATTTCTCCGCTCCTGAGCTTCTCCACGGCCTGGCGCATGAAAGAGCCGTCGCTCAGTTTGGCGGGGTTGCCGATCACCTCGTCGATCTTCCACGACGAGCGGTCGAGCAGCGTGTCATATCCCATCGAGCGGGCTATGGCCTCCTGGTTCCACGTGATTGGTTTGTCGCAGGTCAGGATGGCGCAGCGGGCGTCGCGGTCGGCCTTCATGGCCTTCATCAGCGAGGGGTAGTCGCGGTCGGGATATTTCATGCTGTAGACGGCGTTCTGCATCGGCAGCATACCGCTTCCGAGCAGCAGCTGGCAGTCGATCGACCGTCCCGAGGCAACCTGCGTCAGCATGTTTGGGGCGTAGAGAGTGCCGGGATCGCGTATCAGCGAATTGATGTAGGGGGTGATTTCCTTGCCTTCGATGCGGGTCTCGGTGAGCCAGCTTTCGAACGATTCGAGCAGGACGATCACCAGATTGCGGCGGCGCGGCACGGAGTCGGGGAGAGGTGTGTATGAACGCAGGCGCTCCTTTTCGGCGTTCCAGTCGGCGATTTCGGCGCGAATCTCGGGTGTGTCGGGCGTGTCGTCGCTGATGATGTTGTAGATCAGATGGCCGCCGACGGTATAGATGGGCACTCCGCACGTGCTGTAGTAGCACGACTGCGTGAGGCGGTCGTATTCGTTGTAGAAACCCCCTTTGCAGACCATTCCGATGGCCGCGACGGCTCCGGCCGCGATGGTGACGCATACGTAGGGTAGTCTCGGCCACCATGGGCGCCGGGCGGGGGAGATGTATGCCCAGGCCGTCGTGGCGAGCGCGATGAGCGGCAGCGTGATGTCGGCCCAGCGCAGCGAGTCGTAGACGCTTGCCGTGAAATCGCCGAGATTGCCCGCGAGCAGGTAGCTGTCGGGCGGGATGGCCGTGTAATATGTGCGGCAATACATCAGGTTGCTGATCAGCAGGGCGTCGAGCAGGAGCATCAGCGCGGTCTGTATCCAGACGCGCCGCAGCACGATGGCGGGCAGGGTAAGCAGCAGCGCCGCGAAGATATTGACGATGTAGAGCATCCAGTCGCTCATGGCGCGGAACGTGGTCTGCGAGCACCAGATTATGATGAAAGCGAGCAGCGTGGCGAACATACCGCCGAGCATGATGATGCCCCGGCGGTTGTAGGGCGTGCCCGACCGAGAGAGTCTTTTCTTTATCTTCGATAGATTCATATTATGTTAAACAGAAGTTTAGTTCGTGCGTGTGAGCGTCCAAGTATGGCCCGCGATGTCAAGGAGTTTCATCGAGTCGCCGGAAATGAAGCACTTCAGTTCGAGGGTGCGTACTTCGGTTTCGGTCTCGATGTTCAGCAGGAGTTGATGAGGGAAATCCTTATAGTCGTAGCCGCCTATGATCGGGCCGTCGCCCAGATTGCCCTCGAAACGTTTTCCGGCGTCGAAGGTGAAAAATATTTCATCTCTGTCCCCTCGCCAGTCGCCGACAATCACGGAGTTCTCGTCGTCCTGGTCCGAGCCGGGAGTTTCGCCGCCGGGTTCCTCTCCGCCGGGCACTTCGCCGCCCGGACGGTCGGTGCCGCCAGGCTCGTCGCGCGGGCCGTCGGGCTTCTCGATGCCATCGTGTCGTGTCGGGTCGTCGTCCTTGCACGAGACGAACGCTGGCGATAGCGAGAGGGTAATCGCGGTCAGCGTGGAGAGGGCGGTGCGTAATGTCATGTGCATACTGTTTGGTTTTGCAATTTGAAAGGATAAGAGTTGAATCGGCTTCCGCCTCATCACAGAGCATCCGCCTTAGGATTATCTTTCGTCCTCGCTCGTTGCTGGCGGCAAGCGAAGCGGCCGGATGAGGAGAGGGAGGAGGTGATTGAGGAGATGATTGAGGAGATGGTCGTGAGGCAATCGAAGAGGCGGCCTCGGGAGGAGAGCGGGCGGTGAGCGGCCGGGTGGCTAACTTTCCACAAAAATACTTATTATTGTCGGTAAGTCAAAATAAAATGAGAAAATTCAGATAAAACTTAAATTTCCCCTTTTCTCTTGAATCGGTATCGCTTTTCCGAGGTTTGAGTTTTTTACATTCGCGACTGATTGCATGAAATGGAATGAATTTTCAATCCTCAGGGCCTTAAAAATGGTATTATCTCTATTAAATCGCCTAATCGACAGGCAATTGCTAATGTTTTCAACATGCATGTCTCGCGATTGCAAATAGAAAGGAAATCCCAATAATTCATCCTTGTCACTCTATATTCTTGCATTATGTTAAATAGAATGCTGGGCCAAGGCTATATTCTTCCCCTGTCGGGTGTCGTGTCGGGTGTCGTGTCGTGTCGGTGTCGGGTGTCGTGTCGGGTGTTGTGTCGTGTCGGTGTCGGGTGCCGGGTCGGGCCTCAGTGTCGGGTGTCGGGTCGGGCCTCAGTGTCGGGTGTCGGGTCGGGCCTCAGTGTCGGGTGTCCACGGGTCGCAGTGTCGCGAGGCGGGTAAAGGTTTGTGTAGGGTTAGGTCGTGTGGTAAAGGCCTGCGGCCTTTATAAGACGAAAATTGGCGTTCGATTTTCTCTTTTCGATTTTTATCGTTATCTTTGTATGTTTGGTATCTGCTTAAACAATCTATGATAAATTTCAATTCTGAAAATGTGGCGCTCCCCTCGGTCGACTTCGAGGCCGTGAGGAGCTGGATCGCCGAGGTGGCCGCATCACACGGTTTCAAGGTGGGACGTATCTCCTACCTCTTCTGCGACGACTCATACATTCTGGAAGCCAACCGGAAGTTCATCGACCATGACTATTACACCGACATCATCACGTTCGACTACACTCGGCGCGACACGATAGGAGGGGACGTCATGATCTCGCTCGACACCGTACGCAGCAACGCGCTGCTCGTGGGTGAGCCTTATGCGCGTGAACTGATGCGTGTAATAATCCATGGCGTCCTGCACCTGTGCGGGATAGACGACAAGGGCCCCGGCGAGCGTGAGATAATGGAGGCCAACGAAGACGCGGCTCTGGCGATGCTCGACCGCTCGTGGCCGCAACTTATAACCGAAGAGAAATGAAGTTTGATTTCGATGTCATAGTGATCGGGGCCGGCCACGCCGGCTGTGAGGCGGCCGTAGCCGCCGCGAAGCTGGGCGCCTCCACCCTGCTGGTCACCAAAGATATGAACCGGGTGGCGCAGATGTCGTGCAATCCGGCTGTAGGCGGTATAGCCAAGGGCCAGATCGTGCGCGAGATCGACGCGCTTGGCGGCTGCATGGGTATCGTCGCCGACGAGACCGCCATTCAGTTCAGGATGCTCAACCGTTCCAAAGGCCCGGCCGTATGGTCGCCCAGAGTTCAGTCTGACCGCACGAAATACATCGACCGCTGGCGTCAGATACTTGACGCCACGCCTGGCCTGTATATGTTCCAGGACACGGTGCAGAGCCTTCTAATAGACGTTTCCCAGCCCGACTCCCCCTGCCTTGAAGGCGTGCGCACGGCGCTCGGTTTCGAGTTTCGCGCCGCGCAGGTAGTGCTCACGGCGGGTACTTTTCTCAATGGCTTAATGCACTTCGGTCCGACCAAGATAGAGGGCGGCCGCATATCGGAAGACGCCTCCAAAGGGCTCACCGAACAGCTCGCCGCCCTCGGATTCAGGACCGACAGGATGAAGACCGGTACGCCGGCCCGCATCGACGGGCGCACCATAGACTTCACGCTCGCCGAACGCCAGGACGGCGACAATGACGATTTCGAGAAGTTCTCTTTCCTGCCCGACGTGAAGCGCACCCTCAAGCCGCGTCCCTGCTGGATAGTGCACACCAACCCCGAGGCGCACGCCCGCATGACCTCGCGTCTCGACGAGTCGCCGCTTTATAACGGCGACATAAAGAGCATCGGGCCGCGCTACTGTCCGAGCATCGAGACAAAGCTCGTCACGTTCGCCGACAAGGAGAGCCATCAGCTCTTTCTTGAGCCCGAAGGCGAGACCACCGAGGAATATTACATCAACGGTTTTTCGTCGTCAATGCCCTGGCGTGTGCAGGTCGAGGCCCTGCAATGCGTCCCCGCGCTGCGCGACGTTCAGTTCTATCGCCCCGGTTATGCTATAGAATATGACTTCTTCGACCCCACACAGCTCACACACGATCTGCAGACGAAGCTCGTGCCGGGGCTTTACTTCGCCGGTCAGGTCAACGGCACGACAGGTTATGAGGAGGCGGCGGCCCAGGGCCTGATGGCCGGAATCAACGCCGCACGTCGCGCCGCCGGCCAGGACCCCGTTGTGCTCGGTCGCGACCATGCATACATCGGCGTGCTTATCGACGACCTCGTCACCAAGGGAGTCGACGAACCCTACCGCATGTTCACATCGCGTGCCGAATACCGCATTCTTCTCCGTCAGGACGACGCCGACATGCGTCTGACACCGCTCGGACATGAGATAGGCCTCGCCACCGAAGAGCGATACCGGCTGATGGTGCGCAAACGCCAGCAGCGCGACGAGCTCATGGAGTTCGCCGCGAACTGTCTGGTGAAGATGACTCCTGAGACAAACCGCTTTCTCGAAGAGCACGGCACGTCGCCGCTCACGGCCTCTGTTCGCCTCATAGAGCTCGTTCGCCGTCCGCAGCTCGGCTTTCGTATCCTTGCCGACGCCGTCCCCGCGCTTGCCCGTCAGTTCGGCAGGATAGAGGAGGGCCGCCGCGAAGAGATAATCCAGGCCGCGGAGATCCTAATCAAATACGACGGCTATATCCGCCGCGAGCGCGAACTCGCCGACCGCCAGACGCGGCTCGAACACGTGCATATCCCCGACGGATTCAATTACAGTTCCGTCAACGCTCTCTCGACCGAGGCCCGTCAGAAACTCGACCGGATACGTCCGGCCACAATCGGACAGGCCTCACGCATCCCCGGAGTCTCTCCTGCCGACATCAACGTGCTGCTGCTCCTGATCGGAGGGGGAAAGTAATGCTTTAAGTTTTGTTCCACGTGGAACAGGAGGTCTCCTATCACGTATCTGCGTCAGGGGTTTAAGTAGCGCGCGGGGCAGGGGTGCGGGCGGCCTCGGAACGACCGAAACAAGATGCTGAAATGAATCATCTCAAACAACCTAATATTACGACAATGGAATTAGAAGAACTCAAACTCAAGATTCGCGACATTCCCGATTTCCCGTCAAAGGGAATAATCTTCCGCGACCTGACCACCCTGCTTAAGGATGGCGAAGCACTCCACACGATGAGCGACGCACTTGTCGAACTCTATCGCGACAAAGGCATAACCAAGATCGTCGGCATCGAATCGCGCGGTTTCATCGGCGGTTCGATCATGGCCTACTGCCTCGGATGCGGTTTCGTGCCCGCGCGCAAGCCCGGCAAACTCCCTTCGGTGACAATCAAGAAGGCTTATGCCAAGGAGTATGGCGTCGATACAATCGAGCTTCACAGCGACGCGATCAACGAGAACGACGTCGTGCTGCTGCATGACGACCTGCTCGCCACCGGCGGCACGATGCGCGCCTGCTACGACCTGGTGAAATCGATGAATCCGAAGAAAATCTACGTCAACTTCGTCGTGGAGCTCACCGCCCTCAACGGCCGCGCGGCCCTTCCCGACGACTGCGAGGTGACCTCGCTGCTCAAATACTGACGCGGCTCGACGGCCTGATTCGGGCTCCGAGACGAAATATGTTAAATCCTGCGGGCGGCGGAACAAAAGGTTCCGCCGCCTTGTTATATTAAGACTGGACGGAACACGGTTCTATCCGCTCACCGGCAATTGCCCATGCGTGATTAGACGATCTTGAATCCGCGTTATCCGCATCAGCCCTCTTTCGGGCAATCGCCTCCGGGTTTTTATTGAAAACTCCGATTGATTCGGAAGAATAGGTTCGGTTCATGTCCAATATTTCCGATTGATTCGGAAATTGCGGAGGGGTGCATCCCGGCTTCGGGACGCACCCTTTTGCTTACGGACGCCGGCATATACGCCGGCCGCTCCCCTTGCGTTATACAGATATGGAAGAACTCGAAAGAACAGACCTGCCCGAACCCGCCGACGCGTCACTCGGCGATGATGCCGCCGACGCCGACGCCGGCGCCGCCCCGGCCTCGCGCGAGAGCGTCGAGAATCTGCTCGCATCCACGGGCCGCAAAATCGATGAAGTCGGAGGTTTCGACATCGAGATCAAACCCGACAGGACCCGCGAGGACATATTCGAAAACCGCCCCGGCGCGCAGCTGCGCAACAAGATCCTGAATCTGCCGGAGTCGCCGGGCGTATACATGTATCTCGACCGCCGCGGCAAGGTGATCTATGTCGGCAAGGCCAAGCGTCTCAAACGACGCGTCTCAAGCTATTTCAACCGCCGACATGACTCGACGCGCACCAATCTGCTTGTGCGCAACATCGTCGACTTGCGTTTCATCGTGGTGCCCACCGAGGAAGACGCTCTCCATCTGGAGAACGCCATGATCAAGCATTATCAGCCTCACTACAACGTGCTGCTCAAGGACGACAAGTCTTATCCATGGATTGTCGTGACCCGCGAACTGTATCCCCGCATATTCATGACCCGCGAGAAAGGCATCGACGGCAAATACTACGGACCCTACAGCAATGTCCAGTCGGCAAAACTCGTACTCGACCTCATCCGCGACACGTATCCTCTGCGGTCGTGCCGCCACGCCCTCGATGAGAAAAGCATCGCGCGGGGACGCTACAGACTCTGCCTCGACTATCACATCGGCAAATGCGGCGGCGCGTGCCGTGCGCTCATCAGTCCCGAGCGGTATGGCGAATATATCAAGAGGGTGCGCCAGATACTCAACGGCGAGACCGTGGAGCTTGAACGCGCTCTGCGCGACGAGATGACGAAGCTCGGCGAGGATTGGAAATTCGAAGAGGCGCAGGCGGTCAAGGAAAAATATGAGATTCTCAGGAAATACAACGCGAAGAGCATCGTAGGGGAGACCTCGGCGCCCGACGCCGACGTGTTCGCGTATGTCGAGGGCGACGGGCGCGCTTACGTCAACTTCATGCACACCCATCATGGGGCGGTGACGCAGAGTCTGAATCTGGAATACGTGTTGCGGCGCAACGAGAGCTCGCGCGAGGAGATTCTCTCCATGGCCATAGCCGAGGTGACCCAGCGGTTCGAACGTGAGTTCACGGAGGTCATCGTGCCGTTCATGCCCGACGTGGAATTCGCCGGCACACGCTTCACCGTGCCTCAGCGCGGCGAGCGCAGACGCGCTCTCGACGTGGCAGTCAAGAACGCCACGCAATACATGAAAGACCGCGAGAAGGAGGCCGCGCTGCTCAATCCCGACCGCGCCACCGACAAGCTGATGGAGCGCATGAAGTCGGATTTCAGGCTCAACGCCGAACCGCGCCACATCGAGTGTTTCGACAACTCGAACATCCAGGGCACGAATCCCGTGGCGAGCTGCGTCGTGTTCCGCAACGGTCGTCCGGCGCGCCGCGACTACCGACATTTCAACATCAAAACCGTCGTAGGCGCCGACGACTTCGCGTCGATGAAGGAGGTGCTCCACCGGCGCTACACTCGCATGATGGCCGAGGGCCAGCCGCTGCCGCAGCTCGTGGTGGTCGACGGCGGCAAGGGCCAGCTCAGCGCCGCCGTCGAGGCCTTTGATGAAATGGGCATACGCGGCGATGTCGCGCTCGTGGGCATAGCCAAGAGACTTGAGGAAATATACTTTCCGGGCGACACGCTGCCCCTCTATCTCGACAAGAAATCACCGAGTCTGCGCGTTGTGCAGGACCTTCGCGACGAGGCCCACCGCTTCGGCATCACCCACCACCGCAACCGGCGCAGCAAGTCGCAGACCGTAAGCGAGCTCGATGGAATCAAGGGGATAGGAGAGGCCACGGCCTCGAAACTGATGAAACATTTCAAGAGCCTCAAGCGTCTTCGCGAGGCCACTGTCGATGAAATCGCGGCTGTAGTCGGGAAGTCTAAGGCTGCGGTTCTCGCCGCTCATTTCGATATGAAGAGCGACTCGTAGAGTTCCCGGCGCGGCGACTCGCTGATTCTTATTTTCGCGCGGATGCGCGTCCACATCACGTAATAGTTGCCCTTCTCGATCGAGAGCAAAAGGCATGTCGACTGACTCGACAGTCCGGCCAGCGAGCAGAGCATCAGGCGGAGGTATTGCTCGTTGAAGCGGGGGAAGTCGCGGCGGACGTCGCGCATCACGCCTTCGTGGCGGTCGTTGACGCGCTGCTCGATCTCCTCGAATATGTCGCCTTCGCGCAGCGATTTCAGTTCGCGGTTGAACTCCGCCTCGATCTCGCGGCGTCCCTGCTCGTCAGGCGTGCGGAAATACTCGCGGCTGATGCCGTTGAGTCGCGACATGTAGAAATCGAGTATCACGTATATCCACTTGTCGTCAAGCGCGGCGTCCGCTGCAGGCGAGCCTGTGCCGGCGTCGGCCGGCTGCGCGGCGGAGACGTCCGCCATCGAGTCGGTCTTGGCGTCGATCATCACGACATCCTTCATGTCGCTTTCCGTCTTATAGCGGCGCGCCCGTCGGCTGTAATGCAGCAGCATCCAGACCAGCGCGGCCACGGCCAGGGCGGCCGCGCCCCAGAGCAGACCGGCCACGAGCCGTTCGCGTCTCGCCTTCTCGTCGGCTGCCTTGCGGGCGTAATGCGAGCGCTCCACGAACTCCAGCGAATTGGCAAGGGCCGTCGCCGAACGGTCGAACTCGAGGTCCTGCATCTTTTTGCGCGCCGCGAGCGCGGCCTCCAGATCGCCCTGCGCCTCGCTGCGCTCGGCCATGCATTCCCAGTACTGTATGTCGTCGGCCGCGGCCTCCGTGCCGAAATAGAGGGCCGCGCTGTCGGGCATCGAGTTGCGGAAATAGATCTCGCCGATATGCACGGAGTCGGCGGGTGTGATTATGCCGCTCAGCCATGTGCGGTCGATGGCGTGGATATGCCTGAGCGCATCGCCGAAATCTTCCCTCACACGGCATATGTCGGAATAGAGAAGTTCGTATTGGTTGCGTATCTCGGCGTCGCCTTTCGGTATGAGGGCACGCGCGCTCTCCATCACGATCCGGGCCGAATCATTGTCGTCGTGCGAGTATTCGCCGGCGAGGTCCACATATGCGTAGAACGCGCTCACTGTGCTGTCGGAGGCCGCGTATCGCTCGGCGGCGGCCGTGCGGTGGCGTCTTGCAGCCGGGAGGTTGTAGACCGCGCGATAGGCGTCGGCCATGATCACGTGTCCGTCGGCTTCAAGGACTCTGTCGCCAGTGGCCTCGGCGCGGTCGATGAGCGCGAGGGCGTCGCGCACGGCGCCTGTGTAGTCGCAGCTGTCGAGGCATTCCTGCGCGTCGACGCGCAACGAGTCGGCAGGCAGGCTGCGGGCGCCGTCGCCGCACGCCCACAGCAGCGGAAGCAGGACGAGCCACGCCATGCAGTTCGGCATGACGCGGCTCGTCGGGTTATGGTATGCGCTTCTCATCGCCATACGGTTTTCTTGCCGTCGCGGATGTATATCTCGCCAGAGCGCGGGCGGTCGACGCGTATGCCGCGCAGGTCGTAGAGCACGCCGCTCTCAGCATCGTCATCGACTATGCCGCTGACTCCGGCGCCATCCATCGAATATGAGATGCCGCGGCAGGGTCGTGTGCCGTCTTCGGTCATGATCAGCAGAGCCCCGTCTGGGATGACGATCGAGGAGTGACCCTCGGGCAATGGGAAGCCGCCGAAATCGGCATCGATCTCGATGTGGTTGACCGACGTGTTGAGCACCAGATCGGCCTCGGCCACGACCGTGCCGCTGTCTAAGTGATAAAGCTGAGCCTTCGCTCCCTGTGCTGGTATCGGCCAAGGACAGGATGTGAAGTGGAATCTGACCATATGAAGCAGCCCGGGGCCCTTCACTTCGACGGTGCAGGTGTATTGCAGCGGCTCTTCCGAGGGGTCGTAGTCGCCGGTGAAGTCGAGACGGGCCTCCGGATTGAGCAGATCGTCGCGCCACATGCCGTGGACACTCCCGGCCGGAAGCACGAGACTGTAGCCGACACCGCGGTCGAATTTCATCTCCTCGCCGAAGTCAACATAGGCTTGTCCGAGGTCCCAGTCCCAGCCGACGTGCGCCGGATATCGGCCGATTTCCTGACTCTCGCGGTAGAGGATGAACTCCGGTTCGCCGACAGGTTCGGTCTCGATGCCCCAGTAGCACCAGATTCTTTCGGCTTCGGCGATCTTCGGGTCATGCTCCAGGTCGTGTCCGGTGAGGTCGAAATGCGCCGGACCCAGATCGGCGGGGACTTCAAACGAGACGCGGAGCTCGTCGTTGGTCAGCGACGGGTCGTTCTTGGCCCGGATCGAGCCGGCGTCGATGCCGAAGACGTAGGTCTGGCCCAGAGGGAGGTTCTGTTTTGTGAAGTTGAAGATCACGGTGCCCTGTGTCGCCTTCGAGCCGACGTAATTGCTCACATCGACAGATTCTGGCAGACACGCCAGGTCGAGCTGTCCATCGCCGCGGTCGACGGCGAGCCAGGCGGAGACAACGTCGCCGGTCTCGACCTCGGTGTGGAAGTCGACCGAAATCTCCTGCAGCGGAGCTGTCATTGGGCGTTGGCCCACACTGTATTGGAAGGGTGCCAGTCCGGCTCCCGATGTCGTTGCGGAGGCCGTCATAAGGGCGGCGGCGAGTATCGATGATAGTTTCATAGTGTTTCTGATTTTGAGTGGATGTATGTTGCTTTAGTCGACTAATTCAAATTCGAACGTGCATTCCGTGCGGTAGTAGGGCACTCCGTTGCCGAGAAGCTGCACCTTATAATCTCCGCATTTCGAGCCGATGTAGAATTGCACCGTATTACGGCCGTCATAACGGTATATCCTCGGTTTCTCACCCGGAGCGGTCAGGATCAACCGCATGATCGTTTCCGACGGGTCCCCTTCGATCACGAGCCATCCCGAGCGATATTGAATGCCTATCACAAAGGCGTTGTTGTTGCCCTCGAAAACTGAGCGTCTGAAGCGTCCTGAGCTGGAGGGAATGTTCACCGGGTCCTTGCTGCGGCGGGACACAGTGGTCTTCCCGCGCTTGGGGGCGTTCTCTCTGTCTGGTATGGTGTCCGTTTCCGCCTTCTCGCAGGCCGGGCCTCCGAGCCATAGGATCGAGGCGTCATGCGGCTTGACGACGTCGCGGGGTGAGGCGAGGGCCGCGAGAGCGAGGCAGATTGATACGGCGATTATTCTCATGAGCATTTCATGTTTCGGTTTTGATGTTGCAAATATAGTCAGTCACGGTGTAATTTCCAAATCAGGGAGAGGGGCGGAAGACATGTCGCATCTATCGTATAATCAGAGAATTTAACAGAGTGTAAGTTTTCCTGCGGGCAAAACTTACAGCCCGTCGGGGTCTGTAACGCGCCCGGCCCGCAATCCAACTCAAGGTTAATAAATGTATACAAGTATTAAAATAAGCTAAATTATTATCGATGGAGGCGGCGGAGGGTGGAGACGACTCCGCGCCAGGGAGTGGCGGCGACGCGGCGGCCGATGGCATCTCGCACGGCGGCCGCGCTCGTAGCCCATCTTCACGACATGGTTTCGTGCGGATTTTATTTTGCAAATTTATGATAATTCTTTTGTCTTTTACATAAATTTTATTATTTTTGTGGCGAAAATAACTTTTTTATGAACTTGGTGCCGGCGTCAGCCTTAATCTTGACGCCGGTAACTTAAAATCTTAATTATCATGAAGCACTTACCCACACTGCTTCTCGCTCTCGGGCTGTCCGCCGCCACGCTGACAGCCCAGAATGTCACGGTGTACATGAAGGATGGCACAACCCACAAATTCAACGCCGACCGACTCAGCGAGCTCAAGTTCCGCGACGTCCCGCAGGACCAGAGGATGGATGTAACATTCCTCCAGCCGGAAATCAACGTCTACAGCGGCGGCAACGCGAATCTGGCCTTCAAGAACGAGGATGGTACCGTCGAACTCACGGTCGACATCTACGGCCCAGCGGACGCATCATTCCTAAATGTAGGCACATACACCCTTTCCAGCGAGAACACCCCCTTCACTATCGATTCGAATAATCGGTGGACGTGGCTCAAGATCAACGGGGAAGATAAGGCTATCGCCGCCGCCGAGATGTACGTCAATCTGGGCGCCGCCACGGATGCTGCCCGTTTCCGCGAGCAAGGCGTCAACCCCGACCATGTCTACACCATCGAGACGGTCGTCACGACCGAGGACAACATCAAGGTCTCCGGCAAGTATGTAGGCGAGCTTTCCAGCTACACCCCCTGGCTTACCTTGGCGCTCGACAAGGCCAGCTATAATGAGAATCCCCAGCTGCCGGGCACTTTCTATGTGAAGTTCAGTGACCCGGACTACAAGTGCGAGATGAGCCTCATCTTCAACGCCGACGCATCCGCCACCACTCTGCCGGCCGGAACCTATACGCTCTCCGATTTCCATCAGGACGGCACCATCTCCAACGCAAGTTACGTCGATCTCTACCGTCCCAACGCCAACTTGAAGCTCATTGCAGGCAGCAAGGTGGTCGTAACACGAGACGGCGACAACTACACGATGGACATGGACCTCAATTTCAACGACGGCCGTACGGGCGACTTCACTTTCAGTGGCCAGATTGCCGGCACCCCGACGTTCGAGACCATCGAGCCCGAAGGAACGCATTTCACCGCAGTCAGCGAGAATATATTCAGTGGCGGCAACGTCGAGCTTACGTTCAGCACCGCGGACGGCCAGAGCCTCAAACTCGACATGTACGGCTCGGAGACGGCCGTATGCCTCGAACCTGGCGAATACATCATCGGCGCCGAGACCGGATTCTATGTAGAACCGGGTTACAGCGAATACCGTTTCACGCCCGAAGGCGGAGTTGCCGAGGACACCAAGGAACTCAAGTCAGGCAAGGTGACAGTGACCGAGGCCGATGGCGTCTACACCATTCTGTTCGACATCACGTTCGAAGACGACTCGACGCTCAAGGGCTGGTTCGAGGGCGAGCTTACGAAATACGGCACGCTGATGCGCGGCACGCTTACCAAGGCTGAATACAACGACGCCATGGCACGTCCCGCCGGCAACATGTACATCAAGTTCAACGACCCCGACTGGATCTACACCGTAGGCCTCAACATGTTCGCCGATCCCGAGGCCACGCTGCTTCCAGCCGGGACATACACCTACGGCGACCGTAGCACCGAGCCCGGCACGTTCGATTGGAACAGCTATGTCGACGTCTATACCGGCGGAAGCTCCACGAACAACCGCATGGCCGAAGGCAGCACGGTGACCGTCGAGGAAGCCGAGGGAGTATACACTATCACGATGGACATGAAGTTCACGTCCGGACGCCGCGCGGTGCTCACCTATAGCGGCACGATCAGCGGCGCTCCCGTATTCGAGTAACACACAAACAGAGGACACAATGAAAAGAATTATAATAGCAATGGCGGCGGTGGTCGCCGCCGCATTCAGCGCCAACGCGCTCACGCATTATTACGTTCAGGTCAACAAGACCGACGGCTCCGAGGAGCGATTCTGGTTCTATGATATGCCCGTGGCGCAACTCGAGGACGACAACCTCAAGATGACCGTGGTGATGACACAGGAGGCCGTGCTCTATCCCCTCACGGAAGTCAACAATCTCACTATGGGCTATGTCGACTTGGGTGTCGAGGGAGTGGGCGGCGACTTCACCGGCCTGTCGTTCACCATCACGAACGAAACACTCAAGATGACCGGCGCGGCCGCAGGCTGCGAAGTGACCCTCTATGACATGGCAGGCGCGCTTCGCGCACGCGTCGCGGCCGATGCCGCAGGCACGCTGTCGCTGCCCATCGGGCACCTTGACAAGGGGGTATACCTCGTTAAGGCCGGCAAGAACTCATTCAAATTCATACGTTAAGCAGACCCACCATGAAAAAGATATTTTTATCCGTATTAGCGCTTGCCGCTGTCTTGATGGCTGGAGCGCAGACCGTCAGGACCCTCGTGGTGACTGACAAGGATGGAGTGACCCGCGAGTTCCCCGCCGACCAGCTCGACGGCATCATGTTCGAGGAGGCTCCTGAATACACCCCGCTCACTAATCTTCTCTTTACGAGATACGAAGAGTCGGACAACTCAGGAATGTACAACGTAGAGTTCGGCACGGCAGAGCCCGGCGCCGACGGTATGCCTGCCAACATCGGCGACATGCAGGTCGCGCTACTCTTGCGGGCTCCGAAATCGGAATCGCTCACTGAGCCCAAGCTGCCCGAGGGATACTACGGCATAGGAAACAACACTTCCGACTATACCTTCGACATCAACAAATCAGTGTTGTATGTGCGTTCGGCCGAGGGTGACGAAGGCGTGGGGCCGGCCATGATCTTCAACGGCACGGTCGACGTGCGTGTCGACGGCGAGGGTGTCTATGACATCCGCATGGAGCTCATCACGAGCGGCGGCCCGGTCAACTTCCGCTATCAAGGCGCTGTCGGATTCGAGGGAGGCTATTCCGAATACGAGACCTTCTCCGAGCCCGTGGATCTCGAGTACGCCAACGGCCAGGGCCGCTTCTGGGGCAACTGGTACTATCTATATTCGGCCGACCTGATGACGATGTTCTCCGTGGGAGAGATCGAGGACGGCGAAATGAAAGACGGCTACATTCTGTCGCTCTATTTCACCGAGCCCAAGCCGGAAGACTGCATGGCCCCCAACCAGCGGGTGGCCGACGGAACCTACAGCGTGGAGAGCCGCAACATAGCCGCAAGCTCCTATCTGCCGTTCCGCTATACTCCGGGCTCATATGATTATATTGAGATCCTCGGCCAGAAGGTGCTTTCGGGCGCGCGTCTGGAGTACATCTCGCGTGATGGACGCCGCAAGTTCGGGCTGATCACCGACGGAACTTTCACCGTTAGCGAAAACGGCACGAAGTTCGAGTTCGACCTTATGACGAAAGAGGGAATTCCCGTGACAGGCTCGTATACCGGAGTCCCGGTTATCGAAAACTACTGTGACAATGACGTCAAGGAGCCCAAGCGTCCCTACTCGACTCTTGTAGAAGATGTGAACCTCGAATGGATTCCCAGCACTGTCGCCTATGCAATCAACGAGGGACACAGTGTGCTCGAAGACATCAACAACGTCGCCGTCATGGTGACCGATCCGAATATGAAAGCCGGTGACTTCATAATGTTCGATCTGCTGACTTCAAGCGACGGGCTGGCCGACGGGACGTATACCGTTGACCGCACGCTCGCCGATGGCCACATCTTCCCGGGCACTGTGGACTTCGCAGGCTCGATGATGAAGGCATGGTATGGCGACCTTGACTCGACCGACGACGAGGGATATCAGGAATTCCTCGGTCCGATTGAGTCGGGCACAGTCACCGTCAGCACACTCGGGGACGGCACACGCAAGATCGAGTTTGACGTGACTGACGATAACGGCCACGCCATCACCGGCAACTATGTCGGCGAGATTATAGAAATAGTTCCTGAACAGGCGAGAATGTACAAGAAAGCATCTGCGCGTGTCGTAAAGAGCCGCAAGGCTTCGGCCCGCTGATAAGCCGCATGAAACTAAACGAAAACCGCCCCCGTCGCTGAGAGTGACGGGGGCGGTTTTTCAAAGTAATAGTGAATTATTGTCATGTGTCAGTGGTCAGACCGGAATAAGAATTGTGTGAATATGCGGTTGAAGCGTGTGAGGGGTGTCAGCCGGCGGTCGGCTTCACGAGGGTCATGTAGGTGACGGCGGTGCCGAGCAGGAAGATGCCGATGCCGAGACCGAGCAGAAATTTGACGGGCACGCACAGGGCCGTGATCGCGGCGGCCGCTCCGAGGGCCATGATGACGTAACCTATCACTCGCGCGGCCGGAGCGGGGCGTTCGGCGGGGTCGGCCTGATCGGACGGTTCTGCCGGTTCCGGAGCGGCGGCCAGTGCCTCGCCAGCCTCTTCGGCCATGGCCCTCATCTGCTTCTCACGGTCGCGGAAATATCGCGGGTCGCGGGCCTTGATCGACTCGACCTCGGTGTAGAGACGCACCTTCTCGAGCGAGAAATTGCGGTCGAGGTCGGCGCGGAGGGTTTCGATTAAGGTCTCGGTCATGTCTTCGGGTCGCTCGGCGTAGAACTTTCCGTCGTCAGGTTCGAAGATGCCCGGGGTGTTGGCAATCGCCTCGGTGACGTCCTCGATCGTGGCCGTATCGCCGGCACCGTGCCCTATGATGTCGACAAGAATGCTCCTGACCTGCGGAACATCGGCGGCCTCGACTGCGGCCTTCAGTTTCTTTTTCATAGCCTTGTGATTGGGTTTGTAATTTGATAACGCACGCGCAAAGGCAAAGGTTTGGATGTCCGGATGTCATTTTATATGCCCGACACGACTGATAATTGCGGATTTTTTGTTAATTTTGTCGCGAGATATGAACCAGATGAAAAAAATACAGGAGTGTCTTGGCCCCGAGCTCGGCGAGATGAACGGCATCATCGCCGAGACCCTCGCCACGCCCAACCGCATGATGAACGATATCGTGACGCGATATCTCGAGATCAAGGGCAAGCAGATAAGGCCGATACTCGTGATACTCAGCGCGCGGATGTTCGGCGGCGTGACGCGTGAGGTGCTCTATGCGGGCGCGGCTCTCGAGATGCTTCACAACGCTTCGCTGATTCACGACGACATAGTCGACGAGACCTCCCTGCGCCGTGGCGTGCCGACCGTCAACGCCCGCATGGGCAACCATATAGCCGTTCTTGTCGGCGACTTCTTCGTTTCGAACGCCCTGGCCGCCGGCATACGCACCGGCGACATACGCGTCGTCTCGGCCCTATCCTCGCTGGGCAAGGAGCTCAGCCTTGGCGAGATCGACCAGATCTGCAACGCCCGCGACCATGAGCTCGAGGAGGCGAGTTATTTCGGCATGATCCGCCAGAAGACGGCGTCGCTCTTCATGAACTGCGTGCGGATGGGAGCCGAACTCGGAGGCGCCACGGCGGCCGAGCTCGACCGGCTTGTACGCTTCGCCGAGCTTCTCGGCCTCTGCTTCCAGATCAAGGACGACATCTTCGACTACTATGAGGACACCCGCATCGGCAAGCCGACGGGCAACGACCTGCGCGAGGGCAAGGTGACGCTGCCGCTGCTCTACGCGCTTCGCACGGCCCCGGAGGATGACGCGCGGCCTATGCGCGACCTGCTTATGGCCGGCACGCTCGACTCCGAGGCCATAAACACGCTGATTGAGTTCGCCAAGCGGCACGACGGCGTGGAATACGCCTATGGCCGTATGCGCGAGATGCAGGGCGAGGCCCTCGAGATTCTCGGCACGTTCCCCGAGTCGGAGTCGCGCGACGCCTTCGCGCGGATTTTCGAATACATAATAGCCCGCGACCGATAAGACATGCTGAGGCCGTGGATGATCGAAGGCGTGGCGGAGGCCGGATGCGACGAGGCCGGTCGCGGCTGTCTCTGCGGCCCGGTCAGTTGCGCGGCGGTGATTCTGCCACCCGGTTTCGAGTGCGACGAGCTCAATGACTCCAAGCAGCTCACGGCCGCTGCCCGCGAGCGTCTGCGCGGTCTGATAGAGGCCTCGGCCACGGCCTGGGCCGTCGTTATGGTCGAACCCGACGAAATCGACCGCATCAATATCCTCAACGCCTCGATCGCCGGAATGCAGCGCGCCCTCGACGCCCTCGCGACGCGCCCCGAGCACATCCTTGTCGACGGCAACCGCTTCCGTCCCTATCTCGACCCGCAGCGGATGGTCGACATACCGCACCATACCGTCGTGAAAGGCGACGCCACCTACATGTCGATAGCGGCCGCCTCGATACTTGCCAAGACCCACCGCGACCAGCTGATGCGCGAATACGCCGCCCGCTGGCCCGGCTACGGCTGGGAGAAGAACATGGGTTACCCCACACGCGCGCACTACGACGCCCTTGAGCGTCTCGGCCCGACGCCCATCCACCGCCTCTCGTTCCGCCTCACAAGGCACGCCAAGACCTGATTGAAGATCTCATGAATTCACACTGGAAAGTCCGGTTTTGTGTTGAAAATTACATTTTTTCGAACTTTCCAGTGTAAAATTATAAAAATCAAATCCCGTCGTGTCGGCTGAAGGGCCTTGACGGCGCGGCGGGAGAAATATGAACAACATACACATCAGGGCCCCGGAATAAACGATAAACGATAATGAAGAAGACATTAAGAACAATCGGCGCTCTCGCTCTCTGCGCCGTGCTCGTGCCCGCGCTCGGTTCGTGCGGCGGCGACGATGATGACGAGCCCGGTGGCGGCGGAGTCATCGAGCTGGACGGCACACGACTCACGTTCTACAACAATCTCACCCTCAACTATGACTCCGAGGGACGCTTCAAGAGCGTCTCGTCGCCTTTTATCTCAAATGCGAAACTGCTCGAGATCGACTACTCCAAAGGCTCGATAATGCTCGGCGACGGCGAAGAGGAGATGGAGGACATGGACGTCAAGTTCAACGGCCGTGGCTACATCTCGCGTCTGGAATCGTCATGGGACTACACAGACAATGACGAGGGCGACAGCTACCATTATGTCGGCAGCGGCGAGATGACTTTCTCTTACAGCGGCGACGGCAATCTCGTGTCGGTCAACTGTAAGATGTCGGAGATCGAGAAGGATCTCGACGACGGTTCCGTGGAACGTTACGAGGAGCATTACACCATCGACTACGATTGGCGTGACGGCAATCTCGTGCGCGCCGTCAAAGAAGGCAGGGCCTCCGATCCCGGCTATGACGATGAGGAATGGAACATCCCCTACACCCTCAGCTATGGCAACCAGGCCAACAAGTTCCTCCAGACTCCCGGCACGATCGCATATATCACCTTCGACGACTCGCTCATGCAGATACTCGCCGCCGTCGGCCTCTTCGGCAACGGCCCCGTGATGCTTCCCGCCAAATTCACGGAGACTGACGAGGACGACGTGGAGAGCTACAACATAGTGTTCACGCTCAACAGCAACGGCACGATCGCCGAGGAGCGCAACGGCATACACAGCTACACCTACGGCTACAGCGCCATCACGCGTGCGGCGGCAGGTTCGGCGACGATGCCCTCGTGCAAGGTCCGCGACATCTTCCGCAGCCGCGCCCCGCGCAAATAACCTGAACTCCACATATCGTATGAACATAAAGGGCGTCGACCATCCGGCCGGCGCCCTTATGCTTGTATGCGGGTTTACCGGCGGCGCAGCAGGCGGCGCAGCAAAGGGGAGACTTTGGGGACCTCCTCGAAGGTGCAGACGACGCCGAGGTAGACGATGAGCATCAGAGCGCGTGTCACATACACGAGCCACATGGCGTAGACATCCCCGATCCACATCCCGGCCGCGTAGAGCACTGCGGCCAGCAGCGTGTAGAGCGTCATGCGCCTCACCTGATAAGGCAGCGGGTAGTAGCGGCGCCCCAGGAAATACGACACCGTCATCACCGTGAAATAACTGATGAGCGCGGCCCAGGCCGAACCCATGTAGCCGTCGGGGATGCCGATCGCTGTGACGAACCATACATTGAGACCCAGCATCAGCGCGAAGCAGAGCAGCGACAGATACATGCCCCACTGCGTGCGGTCGGTGAGCTTATACCACAGCGAGAGGTTGAAGAAGACGCCGAAACATAGCTCCGCCGCCATCATCACCGGCACCACGCGCAGTCCCGACCAGTAGGCAGGCGACACGAAATGCTTCAGCACCGGCAGGAAATACATCACGCCTAAGAAGATGAGCAGGCCGAAGATGACGAACAACTTCATCGCGTCGCAGTAGGCCTGTTTCTTGCTCTCGCCCTCACCCTTGGCCTGGGCGAAGATGAAAGGCTCGTAGGCGTAGCGGAACGCCTGTGTGAACATCACCATCACGATGGCGATCTTGATGTTGGCGCCGTATATGCCCACCATCGAGCGGGCGGCCTCCTCCTGGCCCCGGAAGAGATAGGGAATGATGATCTGGCCCATGTTCTGGCTCAGGATTCCGGCCACGCCCAAGATGAGCAGCGGCCAGCTGTAGCCGAGCATACGGCGCAGCAGCGAGCCGCTGAAGGCGTAGCGGCGCCCCGTGAGCTCGGGCAGCAGGCAGAGCAGCACGACAATCGAGCTGATGATGTTGGCCACGAATATCCAGCCTATGCCTAACGACGCGCCGCCGAGAGGCTCATAGAACCAGGATACCGTTCCCGGAGCCGCGCGCATCAGGGCCGGGCAGGCGAGCAGGAAGAGCAGGTTGAGGCCGATGTTGAGGCCGACGTTGAGCAGTTTGATGCCGGCGAAGCGGAATGCCTTCTTCTTGAACCGCAGGTAGGCGAAGGGGAGGTTGGAGAAGGCGTCGACTGCCACCGTGACGCCGAGCAGCCAGACATAGAGGCTGTGGCGCGGCAGCAGCATGGCGTCGGCGACGGGATGCAGCAGCGCCGACAACAGCGCCACGAAAATCACTGACGTCGTCGCCACGGAGATGAGCGACGTCGTGTAGACCCGCTCGGGGTCGGGCTCCTTGTTGGCGAACCGGAAGAAGCCGGTCTCCATGCCGTAGTTGAGTATCACGAGGGCCACGGCCGTGAAGCTGTAGAGATAGCTCACGATGCCGTATTCGTCGGTGGGGAAGAGATAGACGTAGAGGGGGACGAGACACCAGTTGAGGAAGCGTCCCACGATGCTGCTGAGACCATAGACGGCGGTCTCCTTAGCGAGGGCTTTTATACCTGCCATGATAAGGCTTGGTTTTAGTTCGGTTGAATTAATTGTCGAAGAGCGAGGGCTGCGCGTCGTGCGGAATCTGGCCGGCGCGTCCGAGGTGACGGTAGGCGAGTTCGGTGACCTCGCGGCCTCGCGGCGTGCGTTTCAGGAAACCCTCCTTGATGAGGAAAGGCTCGTAGACTTCCTCGATAGTGCCGGGGTCCTCGCCGATGGCGGTGCCGATGGTGGTGAGGCCGACGGGTCCGCCCTTGAACTTGTCGATGATGGTGAGCAGGATGCGGTTGTCGATCTGGTCGAGTCCGTATCGGTCGATGTTGAGGGCTTCGAGGGCGGTCTTGGCGATGGCGAGGTCGATGCGGCCGGAGCCGCGCACCATGGCGAAGTCGCGCACGCGTCTGAGCAGGGAGTTGGCCACTCGCGGCGTGCCGCGGCTGCGCAGGGCGATCTCGAGGGCCGCCTGTTCGTCGATGCCGATGCGCAGCAGGCCGGCCGAGCGCTTCACGATCGAGCATAGCAGCTTGTGGTCGTAATACTCCAGGTGGCACTGGATGCCGAATCGTGCGCGCAACGGCGCCGTCAGGTTGCCCGAGCGTGTGGTGGCTCCCACGAGGGTGAAAGGCGCGATGGTGAGCTGCACCGACTTGGCGCCGGGGCCCTTGTCGAGCAGGATGTCGATGCGGAAGTCCTCCATCGCCGAGTAGAGGTATTCCTCCACGACGGGATGCAGGCGGTGGATCTCGTCGATGAAGAGCACGTCGTGCGGGTCGAGCGACATGAGGATGCCGGCCAGGTCACCCGGTTTGTCGAGCACGGGGCCGGAAGTCGTCTTGAAGCCCACGCCGAGTTCATTGGCGATGATGTTGGAGAGGGTTGTCTTGCCCAGACCCGGGGGGCCGTGGAGCAGGGTGTGGTCGAGCGCCTCGCCGCGCATACGCGCCGCCCTGACGAAGACACTGAGATTGTCTATTATCTTGTCCTGACCCGTGAAGTCGCCGAACGACAGAGGGCGCAACGCCTTCTCGATGTCTTTTTCGGGCCCTTCGGGCCGGTCCTGGTTCTGCCTGATGTCAAAATCTTCTGCCATAATGCAAAGTTACAAAATATTTATCATATGGCAAAAGCGGGAGACGACGGCCGAGGCCGCCGCTCCCGCAACATCAAGGTTACGAAAAGGTGATATTCCTTTTGTTATTACGGGCTCCGGAGAGCTCATTCCTGCGATATAACCTTGCGACAGGACGTCCCTGAAGGCCGTCCTCTTGCATTATAACCCCGGGCGTCGTCAAAAAGTTCGGCGAGCGAGGGTCGGGACGCCGTCTTCCGTCACCGCTCGTTGAGCGCCTCGAAATAGCAGTCGGCGATCGCCATCCATTCCTCGATCGTGCCCTGCGAGGTGTAGCCCCTTGACTCCGACGGCTTTCCGAGCCGTTCGGCGGCCGTCGTCTCCGACAGGGTCACCACCGTGGGCGGCACGTCGACGCCGTGGCGGTAGAACTGGTCGACGCTCACGCCGGCCGCGTCCTCCTCTATGGCGTAGAGGTTGTCGTCGTGGCGGTAGATGCCGGTGACGCGCGCGGTGCGCGTCTGCCCGGTGTAGGGGTCGGTGACGAGTATCTCGGGTATGAAGTGGAACCCTGCGTCGGGGATGCTCCATATGATAGCTCCGATTTCGCGGGTCTTCATGTCTTCGGCCATCTGGGCCTTTGCCTTCGCGAGAAGGTCGGTGTTCGTGTCATTCATAGCGTGTGGGATTTTATGTGTGATTAAGTGTGGGTCTCGGCGGGAGCTGCGGCCCCGTCAGTCGTGCGGCGGCCGGTAAGCCTCTGCCAGCGACAGCCAGTAGTCGCGCAGGTCCGACCATCTCACTATGTCGGGGTGTCCCTGCATTGGCCTGACGGTGCGGCCGTTGAGCTGGATGGCGGCGTAGTGCTCGCCGCTCGGCGCGCGGGCTATCAGTATCAGCAGGTTTGCGCCCAGGGGGGTGATGTCCTCGATTTTCCATGTCTTGTCGAGGTTGTCATAGTCGAGCGGCAGGGCGAAGCATCCGGGGAGATTCATCAGCGAGAAGAGCGGCAGCAGGGTCTCGGCGTGGCCGAACCATCCGTTGAAGGCCGGCGTCGGCACGGGCATGGATATCGCGCTGTCTGTGCGGGCGATGATGTCGCGCAGCAGGGGCTCCGAAGCGCTGGCGGCCTGCGTCGAGAGCGGAGTGACGTTGTTGCGCAGATAGTGCTGCAGGTTGGAGGCTCGCCAGCAGCGGGCGTACTCGTCGACGCTCATCCATTCGGTGGTGGGCGCGGGGAGTCCGGCGGCGCGGTTGGCCTTGAGCACCTCGTACATGTCGAGCGTCAGCGAGCGCAGTTTGTGCTCGGAGAGCGGGGTGGATGTGAACAGCCGTCTGGCGGGGGCCGGCGAGACAGTGCGCTCCACGAAGTCGTCATATACTGCCTTCCAGTCGCCGTCGCGGCGGTAGGCGGCATAGGCGGTGTCGGCCGAGAAGCAGCATACGAGAGGCGAGAACTGATGCCCCTCGTCGGTGCTGACCGAGATGTAGTCGTTGAGACGGATCAGCTGGTTGGAGAACTGGTACATCGTCATCACGGCGCGCGGCACGTATGAGGATATGGCCCGGAGTTCGGTGCCGCGCCGCGACAGCGGCGTCAGCGTGCCGAACAGGCGCGTGGCCAGGCGTCGCTCCTCGTCTATGCCGATGGGCGAGAGGTCGCCCCAGTTGCCCCGGTTGGCGTCGCGTATCTTCTCGACCAGCAGCAGGAAGGCCTCGCCGGTGTCGGAGAGGGAGCCCGTGTTGCGTCCCGCCTCAAGGGCCTTGATGACTGTCTCCATCTTCTTGGGGCCCGACAGATAGCGGGCGCCGTGGCGCGCGATATATGAGGCGTAGACCGGACGCAGCGAATCGGGGAGGTAGGGCGTCTGCGTGCACGTGGCGAAATCGAAGGGCATCATCGAGCCGTCGAGGGCCGGCGGCAGGGGCAAGGGGCGTCCCGCTCCCGTGCCCGGGAGGCAGACTATCGTGATTATTAGCGCCGCAAGCGCGCGGATGATGGAGCGTCTTGACATCGTTGAGTGGAATTTATATCGGTATTGCAATTTCTTAACGCTTGCGGAGGCACAAATGTTGGATTAGAACCTGCGGCACGTGATCACGGCCATCGGAGAACTGAGCACGAGATGTTTCGAATCGAGGCGGTCGATATGGAGCGTCGTCGGGTTGCCCTTGAATCCGAACTCAGCCAGACGGGCCTCGGTGGGGTTGTTGCGGAAGTCGACTATGACCTCGGGGTCGCCCTTGTGGTAAGTTATGACGCCGGTGAGGTCGGCCGACTGCCTGGGGTTCTGCAGCTGCATCAGCTCGAGCTGCACGCTGATGAACTTCTGTGTAGGATATTCGGAGACGCCTGTCTCGATGTTGTAGATTTCGCGGATCTGCCAGTGGCCGTCGAGTTTGCCGTTGTGGGAGACCCGGCGGCATGAGCCGAGCGAGATGACGGCCACAGCGGCCAGCATCAGTATGATGAGTTTGCGCATTTTCTTTGGATGATTGGGGAGGGGGTGATTGGGAGATAGGGATGAAAGCCGCAGGCTTCCACCACGGGACCTGATTCTCCCGTTTTACTTTTTACTTTTTACTTTTATTTGAACCATCCGGTCCTGGAGATGGAGAGCATGCCGCCGAAGGAATTGCCGAGCAGCGAGCCGTGGTCCATGGCGAGCGAGAGCGACACCTCGCAGCCCCAGAGGGCCTTGGGATGGTATTTCACTTCGGCCAGCCAGCTGAAGTTGGACTTGACCCGGTCGAAGGGCACGTTGTAGGTTCCCCAGCTGTCGGTATGTGAGAGCATGACGCGATATGCCACCTGGGGCGAGGGCTCGCCCTTGAAGCCGAGGTGGTGCGACATTACGCGGGTCGAGTAGAAGTAGAGGTTGTGGTTGGCGTTGTAGATCGGCGCGGTCATCAGCGGGTTGCCGATGCCCTGTCCCCAGTGCTGCCAGCCGTTGTAGATCTCGTGGTTGTAATACTCGTCGCGGCCCGACACCTGATAGTCGATGCTCGGCGTGTGGTCCCAGTATACGGGGCCGGCCTGGTCTTTCATATATAGGAACTCATAGACGATGTCGGAGACGAACGGGTTGCGGGGCAGGCGTGCCTGGACGCCGTAGAGGCCGTCTTTCCAGGGGAAGTCGAAGAAGAGCATCGAATGGTCTTCGAAATAGTGTTCGTAATAGAGTCGTACCATCCATCCGGCGGGCGCCTGCCATTTGAGGCCGAGGCTCCAGTTGCCGAGGAAGTTGCCCTCGACGTTGGCCTGTTCGCCGGGGCGGGTGTCGGAGCTTCCCTTGGCGGGTATGAGCGCCTTGGCGAAGGCCTTGAGGTCGGTGGGGTGTCTCTCCCAGAAACCCCCTCCCTTGCCGTCGGGAATCCAGGTCTTGCCGCCGAACTCTGTGTCCATCACGAGGCCGAGCTCGCCCTCAAGGGGGAATTTGGAGGCGTTTCCGCCTCGGAAGTATATGGCGCGCGAGCAGTAGAGCGTGCTGAGCGAATAGTTGGTGTATCTGGAGCTCCAGCGGTCGAGCCACCAGTTGTCGTCGAAGACACCGTATGCGATGTGGCCCTTGACGGCGAACATCCCCTTGCAACCCCACACGTCGGCATAGTCGAAGATGCCTATGCGCACCTGCGGGATTGGGCGTGCGTTCCAGCCCTGGGTCAGGGCTCCCGACGAGAGCGACTGGTCGAGGAAGCCGTCGGAGATTTCCTTGGCGCCGACCATGGCGTCGAGGCAGCGGTATTGCACCTCGGCATAGAGCTGCTGGGGGACGAAAGTCGACTGGAAGCGGTGGGCGACGCCCATGTCGACTCCGGCACCCCATGAGAAGCGTTTCTGCTTGTCGAGTTCCTTGAAGGCTCCGAGGCGGAGCCAGAAATTGTTGCGTTCGATCGAAGAGAAGCCGAATCGGTTGGCGTTAAGCCATAGCGGCGTGTGCTCGCCGGCCGAGAGGGTCGTGCCGACCTCGGCGTGCCAGCGTATCGAGTCGTTCCATTCAGCGTGCGCACGGGCGGTCGGCAGGGCAGCGGCGGCCACGCAGAACGCGGCGGTCAGAAGGGTTACAAGCCTCATAAATCCTAAGAAAGATTAAAAATCGTGAATAATTCGGGTGCAAAATTACAAATAAAAGCTCAGAAATCAATAAAAAACCGAAATGATTTGGTTGAAAAGAAAAAATTTACTACTTTTGCAGTCGCAAAATGCACTCTGCCCTGACGGGAGGAGCGCAGTTGCGACATCGTGGCCCATTCGTCTATCGGTTAGGACGAGAGATTTTCATTCTCTAAAGAGCAGTTCGACTCTGCTATGGGCTACCAAATTTATAGAATCGACACAAAAAGAAATTTTTAAAAATGGCAAATCATAAATCGTCATTAAAAAGAATTCGCCAGGCGGAGAAAAGGAAACTCGAGAACCGTTACTGGGCCAAGACAGCGAGAAACGCAGTGCGCAAGGTGCGCAAGATGACCGACAAGGCCGAGGCCGAGGCAGCTTTCAACAAGCTGAGCGCGCTTCTGCAGCGTCTGGGTCGCAAGAACGTGATTTCGAAAAACAAGGCCGCTAACCTCTGCAGCGGTCTGGCGAAGCATATCAATAAGCTTGGTTGACAATAAATAGTCTCGGGGCATGTCGGAGCGGGGCTTGAAACGCCTTGCGCCATTCCGGCGGCCGCGAGTGTGTAGGCCCATTCGTCTATCGGTTAGGACGAGAGATTTTCATTCTCTAAAGAGCAGTTCGACTCTGCTATGGGCTACTCCCCAAATCCATCCTATCCCGGAGGTCGGTCTCAGCGCGCTGATTCCGGCCTTCAATATTTTTACGGGCGGCATGCGTAAGAAGCATGTGGCCTGATTTCTATTGCTAATGATCCAGTGACGAATCGAGAATGCCGGCGGTGACAGCAGAAAGCATATTTGCGTTGAATGTGCGTTTCCAGCTGTCGAGGGCCGCTGCGCTCATGCGCTCCTGTAACTTCATGTCGAATATCCTGTCGGCGAGAACCGCCGCGCATTCCTCCACGTCGAGATCGACGGGGAAAATGATAGAGTTCTTCCGGTCGGCAAGTTCGGATGTCTGTCCGGCATCAGTCGTTATGCATGGTATGCCGTATGACATGGCCTCTCCCATGCAGACCGGAATGCCTTCAGTCGCGCTCATGAGTACATGCCATTGCGGCGGGCAGTCTCGATATAAGCGCTGTATCTCGTCGTTCGACTTCCTTCCAGCGAATATCACTTCTAAGTTGGCAGTCTTTACCTCTTTGCCCCGTGAGTAAAGTTCGTCTCGCCTGTAGTCGCCGTCGCCTATCAGTGTCCATCTGAGGCGCCTGTCGGGTCGGCGCCGAGCCACGGCCTCGAGCACCTCGATGATGAGTGGCAGGCGTTTGCACGAGTGGATGCGGGCCACCGTGACGAGCTCGAGAGGCGTCTCCGAGCCGTCGCATGTCCGGTATCCGCCCGGCTCGTAACGACGCGTGGAGCCGAGATGCACTGAAACGAACCTGTCGGCGTGCTCCGGAAATTTTCTTTTGAGATAGTCGCGGCCATCTTCAGAGATGGTGATTACCCGCTTCAGGCCGTGCAGAAGCCTTCTTCTGACGATATCGCTGCGGAAATGCCATGGCTGGTCATATAAGTCGGAAGAGTGGGCGCGGGTGGCGGCGGTCCATCCGCCGGTGAGGGCGAGCCTAGCCGCGGCGTCGGCCGAGTTGAGAAACCAGATGGAATAGAGCAGCGTGTCGTCGGGGCGCAGGCCGTTGCGTTTCAGCAGCCGTTTGATCACGCGCCCTATCGTGATGGTGCTGGCCGCCTGCATCATCCCTTTGATCCACTGGCCGGGGGTCCGCGCCTCGCGGGTGACGTCGAGCATGGCCCGCGCCACGTAGGGATGGAACAGATAGAAGGGCTTGACGAGACGCGAATGCGTCCGGCGGTCGCGTGTAAGCGACCAGTCCACCTCGACGCCTTCGGGCAGAGCGTCGGCGAAACCGAGCCGTCGCCCCGCGTCGGCGTCCGGAAGCAGGATGATGCGGTCGAAGTGGCGGCGCAACGCCGTGAGTTCGCCGTCGACGAACACCTTCTCCGAGAAGACGTCCGACGGGTAACCGTTGGTGCAGTATATCAGAGTCTTCTTGTCAGCCATGTATCTGTGGGATTAGATGCCGCGCGGCCTTCCACACGAGGCTGTTGCGGGTCAGGGCGACGTATGCCCTGCCTTTGGGCCCGGGAGCGAAGGGCATTTCCCGTCTGAAATCGTCGAACTTCCGGAGCAGCTCCGCGTCGCCTGCGCGGAATGCCATGGCGGCCATATGGTCGAGCAGGCGGGTGTAGTTGGCACGCAGGTCGTCGTCGCTGACGCCGAGCCACATCTGGAGGCGGCGGGTCTGAGCAACGGACCTGAGCGAATAGGCCAGCTGGCGCGCGAACGATGGCTGGTGGGAGATCGAGGCGTGGCCGATGCTGTAATTGAGGGTGATGTCGGGCAGAACGTCAATCTCGCCTGCGGCGTTCATGGCGAGGACAATCTGGAGGTCTTCGGTGGTGAAGGCGGGGTCGGTGAAGCATTCTGGTTCGGCCGCCATGGCGTCGAGCAGCGGCTGACGGCGCCACATCGCCGTGCAGAGATGGATCAGCCTGCGCTGGGCGAGCATGGGCACGAACAGCTGTCCGCGCGCGAAGGTCTCGATGCCGACCGGGGCCGGCGCGTGCGGATGTCGCGACAGGGCGCCCGTGTTGACGTCGCGGCAGAGGAAGTCGGTGGCCACCATAGTCACGCCGGGGCGCCAGCGGAGCCGGTCGAGCTGCTTCCGCAGCTTGAGGGGGTCGGTCCAGAAATCGTCGCCGGCGCAGTCGGCCAGAAACTCGCCGCGCGCGCGCCGCACGCAGTCGAAATAATTGCCAACGACGCCCATGTTGGCCTCGCGGCGCAGGTATATGATTCTGCCGGGAAAACGCGAGGCGTAATCCCGGCAGATTGTTTCGGTTCCGTCGGTCGAGCAGTCGTCGCCCACTATCACCTCCACGTCGGCACCGACGCGCTGCGACAATATCGAGTCGAGCGTGCGGGCGATGGTGGTTTCCTGATTATAGGTGACGACTATGACCGATATATCCATACTTTCAACAAGTAATAAGTAATAAGTTATAAGTAATAAGCAATGCGTGTTAAGTTGTAAGTTATAAGCGGCTTACGTGCTCTGGCCGTTGCCCGTATTACTTATTACTTTTTACTTTTTACTTATTTGAACTTCTTCTTGATGTCGGCGGGGATTGCGTCTTTGTGCACGCCCACGCCGAGGGTCTTCTCCAGGAAGAAAGGCATCGAGACGTAGAGGTATCCGTCGTAGAGCTGGTTGGTGTCCCACGAGTTCTTCACCTTGTAGTACTTGTTGCCCTCCTGGTCGGTGGCCGTGCCCACGATCACCATGCCGTGGTCGTCGGTGGTCTCGAAGTTGTCGAAGGTCTTCTGGCGCGACTCCTGGGTGACGGTCTTCTCCTTGACGGGGCCCTTGATGTCATACTTGGAGCTTTCGCGGTCTTTGTCGGAGAGTTTCACCCAGCGGCTGAGCTCGGTGTCGGTCATGTCCTTCTTGTCCTTGTCGTCGGGGAGCAGGGCGTAGCCTTTGTTCCACTTGAAACCGCCCTCCGAGACGTCGGCGGCCCACATCACGGTCCAGCCCTTGTCGAGCGCGTAGTCGACGATGCGCTGCATCTCGTCCATGGGCACGTTCATGCTCTTGCTCCATGCCCAGTTGTCGGGGATTTCGAGTGCGAAGCTCTCATAGAAGGGATGATGCGTGTAGCTGGTGACGTTGATGAAGTTCTCGGGTTCGAGGCCCATCTCGGCGGCCCACTGCGTCGGGGTGTATGTCTTGCCGTTGTAGGTGAATGTCTCGGGCACCTTGCCGAGGTATGCGTCGAGAATGCCGACGAATCCAGGCAGCCATGCCGTGGAGAGCTTCTTGTTCTTGGTGCCGCGCGAGAGCACGGCGCGCAGGTATGCCTCGAGGGCCTCGGCCATCTCGTAGTGGGAGTGCTTTTCCTCGCCGTAGTTGAGGCCCGTGTACGCCTCCTCGGGCATGGCGCCGTAGAGGCGGGTCATGTCGAGCACGTCGCCCCACGAGCCGCCCTGGGCGAAGTTGATCTGGCCGTTCATGCGCATGAACTTCTTCGCCTTGTCGATATAGGCGTTGCGCACCACGAACATCTCCGAGATGTCGAGCTCGGGGCCACCCTTGCGCATCACGTTGTCTTCGAGCGTAGATATGCCCGAGAACGCCCAGCACGTGCCCGACTTGTTCTGGTCCTTGACCGAGCCTGTGCGGTTGATCTTGACGTCGGTGAACTTGAAGCCCGTCGAGTCGGGGTTCTCGATCTTGGGTTCGGCCGCGGGAGCCTGGCGGTCGGTGGCGAATGCCGGGACGCACATGACGGCCGCGGCGGCGAATGTCACTAATTTCTTCATTATTGTCGTTCTTTTTAGGTTTGGTATCGACTTAAGGTGATGCAAAAATAATTGAAATTGGCGAGAATCACAAGAGCCGGGGCCAAAAGGATGCCGACAAAGTCGTTTTTTAACGGCTGTCGCGATGGCGGAAAAGGAAATTTTTAGTAATTTTGCACTTTCGTTTATCCAACATCTAAAATCAAGTCAAGAATATGGGTGGCTTTTTCGGAGTGGTGTCCAGACGCGAGGCGGTCAACGACCTCTTCTACGGCACGGACTACAACTCGCATCTGGGCACGAAGCGTGCCGGCATGGTGACTTACGACAGCGAGACGGGTTTCACGCGTTCTATCCACAGTCTCGAGCGCAGTTATTTCAGGACGAAGTTCGAAGACGAACTCGACGAGTTCCACGGCAAGGAGGGCATAGGCGTGATAAGCGACACTGACCCGCAGCCCATCATCGTCAACTCCCATCTGGGCCGCTATGCGGTGGCCACCGTGGCCAAGGTCAACAACGCGCGCGAGATCGCCGACGAGCTGCTGCGCGAGCGGATGCACCTCAGCGAGCTGTCGGCCAACAAGCTTAATCAGACCGAACTCGTGGCCCTGCTCATCAATATGGGCGACACGTTCACCGACGGCATCAACCGCGTCTACGAGAAGGTGGACGGCTCGTGCTCGATGCTGGTGCTCACCGAAGAGGGCATCATCGCGGCGCGCGACTATCTGGGGCGCACGCCGATAGTTATAGGCCGCGGCGCCGACGGCTACGCGCTGAGCAGCGAGACGTCGGCCTTCCCCAACTTAGGCTACGAGCGCCTGCGCGACGTCGGCCCCGGCGAGATCGTCAAGGTCACGGCCGAGGGCGTCGAGGTGCTGCAGCCGGCCTCCCCGCGCGAGCAGATATGCTCGTTCCTCTGGGTGTATTACGGTTTCCCCGCCTCCGATTACGACGGCATCAACGCCGAGGACATGCGCGAGGCCTGCGGCCGCGCCATGGGTCACGACGACGACGCCACCCAGGCCGACTGGGTGTGCGGCATCCCCGACTCGGGCGTCGGGTTCGCGCTCGGTTATGCCGAGGGCCGCGGCATCCCCTACCGCCGGGCCGTGCTGAAATACACCCCCACCTGGCCCCGCAGCTTCACCCCCAGCAACCAGGAGCGCCGCAACCTCGTGGCGAAGATGAAGCTCATACCCAACGGCGCCATGCTCAAGGACCGCAGCGTCGTCTTCTGCGACGACTCCATCGTGCGCGGCACGCAGCTGCGCGACAACGTCAGCACGTTCTTCGAGGGGGGAGCCAAGGCCGTCCACGCCCGCATCTCTTGCCCTCCGCTCGTATACGGCTGCCCGTTCATCGGCTTCACGTCGTCGAAGAGCGACCTGGAGCTCATCACCCGCCAGATCATCCGCGACCTCGAGGGCGACGAGAACGCCAACCTCGACCGCTACGCCACCACCGGCACGCCCGAATACGAGAGGATGGTGGCCGAGATCGCGCGCCGTCTCGGGCTGAGCTCGCTCAAATTCTGCAAGATCGAAGACCTTGTCAAGGGCATAGGCCTGCCCAAGGACCGCATCTGCACCCACTGTTTCGACGGCACCGGATGCAGCCCATGCGAGGCCTGGAGGAAGGCCCATGGCCACGACGGCGCAAAATGACGCCGCCGTGTGGCGGTTTTCGACCCACGTCTGCAATTTTATGCCGCCGCAAGGCGTTTTCCAATTTAGAGGTGTTATATCTATACATGCTAAGTAAGTGGTCAAATTAAATGCATATCAGATGCGAAGCTATTTTTGAGCATA
>CAJTXU010000006.1 GCA_910584125.1 uncultured Muribaculaceae bacterium | reverse complement strand
TAGAGCGTCGGATTCATAACCCGGAGGTCCCGAGTTCAATTCTCGGTCCCGCTACCAGAGCCAGACGAGGCGATGCTTTTCAGCATCGCCTCGTCAGTTTTTATAAGCTATGTATCAATCGGTTACTTTGTCTCTGCGCATATATCGGCGAGTGTGGAGCAGACTCTGTCGATGTCGTCGACGGTCAGGGCGGCGTTGAGAGAGAAGCGGATGCGTTCGCCGCCGGGAGGAACGGTGGGTCTGCGGATGGGCAGCGCGAGTATTCCGGCCTCTTCAAGACCATGTGAAATCGCCACCGCCCGTTCGGCGCTGCCCATCATGAGTGGCACTATCGCCGACCGCGAAGGATTCGCCAAACCGGTGATGGCCTCCACCCCCGCGCGGAAACGCGCGGCGAGCATGGCGAGATGACCGCGCTCACGCTCCATGCCGGCGAGCTTCCCGAGCATCATCAGCGACCATGCGGCGTTGGCGGGCGCCAGCGCGGTCGAGAATATGAAACTTCGCGCGCTGTTGATCAGAAATTCCTTTATCAGCGGCGACGCCACGACGAAAGCCCCCGCCGACGCGCAGGCCTTGCCGAGCGTGCCTACCAATATGTCGGCGTCCTCCAACATACCGAGATGTTCGCAGAGCCCCAGCCCGCGACGCCCATACACTCCGACGGCATGTGCCTCGTCGACATAGAGCATCACCTTGGGATTTTCTTTCTTTATAGCGGCGAGTTCGGCGAGCGGGGCCATGTCGCCGTCCATGCTGTAGACTGATTCGCACACCACCATCACCCTGTCATAACGTCCGCTCTCCTTGTCGAGCAGTCTGCGCAACGACGCCGTGTCGTTATGACGCCAGCGTTTGAAATCGGCTCCCGCGAGCCTCAGGCCGTCGATTGCCGAGGCGTGGACCAGTTTGTCGGCGAGCCAGAGCGTGCCCGGTATATCGAGCGCCGACACCACACCGACGTTGGCATGATATCCGGAGTTGAACAGCAACGCCGGCCGACCGTAAGATGCTTCGAGCCACGACTCAAGAGCCGTATAGACCTTCTGGTCGGAAGCGAGCAACCGCGAGGCCGAGGAAGTCATGGCCACGTCGCCGAAACGGGCGCGGAATTCCTCGCGCCATTCGCCAGCCCTCGCGGCCAGACCCATATAATCGTTCGAGCAGAGGTCGAGCAGTCCTCCCCCTGCCCTATGGCCGGGTATGCGCCTGAGGCGGCCCTCCGCCTCAAGCCCCGCGAGTATGCATCTGTATCCGTCCTGACTCATTGCCGCACGAGTTTGACGAGCGCGTCGCAGAGTTTCTCGACCTGGGCGTCTGTCACTGCCATATATGGAGGCATTATGTATGCGTTCTTGCCGAACGGCCGGATCCATACCCCCTCTTCGACGCATCTCTTCTGGAACGACGCCGTGTCCACATCCTCCTTAAGCTGTATGACACCTATCGCGCCGAGCACGCGCACATCGTCGACGTTATCGAACTCGCGCGCCGGGGCGAGCTTACGCCGCATTATGTCCTCTATCTCGGCCACACGCCGCTGCCACGGCTGCGACAGCAGCAGCCGGGTCGAGGCCACCGCCACGGCGCAGGCGAGCGGGTTGCCCATGAATGTCGGGCCGTGCATCATGACACCGCTCTGCGAGGCGGAGATCATGTCGGCCGTGCGCTCGTTGGTCGCCACGGCCGCGAAGGTCATGAACCCGCCGGTGATGCCCTTGCCCATCAGCATGATGTCGGGCTCGACGCCGGCATGTTCCCAGGCGAACAGCCTGCCGGTGCGGCCGAAACCCGTGGCGATCTCGTCGAAGATCAGCAGCACGTCGTTGGCGTCGCACTCCTTGCGTAGCTCGCGGAGATACTGCGGATGATAGAACCTCATGCCCCCGGCGCCCTGCACTATCGGCTCGAGAATCACGGCTGCGAGACTGTCGGAGTTCTTTCTTATTATATCGCGCATCGGCTCGAAGTCCGACGGATCCCACTCGTCGTGGAAGCGGCAGCGCGGCGACGGCGCGAAGTGTCGTATCGGCAACGCCGGACCGAACGCGCCGTGCATTCCCGTCACCGGGTCGCACACCGACATGGCGTTCCATGTGTCGCCGTGATACCCGCTGCGGATTGTCGCGAAATTGGTCTTGCGCGGATTGTCATATGCCTGGACGGCCATCTTCATAGCCACCTCCGTGGCCACCGACCCCGAGTCGGCATAGAATATATGGCGCATCGACGGGGGCAATATGTCGAGAAGGATCTTGCCGAGCTCGATGGCCGGGTCGTGCGTCAGTCCGCCGAACATGATGTGTGACATTCGGTCTATCTGCTCCTTGGCCGCCGCGTTGAGCACGGAGTTGCTGTATCCATGTATCACGCACCACCACGACGACATGCCGTCGATGAGTTCACGGCCGTCGGCCAATGTTATCACAGCCCCCTTGGCGCTGCGCACCTTGTAGGTCGGCAGCGGCTTGTGGGTCGATGTGTAGGGATGCCACAGGTGCTCCCTGTCGAATTCGTCGAATACTTCGTTCACGGTAATTTTACTTATTACTTGAGTATCAGCAAAAAAGAGAATGCCAGATAAAGCACGGCAATTTAATTGCGCAGTATGACTACGACATCCGAAGTTAATTTTTCGCAGTTACTCGTCATTCAGAATATTTTAGTCTTGGCGAGGCGGTGACGGGCGGCCGAGAAGACGGCGGCTATCTTGATGACCTTGCGGCCGTCGGAGGCGAAGGCACCGACGTAACAACGCTCCTCGATCTGACGCACGGCGGCGTCGAGCACGCGGCGAATCTCCGCTGTGTCGTCTTCGTTCTCGAATTTCTGCTCCTCTTCCTTCTGCTCTCCGTATGGAGTCATCGGCTCGGCGAGCCAGTCGACCTCTCCGGTCTCGTCGGGCATATAGCTGTCTTTCCTGCGGCGACGGTCGGCGACCTTGAGTTCGATTACGTAGATATAGCCGGGGGTCTTGACCAGAAGGTCGATAGAGCCTTCGGAAGTATGCCGCTCGGCCTCGGTGTGGTAGCCGAGCATCGTCAGAAGCACATACATCACCGTCTGCCAGTAACTCTCATAATCCTGGTACTTGCGCAGGTCGTAGGGCATCGAGGCAAAGAAGGCGTTCAGCCGTTTGAGAAATTCCTCGGGTTTGCCCTCCTTCAGCAGTTCGGACAGAGCCGACGCACAGGAATTGGGTTTCACACGAACACCGCCGTAGCCTTTTAGGAATTCGTTCAGAAAACCGTTCTCAACCTCCTCGTTCGGGTATCTGAGTGTGAATTCGGTTGTCTTGCGATTATATGACTTGATGGTCAGATAGCCCGTCTGATATAATAGCGGCACCGGATCGGAGATAAACTCCGTTATGTCGCTCAGGTCATCTTTCATGTAAACCTCTTCGTCAAGGTCGCGTAAAGATATGTTGTTGCGCATCACGAGGTCAACAAGCATCTTGGTCGTGCCCGTGGAGAACCAATAGTTTCCTGTCTCGCCCTTGCGTAGTGAAAGCAGAAGACTGAACGGGTTGTATATGTCCGGGCAGTCGGCACTGAAATGATATCCGTCGTACTGCTTCTTCAGTTCGGCGTACATAGCGTCTTTGTCCATGTCGTTCTTCAACGCCATCGCATGCACACCAGGATCGAAATACGCATGGAGCTCGTCCTCGGTGATGCCGCAGATAGCTGAAAACTCATCGTCGAGCGAGATATCATAGAGATTGTTGAGTCCGGAGAACACATTGACTTTGCCGAATTTCGTCACGCCCGTCAGCAACGCTAACTTTATGTATGGATCCAAGGTCTTTAGTGCAGAATAAAATCCACGCAACGCCCCCTGGTGAGCGACATAGAGTTCTTCGTTTAGAATATTGTCGGTCAGCGGTTTGTCATACTCGTCGATGAGTATCACGACCTTCCGTCCAGTTTTATCACAGGCTTTCTTCACAACCGAGATGAATCTGTCTGAAAGCGAGCCCTCGACTTTCGCCACTTCATACTTTTCTTCGTAATCCACAAGCTGGCGGTGAAGGTTGTTGTACACGCTGTCGGCCGCCGTGAAATCCTGACCGTTCAGGTCGATATGGAAGACAGGACGCGGCGTCCATTCCTCGGGACGCAGACGGTCGATCGCCAGACCGTTGAACAGCCCGCGGTTGCCGGCGTAATATTCATGCAGCATCGACAGCAGCAGGCTCTTGCCGAACCGCCTCGGACGGCCTAAGAAATAGAATTTGCCGCTTTCGAGCAACGGTATGCACCATGTCTTGTCGACATAGACATATCCGCCGTTTCTAATCTCGCTGAACGTCTGCACGCCCACAGGATATCTCAGTTCTTCCATAGTCTTGACTGTTTTGTCGTTTATGAGGCCGAAATCCTCCGTCGTACAAAATTAACAAATTAAATCGGAAATCGCAAACGCGCTCTTCATACGGGTTCACGCCGGGTCGACGTCATAGTAGACCTGCGAGGTCTTCATGTCGGGCCAGGAGGCCGTCTGCTCGTAGATGGCACGCAGGATCTCCTTGACCTTCTTCATCGACGCGCCGGCCTCGATCTTGAGCATTATCGACTGTATGTACCACAGGGCGACACGGCTCACGAACGGTTTTTCGGGCCCGAGCACCCTCGACCCGAACACCTCTCTCAGTTTTTTGGTATACAGCACGGCGGCACGGTCGACGGCCACGGCGTCCTTGTTGCGGATATAGACGTTGATGACCTTGGTGAAGGGAGGATAGGCGTACTTGCGGCGCTCCTCGATCTCCATTGCGTAATATCCCCGGTAGTCGTGTCGCCTGACGAAGTCGAGCACTTGGTTTTTAGAATCCGTCGTCTGGATCAGCACGAGTCCCTTTTCCTTGCGCCGGCCGGCGCGGCCCGCCACCTGCTCGAGCATGTTGAACGCCCGCTCATTGCTGCGGAAGTCGGGGAAGTTTAGAAGCGTGTCGGCGTTGATGATGCCCGCAAGACGGACATCGTTGAAGTCCAGGCCCTTGCTCACCATCTGCGTGCCGACGAGAATGTCGGTGGCGTGGCCGGCGAACTCCTCGATGATCTCCTGATACGAGTCCTTGTTGCGGGTGGTGTCGAGGTCCATGCGCGACACGCGCGCACCGGGGAATTTCGCGTGCACCTCCTCGGCGATGCGCTCCGTGCCGTAGCCGAAGACCTCGATTCCGTTCAGGCCGCACGCCGGGCAGAGCGTCGGCAACGGCCGCGTGAACCCGCAGTAATGGCATTTCATCAGGTTCGACTGCTTGTGGTAGACGAGGGAGACGTCGCAGTTCTCGCATTTTGGGGTCCATCCGCACTCCTTGCAGACCACGACGGGGGCGAAGCCCCTGCGGTTCTGGAAGAGTATAGCCTGGCGCCCGTCGTCTACAGTCTGTCTGATCTCCGAAATCAGCGGGCCCGACAATATTCCGCTGTTGAGCTTCTTCTTACGCTGCTCGCGCATGTCGACGATCTCGACGTCGGGAAGCACAGAGCCCTCGAACCGTTCGGAGAGGGAGACAAGGCCGTATTTGCCGCCGAGCGCCTTCCAGTAGGTCTCAACCGACGGAGTCGCCGAACCGAGCATCACCTTGGCGCCATGCATCGAGGCGAGCACCATGGCCGTGTCGCGGGCGTTGTATCGCGGGGCCGGGTCATACTGCTTGTAACTGCTCTCGTGCTCCTCGTCGACGATCACCAGACCTAAGTGCGCGAAGGGCAGGAAGACCGACGAGCGTGCGCCGAGCACCACGAGAGGCTCGTTCGATTCGAGCATCCTGTGCCAGATGTCGACGCGCTCGCTGTCGCTGAACCTGGAGTGATACACCAGCAGACGGTCGCCGAGCACGGCTCGCAGACGGTCGGTGAGCTGCGTGGTGAGCGAGATCTCGGGCACGAGAAACAGCACCTGGTTGCCGTCACGCAAAGCGCGCGATATGAGATGGGTGTATATCTCGGTCTTGCCGCTGCCTGTGATGCCATGGAGCAGAACGGTCTGGAGCCCCGAATAAAGCGTCAGTATCTCGGAGAGGGCGGCGTTCTGCGCGTCGGAAAGGACGGGAAGCGTAATCTCACGCCCTGTCGTGATGTTGAACCGGTTGATCACCATCTTCTCAAGGCTGAACATACCCTTGTCGATCATCGACTTGAGTATCGAACCGGATATTCCGGCGGTCTCGATCAGCTGCTTTCGCGGCACGCGCTTCGGCTCCATCTGACGGTTGAGCCAGCCCGACATGTCGAGCCAGCTGATCAGTGTCTTCTCCTGCAGGCGCGAGCGCTTCACCATGTCGAACAGGGCATGGAGGCGCTCCTCGTCGCCCCGGTCGGCGTTGAGCACGACATACGTCTCCTTGCGCGCGTGATACCTCTCGACTATCTTCTCGTCGACGTTGACGACGCCGAGCGCGAGCATCGAGCTGATGATCTGGGCAGTGTTGCGGAACTTAAGTTCCTTGTCGATGTCCGAGAGCCGGACCTTCTTCTTCTCCTCGAGCAGCATCACCACCATCGTCTGGCGTTCGGTGAGCCTCACGCCCTCAGGGGCGTCGAAATCGGGGTTGAGCGTGATGAACGTCTCGCTCTCAGGCTTGAGGCCCGTAGGCAGGGCGGCCTTGTAGACCTCCCCCACCGAACAGAGATAGTATTCCGAGATCCAGTGCCAGAGCTTGAGTTGCGGATAACGCACGGCCGGCACTGGGTCGAGCAGAGCCATCACGGGCTTGACTTCGTAATCGGGCGCGTCGCCGTGCAGGCGCTCGACTATTCCGGTGTAGTATTTCTTCTTGCCGAACTGCACGGACACGCGAGAGCCGACCTGAACCGAAGCCTCCATTTCGGGCGGAATCAGGTAGGTATACGTGCCATACAGGGGCAACGGCAGAATTATTTCGGCAAACATACTGCAAATTTACTGAAAATTGGGAAATTTTTCTTAATTTTGCCGTGGAAACAAACCGTAATATTATGAACAAGGTAAAATTTTCAATTATCCTCCTCCTCGCCGCGCTCTGCACAGGGCTTTCGGCACAGGCGAAATTCGGCATCGGCCCGAAAGTAGGCCTCAACGTCAACCAGCTGCATTTCAGCGGCTCCAAACTGCTTGACGCGTCCAACCGCTGTGGCATCACAGCCGGCGTAACCGCCGAGTACATCGCCCCGATGCTCGGTTTCGGCGCTGACATCTCCGTGATGTATACCCACATGAAGACCCATGTCGAGCTGGAGGGCGTGGACGGATACAACGCGAGCGGCAACTTCCTTGAGATTCCCCTGCATCTGAAATACAAGTTCAGCCTCCCCGCCGTCGGCTCGATCATCTCGCCCTATATCTTCACGGGTCCGAACGTGGCGGTCAAACTCAGCGGCGAAGACAGCTATTTCTCGACCAAGACCACACAGTGGGGCTGGGACCTCGGCATCGGCGTCGAGCTCATCCGTCACCTGCAGATCGGCGCGGGCTACACCTGGGGCCTCAACAAGCTGGCAGAGGTCGTGATCAACGACAACGCCGGACTCAACTATTCGAACGACATCAAGGTGAAGAACAACTACTGGACCGTCACGGCCGCGTGGATGTTCTGACATTCGCTTCGTAATGAGAAAATTCCTGATTATTTTCGCGTTTTTGGCCGTGGCTCTCGGAGCCTCGGCCAAATTCCGCTGGGGTCCGACGGTGGGAGCCAATTTCTCGCGCTTCTACTGGAAGCAGCATCTCATCGGCAACTCGACGCTGGCCGGTTTTCAGGCCGGCGTGATGGGCGAGCTGATGATTCCGGGCATCGGTTTCGGCGTTGATTTCGGTCTGAAGTATGCCAACCACGGCGGCCGCTGCGACTTCGGCGACCAGTTCGTGTGGTCATCAGAGGGCATCGGCGACACCGACCTGCGCTTCCATACGATTCAGATCCCCATCGACCTGCGTTTCAAGTGGACGCGGATGAACGGCATCGAGAATTATGTCGCGCCGTTCATCTTCGCCGGACCGGTGTTCAACTTCAACGTCGGCAACACCAAGTGCGAGGCAATCGACCGCACGGGCGGCTCGGTGGGCATCCAGTGCGGCATCGGTGCAGAACTCTGGAAACGCTTCCAGATCACCGGCGGCTACTGCTGGGACGTCACTTATGACACCGCGACCAAGAAACTCGACAATTTCAGCGCCCGCATCCAGGGCTGGAACGTCGATTTCACCGTACTTTTCTGATTCCATGTGTTAACATAGGAAAACAACCTCTGATATGGAAAACAAAGAGAAACCCCAGAGCGAGGAAGAGCTCGGCATCATCAACAAGACTGTCGAGATGCTCCGCACGGTCTTCGACCCGGAGATCCCCGTCAATGTCTATGACCTCGGCCTCATCTACCGCATCGACTACACGGCCGACGACAAAACCCTGCACGTCGATATGACGCTGACGGCGCCGTCGTGTCCCGCCGCCGATTTCATCGTGGAGGACGTCCGCCAGAAGCTCGTGAGCATCAAGGGCCCCGAGAAGGTCGACCTGCGCCTCGTGTTCGAGCCCGAGTGGAACCAGGACATGATGTCGGAAGAAGCTAAACTTGAACTCGGTTTCCTGTGACGGCCTATTTCCTGAGCGACCTCCATCTCGGAGCACCCTATTTCGCGGATTCCCGCGAGGCCGAGAAACGAGTGGTCGACTTCCTCGATTCGATCAAGGAGGAGGTCGACGCTCTCTTTTTGCTCGGCGACATACTCGACTACTGGTATGAATACCGATATGTCGTGCCGCGCGGATTCGTGCGCTTTTTCGGCAAACTCGCCGAACTCGCCGACCGGGGCGTCCGCATCGTGTGGTTCATCGGCAACCACGACATATGGATCTTCGACTACCTTCCCACTGAACTCGGCATCGAGGTGGTGGACGGTTACGCGGTCGAGGAACTCGACGGCCATAAGTTTCTCATGACCCACGGCGACGGCATCGGCCGGCTCAAGCCCTCGTTCAGGCTGTTGAGGCGGTTGTTCCGCAGCAAGGTGTGCCAGAAGCTATTTTCAGGCATTCATCCTCGCTGGACCGTTCCCTTCGCCTACAACTGGAGCCGCCATTCGCGCAAGATCGAAGGCCCCTCGCCCGAGGACGCCCGGCGCATGATGTCGAACATCCTTGAGTTCAGCACGCAATATCTCGCCGAGCATCCCGACGTGGAATATTTCATCTACGGCCACCTGCACCTGTTCGAGCGCGTCCGGATAGCCGCGAGCGCGGAGATGATAGTCCTGGGCGAATGGATAGCCCGGTTCTCCTACGCCCGCTGGGACGGCCTCGAACTGACACTGCACGAATACCGTCCGGACGCTCCGGCGGCAAAGCTTCAATCGGAGCAAAAATGACAGATACAACGAATACACGGCGTAAAATCTGGGTAAAAACATGTTCTACAACACATTTTGCAAATTTCAATCATAAATATTTGGCGGATAGCGGTAATTATGATAACTTTGCAATCAACAACGAAGAACAATCTTTTTTACCTTAAGATATTTTACCTGTAGAAACTTATAGAGGGCATGACCGCGAGGCCAGGCCCTTTATGACTTTATATAAGACATTCTGAAATCCGCAACCATACGGGGCAAACGGTAGGCGTGTGATTGACATGTGTCGGCAACGACACCTCGTTGCACGACCCGACTCCTCCTCATAATCAACAAATCCCAATCGTTTAAAAATTTTTCAATTATTTTTGCAGTTTACAAAATAATCGTTAATTTTGCGATTGCAGACCGATTCGCAAGCCACGCCAGTCGAGTGATGCTCGGAAGAGCCGATCTCAGGCAGGTCTGGGGTGTAGCGGTGAGGGATGTATGACATAAATATAGAAAGCGTTTATCCGCGCTGATTCTTGTCGTTCTGAAATTCTCGCAAAATTTCTATCGATAGGCAGGGATTAGGCAACGGTAGATGCCCGTGGTTGTGTAATTATATTTGCATTCGCCACGATGTTTCGTCAGAAACATCGTGTCTTGCTGTCATTACATACTGGCGTGGGCTTCTGCGTTGCCGTCCGACTATCGATGGGCAATGCGAGAAGCCTCAGAACGTAGGACGGCAACAGATACAGATTCCTACGCTTTTTTATTTCCAAACCAACCTTATCGCCAACGAGGGGATGACCGCGGCTTAACTTATTTTATGTTTCCCAATTTTGTAAAGCTGATAGTAACTCTCATTCTGTCAGCAACTATCGTCCCCATTCCGGGTTTCGCTTTTTCAGGAGGCGACGGCAGTCAACAATCACCATTCATAATCTCTGTGAATGACGACTGGAAGGAACTTGCGACCACTGTCTCATCCGACCCTATGTCGACATACGGCAAGTATTATGTGCTTTCCTGCGACATAACAACAAACTACTCCATCGGATCTGGATACGATGAAAAGACGTTCTATGGCAATATCGACGGAAACGGACACACAATACTTATGGATCTGGAATTGTCACGTTGCCTAAGCGCCGGCCTATTTGCATCAGTATCCAATGCATCTTTCAGCAATCTGAATGTCACAGGCGTTATTAAGGTATATTCGACAGAGTTCGATGTCCTGATAGGAGGCTTCTGTGCAAAAGCCAACAACAGCTCGTTCTACAACTGCACCAACAACATGACAATCGACTATACCGACTGTAGCCATAACCGCGTGGTGACGGCAGGCGGATTCTGTGGCAAGGCCACATCGTCTAATTTCAAGGACTGCGCCAATAAATCGCCCATAACCTCATTCGGAGAGTCCAACCCGAAGTATGTCGGCGGATTTGCAGGAGAGACATCAGACTGCACCTTCGAATTCTGTTCCAACGCAGGCACGATCACCGGACAGACATCCATGTCATACGCACAGCCAGATGATATCTATGCAGGGGGCCTCATAGGGAAAAGCTCCGGCGACGCGATTTCAAATTGCTTTAACAAAGGGAATGTGTCGTCTAAACTGGAGACCGATCTGTCAATGAATCTTCATGTGTATAGCTCGACCGGAGGATTAATCGGATATGCCGACGGATCATCCATTACAAAATCATATAATGTCGGAAACATCTCAGGTGGCTATGCAGGATCATTCACCAACAGGTATCACCCCCGCGTTGGAGGTATTTACGGAGAGGCGACCTCCCAGACCACCACTGTCAATTCCTGTTTCGTTGATTGCAATATCCGCGTGACGACAGACGGAAACTATGGATTGATCGGATGCGGCGCATATACCTACAATTGCTATGCCTCCGAATCCTGCATCGTGTCAAAAGGCAACGGAGCCACTGCTCACGGCACATATACAACATGTCCGGAATCGGATATCAGATCCTCGGAATGGCTGATATCCAACCTGTCGTTCGACTTCAATGAAATATGGTGGCAAAGCAACAGCAGCGCCTTGCCGACATTAAAGATGAATCCGACAGTCAGGTTCTCTGATCCTGAATTCATATATGGAATACCCGCAACAGGTTTCGCCACGTCCGACAACAGTCTATCTCCATTGACATTCGTGTCTCTCGACGGCAAGATGACCATTGAGGACAACAAGATTATTCCGGTATCATCGGGAGCGACAACCCTGAGAATAGAACAGAACGCAGCTGGCCAGTGGAAATCCTATGAGAAGACTCTCGAGCTTGAGATATCCAAAAAAAACCTCACGATTCAGGCACCCGATATTTCATGTGTGTACGGAAACCCTATTCCAGACATTATACTGACTTACAATGGATTTGTATTGGACGACTCGGAATCGGATCTTACCCGGCAGCCCGTTATCTCCTGCCGTGCCGTCGAATCAAGTGACGCCGGGGAATATCCGATTACGGTAAGCGGCGCTGAAATTGAGAATTACGACCTGACATATGTATACGGCAAACTATCAATACTGAAAGCGAATCAGACAATTGAGTGGGCGCAGGAATTCGGAAGCGTTCTTGCGGGGCATGAAATTGAACTGACAGCGGGCTGCACATCGGGCTTGCCATTGTCGTACACGACATCGGATGAAACGATTGCCCGCATTATAGCCAAGGGAGACAAAAAATATGTGGCGTTCCTGAATCCCGGCGTCGTATCAATCAGCGCCATGCAGGAGGGTAATGTGAATTACAACGAAGCTCAGAGCGTCACAAAATCAGCTTTAGTTCAATTGCTCGTCTCAGGGATAAGGTTGAGCGATGCTGAGCTGACTCTTAATGTCGGGCAATCCCGCACAATCACAGCCATGGTTACGCCTGAACTGGCCACTGACAAGACCCTTGTATGGACTACCGACGACGAGGATGTCGTCTCCGTCGACAACGACGGCAATGTCACGGCCAGAGCCAAAGGTGACGCCATTGTGACAGCGTCGACGACTGACGGGTCCGGCATATCGGCCTCATGCTATATCAAGGTCGTAAAGTTGGCGGAATTAATCATATTGGATGAGTCGTCGATCTCCGCGACAATCGGATCCCAGATACAGCTCACCGCGACAGTACTTCCTGAGGAAACGTCTGACAAGGGTGTAAGGTGGAGCAGTTCGGATGATGATGTCGCCACAGTTGACAACGACGGTCTGGTGAAGATCATTTCCTCAGGAAGGTGTGAGATAACAGCCTCGACCGTTGACGGAAGCGACCTGACTGCAAAATGCGAAATACAGACAGTCTCGGATGTTAAGGGAATCAGATATGACTACAATACGCCGGTCGTTATAGTTGATGACACTGCCATTCGTATCGTCGGCAAGGATGCTCGGACAATCGTAAGAGTATTCTCGGCTGAGGGCACATTGTTGATAGAGACTGCCGACAGTGTCATCGACACTGTTCCATCCGGGCTCTACATAGTCAGGGTCGGGACTGATACATTCAAAGTCAGAATCTGACGCGTCGCCCGCGTATTTCGCTCTCACTTGAAGAGCCGCTTGAATTGCGGATGGATCCTCCGCAGGACAATGATGAATGATCAGGGGAGTTGCCTAGGCAACTCCCCTGATCATTCATCACCATTATTGGTGCGTTAAGCCCAATAACAATTAATCATTGGTTGATCATTGGTTGATCATCAGTCATTCCCTGCCGTCCTGCTGGCGTTCGCGTCTGACGAGGAAGAGACGGAGAAGGATGATGATGGCGACCTCGGAGACGAAGACGACAATCAGGCGTAGGGTCTCCCCCTCCGCTATCAGGCGGGGCGCGAAAAATGCGGTCATTGCCGCAAGATAGGCGAAGAGCAGGCACGGCATCCATACCGACCTACGAATCTTTTTCCGGCTGGGCCGGCCGCTGGGGCGCTGGTTCATCAAATTCTCTGTAATATTGCGATTGTGTGTAGTCAAATCCTTTCTCAAGCAGATAGCCGTAGATATCCACGCAGGCCTTCGCGTCGAGAGCGGCATATTCCTGCTGATGAACGGTGAGTTTCGGCGCCTCCCAGTTCGACAGACGCTGACCTTTGGAGATGCGCTTGTTGAAGAGGATGCCGTAGATGCGCGACAGACTGTTGTCGGCAATGTTGAAATCCTTGACGTAAGTCTGGAGATCCACGAACCCCCGCGGCTTGAAACTATAGTTCTTGTGGAGATTGAGGAAATCGTCATGAATCGAAAGACCGATCTTCGTTATCGATTCGTCCTCGAGAATCTTCGCCACTTCGGGGGGCAGACCGATGGTGTTGAGTCTGAAAAGGAAGCATTCGTCGGGGGTCGACAGCTGGAGCAGAGCCACGCCGTGACGTTCCCCTCGTCTGAACGACGGCTTTGTCTCCGTGTCAAAGCCCAGCACCGGTGATTGCGCAAGGACACGCGCGGCCTCGACAGCCTTCTCCGGACTGTCTACCACTGTTATCTTACCTTTGTATGTTTCTGCCGGGAGTTCGGCAAGTTCTGTCTTCAATATGGATGTCTTCCATATCTTGACGACATTCATATCCTGGGTATCGGTGTGTGTGTCTTTGCTTTCGTTCATATTCCTTTGCGAGTGGCCTTCTAAACCCTGATCGGTCCCATTTCCAAAAAGCGCGTATCCCCGAAATGCGTTTCAAGCCAATGTCTAATATAATTACGCGTATCTTCGGCAATTATTTTATCTTTGTCGAAATAAGAGTTGTATATCACGCTGTGAAGCCTTATGCCGTGATGTTTTATGGCGTAGAGAGCCAGCAGGGTGTGGTTGATTGAACCGAGTCGTCCGTTGGTAACGAGCACGACGGGAAGGTCATGCTCCTTGATGTAGTCTATAGTGAGATAGTCGCCCTTGAGCGGCACCATGAGTCCGCCGGCGCCCTCTATGAGCACGGTGGAATATTCGCGGGCGAGTTCATCGGCCGCCTGCGTTATGAGGCGCAGGTTGATCTCACGGCCATCGATGCGCGCCGCAAGCTCAGGGCTGCAAGGATAGGTGAATATCTCGGGCGCTGTGATATTGAGCAGGTCCGCGGGCACGGGGTCGATGCCCATCACCTTGCGGTGCACGAGAATGTCCTCGCTGAAGTCATCGTTGCCGGTCTGTACGAATTTCATGGTCATCGGGCGGCCGCCGTCGGCCGAAACGAGATTCGCGAGCCATCCCGTGGCGTAGCTCTTGCCGGCGTCTGTGTCTATGCCGGTGATGAAAAGCCTCGAAGGCCACTTCTCGGTATTCTTGTTTTCCATATCGATGGTTTAATGAAGAAGCCCGGACCTTGACGTCCGGGCTTCAGTCAGTATGTTACCAGGCGAACATCGGATAGTCGTTCATCATATCGTTGACTTCCTGTCTCACCTTTGCAATTTCATTCTCGTCGTCTGCGTTGCAGAGCACGCGGTCGATGAGACCGGCGATGGTTTCCATCAGTTCTTCCTTGGCGCCGCGCGTGGTGATGGCGGCCGTGCCGAAGCGGAGACCGCTCGTGAGGAACGGACTGCGCGAGTCATAGGGCACCATGTTCTTGTTGGCCGTGATATCGGCCTCCACGAGCACGCGCTCAGCCTTCTTGCCGCTCATGTCGGGGAACTTCGGACGCAGGTCGACGAGCATGCAGTGGTTGTCGGTGCCGTCGGAGATAATCTTGTAACCGCGGTCGATGAGAGCCTGTGCGAGGGCGGCGGCGTTCTTCCTGACCTGAACTGCATATTCCTTCCACTCGGGCTGGAGAGCCTCGCCGAAGGCAACGGCCTTGGCCGCGATCACGTGCTCGAGCGGACCGCCCTGTACGCCGGGGAATACGGCGGAGTCGAGCAGCGCCGACATCTTCTTGATCTCGCCCTTGGGAGTCTTCTTGCCCCAGGGATTGTCGAAGTCCTTGCCCATCAGGATGAGGCCGCCGCGCGGACCGCGAAGTGTCTTGTGAGTGGTGGTGGTGACGATGTGGGCGTGCTTCACGGGGTTCTCGAGCAGACCGGCGGCAATCAGACCGGCGGGGTGCGCCATGTCGACCATGAAGATCGCGCCGATCTCGTCGGCGAGCTTGCGGATGCGGGCATAGTCCCACTCACGGCTGTAGGCGCTGGCGCCTGCGATGATCAGTTTCGGACGCTCGGCGCGTGCCTTCTCCTCCATCTCCTCGTAGTTGACGCGGCCTGTCTCCTTGTCGACCGTATAGCTGATCGGCTGGAACATGAGGCCGGAGAAGTTGACCGGACTGCCGTGGCTGAGGTGACCGCCGTGGCTGAGATCCATGCCCATGAACTTGTCGCCGGGCTGCAGGCAGGCCATGAAGACGGCCATATTGGCCTGCGCACCGCTGTGGGGCTGCACGTTGGCCCACTCGGCGCCGAAGAGCTGCTTGGCGCGCTCGATGGCGAGGTTCTCGGCCTCATCGACCACCTGGCAGCCGCCGTAGTAGCGCTTCGCGGGATATCCCTCGGCATATTTGTTGGTCAGACAGGAACCCATGGCGCGCATCACCTCGTCGCTGACGAAGTTCTCGCTGGCGATAAGCTCGATGCCGCGGCGCTGACGCAGGTGCTCTCTGTCGATGATATCAAAGATCTGATTGTCTCTCTTCATTGTGTATAAGGTTTTAGATTTAAAGTTGTCTGATTATCCTCCGAAGTTGTCGTAGTGGATGCTCTCGGGCTCGACGCCGAGATTGTAAAGCATGTTGTTGACGGCGTTGCTCATGGGGCCGGGGCCGCACATGTAGTACTCGATGTCCTCGGGGGCCTCATGGTCTTTGAGGTATGTCTTGTACATGACGTCGTGCACGAATCCGGCCGTATACTTCACGCCGGCTGCGTCGGCCGCCGGATCGGGGCGGTCGAGGGCCAGATGGAAGTGGAAGTTGGGGAACTCCTTCTCGAGCTGCAGGAAGTCTTCGAGATAGAACACCTCGTTGAGGGCGCGCGCGCCGTAGAAGTAGTGCATGACGCGGTCGGTGCAATGGCGTGTCTTGGTCATCCACATGATCTGGGCTCGCAGGGGGGCCATACCGGCACCGCCGCCCACCCATATCATCTCGGCCTTGGAGTCGACGATGGGATGGAAGTCTCCGTAGGGGCCGCTCATCATAACCTTGTCGCCCGGCTTGAGCGAGAAGATGTAACTCGACGCGATGCCAGGGGGAACGTTCTGGAATCCGACCTGGGGCTTCGGCTTGAACGGCGGCGTGGCGATGCGCACGGTGAGCATGAAGCGGTCGCCTTCCTCGGGATAATTGGCCATGGAGTATGCGCGGACGGTGTCCTCGTCGTTCTTGGCCTTGAGGGTGAAGAGACCGAATTTCTCCCATGCGGGCAGATATTCGTCGCCGATGAGTGCCTTATCGATGTCCTTGTCGTAGTCCATCTCGTATTTCGGGATGCGAATCTGGGCGTAGCTTCCGGGGATGAAGTTCATATGTTCGCCGGCTGGGAGCTGGACGATGAACTCCTTGATGAACGTCGCGACGTTCTTGTTGGAGATGACGGTGCACTCCCATTCCTTGACGTCGAGCGCGGCCTGGTCGACCTTGACCTCAAGGTCTCCCTTGACCTTGACCTGGCATCCGAGACGCCAGTGGTCCTTGATCTGCTTGCGCGAGAAGTGCACGGCCTCTGTGGGGAGTATGTCGCCGCCGCCCGAGACGACCTGCAGCTTGCACTGGCCGCAGCTGCCCTTGCCGCCGCATGCGCTCGAGAGGTGCACGCCGTTGTCGTTGAGCGTGGCGAGCAGTGACTTGCCCGCCGGGGCATGGATGAGTTTGGAGCCCTCGTTGATCGAGATCGCCACCTCCCCGCTGTTGACGAGCCATGATTTGGCCACCAGCAGGATTATGGTCAGCACCAGAACGATCACCAGGAAGATGAGCGAGGCGACGACCACGTTGTTCCACATAATTGCATTGAGTATATCCATAACTGTAGAATTGCGGCGGTTAGAGTTTGATACCGAGGAAGCTCATGAAGGCGATGCCCATGAGGCCGGTGATGATGAATGTTATGCCGATGCCGCGCAGGGGCTTGGGGACGGCCTGCACGTTGAGGCGCTCGCGGATGGCGGCCAGACAGGTGATGGCCAGCAGCCAGCCGATGCCCGAGCCGACGCCGTAGACGGTGGCCGTCCAGGCGTTGTCGAACTCACGCTGCTGCATGAAGAGAACCGCGCCGAGAATCGCACAGTTCACGGCGATCAGCGGCAGGAAGATGCCCAGCGAATTGTAGAGCCCGGGGCTGTATTTCTCTATCACCATCTCCAGAAGCTGGACGAGGGCCGCGATGACCGAGATGAACATGATCAGGCCGAGGAACGAAAGGTCTGTCTCCGCGTATTCCTCGCCCAGCCAGCTGAGCGCGCCGGGCACGAGGACATACTGGTTGATGCACCAGCACACCGGCAGCGCGATGAGCAGCACGAACGTCACGGCCACGCCGAGTCCGAAGGCAGTCTTGACATTCTTGGAGACCGCGAGAAACGAACACATGCCCAGGAAGTAGGCGAATATCATGTTGTCGATGAAGATCGACCGTATGAAAAGATTCAGATTTTCCATATTCTATTATTCCTGCAGGTCTTTATTGATTGAACGATGCACCCAGATGATGCAGGCCACGACTATGAGGGCCATGGGCGGAAGGATCATCAGGCCGTTGTTCTGATATCCGGCCTCATACCACCAGTCGGGGAACACCTGGCAACCGAACAGCGTGCCGCTGCCGAAGAGCTCGCGGAAGAATGAGACGATGATCAGGATGATGCCGTATCCGAGGCCGTTGCCGATTCCATCGAGGAATGCGGGCCAGGGGCGGTTGTTGAGCGCGAAGGCCTCGAGACGGCCCATGATGATACAGTTGGTGATGATCAGGCCGATGAACACCGACAGAGCCTTCGACACCTCGTAGTTCCAGGCCTTGAGCACCTGGTCGACGACCACCACGAGGGCGGCCACCACCACGAGCTGCACGATGATTCGTATCGACTGCGGTATCGTGTTGCGCATCAGCGAGATTATAACGTTGGCAAGGGCGAGCACGGCGATGACCGAGACTGTCATCACGAGCGCCGGCTCCATCTTGGCCGTCACGGCGAGAGCCGAGCAGATGCCGAGCACCTGCACGATCACCGGATTGTCTTTCGACAGCGGATTGATCAGCGGCAGAAATGTCTTCTTCAAATTCATTTCTATATGTGTCTTACAGTATAATCAGAATGTTTGAACTATTGCCTGGCCGAGGCAAGCGACTTGAAGAACGCCGTGTAGGGCTCCAGCGAATCCTGAAGCATCTTCTGTACGCCCTGGCTGGTGATCGTGCCTCCGCTGATGGCGTGCACGTACGCGCCTTCGGCGGGTTCCTGACCGTTCTTCACCACCTTGACCGACTGGAACGCGCCGTCGGCGGCGAAGATGTCCTTGCCCTCGAACTGCGAGCTGAACGCCGGTTTCTCGATCTCGGCGCCGAGGCCCGGGGTCTCGCCCTGATGCGCGAAGTAGGCGCCGTAGATCGTGTCGCCGTTGGAGTCCATGGCTATGTATCCCCAGATCGGGCCCCAGAGTCCGGCGCCGTAGACGGGCACGATGTATTTGACGCCCTTGTCGGTGTTGCAGACGAAGACGGGGAGCAGACGCTCTGCGGCCGGTTTCTTCTTCTCCATAGCGACGTTGACGTCAAACGGATTGAGGTCGCCGTCGACCTTGCGGCCGTCGGCGTTGACGATATACGACTCTGTGATGTGGCTGTCGTAGAGCTCGGCCACGGTCTGGCCCTCCGAGGGGGTGATGAGCGCGGCCGCGAGGATCTGGCGCTTGGTGTCGTTGGCGATGTTCTCCTCCTGCTGCGGGCGGAGCGCCTGATATACCAGCGAAAGCACAACGCCGACTATCAGCACAAGCACCACCGAATAGATTATAGTGTATGTATTGCTCTGTCTGTTCATGTCCTTATGTTGTTTGAGGCGTTATGAGTTCTTTACTGTGACGCGGCGCATGCGACGGCGGATGTTGGCGTTGACCACACAATAGTCGATGAGCGGCGCGAAGCAGTTCATGAGAAGCACGGCGAGCATGGCGCCCTCGGGATAACCGGTGTTGTAGACGCGGATCAGGATCGCGATTATGCCTATCAGCGCGCCGTAGATGTACTTGCCGGTGTTGGTGCGGCATGCCGTGACGGGGTCGGTGGCCATGAAGACGATCGCGAACAGGAAGCCGCCCAGACCGAGCTGCATGAACGGATTGATGTACGACACGGGATAGAGCGGGCTGGCCCAGTTGTGGGCCACGAGGGCCATGAAGAAGCCGCCGAGCAGCGCGGAGAGCATGATGCGCCAGTTGGCCATGCCGGTGAGCAGCAGGATCGCCGCTCCGATGCAGATGCAGAGACAGGAGGTCTCACCCCACGAACCGGGATAGAATCCCATGAAGATGTCGGTGTACGACAGCGGGTCGCCCACGATGTTGGTGACCTGCCATCCGGCGTCTGACGACGCGAGCTGTCCGAGCGGCGTCGCTCCGGAATAGGAGTCTACGGCCGTCTGGCCGCCGAGCTGCACGAACACGTTGTCGCCGCTCATCTTCGACGGGTAGCTGAAGAAGAGGAACGCGCGGGTCACGAGCGCGACATTGAGGAAGTTGTAGCCGGTGCCGCCGAATACCTCCTTGGCGAAGATGACGGCGAACGCCACCGCGATGGCGAGCATCCAGCAGGGGGTGTCGACCGGGCATATCATCGGAATCAGGATACCCGACACGAGAAATCCCTCCTGGATCTCATGTCCGCGCATCTGCGCCACGATGAACTCGATGCCGAGGCCCACTATGTAGGCGGTGAGAATCTGGGGCAGCACGGCGAAGAAGCCGTAGAAGAAGAGGCGGAAGAACTCGCGGCTCGGGTCTCCTATGGCCATGAAATGCTGCAGACCGATGTTCCACATTCCGAACAGGCAGCAGGGCAGCAGCGCGATCACCACCGTGATCATCGTGCGCTTGGAGTCGTTGCTGTCGTGGATATGCACGCCCGAACGCGACGTTTCGTTGGGCGTGAAAAGGAACGTATAGAAGCCGTCGAAAACGGAGTGAAGCTTCTCGAGCTTGCCCCCCTTTTCGAACTTGGGCTTGATACTGTCGATTTTTTTCTTTAATCCTTTCACGACTGTCTGAGTGAAGAGAGTTTATGATTTAGTGTTTCAGTTTACGGTTTAACGAAGCAGAGCCCCCTAAGCACCTGCAAATAATAAGTCATAAGGAATAGACGGTAAATTTCAAAATAAGGGATAACGAACTTCTGATCATTTGTTTTCAGTCAATCAATGCTCGTTTCACATTGCCCGTATTACTTATTACTTAATACTTGTTACTTACTTAGAGCGTTTCCTTCCGCAGGTAGTCGAGACCGTCGCGGACGACTTTCTGAAGCTCGATCTTCGATGTGTCGACAAACTCGGGCAACGCGAAGTCCTCGGGAGCCACCTCGTAGATGCCGAGCTGCTCCATGCGCTCTATGTCCTTAGCCATGATGGCCTTGATCAGATACTCGGGATAGATGTCCATCGGGAACACCTTGTCGTATTCTCCGCTGAGGATCATGGCGCGATGGCCGCCCTTGACGCGGGCGTCGAAGTTGAACGGCTTAGAGAGTCCGCGCAGGAAGGCGGGGAACGTGCGCTTCACGCTGTATTTCTTAGGGTCGAGCGATGCCCAGCCCATGAATTCGTCGGCGTCGTTGCCCTCGTCGATAGCGGTGACCTGGCGGTAGGGATAACGCAGAAAGCCGTTGGCGGTCTGCACGCGCACACCTGTCAGTACGTTGCCCGATATGAGTCGTATCGTCTTCTGGCCGTCGAGCTGGCCGTCGAGCAGAGTGGCGAGCGACGCACCGACGGTGGTCTCGACGATATGCGGATCCTTCATGTCGGGGCCGGTGAGGGCCACGCGGGCGGAATAATCGACCTTGCCGGTCTCCATCAGTCGACCGATTCTCGACGCCGTCACCGCATCGAGTGACCAGACGGTCTCACCCTTGTTGACAGGCTTGATGGCGGCTATCTGGGTGCCTACGTTGCCGGCGGGATGCGGCCCTTCGAACTCGTAGACCTCGGCCACGGAGCTCGTGATGCCCGACCCGGCGCGCACCGACAGGTAGACCTTACCCGACGTGAACGCCGCGAGGGCTTTCAGTCCGGTCTCAAGCCAGCGGCGCTCCTCCCCGCCTGTCATCTCCGTGGCGAGAGGCGCGGTGTCGAACGCTGTCACGAAGATGTCGCGCGGCGTGACGCCCACGAAGGGAACAATGTCGAACGGGCGCTGGCGCATCATGGCGAAAAGCCCGCTGCGCATCAGCGCGTCCATGCGGGCATTCTTGTCGGTGGCCTTGCCGAAATCGCGCGACTCCTGCCGTTCTCCCTTTTCAACGGAGACGTACTCTATCTTGCGGCGTTCTCCGCGATGGATCTCCGCCACCTTGCCGGCGACGGGGCTCGTGAGGCACAGACGCTCGTCTTCCTTGGCGTAAAGCAGCGCGTCGCCGGCCGCCACCATGTCGCCGGCCTTGACCGCGGCCTTCCAGGTATAACCCGGGAAATCATCGGGCGTGATGCCGAACAGGACACTCCTGTCGTCGACGGTCGTCCTGTCTGACGCCGCCCCTTCCAACGGGATGTCCAATCCTTTCTTTATTTTGATAATCTTGCTCATTGCCTATCCGTTTGGGATTATTCTGCAAAAATATAAAAAATCGTTAACCTTTCCAAAATTTTCTTCTCCTCTTATGCCAAATTAAAGAAAAATTTCAATAATGGTCCCTAAAAAAAGAGAGCCGCCCGATGTCGGTCGGCATTTTTGGGGGTCAAACGTCCTGTCACGATATTCTTTTCTCTTAGGACGTCTGTTTCAAGCTTGGATTTCTTTAACGGACAATTATCTTCTTTCCGTTCCGTATGAAAAGCCCTTTTGAGCCTTCTCTGACTTCGCGGCCGTTGAGGTCATAAATTTTACTGTCGCCTTGATTGCAATTATCCTCAATTACTCCGTCAACTGATAACGAATAGGGGTCTGGAACGGAATAAACAAGCTCGCCGTTGTGATAAACCTTGAAGATTCTGAACCGGCTGCCATTATAGTTACGCAGCAGACCGCACTCGCTACCGATTCCTTTAATCCATCGTATCGAAGAGCCGGGGTTACCATCTCTGGGGTTCACAACATTAACCTCCATGCTTTCAAAATCCATGCCTTCTGAATTTATCAGTTCAATCCCGTCACAATAGAAATGAAAAGGATCCAGATAAGGGAAACCCTGACCTCCGCCATATGGCATAGTGATCACGAATTCTCCGGGAGCAAGAGAAAAGTCATACAGAAGAAATTCGCCGATGTCAAGTCTTTCGGGAACTATTGCGTAGATTTTGTCTCCGCTTTTTCTTATATAAGCTGACTTACCAGTAAATGTCCCCAATATACCCTTACTCTCATTCCACACAACCATGTACTCCCTCGAATTGACTATTTCCGAACCCTCGATCCATTGACGGCCGATCTGAACCTGCTCATTGTAGGGCTTGTCCGGTTCATAGATTGAAGCACCTTCAGTGTTCTTGTATCTGACAAACATTTTGTTTGCAGTTGAAGCTTGATAATAAGAAAGTGCACCACTCTAACTGAGCGGTGCACCTACTAAGAGAATAACGGCTATTTGTCTGGCTTATTTCAGTTTCGAGACGTAGTCGCGGACGGCCTCGTCGTTGGGGGCGAGCTGGAGATACTTGTTGAAGTATTCCTTTGCCTTGGCGATGTTGTCCTTGCCCACATAATAGTTGCCGAGGTAGCTGTAGATGGACTTCGCGTCCGACGTGTAGCGCGAGGGATCGGCCGAGTTCTCGAGCAGGACGATGGCCTTCTCGTAGAGGGGCTGGCCGGCCGACTTGCGGGCCTCGTCGTTGGGAGCCTGGGCGATCGCTATGTCGCCGAGGATCTTCACGGGCTTGTACTGGTTCTCGGCCATGTTCGAGGCCTTTGTGGCGTACTCGGAGGCGATGCCGAGGTATTTCTGCGACTTGGCGGGATCGGCCTGCAGATTCTGAGCGCCTGCGAAGTATGCGTAGAGCGCCTGCTGTACGAAGTCGTTGTATCCGGCCTCGTCGTTCTTGGCGAGATAGAGCGCATATGTGTCGGACGCCTTGGCGAGGTCGTTCTCGTCGACATATACGTTCGCGAGCTGCTTGTAGAAGTTCAGGTTGTCGGGGATATCCTTGATACCCTCCTCGAGCACCGCCACTGCCTCGGCGGGACGCTTGGCGTCGGTGAGCTCGGCCGCGATCAGCGTGTAGTCGATGGCGGCGAACTTGTTCTTGTCGGGATTCGCCTTGTGGGCCGCGTAGAGCGCCTCGGCCATCGGAAGAAGCTGGTCTTTCATCTCCTTGATCTGGGCGGCGTTCATGAACTGATAACGCTGGGCGGTGAAGTTCGAGGGATCCTCGGCGAGCAGCTTCGACGCGTAGTCATAGCCGTTATTGAAGTCCTGACCGTAGAAGAGCAGGAAGGCGTAGCGGCTCTCGTCGCTCTTGAAGTGACTGGGGTTCTGAACGTATGCGGCATACTGCTTCGCGGCGTTGGCGTAATCCTTCTTGTTGTAGTATGCGTTGGCGAGCTCACGCTGTCCGAGCGCCGACGCGGGGTTCACGCTGAGCAGATTGTTGAGCATCTTGATTGCGTAGTCGGGGTTGACCATCGTGAAGAGGTTGGCATACTTCACGTAGGCCGCCGTCGCGTTCTTGTCGTAGTTGGCCGCCATCTCGTACATACCGGCCGCCTTGCCGACGAGCGTGTTGGCCAGCGACTGGTCGGCGTTCTTCACCTGATCCTTGAACTGGTCGCCCTCGAAGATGTAGATGTCGGGGTTCTCCATATTGAACTTGCGGGCCTTCTCCACCTGCTTCGTGATCTGCTTCTCGTAGCGGACGGGATCGACACGGTCGTAGGCGCGGGCTATGGCGATCTGGAGCGACGCATCCTTCTTGGAGTTCTTGTCGGCTGTCTTGAAGAGCTCCTCGGCGCCCTTCTGGTCGCCGGCCTTCAGCTTCAGCAGCCCCTGGCCCACATAGTTGTAGGCATATTCGGGATTGGCCGAGATACCCTGGCTGAAATAGTTGGCGGCCTCAGAGTCCTTACCCTCCTCGAACGCGATGAGTCCGAGATAGTAGTCGCTGACGGCCTTGTCGGTCTGAGGATTCGAGAGGCTGCGCTTCAGAAGGTCCTTGGCATTCTCAAGCTGGTCGGCCTTGTAGTATTCCTCGCCGTCTACATGAGTCTGGGCCATCGCGGTCATCGACACGCCTGCCAGACAGAGTGCAAAAATTCCTTTAAATTTCATATCGTATATGTTTACTGTTTTCCTTTGTTGTCTACTTGCCCGGGCAAATCCCTGCATCTCCGGCCTCGGCGCCGGCGCAGCGACGTCGGTCACGCTCCGCGGTCCCGGGGCCTTTCGTTTTAACGAGGATTTGCCTTTTAGATTGTATTAAGTGCCGTCGGTTTATCAAGCCGGCAGCACTTTATTCACTAATTTTTATCCTATTTTCGCATTGGGCGTCGCGTCGTGTCATTTCAGCTCGACCACGCGCGCGTTCATGTGGTATGGTAGGATGCCCGTCTTCGAGATGATCTTCTGCCCCGCGAAACCGGTGACGAACATATAGAAGCTGTTGACCACCGACGACTTCGGGGCCGTGGTAATCATGTATACCTTGCGGAACAGCGGATATTCGCCCGAGTTGATATAGACCTGATACGGCTTGTAGGCGACGGGGTTGAAGTCGTTGTCCTGCGTGGGGTTGCTGACCTTGATGATGCTCACCTCCGTGGTGAGGTTGGTGGCCACGGTGTCGTTCTCGTTCTTATAGTCTTCGTATCGCTTGTCGACGGGCACCTTACGGGCCGCGCTAAGGTCGTCGCCGAGCCAGCTTACGCTGATGATGCCGAGCGCGTCGCGGTCTTTCTTCACTATGTCGAACACCGAGGCGTTGTTCTTCTGCGCGTATGCGTTGGGGTTGTCCGACATCTTCCTCCCCTCGGGCAGGAACTTCTCGCGCATATAGCTTACGGTCGAGCTCCCGGCGTTGTCGAACACGAGCTTGATCGTCGCCGTGTCGTTGCCGGCCAGCTGGCTCCACTTCGTGATCTTGCCGTTGAGTATGTCGCCAATCTCCTGCATCGAGAGCGTCGTGACGTTGTTGTCCTTGTTGGCGATCAGCGCCACGGCGTCGACGGCGATGCAATGCGTGCGGACTATCTTCTTGAACTTCGTCTTCATGTATTCGCGCTGGTCCTTGGTGAGCTCGCGCGTCACGATTATGGCGTCCGAGCCATCGGAGAGAAGGGTGTCGATCGCCTCCTGCTCGCTGACGTAGAACGGTATGATCGACGACCCGGGATACGAGAACTCGAACACGTCGATCTCCTCGTCGAGGATGTTCTTGAACCCGTCGTCGCAGAAGATCGTGCCGCTGCCCTTGGCATACTCGCCACGCTTCACCTGTCCGCACGACACGGCTCCCAGCCCCACGAGGGCCGAGAGTCCTATCACTACATATTGTAGAATTTTCATGTCAGTATGTTTTAGCCGAACCATTCGGATGTTTGCCGCCAGACGTCAGTTCCAGCCTTTATAGAGCCGCACAGCCCTCCACACGCCGTATGCGCATAGCAGACCGCCGATGACACAGCTGATAGCAGTGTTGGGGATGATTGTTCTATTAAGAATCAGGAGAATGCCGATACCGACATAGACCAATATCATCAGAATGCCGAACGCGAGTCTCGCGCCTCTGGGAGCACCGCCCCCGTAATTTTCGTTCCCTTTCATAACTTGTCTGTTTTACACCGGCTGCCCGGGGCTGTGGCCCGGCCCGGTCGGTTCGTTTTTGTTTCTTTTAATATTTTAACAATAATGCGCCCTATAAGTTCAGCGACGCACGGCGCGGAAACCGCGACCGCGTGCAACTGAAAAAAGAGGAGGATCGATATGACCCTCCTCTCCCAAATTATAGGAATCTCAATTATTGATTCTGAAGTTTAAATGTCACGGGCAGCGTGAAGTAGCTTCGAACGGCGACGCCGTTGTTCTTGCCGGGCTGCCACCTGGGCATCTTCTTGACCACGCGGATGGCCTCGCGGTCAAGGTCCTTGTCGACACCCTTGGCGATTGTGGCCTGGCCAATCGAACCGTCCTTCTCGACGACGAACTTCACGACCACGCGGCCCTGGATGTCATTCTGCTGAGCCGACTCCGGATAGCGGATATTGTTGCTGAGCCACTTCATGAGGGCCGCCTGACCGCCGGGGAATTCAGCCTGCTGCTCGACGGCAACGAAGATTTCCTCCTCCTTGGGCTTAACGACCTCGGGCTCGGGCTCCTTGACGACAACCTGCTCCTGGACCGCCTTGAACTTGTCGGCATCGTCGCTACCCTCCTGGGTCACGACGCCACGTGCGGTGTTGTCTTCCTTCTGAGTCTCCATATCCATCACCTCGTTCTTGACCTTGTCGGCCTCGACGATGGCGATCTGAGTCACCTGCACGGTCGCAAGCACCTCTTCGGGCACTTCGATCTCAGGCTGCTCGAATTTCTGCTCTTCAGGCTCCTCCTCTTCGGGAGTTTCCTCGGCCTCCTGCATGGCGGCCTGAGCCATCATCTGCTCTCTCTGCTCCTGCAGCGCGAGAGCGCGCTGCTCATCGCGATATGCCGAATACTTGCTCCAGCAGAGCACAAGGATCACAACCACCGCCAGACCCACGAGCATGTAGAGGAACGCCATATTGTGACGCTTGTCGCTCTGCGCGCGAAGGGTATAGGCGCCGAATTCCTTGTTCTTGTCGGCAAATATAAGGTTACGCCATTCCGCTGATGTCAGATCTACATTTCTTTTAGCCATTCTGAATTTCTGCTTTAAAGGTTAATAAATCCAACATTACTTATGATGACGGTTCTGATAATCGATCACCATAACAGAATCGGCCTTGGTCATGTTATCGATCTGATACTTGGAGATCGAGTTGATCTGCATCTCGTCGAGCACCGACACCAGACTTCCGAACGAAGCCTCGGGCGTGGACTTGATGATGATCACCGGTTTCTTCAAGTTCTCGTCTTTTCTGACTTTCGACGCTGCCTCGTCGTAAGCGATCTGGGCCTTTTCACGACCCTCTTTAGTCTCGAGGCTACCGAAGCCGCCGTTGGCATATTTCTCCTTCAGCTTTTTGACTTCAGTGAGGACATCCTTGTTACGCTCCTGAATGATCCCGCGGATGCCGCGGGCCTGACCAGTCTTCTCGTCGTTGCCAAGGAATTCGGATTCCTGGAGGTTGTTGTTGGCCGCAATCTGCGCGGGGTCAGTGCCGAGGCCTTCCTTGCCGCCGGGCTTACCGAAGTAGTAGTAAACCACCGGAACAACCTTTCCATTCACAGTGTCGACCTCCATCGAGCCAGTCTTGCGCTTGGCGTCGATGATGATTGTCACTGCATCATCCTCGGACGCCTGCGACATGTTCTCCACATTGTCGACCTTCTCGTTCGAGGGCAGGGCTATTGTCAGCGTCTGCGATTTGATCATCGTCGTACAGAGCATGAAGAACGTGATAAGCAACATGTTCATGTCGACCATCGGCGTGAAATCCACGCGGATCTGCATCTTCTTCTGCTGGCCTTTCTTGCCGTTGCCACCAGAGTTTTGTTGAACTTCTGCCATTTCTTTTATTCTTCTGCTCCTTTCAGAGCTGTCAATAATGTAAACTTATTCATGTGAATCGTCTGCAGGTTGTCCATCACGAGGTGGACCACGTCAAACGATGTGTTCTGGTCGGCCTTGATCGCAACACCCGTACCGTCCTTGATGGCCTGTGTCAGATTCTCGTTGTCGCTCTGACGCATCGCCTTCATCCACATCTGGAACTCATTGGGCATGGCCTCGTTGTCGTTCCAGCTGATAGGAATTCCGGTCGGGTGGTTGGGATCGCCGTCTCCTTCAAGCCATTTGTCGGCCTTGGTCTGGCCCTCGGGCTGGTTGATGAGGTCGAGATACTCGCCCATCTTGACCAGAGGCACGCCGAAGGCTCCGAGTTTGCTGAATGTGTACTTCTGCTCCTGCGTGAATTTCACAGGATTGTTCTTATGTGTCTCATTGTAAATCTCGGCCACCTTGTCGAGAACCGCCATACGCATCTTCTCGTTGCTCCAGTTCGCACTGGTGTCATTGTTCATGGTCAGCCAGACTTTACCCTCCGGGTTCACGAGCACCTGGACCACATTGGTCTCCTGCACCTTTTCCGTCGAGACGGAAGGCGGGGTAACCACCGTGGCTGGCTCCTTAGAAAGGAAGGTTGAGGTCAACATGAAGAAGGTAAGCAGAAGCACGGTCACATCACTCATCGCCGTCATGTCGATGAATGTGCTCTTCTTTGCTATCTTTACTCTTCCCATATTAGCTATTAACTTTTATCGGTTGGTGTGTAAGTTTGCTTGTCCGCACAAGATTACTTGTGTGTTGCAGCGTATGTAGCCACGATGGAGAAACCGATTTCGTCGATAGCGTACGAGAGGTTGTCGATCTTGTTGGTGAAGAAGTTGTAGGAGATTACGGCGAATGCACCGGTCGCGATACCGAAGGCGGTGTTCACGAGGGCCTCCGAGATACCGGTCGAGAGCTCTGTCGAGTCAGGCGAGCCGGATGCGGCGAGGGCCTGGAACGACTTGATCATACCCATGACGGTTCCGAGAAGTCCGACGAGTGTACCGAGTGTGGTGAGCGTTGCCACGATGGGGAGGTTCTGCGAGAGGGCGGGCATCTCGAGTGCTGTTGCCTCCTCTACCTCGTTGCGGAGCGTGGTGAGCTTCTGCTCCTTGCTCAGGGTGGTGTTGGCGTCCATCTCTTTGTACTTCACGAGCGTGCTGTAAACCACTGCTGCAACCGAGCCCTTCTGAGCCTTGCAGCGCTTCATGGCGCCGTCGATGTCGTTCTTGGCGAGGTCAGCCTTGATGTCGGCCACGAACTTAGTGGTGTTGCCTTTGCCTGTTGCCGAGCTCAGGGCGATCCAGCGCTCGATCGAGAGGACGATCACAGTGAGGAGGAGCGTCATCAGGATAGGCACGATGAAGCCACCCTTGTAGACTGTTCCGGCGAGGTTGAGGGGATGTCCTTCAGTTGTTCCACCCTCGAAGTTGCCACCGTAACCCATTCCGAAAAGGAAGATGCAGACTGCTACGGCCGCGCAGCAGAGAATCACGATGAACGCGTTCTTGATGCCGCGAACGTTGCTGATCTTTTCCTCTTTCTTGGCTGCAGGAGCCACTGTCGGCTTGGGAGCCATTGGTTTCTGAGATTCCATAATCTTTTTTGTTTGTTTTTTGTTGGTTAGTATTGGTTTTTGGTTTTTGTTTGTTTGGTCTATCGTTTTTGTCTTTTCTATAACAGGTGGCACCTCTGCCAGAAATGCCGTTCCGTCTGATTTTGGGTCGACGCTTCCTCGTTATGGAGAGATTATGAATCCCGTAGTATTCACGTTGGTTTTAAGGTTACGTCCGCGATAAGTCGGGAGGCGTCTTGCCCCCGCTTGTCGTTTCTACCTGCAAAATTACTATATTTTTCAAAATAAACAATCTCTGAATCGAAAAATTTAATTACATAACGCAAGAATTTGCCAATATTGGATAAGACAGACTATGAAAAGGGCGATTTTAACAAATTTTTCGACTCGTTTCAGATTCATCCGAAAAAAGGCGCGCCCTGTCGGGGCACGCCTTCCTGTATCGGTTCCGGCCGCGTCTGCGGCGGGATGCGTCATTCGTTGACAGCCGCTACGCCGGGCAGTGTCTTGCCCTCGATGGCTTCGAGCAGTGCGCCGCCGCCGGTCGAGACGTAGCTTACGCTGTCGGCGAGGCCGAACTTGTTGACGCAGGCCACGGAGTCACCGCCGCCCACGAGCGAGAAGGCACCGTCTTTGGTGGCCTCGACGATGGCCTCGGCTATGGCCTTGGAGCCACGCGCGAAGTTGTCGAACTCGAACACGCCGGCGGGGCCGTTCCAGAGTATGGTCTTGGCGGGCAGGATCACGGCGCGGAACGCGGCAATCGAGTCCGGACCGGCGTCCATGCCTTCCCAGCCGTCGGGTATGTCGGTGACAGGGCAGATCATCTGCTTGGCGTCGTTGCTGAAGCTGTCGCCGGCCACGCAGTCCGTGCCGAGCACGAGGTTGACGCCTTTCTGCTTGGCGAGTTCTATGATGTGCAGCGCCAGGTCGAGCTTGTCATCCTCGACAATCGAGTTGCCGATCTTGCCGCCCCGGGCCTTGGCGAACGTGAAGGTCATACCGCCGCAGAGGATCAGGTTGTCGACCTTGTCCATCAGGTTCTCGATAATGCCAATCTTGGTCGATACCTTCGAGCCGCCCATGATGGCCGTGAACGGACGCTTGATGTCCTTGAGGATGTTGTCGACGGCCTTGACCTCCTTCTCCATCAGGAGGCCGAGCATCTTGTCCTGCTTGTCGAAATAGTCGGCGATGACGGCCGTCGACGCATGGCGGCGGTGTGCCGTTCCGAAGGCGTCGTTGACATAGACGTCGGCATAGCTTGCCAGTGTCTTGGCGAACTCTTTCTGACGCTCTTTCATCTCTTTCTTGGCTGCCTCGTATCCGGAGTCGTTCTTGTCGATGCCGACGGGCTTGCCCTCCTCTTCGGGATAGAAGCGAAGGTTCTCGAGCAGGAGCACCTCGCCGGGCTTGAGCTCCTTGGCGGCCTCCTGGGCCTTGGCGCAGTCGGGCGCGAACTTGACGTCACGGCCGAGGGCCTTGGCCACCGCGTCGCGGATCTGCAGCAGGCTCAGCTTGGGATTGACCTTGCCTTTGGGCTTGCCCATGTGCGACATGATGATCAGCGAGCCTCCGTCAGCGAGAATCTTCTTGAGCGTGGGGAGCGCGCCGCGTATGCGGGTGTCGTCGGTGATGTTGCCGTTCTCGTCCAGGGGCACGTTGAAGTCCACGCGGACGATGGCCTTTTTGCCGTTGAAATTGTAATCTTCGATTTTAGCCATTGCTTTATCTATATTAGGGTTATTCTTTCTGTTCAGGGTTATTTGCATAGGGTAGAGTCCGTTCCGGAAGAAGGTGTCGCGCATCCGGGCCGGCCCGGCATATGCGCGCAGCTGACACCCGCGGGGTTATCAGAGTGCAAAATTAATAAAAAAAGTTGGATTTATGGGTCCACTCCTATGATTTAATTTAATTTTCAATTAATTTTGCATCACATTCCTCCACATCGGCTCTCCATTCCTTTCTCTCCTCCTTTCTCTCCTCCTTTTCTCCCTCTTTATCCTCCTCTCTCCTCCTCTCTCTCGTCACTCTCCTCCCGCAGTTTCAAACGCCCGCGGGGATACGCTTTCCGCCGGCGTTACGTTTATTTAACCGTGTTTTTGCCTATTTTAATGAAATACGATCTCGAACCGCTCTATGCACTCTGCGAGTCCTCTCTCGGCAGCCGGCCGCTGGAGGCTTCGGCTCTTCCCGCCGCAGGCGGCGACCGTCAGTATTACCGTCTCCGTCTCGGCGACGGCCGTAGCGTGATTGGCGTCCGCGCCGACTCGGCGGCCGACGCCCGCGCTTTCGTCTCGCTGTCGGAGGCTTTCGCCGCCGCCGGAGTCCGTGTGCCGGCCATCTTCGGAGCGACGCCCGACTTCATCTGGTATCTTGAGGAGGATCTCGGCGACACATCGCTTTTCTCACGTCTCACGTCTGTGGAAGCTCCGGAACTCGTGGCGCGGACCGTCCGGGAGCTCGCGCTCCTCAACACCGTGCCCGCGGAGGCATGGCGCGACTTGACGGCATACTCCCCTTTCTCGCGGCGCCTCGTGATGTGGGACCTCAACTATTTCAAATATGAGTTTCTCAAACCGGCCGGCGTCGCTTTCGACGAGGACCGCCTTGAGGATGACTTCGAGAATTTCGCCGAGAAACTGACCGACACCGACCCGCGGCTGTGGGGCTTCATGATGCGCGACTGCCAGAGCCGCAACGTGATGCTGACGCCGGAGCCCTGTTTCATCGACTATCAGGGGGGCCGCTTCGGGCCCTGCGTCTATGATGCCGTGTCGCTGATGTGGCAGGCCAAGGCAGGTTTCTCCGACGATTTCAGGCGTGAGATGCTGGCTCTTTACGCCTGGGAGTTCGGTCGGATCCGTGGCGTCGATCCGTCGGAAGTGACGGCGGCGGCGGGACCTTTCGCTCTGTTCCGCACACTCCAGGTGCTCGGTGCCTACGGCTTCCGGGGACTCGTTCAGAAACGCGCCCATTTCATTGAGAGCATCCCCGGCGCACTGCTCAACCTGCGGCAGCTCGTCGAGGACGGCGAGACCGACCTCTATCCAGAACTGAAGAAAGTTTGCGTCGCGCTGACCGGCATGGCCGACAGGTTCAGCCACCGGTCTGACGGCCGCCTGCACGTCAAGGTATTCAGTTTCTCATATAAGAAAGGATATCCCGAGGACCTGAGCGGCAATGGCGGCGGGTTCATGTTCGACTGCCGCGGGCTGCACAATCCCGGACGCTATGACGAATACAAGCGGCTTACGGGTCGCGACCTGCCGGTGATTGAGTTCCTGCGCACGCACAGCGACGCCGACGGTTTCGCCCGTAAGGCATGCGATCTGGTCGCCCCGTCGGTCGAGACTTATCTGAGACGCGGCTTCGACTCGCTGCAGGTCGGATTCGGCTGCACCGGCGGCCGTCACCGTTCGGTCTATTGCGCCGAGGCGGTGGCCCGCGCCCTCGCCGAAGCATATCCCGACGCCGTGGTCGAGCTGATTCACCGCGAGCAGGGAATAACCGAAATCTTCAATCAAAACCAAAGGTAAATCCAATATGAAGGCAATGATTCTCGCGGCCGGACTCGGCACGCGCCTCAAGCCCTGGACACTTCATCATCCCAAGGCTCTCGTTCCGGTGGGTGGCACCCCGATGCTCGCGCATGTCATTTCGCGCCTCAAGTCGCAGGGATTCGACAGCATAGCGGTCAACGTCCACCATTTCGCCGGACAGATCAAGGATTTCCTCGCGTCGGAATATCCGGCCGACCGCATCGGCATCAGCGACGAGAGAGACGCGCTGCTCGACACGGGCGGCGGCCTGCTGAAGGCCACTCCCCTGCTGTGTGGCGACGACCGGCCCTATCTGGTGCATAACGTCGACATACTAAGCGACGCCCCGCTCGCCGACATCATGAAGGCGCACGAGGCGTCGGGGCGCGACATATCGCTCGTCACGAGTCCGAGGGAGTCAACGCGCCGGCTCGTGTTCGGTCCGCGCGGTGAATTGCGGGGCTGGCACAACACGGTTTCGGGTGAATTCCGTCCGGCGGGATTCGTGGCCGGAGCCGACATGCATGAAGCGGCGTTCAGCGGAATCTACGCCGTGAGCCCCCGGGTGCATGACGCGCTGCGGGAATATTCACGCCGCATAGGGAGCGACGCGTTCCCGATAATGGATTTCCTGCTCGACGCCGCCGGCACATTGCTAATCGGTGAGATCGGGCTGCCTGAGCTCAACCTCATCGATATCGGCAAACCCGCCACGCTGTCGCGGGCGGGCGAGTTTCTTGATTCGCTCGGTTCCCGTTGAGAACCGGGTGCCCTCAGCGATCAATGGAAGTGATGGACGGTTCTCTTGTTGTGGGTGTTGAACTGGAACACGCATCCGAGAATAAGACATGCCACCGCGACGCCTCCGAGAACCCAGGTCAGTGTCACTCCGGTGGTGAAACATGAAGCGATAAGCAACACCGATCCCAATACGTAAAAAATAATCGATAGTGTTTTCATAGTGATATACCGTTTGATTGTTTGCCTTATAAACGTCTGCGCGCGCCCCAATGTTTAGAGCGCGCGCTTTCAGTCGCCTTATAAGCCTCAGAGTTCGGCTTCCTTGAGCTTTTCGGCGTTCTCGGCCACGGTGAGCCGGTCGATGCATTCCTGAATGTCGCCGTCCATAAACGCCGCGAGGTTGTAGACGGTGTAGTTGATGCGGTGGTCGGTGATGCGGCCCTGCGGGAAGTTGTAGGTGCGTATCTTGGCCGAGCGGTCGCCGGTGCTGACCATTGTCTTGCGTCTGGAGGCGATGTCGTCGAGATATTTCTGATGCTCCTTGTCGTATATGAAGGTGCGCAGGCGCGACAGGGCGCGCTCCTTGTTCTTCGGCTGGTCGCGGGTCTCGGTACACTCGATCAGTATTTCCTCTGTCTGCCCCGTCACGGGGTTCTTCCAGTTGTAGCGCAGGCGGACTCCCGATTCGACCTTGTTGACGTTCTGGCCTCCGGCTCCGCCCGAGCGGAAGGTGTCCCATCTGATCTCGCCCTCGTGAATCTCGACGTCGAACTCCTGGGCCTCGGGCAGGACGGCCACTGTGGCGGCCGACGTATGCACGCGGCCCTGTGTCTCCGTGACGGGCACGCGCTGCACGCGGTGGACGCCGCTCTCGTATTTCATCGTGCCGTATACGCCCTGGCCGGTGAGCGTGCACACTATTTCCTTATAACCTCCGGCGGCCCCCTCCGAGACCGACGACACCGACAGCTGCCACCCCTTGCGCTCGGCGAATTTCTGATACATGCGGAAGAGGTCGCCGGCGAACAGCGCGGCCTCGTCGCCGCCCGTACCGCCGCGGATCTCGAGCACGGCGTTCTTGGCGTCGTCGGGGTCGGCCGGAATCAGGAGCAGCTTGATGCGCTCCTCCAGCCGCGGGAGCGCGGCCGTCGCCGACTCTATCTCCTCGCGCGCAAGCTCGCGCATCTCATCGTCGGTCTCGGATGCGAGAAGCCGCCGCGACTCCTCGAGATTGGAGAGGGCGGTCTCGTATTCACGCTTCACCTTCAGGATCTCCTCGAGATCATGAAATTCCTTGGTTAGCCGGACGTATCGCGGCTGGTCGGCGATCACGGCCGGATCGGTGATGAGCGTCGAGACTTCATCGAATCGGGAGTCGAGTCCTTCGAGACGCGACAGGAGCATATTTTCTGCCATTTCTGTGGGTAAATGTTGATAGACTTGAAATCGGACACAAAATTACTGAATTTTTTCGAGAAAAACTTTGTGGATTTACATTTTTGAATTAACTTTGCACCCGAAATGCGCAAAAAGCGGATTTCATCAAACCAAAATCAATAAAAACCGGCAAGTTTATGGCAACAAAAATTAGATTACAGCGTCATGGCCGCAAAGGCTACGCTTTCTATCCTATTGTAGTAGCCGATAGCAGGGCACCACGTGATGGTAGATTTATTGAGAGGATAGGTTCTTATAATCCGAACACTAATCCTGCTACAATAAGTTTAGACTTCGACCGTGCTTTGTATTGGGTAGAGACTGGCGCACAGCCCACCGACACAGTTCGCTCGATTCTCTCGAAAGAGGGCGTGATGCTCATGAAGCATCTCCGCGGCGGCGTGAAGAAAGGCGCTTTCTCGCAGGAGGAGGCAGAGCGTCGTTTCAACGCATGGAAAGCTGACCGTGCGAAAACAGCAGACGCAGCCAAGGCGAAGTCCGAGGCTAAGGCAGCCGAAGAGGCTAAGGCACGTCTCGACGCTGAGGCAGAGAAGAACCGTCTCAAGGGCGAGGCTGTGGCAAAGAAGAAAGCCGAGCTCCTCGCTGCCCAGGAGGCCGCCGCTAAGGCTGCCCTCGAGGCTGAGAACGCAGCCAAGGCTGAGGCCGAGGCCGCTCCCGCAGAGTAAATCGCACTCCAATCGTATAAGAGTCCGGTGTCGCACGACACCGGATTTTTATTTTTGACCCCAGTTGATTTTACCCTCCCCCCTAATCATTAATCATTTATCATTAATCATTGCAATCGTGCTTCCTGAAAATCCAGTCATGCTGATGAGCGTGATCAACACCAAGCTACGCGACGAATACAGCTCGCTCGACGACCTGTGCAAGTCGCTCGACATCGACCGCGCGTCGCTCGAAAGCCGCCTCCGTGAGGCCGGCTTCGAATACATGCCTGAAATCAACCAGTTCCGGTAATTCGGGAGCCTTGGGTCTTGGGCCTTAGGTCTTAGGCTTGGATATTACGCTTCCGGCTACGCGCCGTTATGTAGACGGGCCTATAGGTGAGGCTCCGCAGTCCCGACATAGCGCTGACTGTCAGACCGCCCGACGGCGCCGACCCTCCCACTCCGGTGTGCTTGAGGTGCATCAGCATCTCTCTGACACTGCGGAACTCGACGCGTATGCAGTCTTCGGTTATCCCTATTTCCTCAAACCATGGCTCAAGCCACGACCGCAGCTTGTCAGCCTTGGGATATATCATCGGCGAAGGTCTGAGAGTGTCGAGTTCCTCCATGTTTCCCGGCAGGAATGTCGAAACGGCGATAACGCCCCCGGGACGCAGACATCTTGCGCAGTTGCGCAGAAACCGCGGTATGTCGGCAAACCACTGTATGCACGACGCCGAGACTATGACGTCGTGGCTGTTGTCGGCCTGACGCTCGATCCAACGCTCGGCGTCCTCCACCACATATCGCTCTTCAGGAGCAATGTCGAACGGTCCGGTCTCGGTGATGTCGACGAATGTCGCCCTTGCCGGCTGGAGCACACGCGCATATTCACGCGTGAAAAGGCCTGTGCCGCACCCGATCTCGAGCACGTCGCCACCTGTGCCTGGCGACGCCTCCCGCAATTTGTCGGCGAGTTTGATCGCCGCCGAATACTGGGCAATCGCATGGGTGTCGTAAGTCACCGACGCCTTCGAAAACTTCTGCGACACTTTCTGCGGGTCGGCTATTACCCCTCTTATTATGCCCGATATGTCAACATAATGGGGAGCCTTGATCGTCACGGTCTCGACATCGGGGTCGAGACTCCATGCTTTCTTCTGATTCACAACGGGAAATATCCTGTCATCCTCGCCTATGTACGCCCTGACCCACGGCAAAGCCCCTTTCCCGGCGCCGTCGGCGCATGCGTTGTAGACAATCTCCAACTGATGGCGGAGATTCTCGATACGGTCACCGTCGGCGGCGTCGTCGAACAGATGCCTCTTCGCCTCCCACTCGGAGCGTCCCGACATCATGCGCATTCGGAATTTCATCAGGTTGCGGGCGTCGAGTCCTGCGGCGGTGCCCCGGAAGACATCGGCGGGTATGCCGTGCGAGTCGTCGACGGGACTGAGCGTGCCGTTGATGGCGAACGCGGCCGTGACACGGTCGGGCGGCAAGGTCTCCGAGGCGGCGTAAACGCCGAGTGACCATGCGAACAGATAGACCGTATAATAGCCCTGCAGGAACGAGACATCCAGACAGAGGTCGGTGAAGTCATGCACCACGGCGACATCCCAACCCTCCATCCGCACATCGGCGGCTATCGAAGGGCCCGCGCTCCATCCGGCATAGATCAGGATCAGGCGCGTATTGTTGTCGTCGCGACAGAGAAAGTCGATTTTCATGCTATGATCGGTTATTCAACCGCAAATATAGCAAAAATCCCCGACATCGGCAACAGCGATGCGTGTCTGTGATTGTGGGGCGATAACTTTTAGGGCGGCGGAATTGTTATCCGAATAAACTGACCTCCGATTCAGTTATGTTGAAAAGAATTTCCATATTGCTCCTTATGCTCGCGGCTGTCGTCACAGCGGGCTCGGCCCGGACGATGACCGAAATCGCCATGGATTCCACTCTTGACGACCACAAGATCATTTACTTCGGCAAGGGCGAGGAAAAACCGGATTCCGCCTCACGGATGATATACAGATTCTACGAAGACCAGTTCCGTCACTTCCAGGACCCGCTCGCACCTTACTTTCTGTTTCTGAGCCGCGACAACAACCTGGCGATGGGCGTCGGCGGCGTGGTGAGGATGCGCGCGTATTACGACTGGGGAGGCGTGCTGCCGAGTCCGGCGTTCGCCCCTTACCTTATCCCGATGCATAAGGATCCCGCCGAACGAAGGCATCTCGGCACGACCCCGGCGGGCACCGCGCTCTTCTTCCGCGTGATCGGCCGCAACAAGCGGCTCGGACAATATCAGCTCTACATCGAGGCGAACTTCAACGGATACGAAGCCCGGGACTTTCACCTCAAGAAGGCATACGGACAGATCAACGACTTCACCATCGGATACACGAACTCGACATTCAGCGACCCCAACGCGCTGCCTCCGGCAGTGGACGCGGCGGGTCCCAACGCCAAGATGAGCGCCACGACCGTGCTCGTGCGCTGGCTGCATGAGTTCAGGAGCGGAAGATGGTCGGTGGCCGCGTCGGTCGAAGACCCTTCCAACAGCGTGGACGCAATCGAAGGCGAGACCGAAAGAATGAGCCAGTATATCCCCGACATAGCCGCTTTCGGGCAGTATTCATGGGGATCGGCCGGGCATGTACGGCTGGCCGGAGTTCTGAGATTCCACCCATACCGCGACCTCGTGCAAGAGCGCAACCATACAGTCGCAGGGTGGGGACTGCATCTGTCGGGACGCTGGCAACCCGACGAAAGATTCACGCTCTACGGCATGTTCAACGGCGGCCGGGGATACGCGAGCATGGGAGGCGACTGGCTCATGGGCAAATACGACCTCGTGGCTAAACCCGACGCCCCGGGAGTCTTGTACGCGCCGTACACAATCGGCGGATACGCCGCCGTGCAGTTCAACCTCAACCCGTCGATGTTTTTCTCCGCGACCTACGGAGCCACAAGATACCTGCCAGAAGGCGGCGGCGAACCCGACGAATACAAGACGGGGACGTATATAGCCGTAAACTATTTCTGGTATCTGACGCCCCGCATATCATGCGCCGCCGAACTCAACATAGGACGCCGAGGCAACATGGACGGCCGGCACGCCTGGGCGCGCCGGGCAGGAATAGTCGCGCAGTTCAGCTTCTGAAACGCGTCATTCGCCGCGCAGGCGGAGGAACTCCGAATAGTCCTTGATATGGTCGGAATGGGTGAAGTAATCGGAAGTGAACACAAGGGCCACCGCCCCCGACGAGAAGTCGTCGAGCGTCAGCCAGACTCCCGGCTCGACCAGCAGACCGAGATACGGACGGTTCAACATCACGGTGCGCCGGTTCGTGCCGTCGTCGAGCGTTACCGAGAAACTCCCCGAGGCGGCAACGATGAACTCGCTTATGGCCCTGTGGGCATGCCCGCCGCGGCTCTCGCCGCCAGGCACGTCATATATGAAGAACACGCGCTTCACGTCAAAGGGAACGGTGACGCCGGTCTGCAGCACCGACAGGTTGCCGAGGCGGTCGCTCGGATGCCGCGGAAGTTCCACAAGCGAGCAGTCGTATACACTCTTCTTCATGATTTCACGAGTTTCAGGTATTCTTCGTAATCGAGGATGTAGTCGTCCTCGTCATAAGGGGCGCTGCTGATCACGAGCACCACGGCGTTGGTCGAGAAGTTGGTGAGCTCGCGCCACGTCAGTTCCGGCAGATAAAGGCCGAAATACGACCTGTTGAGAGTGAACGTCCGCTTCTCCAGCCCGTCGTCGACCAGAACGTCGAACGAGCCCGAAAGCGCCAGTATGAACTCACGGTTGCGTCGGTAGGCGTGCCCTTCGCGTCCCCCGCCGCCCGGGACGTCGTATATCCAGTGGCACCGCTCGATGGCGAACGGTATCTCACGGCACTCCTCTATGACGGCGAGATTGCCGCGAGGGTCGAAATGCTGCGGCAGCTCTATTATCCTCGGTCTGTTATCGTACATATTCATTCAACGCATGCTCACTGTAATTAATTGTCTTTGCCGCCGATATCGCCGTCAAGGCTCACCTGCACGCGGACCGACTCCTCGTGTATTGCTCCGAACACCTTGCGCAGGAAATCGGGCGACAATCCCAGACGCCTCCCCTCCTCGGCCCGGCGGGCCATCAGGGCGTTGTAGCGCGAGGGCTGCACCACCGGCATCCCCTCCCGCTGCTTGAGACGCCCGATCCTGTCGGCCACATCCATGCGGCGCGCCAACAGCGACACGATCTCGTCGTCGATGCGGTCTATCTCCTCGCGATATATGTCGAGACTTCCGCGCGCATCGCAGCAGCGGCGCGGCGAAAGCCGCGACAGTATCCCGGCGAGCTGCGCGGGCGTCACCTGCTGCGCGCTGTCGCTCAGCGCGCTGTCGGGGTCACAGTGGCTTTCGATGATAAGGCCGTCGAAATCCATGTCGAGGGCCTGCTGCGACAGCGGCAGGATCAGGTCGCGTCGGCCGCCGATATGGCTCGGGTCGCATATCACCGGAAGCCCCGGCACCCTACGCCTCAGTTCAATCGGAATGCTCCACTCGGGACGGTTGCGGTAGAAAGTCTCACCATACGCGCTGAAGCCCCGGTGGATAGCCCCGAGACGCCTCACGCCCGAAGCATACAGACGCTGCAGCGCGCCGATCCAGAGCTCAAGATCGGGATTTACCGGATTCTTGACAAGGACCGTGATCCGGTCCCGCTGCTCGGGCGTGAGCGACGCGAGTGCGTCGGCCATCTCCTGGACGGCGAACGGATTGGCCGTTGTGCGCGCCCCGATCCAGAAATCGGTGACGCCGGTCCGCAGAGCCTGCCGCAGATGGACCGGTGTCGCTATCTCCGTCACGGGCAGCATACCCGTCTTGTCGCGCACTTCCGCAAGCCATGCGAGGGCCCGCACGCCTATGCCCTCGAACGAGCCCGGCTTGGTACGCGGTTTCCAGACCCCGGCGCGGAACACACGGATGCCCGTTTCCGACAGTTCGCGGGCCGTGCGAAGTGTCTGTTCGCGACTCTCCGCACTGCACGGACCCGCCATCACCAGCGGTCCGCAGCCCTCCCGCACACCTCCGAACAGAGGCTTCAGGGCGTCGATCTTCACATCTGTCTTATCCATTTCTCTGCAAATATAACTATTTTTCCCGGCTTATGCGAGCAATCGCCGCGATAAAATTTGTTCATTCCGATTATGTTTTATATATTTGCTCCGGCAACCATATGCCCATAACCTTAAAATTGACTGATATGGGACGTGAAAACACTAATCAGAAGTATACTCCCAGGCAGATAGAGGCCGACCGCCGGATTCTCGAACTGCTGTCGCAGACTTTCGGCACGATCAGCGCCGCGAGCTCGGAGATCATCAACCTCGAGGCCATCCTCAACCTGCCCAAGGGCACCGAGCATTTCGTGGCCGACCTGCACGGCGAGGACGAGGCTTTCCGCCATATCCTCAAGAACGCGTCCGGAACCGTCAAGCGCAAGGTGCGCGAGATCTACGGCAACGAGATGCGCGAGTCCGACCTCGCCCAGTTCTGCTCGCTCATATATTACCCCGAGCAGAAACTCGAGCTCATCCACGCCGAGGAGACGGAGCTCGACGACTTCTATAACATCACGCTCCACAGGCTCGTGAAGGTGCTGCAGAGCGTGTCGTCGAAATACACACGCTCGAAAGTCCGCAAATCGCTGCCCAAGGAATACGCCTACATCATCGAGGAGCTCCTGCACGAGGCCCCCAGCGGCGAGAGCAAGCAGATGTATTACAACCGCATCGTCGAGACAATCATCTCCACCGGGCAGGCCGACGACTTCATCATCGCGATATGCAACGTCATCCAGCGCCTCAGCATCGACCATCTCCACATCCTGGGCGACATATACGACCGCGGCCAGGGCGCGCACATCATTATGGAGACCCTGTCGCAATACAAGGGTTTCGACATCCAGTGGGGCAACCACGACGTGCTCTGGATGGGAGCCGCCGCCGGCAATGACTGCTGCATCGCCAACGTGCTGCGCAACGCGCTGAGATACGGCAATATGGACACCATCGAGGAGGGCTACGGCATCAATCTCGTGCCCCTCGCCACGTTCGCCATGGAGACCTACGGCGACGACCCCTGCGAGGTGTTCCGTCCCAAAATCGACGCAGGATGCGATTCCGGCACCGAGAAGAGCCGCACGCTCCTATCTAAGATGCACAAGGCCATCGCTATAATACAGTTCAAGCTCGAGGGCGAGATGATCGACCGCCATCCAGAGTGGCATATGGAGAAACGCAAACTCTACTCGGCCATGTCGCCCGATTTCACAACGGTGACAGTCGGAGGTGTGGAATACCCGATGCTCGACTCGCATTTCCCCACCATCGACCCCGCCGACCCATACCGCCTCACCGAGGAGGAGCGCGAACTCGTCGACAAGCTGCACCGGTCGTTCATGGTCAGCGACCGCCTGCGCCGCGACCTCAACATCCTGCTCAACCACGGATGCATGTACAACATCACGAACTCAAACCTGATGTTCCACGCCTCCGTTCCCCTCAACGCCGACGGCTCGCTCAAGGAAGTCAGCGTCATGGGCCGCAAGTTCAAGGGCAAGGAACTGCTGCATGCCATCGGCATGCTGATGCGCGCGGCGTTCAACAATGACTCCCCGGCCGAAATCCGCGACTACGCCATCGACTACCACTGGTATCTGTGGTGCGGACCCGACTCCCCCCTCTTCGACAAGGCGGCGATGACGACCTTCGAAAGATATTTCATAGCCGACAAGAAAACCCACGAAGAGCCGAAGGGCCACTACTACGCGCTGCGCGAGCGCGAGGACATCGCCGACGCTATCCTCGACGCCTTCGGGGTCACCGGCGAGCACCGCCACATCATCAACGGCCACGTGCCGGTCAAGGTCGGCAAGGGGGAGAAACCCGTGAAGGCAAACGGAAAACTGATGGTGATCGACGGCGGTTTCGCAAAGGCCTACCACAACACCACCGGCATCGCGGGCTATACGCTCGTCTACCACTCGCGCGGTTTCGTGCTCGTGCAGCACGAACCGTTCAGCAGCACCGAGGAGGCCATCCGTCTCGGCACCGACATCGTCTCGACCACTCAGCTCGTCGAACTCAGCCAGAACCGCGTCCGCGTCCGCGACACCGACAAGGGCCACGAGCTCCAGGCACAGATCGACGAGCTCCGCGAACTCCTCTATGCCTACCGCAACGGTATAATCAAGACCCGATGATCCGCGACGACGGTCGCCCGACGAGGCTCCGTTTTTCAGCATAAATGGTGATTTTCTGCATAAAAGTTGCACAAATTTTAAATTTTATTTGGCAGTTCCGATTTTTACTGCTATTTTTACACCCTGAAAGTGCACGCGCTTTCAGAGCAAACCTGACAATAAATTAAAAATCAAAAAAATCGACGAATATGAGATCCATCAGACAACTGTTGATGCTGGCTGTCGCCGCAATCTGTATATCCATCACCGCTAACGCGCAGCTCCCCTCCGTACAGCTGAAGGACATTTCAGGCAAACCCGTTGACTCGGCGACCCTGAGCAACGACGGCAAGCCTTTCATCATAAGCTTCTGGGCCACCTGGTGCAAGCCCTGCATCCGCGAGCTCAGCGCGATCCACGACGTCTATCCCGACTGGGTCGACGAGACCGGCGTGAAGGTCTACGCCATCTCGATCGACGAGGCGCAGAACTCGACCAAGGTGAAGCCTCTGGCCGACGCGCGCGGCTGGGAATACGAGATCCTGCTCGACCAGAGCGGCGACTTCGCCCGCTCGCTCGGCTGCCAGAATCCTCCCCACGTAGTGGTCGTGGACGGCAACGGCAAGATCGTCGAGTCTCATTCGGGCTACACCGAAGGCTCCGAAGACCATCTGATCGAGCTCGTGCGTCAGCTGCAGGCCAAATAAGCCCGCGGCCCCTCACCCATAAAGACATACGCCCTCTAACCTGACTGAACAGAGATTTTTCACATGAAACTTAACAAACCAGCCCTGATGGCAGTGGCCGGTCTCGCTCTCGGAGCCGCCTCGGCCCATGCCGGCTATCCCGTGGCCGTCCACGGCTCGGTGCAGGCCGACATCGTATTCCCCGAAGTCGACAATGAGATCGAGACCGGCGAATACGACCATAAGATTCTATTCAACACATACGCCGACGTCAATCTGGCGAGCCGCTTTGTCGACGCCGGACTCCGCGCCGAGTTCATGAAATGGCCGTTGCCCGGATATGAAAAGGATTTCGCGGGCTGGGGCCTCTCAAACTTCTATGTGAAAGGGAAATACAAAGGCTTCGAGCTCACCGGAGGCGACTTCTACGAGCAGTTCGGCAGCGGCTTCATCCTCCGCACCTACGAGGAGCGTCCGCTCGGCATCGACAACGCCATACGCGGCGGCCGCCTCAATGTCACGGCCGTCAAGGGCCTGAAGCTCACCGCCCTCGGCGGCGTGCAGCGCCGCTACTGGGACTGGAGCAAGCATTCACAGATATATGGAGCCAACGCCGAGGTCTATTTTCAGGACTACATCCCCTGGATGGCCGAACATGGCTCCAACTGGATGCTCGGAGCATCCTGGGTGCTCAAGCATGAGCGCGACGAGGATGTCTTCGTGCCGGGCACGAACTATCGTCTCAACCTTCCGGAATGCGTCAACGCCTTCGATGTCCGCACCACATTCTCCAAGGGACCGTGGAGTGTGCTCGGCGAGTTCGCATGGAAGGGCCAGGACCCCAGCTTCGACAACAACTACACCTACGGCACCGGCACGGCCTACATGCTCAGCGCCACATTCTCGCGCAAGGGTTTCAGCGCCATGCTCCAGGCAAAGCGCAGCTACAACATGTCGTTCCGCTCGCAGCGCAGCGTCGACGGAATCTCGGCGTTCATCAACAACATGCCGGCCTTCACCTACACCCACACCTACTCGCTGCCCGCCTTCTACCCCTACGCGACCCAGAGCGCTCCGGGCGAATGGGCATATCAGGGCCAGTTCAGCTATCTATTCGACCGTCACACTCCGCTCGGCGGACGCTACGGCACAAAGCTCTCGGTATACGCCAGCTATGTGGCGAGCCTCGTGCACCAGAACGCGCCCGAAGGACTCAACGGCTCGCTGATGGGCACCGACGGAGCACGCCCTGTCGACAGCGCCTCGGCGTTCCCCTTCTTCAAGACCGGAACATGCAACTACTATGACATCAACGTCCAGGTCGAGAAGCGTTTCTCCGCCCCCCTCACCATGACGTTCATGTATATGAACCAGATGTTCAACAACAACGTGTTGCGCACCGTCGAGACCGACGAGAAATACATCCGCACCAACATCCTCGTGGTCGACGCCAAGTATAAATTCAACCGCAAGTACACGCTGCGCGGCGAGCTGCAGTATCTCTTCACCAAGCAGGACCAGAAGGACTGGGCATACGGAATGCTCGAGTTCTCGTGGAGCCCCTATCTGATGGTGTCGGCCAGCGACATGTGGAACTGCGGCGGCAAGGGCACGCACTACTATATGTTCGGCGTCACGGGCAACTACCGCAACAACCGCCTGATGCTCAGCTACGGACGCACACGCGCCGGATTCGACTGCTCGGGCGGCCTCTGCCGCCCCGTGCCGTCGATGCATGGCTTCCGCGTCAACTACACGTACAATTTCTAATCGACCATATGATGAATTCAGCATATATCAAAAGTTTTCTCTACGCCTCAATGGCGGCCGGGATGCTGTGTCTCACGGCATGTGACGACGTCAAGCCCGACGACAGATACATCGAAGGAGAGCCGATAGCGGCCGAACGAGCCGTTCTGCTCGAGGACTTCACAGGCCAGAATTGCGTCAACTGCCCCGAGGCACATGAGGTGATCGAACAGCTCGAGGAGCAATACGGTCGCGACAAGGTGATCGCAGTCAGCATCCACTGCGGCTCTTTCGGACGCCCCGTTTCGTCGACCAACTTCGAACGAGGACGCGTATATCTGATGACCGACGAGGGCAACGCAATCATGGAGGCTTACGGCATCACGAGCTTCCCGATGGGCGTGGTCGACATGGGTTCGCCCATCACCATGGACCTCTGGAGCACCGCCGTGCGCAACGACCTGCAGCAGCAGGTGGACGTGACAATCGACCTGCAGACCGCATATGCCCCCGACGAGACCGACACCGACTCCGAGTGGCACGGCGCCATCAAGGTATCGTCGAAAATCATCAGCGGCACGACCCGCAACGTAAACGTGCAGTATTGGATCGTCGAGAGCGGAATCGTGGCCGAACAGCGCTCGCTCAACGGGAAAATTCCCGAGTATGTGCACAACAACGTGTTCCGCGCCCAGATGTTCCCCGGACTCAAAGGCACGGCGACGACGCTGGCCGACGGCATCGAGACCGTGGTTGAAGGCGAGATCCAGACACGCTGGAACGATAAGGAGCGTTGGGAACTCCGCAATCTTGAGGTGGTGGCTATTGTAAGCGACAACACCGGCGTGCTCCAGGTGACGCGCAAGCCCGTGATTCCCCGCGACGAAGACAACGCCGACGAGGGGGAGGGAACAGAAACCGAAGAATAAACCGAAGTGATTAAGGATGACCTGAGGCATAGGCCGAAGGTCATCCGTCTCAAAATAAATTTTAAAACCATAAGATATGAAGAAAATCTACATGCTGGCGGCTGCCGCCATACTCGCAGCCGGCGCACAGGCGCAGACTCTTTCGTTCACGCTTGAAGGCACACCCATTGTGCCGGGAAGCAAAGTGTCGTTCAATGACGGTAACGTTGATCTTGAAAATGGTGAGTGGGAATATTTACCTGAAATCATGCTCTCAAGCGACATCAACGGCAACGTGAATCTGGTCGCAACCTGCACGACTGGCCAGAATATAATGGTATGCTGCGGAGGTACGTGCACTCCCGGCACGCGCGTGGAGAAAAACAACCTCCAGCTCACAGCGGGCACTCCTCTCAACATTGAGTTCCATTACATGGGCTATGCCGAGGATTTTGACAACATCAAGGTACCCGAGAACGTAACTACGGAGATCAGCGCCGAGTATGTCGGCAATCCTGCGTCGAAGGTAGAGTTTGTACTTGTCTGCAACTCCACGGAAGGCGGAAGCGTGATTGGAGTCTACGAGAAGGCAGCCCAGCTCACGAGCGTAAACGGTTCGCTGGAATACAGCGTGGAGGATTCCTGCACGCTCGCACTCTACAGCCAGGCCGGCGAACGCGTGCTGACAACTGAGGTTGAGGGCAACGGAGCAATCTCCACCGTCGGTCTCGCAAAGGGTGTATACGTCTACACGCTCGGCACAAAATCAGGCAAGCTCATCGTGAAATGACATGGTGCAAGACTGCCCGAACTGGCAGGAACTTGTCTTGAAACAAGCGAAAAGTTTTTTTCATGGTTGCAATATTTCTTGGTTGCAATTAATAGTTTGGACACCCAACAGAAGGAGCCGGCCGTGAGGTCTGCTCCTCTTTTCATTTTAATCTCTCCCCTTTTCATTTGCCACGCGGCTTTCAGAAATAATCCACAAATTAAATGCCGGTTAACAATCCAATGTGGGTGTCAATTGGTTGTATTGGTATGATTGATCTGATACTCGTAATATTGATACTGGCCGTCGCGGCCGTGGCCTTCAACCTCGAGGCCCGACGCAAGGTGTTGAGGAGGCGCCAAGTCGAGAGACTTGAACGTCTGCAGAAATTGCGTGAGGAGACGGGAGATGCCGGCACGATCGATCTGATCGGCGAACAGGCCTACCGCGACATGACGGCTCGCATCGACGGCATTCTCGAACGCCACGGACACCAACCGTGCCTGACGCTCAACCTCTCGTGCGGTCCTGACACGGACAAAGGCTCCGACGAACTCCACACTCTCCTGCCCGGCGAGCCGGTGGAGATCGTCCCCTGCGGCGAAGGGGGAGTGGAATGGTATGACGTCTATTTCAACGGCGCGCGTGTCGGACGATTCGTGCTGGCCGAAGCCTCGCTGCTGCGCGAGACTCTCAGAGACAATCATGTACGCGGCGCGTATGTGGCCGAGCAGAACTGCTATAAGATCGAGGACTCCCATCAGCTCAAGGTCATATTGTTCTATGAACCCAAGGCTTCCGGCGACACCGGCGCGGTGCGGCGGCCGAGCCGCGCGTCACGTAGCGCGAAGAGCGACACCGCCACCATCGACATATGCCAGAATTGACCGAATCGGACAACTTCACGAAAGCTCCGCACAAAATTGTTGACAAAAAATCAGACCTCCATTGCCCATATTTGAGAATTTTTGGCTAACTTTACATTTTCAAAAGCCAAATAAAATCACCTGCGGCCCCGAGTAGGCCGCGATGCATGAAAAATATGCCGAAAGGCTTAATCAAAGATGTCTGATCAACAACATTACACCTACAACGAAGCGTATGCCGCGTCGCTTGAATATTTCAAGGGCGACGAACTGGCCGCGCGCGTATGGGCGAGCAAGTACGCCCTCAAGGACTCCGACGGTGTCTACTATGAGTTGACCCCCGACGACATGCACCGGCGCATAGCGTCGGAAATAGTCCGCATCGAGAACAAGTATCCCAACCCGATGAGCGAGGAGACCGTATTCGGACTCCTGCAGGGATTCCGTTATATCGTGCCTCAGGGAAGCCCGATGGCCGGAATCGGCAACAACCATCAGGTCGGCTCGCTCTCCAACTGTTTCGTAATCGGCCTCGACGGGCATCCCGACTCCTACGGCGGCATAATCCGCATCGACGAGGAGCAGGTGCAGCTCATGAAACGCCGCGGAGGCGTGGGCCACGACCTGTCGCACATCCGCCCCAAGGGAAGCCCGGTCAAGAACTCGGCGCTGACGTCAACCGGTCTGGTGCCCTTCATGGAGAGATACAGCAACTCGACGCGCGAGGTCGCGCAGGACGGCCGCCGGGGAGCCCTGATGATGACCGTCAGCATCAAGCACCCCGACGCCGAGGATTTCATCGACGCCAAGATGACGGAGGGAAAGGTGACGGGCGCCAATGTCTCAGTCAAGATTGACGACGACTTCATGCGCTGCGCCACCGAGCGCACCACCTATCGCGCACAGTTCCCCATCGTCTCGGACAACCCTATGACGGTCAAGGAGGTGGATGCCGCCCGGCTATGGGGCAAAATCGTGCATAACGCTTGGAAAAGCGCCGAGCCCGGCGTACTCTTCTGGGACACCATCCAGCGCGAGTCGCTGCCCGACTGCTACGCCGAGCTCGGGTTCGAGACCGTCTCGACCAACCCCTGCGGCGAGATTCCGCTCTGCCCCTACGACAGCTGCCGCCTCGTGGCCATCAACCTTTACAGCTATGTGAAGAATCCCTTCACGCCGCAGGCCGAGTTCGATTTCGAGCTTTTCGCCGACCATGTCGGCAAGGCCCAGCGAATCATGGACGACATCATCGACCTCGAGATGGAGAAAATCGACACCATCATCGAGAAAATCGAATCAGACCCCGAGACCGCAGAAGTCAAGGGCACCGAACTCAACCTCTGGAAAAAAATACGCAAGAAGACACTCGCCGGACGCCGCACGGGCTGCGGCACGACCGGAGAGGGCGACATGCTCGCCGCACTTAGCCTGAGATACGGCACGCCCGAAGCGACGGAATTCTCAGTGTCCGTCCACCGCGCCCTGGCTCTCGCCTATTACCGCGCGTCGGTCGTCATGGCCGAGGAGCGAGGCGCCTTCGAGGTCTATGACGCCGAGCGTGAGAAAGACAACCCCTACATAGCGCGTATCCGCGAGGCCGACCCGGAACTCTATGAGCGCATGACGAAATCGGGACGCCGCAACATCGCCTGTCTCACCATCGCCCCCACCGGCACGACCTCGATCATGACCCAGACATCTTCGGGCATCGAACCTGTGTTCCTGCCCGTATACAAGCGCAAGCGCAAGGTCAATCCGGGAGACCCCGACGTCAAGGTCGACTTTGTCGACGAAGTCGGCGACGCTTTCGAGGAATACCTCGTCTATCACCACAAGTTCCTCGAATGGATGCGCGTCAACGGCATCGAGGCCAAGCGAAACATGAGCCCCGACGAGATCGAGCAGCTCGTGGCGCGCTCGCCCTATTACAAGGCCACGAGCAACGACGTCGACTGGCTCGAGAAGGTCCGTATGCAGGGTGCCGTGCAGAAATGGGTTGACCATTCGATCTCGGTGACCATCAACCTTCCGGCAGACGTCTCCGAGGAACTCGTCAACCGCCTCTATGTCGAGGCATGGAAAGCAGGTTGCAAGGGATGCACAGTATACCGCGACGGCTCGCGCAACAACGTGCTCGAATCGGTCAAGAAGACTCCCAACGTTCCCCTTATGGCCACTCCGGCCCACATCTCCAAACGCCCCGCCGAGCTCGACGCCGACGTCGTCAGATTCCAGAACAACAAGGAGAAATGGATTGCCTTCGTCGGTCTGGTCAACGACCAGCCCTATGAGATCTTCACCGGTCTGGCCGACGACGAAGACGGCATCTTCTGCCCCAAGAGCGTCAACAAGGGCAAAATAATCAAGACAGTGGACGAAAAGGGAAACAAGCGTTACGACTTCCAGTTCATCAACAAGCGAGGATACAAGACCACCATCGAGGGACTGAGCGAGAAGTTCAACCCCGAGTTCTGGAACTACGCCAAGCTCATCTCGGGCGTCCTGCGTTACGGTATGCCAATCGACCAGGTGCTCAAGCTCGTCGGAGGTCTCGAGCTCGACTCGACCAACATCAACACATGGAAGATGGGCGTGGAGCGCGCGCTGAAGAAATACCTCACCAACGGAACCGCCGCCACCGGCCAGAAATGTCCCAACTGCGGAGCGGAGACGCTCGTCTACCAGGAGGGCTGCCTGATCTGCACCTCCTGCGGCAACTCGAAATGCGGAGGCTGACGGCCCCCGCCGGCGCCGACTACCTGAAATCTTAAAACCTAAAATTCAAGATAATGAAAATTACATTCAACATCACCTACCACACCAACTGGGGTGAGAGCGTATACCTCTGCGGCTCGATTCCCGAGCTCGGCAACGGCGACGCCCGCGAGGGTGTGGAGATGAACCTCGTGAGTCCCGACCAGTGGCAATTCACGCTCGAGACGGAGGGCGAACCCGCTGAATTCGACTATTACTTCGTGGTCAAGGCCGAGAACCGCGCCTGGCGTTTCGAATGGGGCGAGCACCACATCTTCCGTCCCGGCGAGGGCGTGAAGGGATACATGCTGTTCGACAACTGGCACGACCTGCCGGCCGACAAGCCTTTCTACTCGTCGGCGTTCATCGACGGCATCCTGCGCCGCGACAACCGCGCACCGCAGCTCCCAACCCTGCCCGACACGCTCAATATCCGCATCGAGGCGCCCATGATCGCACCCGACGAGTGCCTGGCCGTAACCGGCGAGGGCGAGTATCTCGGCGACTGGGATCCCAAACGCGCCCTGCGTCTCAACGACCATAATTTCCCCACGTGGGAGATCAACCTGCCGCTCGACCGACTCAAGGTTCCGTTCGAATACAAGTTCCTGGTTGTCAACAAAGATGGCGACGTCACCGGCTGGGAGGCCATGAACAACCGAGTCTACGGCATTCGCCCGCAGGGCAAAGGCGAGACGGTCGTGATCGACGGCACGCGCTTCGCCAACCCCAAGCCTGGTTGGCGCGGAGCCGGAACGGCTATTCCCGTGTTCTCAATCCGCACCGAGGAGAATTTCGGCGTCGGCGATTTCATGGATATGAAGAAGATGGTCGACTGGTGTGTCATGACAGGCCAGAACATCCTGCAGATCCTGCCCATCAACGACACGACCATGACCGGCACATGGGTTGACTCCTACCCCTACAAGGCCAACTCGTCGTTCGCGCTCCACCCCATGTTCATCGACCTGGAGACGGCCGGCACGCTCAAGGACGAAAACCGTCGCGCATATTACAACAAACTGCGCACGGAGCTCAACATGATGACCACCGTCGACTACGAGCGCGTCAACAACGCCAAGCTCGAATACATGCGCGAGCTCTTCGCACAGGATTCGGGAGCCACCAAGCGCCGCAAGGACTTCAAGGAGTTCGTGGCCGCCAACGAATACTGGCTCTTCCCCTACGCCGCATGGTGCGTGCTTCGCGAGGAATTCCAGACCCCCGACCACTTCCAGTGGGGCCAGTATGCCGTCTACGACGAGAATATGGTCAGGGAGTTCGTGGCCGGACGCCAGCAGAAAGCGGACTTCATCTACTTCCTGCAATATCATCTCGACCGCCAGCTGCGCGAGGCCCGCGACTATGCCCACAGCCACGGCGTGGTGCTCAAGGGCGACATTCCTATCGGCATAAGCCGTTACAGCGCTGACGCATGGCGCTCACCCCGCCTTTTCAACATCGATTGTCAGGCCGGCGCGCCGCCGGACGATTTCTCGGTGCTCGGCCAGAACTGGGGCCTGCCCACCTACAACTGGGACGCAATGGCCGAAGACGGTTTCCAATGGTGGAAAGACCGCTTCCGCAAGATGTCGGAATATTTCGACGCCTACCGTATCGACCACATCCTCGGATTCTTCCGCATATGGCAGATTCCTCTCGACGCCTCGCACGGCCTGCTCGGATATTTCAACCCCGCCATGCCGTTCTCGGCCGATGAACTGCGCAACAGCTACGACTTCTGGATCGACACCGACCTCCAGACCAACCCGCTCATTCTCGAATGGATGCTCAACGACTTCTTCGGCGAATACACCGACGAGGCCCGCGAGCGTTTCCTCGACCGCATCGGCGGCGACCGCTACGGTCTGAAGCCTGAGTTCAACACCCAGCTCAAGGTGGAGCGCTATTTTGACGCCCAGGAGCAGAACGAGAAGAACAACAGTCTCCGCAACGCCCTGCTCGGCATCATCGACGACGTGCTCTTCATCGAGGATCCCTATCAGAAAGGCCACTACCATCCCCGCATCGCCGCCCAGTACTCCTATCAGTACCGGATACTCAGCGATTACGCGAAGTGGTCGTTCAACCGCCTCTACAACGACTTCTTCTACCACCGTCACAACGACTTCTGGTATGGCAAGGCGATGTGGAAGCTTCCGCCGCTGCTCGACTCGACGTCAATGCTCGCCTGCGGCGAGGACCTCGGCATGATCCCCGACTGCGTCCCCGCCGTGATGCACCAGCTTGAGATCCTGAGCCTCGAGATCCAGCGCATGCCCAAGGATCCGCAGGCCGAGTTCGGCGACACGTGGCACTATCCCTACTACAGCGTCTGCACTACGTCGACCCACGACATGGGCGGCATCCGCGCATGGTGGGAGTCAGACCATGAAAAGGCCCAGCACTACTACAACAACGTGCTCCACGAAGGCGGAGAGGCACCCTACTTCGCCGAGCCCTGGATCTGCGACAAGATTCTCGACCTGCACCTCAAGAGCCCGGCGATGCTCACCATCCTGCCGCTTCAGGACTGGCTTTCGGCCGACGGCGCACTTCGCCGCCAGAACCCCGCCGAAGAGCAGATCAATGACCCGTCTAACCCGCGTCACTACTGGCGCTACCGCATGCACCTCACAGTCGAGGAGCTGATGGCCCAGAAATCTTTCAACGACATGCTTCTGGCCAAGATCCAGGAGTCCGGCCGCTAAGCCCCAGAGCGTAGTCCCCGTCGGGAGTTGAGGGCAAAGCCCGAAAGCGTAAGCCCAAAGAGGCTCCGCAGACTGAGTCTGCGGGGCCTCTTGCTATCTTTATTTAAATCGCTCTCTCAGTTCCGGACACGGCACAGCTACATATACCGAACCAATGGTCCGACAGCCTGTCTGTCAATCAAATATACGCTGAATATACGTTTCGTCAAGAACGGAGAATATTCTGTTGCCCGACGGCGTGAGCGAGGGGTCGGGCATGCTGAAGAGGCTTCCCGTAATACTTTCCATTTCGGTAACGGTCAATTTCTGGCCGCGCCTTATGGCCGCAGACCGCGCCATGACAAGGGCCACGCGCTCGTTGAGCCCGGAGGCGACATTGCCCTCCTTGCCGTAGTTGACGGAGTCGGCCGTGACGGAGTCGAGTATCCTCATGATCACATCACGCGGTTCGGCGTTCTTGAGCATCGCGGGGACTGCGGTGACGCGCCAGGTGGTGCCCTCTTCATATTCGAGCGTGAATCCGATGCGGCGCAGTTCGTCCATCACCTCGCCGAGCGCGGTCTGCTGGCTCTCGTCGAGTTCGATGGGCTCGGGAAACATCACCGTCTGCGAAACGGCCTCGGCCTTGCCTATCTTCTGCAGGTATTCCTCGTAAAGTATCTTGACGTGGGCACGGTGCTGGTCGATGATCACAAGTCCGTCGCGGGTGGTGGTCACTATATATTTCGAGGCATACTGCATGCATAGCGGTGCTACTTCCGACACGCCCGCACTTTCGGCGAACAGCTGCTGACCATCCCCGTCCTGCGGAGGCATAGTCGTCTCGGCAGACCTCTCCGGCACTGGCGCGTCGACAAGCTCGCTCTCACGGCCGCCGTTGCGGAAGGCGTCGTAGAGCCTCTCCCAGTTGGACGCGGGCCGGTCGGCGCGCTGGCGCTGGGAGGCGAAAGGATTGTAATCGTCGCGGTATTCAACCCTCGGCGCCGTCGGCATGTCTCCGGCGCGCAACGGGTGCAGCGGCACCGGATCGGCGCTGAAATCGATGCTCGGCACAGCCGAATACTTCCCGAGAGCCGTCTTGACGGCCGACACGAGTATCGGCCATATCTGCTGCTCGTATTCGAACTTTATCTCGTTCTTGGTGGGATGGATGTTGACGTCGATTGTGGCCGGATCGACAGTGAACTTGACGAAATAGTTGGGCATCGTGTCGCTTGCGATCAGCGACTCGTAGCAACTGACAATCGCCTTGTGGAAATAGGGATGGCGCATGTTGCGACCATTGACTATGAGGTATTGCAGGGGGTTTCGCCTGCGTGCGAACTCCGGGCGCGAGACGAATCCCTCGATCTTGACGAGAGACGTGTCGACGTCGACCGGGATGAGATGGTCGGATTTGAGCGTGCCTTTCCATATATCCTCGATGCGTAGCCGCAGACTCGCGGCCCGCAGGTCGAGCTGACGCGTGCCGTTGTCGATGCCGAGGCGGATATGGTTGTTGACCAGGGCGAGACGCTCGAACTCGCGCATGATGTTGGAGAGCTCGACGTTGTCGCTCTTCAGGAACTTGCGGCGCGCCGGGACGTTGAAGAATATCTTGCGCACGGAGATGACAGTTCCCTTTTCGCAGACGCAGGGTTCCTGCTCGGTGACCTTCGAGCCGACGATGACCATCCGCGTGCCTATCTGCGAATCGGCCGTACGCGTCCGCACCTCGACTTCCGAAATGGCACATATCGAGGGAAGCGCCTCTCCGCGGAAGCCCATGGTGCGCAGCGTGAAGAGGTCGTCGGCTTTCTTTATCTTTGACGTGGCGTGACGCTCGAAGGCCATGCGCACATCGGTCTCAGACATGCCCGAACCGTTGTCGGCCACCTGGATGAGCGTCTTGCCGGCATCTTTCACAACGATACGTATGTCGGTGGCTCCGGCATCGACGGCGTTCTCCACAAGTTCCTTGATGACGGACGCCGGACGCTGGATCACCTCGCCGGCGGCTATCTGATTGGCCACCGAGTCGGGAAGAAGTCTGATAATATCGCTCATAACCTATCACATATGCATCGCCGGACCGGAGGGCGGGCCGGGCTGCGGGGGCGTGATGTCGCGCGCTACCTTCGGCACGGCCTTGAACAACGGAGGCTCCTTGAAATATCGGTCGAGTTCCTCGGGCACCTCGCCGAGGTCGTCGAGCCAGCGGACACGCGTGCCGTACCATTCGCGCACCGGGCGCAGCGACTCGAGCCAGCGGAAGCCCTCGATGAACTGCTGCGATTTCTTCACGTCGAAGAGGGGTGTGACCGACCCCGACACCTCGGGCCACATCTTGAGGTGCTTAATCTTCTTGCCGTCCATGTCGAGCGTCAGATACGAGCTCTCGGCATTGACGAGTTTGTTGTATGACGAGTCGTTCTCCTGAGGCAGCAGTATGGCGATCACGTTCCCGTCGACCTCCATACGCTTCAAGGTCTGGTTCTCGAGGTATGCCCGGATATGGGCGCCGGTCAGCTGGTTGTAGAAGTCCTCCTCTATATGCTCGGCCATCATGCCGAACTCGGGGAGGTCGGCCCAGTCGGGGGTCGAGTCGTTGAAGTGCACATCGATGCGGTTGCCGTAGACCTGACGCTCACCCGACCACACCACCGGCTTGCGGAACATGTAGAGTATCGAGTCCTGCTCGCGGAAGAGAAGTGTGTCGGCTATCCCCTGTATGTCCTTGTTGAAGAAGCGCGCGCGGCCTATGGCCCTCGCCACGTGGAACTCGCGCGGCACACTGTCTATGACGGCAAGCGTGTCGGCGACGACAAGGCTGTCTGTGACGACATGACTGTCGGCGACGGCCGGGCGCGACGGCACCCTCACCGTCTCTATCAGCGACAGGATAGTGTCGGCGCGCAGGAACAGCGTGTCGGGCCGCGAGTATTCCATCAGCAACGGATATTCCGACGAATACGCGCGGCGGGTTGAGTCGTTGTATTCGCCGTAGCCACCGATCAGCGTCACCTTGCGGGCCGTGTCGGTGATCACCATGGGCTTGCCGGTCTTGGCAGGGTCACGGAACTGGTATGCACGGCTCGTGCGGGTCAGTTTGTCGTAGATGATCGAGTCTCCCTCAAGGGTCGTGACGTTGCGCGACGAGTCGCTGTGGAGAATCGTCGAGCGCGCCGTCAGCTGCGCGTGGTCGGTCATCGTGTTGTACCATCCGCGCGTGGTGAGTATCGTGTCGTTGGCGCCCTCGATGCGTGTGAGGCTGTTGATGTCGGCTATGTGCGTGGCCGTGTTGTATTCGAGTTCCTCGGTCAGCATCCTGTAGCCATCCTTGCGATTGTTCAACACCACATCCGTGCGGAACTTCGCTATCTTGGTCGACGGCGAGTATTCGCCATATTCCGACGTCAACGAGTTGACGTCGTCCTCGAGACGGCCTCCTACCGCGTACCAGCCGAGGTCGCTGTTGAGGTCGTAGTCGAGGCTGTCGGTCGTCAGCGTCACGGTGCGGTTTTTCATCACGACGTCGCTGCGCGATGGGCCGTGGGTCAGCACCGCGTGCTTCGAGAGGCCGTCGTAAAACAGCTTGTCGGAATAGACGAAGAGCGTGTCGCCTTGACGCATCTCTACGTGCCCGTAGGCGTCGAGCGAATTTTTCTGCGGATAGTAATAGGCCGAGTCGCAGAACATCCACATGCCTCCCTGCCTGAATTTCACCGAACCCTTGACAATCTGGAACTCCTCGTATTCGTTGGCCGGACGGAATAGCGAGTCGGCGTATTCGAGAAACACCTTGTCTTCCTGAAAACGGTTGACGTCGGGAATCGTGGGCTTTATCGGCTTGGTCGGGGCGGGTCGGGTATAGGTCTCAGTCTGCTTCTGCTTAGGCGTCGACTTCCTGGTCTGGGCGTAGGCGCCATGCAGCACGGAGAATGCGCCCCACGCCACAATGACGAGGAGCGACACCAATACCGCGCGAGGAGTTCCGAAACCGCTTGTGTGCTTCATTCCTATATCTGAATGCCCTTATTTGACTCCTGAATTCCAGCCCTTGTAACGGAACTCGCATGCGTCCCATCCCTCTGAAATCCTGGAATATGTGGTCGAGATCTTCTTCTCGACCCATTCGTCGAGAATCTTCTGGCGCGCGTGCGCCTCATACATCTGCTTGAGCATGTTGTAGTCGTCGCTCAGCGTGGCCTTGTGTCCCTGCACACGGTCGGTGAGCTTGACGATGGCTATCACATCGCGGTTCTTGCTGGGGTCTTTCATTATGAAAGCTTCCGAAATATCGCCCGGCTGCATCAGCTCGATCTTGCGTGCCACTTCAGGCGGAAGGTCCTGCATCTCGAAGCGGCTCGAACCCGTCTTTGGATTCATCATGACGCCGTTGTTGTTGCGCGTGTTCTTGTCCTGCGACACATAACGCGCCGCCTCCTCGAACGTGAACTTGCCGGCCACTATCTCCTTGCGCAGCGAGTCGAGCTTCACCACGCCGTCGGAGAGGTCTTTCGAGCTGACCTTGGGGGTGAGAAGTATATGGCGCACGTTCACCTGCTCTCCTCTCCTCTCGATGAGCTGGATGATGTGGTAGCCGTATTCAGTCTCGACAATACGCGAGACTCTCTTCGGGTCACTGAGGTTGAAGGCCACTTGCGAGAACTCGGGCACCCAGTCGGCGCGGCCGTGGAAACCGAGCTCACCGCCTTGCGGAGCCGAGCCGTCCTCGCTGTACAGGATGGCGAGTGTCGAGAATGGGGTCTCGCCCCTGTTGACACGGTCGGCGTAATCGCGGAGGCGTGCCTTGACATCCTCCACTTCCTGCTCGGGGATACGCGGGTTGATCTCTATAATCTGCGCCTCCACCTGCATCGGCACGTAAGGCACGCTGTCGGCGGGAAGCGAGCTGAAATACTTGCGCACGTCGTTGGGCGTCGCCTTGACATCCTTGGTGAGCGACGACTGGACCTGCTCGACCACATAGCTGTTGCGCATTATGTCCATCAGCTGCTGGCGGAGCTGCGGCAGTGGCTTGCGGAAATACTCCTCCACCTTCTCGCGCGAACCGAGATTGGCGATGAAGAAGTTGATGCGCTTGTCGACGGTCGACGCCACCTGGGCGTCGGGCGCCGTGATGGTGTCGAGCTTCCCCTGATGCAGATAAAGCTTCTCGACAGCCATCTGTTCGGGAATCACGCAATATGGGTCGCCGGGAATGGGTGTGCCCTCCTGACGCGCCTGCATGTATTGCTCCTCTATCTCCGAACGGTAGATGGGTTCGTCGCCGACCACCCATGCCACCTCGTCGACCACATTCTTCTTGATGGGGGCCGCTATGGCGCAGAGCGCCGCGACTCCCAGGGCCGGCAATATGATGTTACGTAATTTCACTGGTATGTAATGCTTATTGTTTTTTCTTTATATTTTCCTTGGCTGCGCCCGAAGCCGCCATCGTACCCTTTACCGGATCGTAGAGGCCCGGTTTCAGCACTCCGGCACCGATTTGCTCGCGGTATATGTCGTCCATGAGCCGCTTGCGGTAAGCCGCGACATCGGCCGAATGGAGAATCTCGCTTATCCTGAGCCGCGCGAACTCATAGGGCATCTCCTCGCCCGACGGCACGAAATCTGAGATATGAAGCAGATAGACCGTGCCGTTGTCGGAGGTCTCGAAATTCTGCGTTGACCTCACGAACGCATCGGCGTCGAAAAACCGATAGGGTATCTGGTCGGCCACCACGCTCCACTCGTGCCATTGGTCGTTGAAATAGTTGTATTGAGTGGCGCGGCGGAGACCTGACTTCTCGATGCGGTCCACGTCTTCGTCCGCGAACCTTCCCATCCATTTCCTGATATCTGCGAGCGACTCGTCGGTATCGGCCACCTTAATCAGCGCACCCTTGACGAGCGGCTGCTCAAGCACCATCTCCGACTTGTGTGCCGCATAATAGTCGCGTATCCTCGACTCCGAGACGTCGCCTCCGACACGGTCAGACATCTTGCGTAGGTATTCGTTCACTATCAAATTGTTGCGATAAGCCTCCGTCATTCTGTCTATGCGGGCGAGATCGGGGATATTCTTCTCGGCGTAGTCAGAAAGCACAAGGTCACGCACCCAGTCGCCGACAATGCTGTTGAAGAGGGCCGCGCTGTCTTCCGGACTGAGTCCGACCGGTATCTTCAACAGCACGTCCGAGAGCAGCAGCGTCGAGTCGCCGACCTGTACGAGGACCTCGCCGTCGCTTTTCGCGGTGCTCCCTCCCGGCCTGCAGCTGCAGAACGGGAAAGCCAGCAACGCCATGAGGCAGAACGATATGTAACGCAAAGGGCACATTTCGTTACAAATTTAGTCATTTTTATTGGAATAACCATATAGTTCGCCCAAAAATTTGCATCCGCGCCCCGCCGCCCACTATACAGAAGAGAGCCGAACTGCCTGAGACAGTGCGACTCTCCTGATAGTTATCCTGACTGACTTCCGTTGCCGGACGTCGTCGGACCGTTCTATTTCTTCTTGACCGATCTGAGCACTTTCTCGTTGACCGTAACGGGATATTTGGCGCGGAGCTCCTTCTCCCAAGCGGCCTGGAATTCGTTCTGATAGTCGCTCGTCACAAGGCCCTTGACGTCACTGACTTCCTCGGGCTCGGTGAGCACGCGCGGGTCGAGCATGAACATCACAGTGTATTTACTGTTGGAGGGCGTCACCTCGGGGCCGCCGAACATCAGGTAATCGACAATGGCGTTCGTACCCTTGGATGCGAGCACGCGGTCGAACGACGCTTCCTTGCCGAAGTCCTTGCGCAGTGTGTTGATGAGCGTGTCGGGGGCGAGTTCCAACGCGCGCTGGCGGATCAGTCCGGCCACCGAGTCGTTGACGGTCTGCACGAGCACGCCTTTGGCGCGGGGCTCCGACCACTTGTAGTTCGCGCGGTTGGCCTCGAAATATTTCTTAAGACCCTCGGTGTCCTTGGCGGCGCGGTCCCAGACCTTTCTGACGCTCACCTCGTAGAGAAGGCTTCCGTCAACATATTCCTTGAGAAGATTGCGATAATCCGGCTCAGACTGTTCGAGACCCGCCTCCTCCGCCTCGACGAGAAGGTTGTTGTAATATTCGTCGAGACGCTCGTTGAGAACGTTCACGGCCTCCGAGCTGGCGGGAGAATGAAGTTTCACGATCGCAGCGATGAAATCCCTGACGGGCGTTGTCTTGCCGTCGATCACGGCGAGGGCCATGTTGCCGACGGGCAGCTGCGTCCAGCGGGCGTAAAGCGTGGAGTCGAGACCCGTGCGGCTCACGTCGGCTCGCAGAGCCTCAACTGTCTTGGCGTTGAGCGAAGCCTTGTGTTTCTTGGCGAATTTAGCCGTCTGGTTGGCGCGCACAAGCTTGTAGCGGGCGTCCTGACGGTTGGTGATCCTGGCGATGGTCTGGGGCTTTATCTCCTCGAGCGAGGGAATGCCCTTGTGGGCGATGCGCTTCACGATGTGGTATCCGTAGGGAGTCTCGAACGGAGCGCTGATCTCGCCGTCGGTCAGCGAGAAGGCTACCGAATCGAACTGCTCCACCATCTCGCCGGCGCCGAACCAGGGAAGCATACCGCCCTGACGCGCCGAACCGCGGTCGTCAGAATTGGAAGTGGCGACCTCGGAGAAAGAATCGGGATTGGCCTTCACCACATTATATATACTGTCGATCTGAGCGCGGGCCTTCGCTTTGCCGGCGTCGTCCATGCCCTGGGTGAGCTTGAGGATATGGGCGGCCTGCACTGAACCGCGGGCCTCGCGGTGACGGCCTCCCTTAAGGATATGATAGCCTACCGGAGACTCGACCACCTCGGAAATCTTGCCCTCGGGCAGGCTGAAAGCCTCGAGTTCGAAAGCGATGGGATAATTGCCGGCCGTTATCCAGCCCATGCGGCCTCCGCGGTCCTTGCTGCCGCGGTCCTGCGAATACTGCCCGGCCATCCGGGCGAAGTCGCCGCCGGCGGCGAGCACGCGCTGAAGGCTGTCGGCACGGCTGCGGAGCAGCACGTTCTGATTCGGGTCGCGGGTCTTGAAAAGCATTATGTGAAAGGCCTCCACCTCCTGCTTCGAGCGGTCGTAAGCCTCGGCCACAAGTGAATTCAGATAGACGGAATCGGTGAGATAAGGCGCGGCGAGCTCATGGCGATACTGTGCCGTCTCCTTGCGGAACGCCGCCGTGGTGTCGATACCCTCCGCACGCGCGTCGGCCACCTTCATCTTGTAGAGCTTGAACATCTCAACATATTCATCGAGCGTCTGCGGATTGATCTGCTGCTGGCTGTTCTTGTTGTAGAGATATTCGAATTCCAATCGGGGCACGTCGACCCCGTTGACTGTCATGATTACCGGATCCTTAGCGGCGAACGCCATCGCGATGGCGCACACTCCGAGTCCGGCCGCTACTGTTTTCTTCATTATGATTATCGTATCGTTAGGTTTCGGACCCCCGGCGAGCCAGGTCTCCAATCACTTTAACGACGAGGTCAACAAAAAATTGTGGATTCCGTCTCAGTTGCCGAAGTCAGATATGAATTTGACCCTCGCCAGGCGTATCTCGTCCTCGTCATATTCGGATCCAAGCTCCTGGATCGCGTCCTCTATGTCGCCGTCCTCGCTCTCGCGGAAATAGTCCATCAGATCCTCTATCTGGTCGTCGTCAAGCAGTTCCTCCATGAAATAATCGATGTTGAGCTTCGTTCCGGCCTCCACTATAGTCTCCAGTTCGTCGAGAAACTCCTCGAAATCAAGGCCGATGCTGTCGCTCAGTTCGTCAAGGTCGATCTTGCGGTCGATTCCCTGGATGATTGATATCTTCACATTGCTCTTGCGCGGTATCTGGCGCACACGCATGTCGATGGGGCGGACAATGTCGTTCTCGGCCACATAACGGGCGATGACCTCGATGAACTCCTGGCCGTATTTCGCGGCCTTTCCGGCGCCGACACCGGGCATGGTCTGCATCTCCTCCATCGTGACAGGATACATCGTGGCCATGGCCTCGAGCGATGCGTCGAGAAAGACGAGATAGCGCGGGATTCCCTTCTTTCGGGCTATGTCCATGCGCATTCCGCTCAGTATGGCAAACAGCTCCTGGTCGACCGCCGCCGCCCCCTGGCCTGGCGACTGCATGTCGGAGGCCGTGTCGGCATAGTCGACATCCTCGACCACTACGAACGGCTCGGGCTTTATGGTGAACAACGACCCCTCGGCCGTTACCTTCAGCACGCCGTAATTGTCGAGGTCCTTCTCAAGATATCCGGCTATCACCAGCTGCTTGATGAGCATGCTCACGAGTTTCTCTTCCATATCCTCGAGGCAGCCGAATTCAGCGAGCTGCTCGTGCCCATTGAGCCGGATCTCGTCGGTGGCCCTTCCCACGAGCATATTGACTATGTATTCGATGCGGTGTTCCTCGCCGACGGCCTGCACCATCCCGATAGCCTCCACGGCCTCTTCGGTGGCGTCGAAGCTGCGGCGCGGATGCAGGCAGTTGTCGCAGCATCCGCAGTTGTCCTCCTCATATTTCTCTCCGAAATAGTGCATGAGTATCTTGCGCCGACACACCGACGACTCGGCGTAGTCGGCCGTCTCCATCAGCAGCTGGCGCGCTATCTCCTGCTCGCTCACTGACTTGGTCTGCATCAGTTTCTCGAGTTTCTGCAGGTCCTTGCGGCTGTAGAACGTTATGCAGCGTCCCTCGCCGCCGTCGCGGCCGGCGCGTCCCGTCTCCTGATAATACCCCTCGAGGCTCTTGGGTATGTCATAATGGATCACATATCTGACGTCCGGCTTGTCGATGCCCATGCCGAAGGCGATGGTGGCCACGATCACGTCGACCTCCTCGCTCAGGAAGGCGTCCTGATTGGCCGAACGGGTCGCACCGTCCATGCCGGCATGATAGGGCAATGCCTTCACTCCGTTGAGTTTCAGCATCTCGGCGAGTTCCTCGACCTTGCGGCGGCTCAGGCAGTAGACGATACCCGACTTCCCCTTGTTGGCCTTGGCGTAGCGCACTAGGTCGACCTCGACGTTCTTGGTCTTGGGCCTGACCTCGTAATATAGATTGCGGCGGTTGAAGCTCGACTTGAACACACGCGCGTCGGTGATGCCGAGATTCTTCTGAATGTCGCGCTGCACCTTGGGCGTGGCGGTCGCCGTGAGCGCTATGATCGGGAAATCTCCGACGGCCGACATCATGGGGCGTATCCGGCGGTATTCGGGCCGGAAGTCATGTCCCCACTCCGATATACAGTGGGCCTCGTCGACGGCGACGAACGATATCTTGATCGACTTCAGGAAATCGATGTTCTCGGCTTTCGACAACGACTCGGGGGCCACGTAGAGAAGCTTGGTGCGCCCTTCGCGCACGTCGAGCCTGACCTGGTCGGCGTCCTTGCGCGAGAGCGACGAGTTGAGGAAATGGGCCACATGGTCCTGCTCTTCGAAATGGCGGACTATGTCAACCTGGTTTTTCATCAGCGCGATCAGCGGCGATATGACTATCGCCGTCCCCTCGAGCATAAGGGCCGGCAGCTGGTAGCACAGGGACTTGCCGCCCCCTGTCGGCATGAGGACGAACACGTTCTTGCCGTTGAGGAGACTCTTGATGATCTCAAGCTGGCTTCCCTTGAACGAGTCAAAGCCGAAATGATGTTTCAGAGCCTCGTGTATTTTATCGGTATCAGACATCTGGTTGAGGAGTTATAGGAACTTATAACAAAATTAAATATAATTTTTGACAAATGCAAATCCCGAAGGCCATTTCTTATAATTTTCATGCAAATTATTGTCAATTGGGTGTATATGCGGGGGCGAATGCATAAATTTCTTTAAAACAGGAGTGAAATTTGGGTAAAAAATGTTATCTTTGCGTTATAATTTCAAACCCCGGCCGGGCGATGCCGCACATAGGCCCCGTCGGTCACGACAGACCACAAAAACTTAATATAACCCTATTTTATGAACAATACGGAATTGTTGAAAACCGTCACCGAGCGCGCTCAGAAATGGCTCGGCGACCAATATGACGAGGAAACACGCGCCGAGGTGCGCGCCATGCTCGACGCCGAAGACAAGACACAGCTCATAGAGGCCTTCTACAAGGATCTTGAGTTCGGCACGGGCGGCCTGCGCGGCATAATGGGCGCCGGCACCAACCGCATGAACATCTACACCGTCGGCGCCGCCACTCAGGGCCTCGCCAACTATCTGAAGGACACCTTCAAGGAACTGCCCCAGATCTCGGTGGCGATCGGCCACGACGTGCGCCACAACTCGCGCAAGTTCGCCGAGCTCACCGCCGACGTCTTCTCGGCCAACGGCATAAAGGTCTATCTGTTCGACGGCCCCTGCCCCACGCCCGAGGTCTCGTATGCCATCCGCAAGCTCGGATGCCAGAGCGGCGTGATGATCACCGCCAGCCATAACCCCAAGGAGTACAACGGTTACAAGGCGTACTGGAGCGACGGCGCCCAGATGATTGCGCCCCATGACGTCAAGACCATCGAATACGTAAACGCCATCACATCGCTCGACCAGATCCGTTTCGAGGCCGACAAGTCTCTGATCCAGGCCATCGGCAAGGATATCGACGAGCAGTATCTGGCCGACATCCACAAACTCAGCCTCGACCCCGAGGCCGACCGCAGGCATCATGACATGAAGATCGTATACACCCCGATTCACGGCACGGGACTCCGCCTCGTGTTCGACTCGCTGCGCATCTGGGGCTTCGACAACGTGATCCACGTGCCCGAGCAGGACATCCAGAGCGGTGATTTCCCCACAGTCGTCTCGCCCAACCCCGAGAACGCCGAGGCTATGACCATGGGCATCGCCAAGGCCCGCGAGACGGGAGCCAGCCTCGTGCTCGCCTCCGACCCCGACGCCGACCGCGTGGGTCTCGTGGTGCGCGACAAGACCGGCAACTACCAGCTCGTCAACGGCAACCAGATCTGCATGTTGCTCATCTACTACATCATCACCCAGAACGTCCGCAAGAACCTTCTCAACGGCAACGAGTACGTGGTCAAGACCATCGTCACAACCGAGGCGATCCGCCGTATAGCGGAGGCCAACGACGTGCGCTGCTTCGACTGCTACACCGGCTTCAAGTGGATTGCCGACGTGATGCGCAACATGGAGACAACCGGCCGCTACCTCGGCGGCGGAGAGGAAAGCTACGGATTCCTGCCCGAGACTTTCGTGCGCGACAAGGATTCCGTATCCACCAACTCCCTCATCGCCGAATGCGCCGCTTGGGCCGCCGACCAGGGCAAGACCCTCTATGACGTCCTCGTCGAGATCTATGCCGAATACGGCTTCTCGCGCGAACGCGGCGTAAGCGTGGTGCGCCCCGGCAAGAGCGGCGCCGAGGAAATCGTGGCCATGATGAAGAATTTCCGCGAGAATCCCCCCAGGACTCTGGCCGGAAGCCCCGTGACCTGCATCAAGGACTACAGCGACCTCAACTGCCGCAACCTCAAGGACGGTACGGTCGAGAAACTCGACTTCCCGACGACATCGAACGTCCTGCAGTTCTTCACCGAGGCCGGCGACAAGGTTTCCGTTCGCCCCTCGGGCACGGAGCCGAAGATCAAGTTCTACGTCGAGGTGCGCGAAGACATGCCTTCGAAGGAGAAATACGAGGAGACAGTGGCCGCGGCCGAGAAGCACATCGACCAGGTGCTCGCCGACCTCGGCGCGAAGTGACCCACAACCGACAACGACATTCAGGCCGTTTCCCCCGCCGGGAAACGGCCTTTTTATCATCGGCACGCGTCCGGCTCCCTCGGAGAGGGTCTCTGTGAGGACGTAAGTCGCGCATACTTTTGCTTTTTTAAGTAAAAATTAGTAAATTTGCACCCAAACTATTCAGACCACCATATGATACTATCAATGACCGGCTTTGGCCGGGGTTCTGCATCCTCCTCCACCAAGAAGATAACAGTAGATGTCAAGTCGCTGAATTCCAAGCAGCTCGACCTGACGATGCGCGTCCCCGCATGCTTCAGGGAGATTGAGCTCGAGGCGCGCTCGCGAGTCTCGTCCCGGCTCGAGAGGGGCAAGGTGGAGCTTAACGCCGTGTCGGAGATCATTGGCGGCGAGACTCCCGTGCAGCTCAACACCGAGATCATGGCCGGATACAAAGACCAGATCGTGCGCATGTCGGATGCCCTCGGGATTCCCGAACCGGCCGACTGGTTCGCCACCCTGCTGAGGCTGCCCGACACATTGAAGTCTGACACGTCCGATCTCGACAAGGCCGACGTGGAGGCGTTCCTCGACGCGGTCGCAATCGCGGTCGACGCCCTGGTGGACTTCCGTGTGGCCGAGGGCCGCAAGCTGTATGATTTCTTCGTAAGCAAAATCGCAAACATTTCCGGACTTCTCGAACAGGTCGCCCCCTACGAGCAGGAGCGAGTGCCCCGCATCAAGGCGCGCCTCGAGGAGCAGCTTTCGCGGCTCGGCTCGATTGAATACGACAAGGGCCGGCTCGAACAGGAGCTCATATTCTATATAGAGAAACTCGACGTCACCGAGGAGAAGACACGCCTCCGCGCCCATCTCAACTATTTCCTTGAGACAATGGGCGCCCCCGAGGGCGACCGCCCGGCCCAGGGCCAGGGCAAGAAACTCGGATTCATCGCCCAGGAGATGGGCCGCGAGATCAACACCCTCGGCTCGAAATCCAACCACGCCGAGATGCAGAAGATCGTCGTCAGGATGAAAGACGAGCTTGAGCAAATCAAAGAGCAGGTACTTAACGTGTTATGACGGAGTCATCATGAAGAAAGGCAAGATAATAATCCTGTCCGCACCGTCGGGCACCGGAAAATCGACAATCATCAAGGAGCTGATGAAGGCCGAGGACCTCGGCCTCGGATTCTCGATATCGGCCACGAGCCGCTCTCCGCGTCCCGGAGAGACCGACGGCCGCGAATATTACTTCATAACTCCCGACGAGTTCGCCCGACGCGTAGACGCCGGCGAGTTCGTGGAGTGGGAGGAGGTATACGCCGGCACGAGATACGGCACGCTCCGCAGCGAGGTGGAACGCGTCACCGGCTCGGGCCTCAATCTCATCATGGACATTGACGTAAAGGGCGCGCTCAACATCAAGCGGCAGTTTGGCGACGAAGCCATTTCCATCTTCATCCTGCCCCCCTCGATATGCGAGCTCGAATCGAGACTCCGCGGCCGAGCCACCGAGTCAGACGAATCGCTGGTCCGCCGCATCCAGAAGGCGGAATACGAGCTCGGTTTCGCCGACAGCTTCGACCGCCGCGTCGTCAACGACGACCTCGACACGGCCGTGGCCGAGACTGCGGAAATCATCAGAGACTTCACGGCCAACGACTGATAAAGGCGCAACAGACATGGAGATAGGCATTTTCAGCGGTTCGTTCGATCCAATACACACAGGCCACGCCATCGTGGCCAACTATCTGGCGCAGTATTGCGGGCTCGACGAGGTGTGGCTGATGCCAAGTCCGCTCAACCCGCTGAAGCAGGACACGCGTCCACCGGCTGACAGCCGCCACCGCCTCGAGATGTGCCGCATCATCGCCGACAAATGCCGGGGCGTGCGCGTATCCGACTTCGAGATGTCGCTGCCCCTGCCCTCCTACTCCTGGCGCACGCTCACGATGCTGCGCGACGCGATGCCCGAGCATCGGTTCCATCTCGTCATCGGATCGGACAACTGGCTTGAATTCGACCGCTGGAAGAACCACCGAGATATCATCCGGAACTTCCCGGTCATGATCTATCCCCGCCCCGGACATGAAGTCACCGGGACTCTGCCCGAAGGCGTCACACTGCTCCGCGACGCCCCCCAGGCAGTGATGTCATCGACATTCATCCGCTCAGCTATCGCGGAGGGCAAGAACCTCAGCTTCTTTCTCGACGACGCAGTGGCGGGATACATAAAAACGCACGGACTATATGAATGACAAGGAAATACAGTCGGAGCTCCTCGCCGTCTCGGCTCTGGCCGCCGACTACTGCAGCGCCCTCGAGAACGCACGTGACTCCGAGAAGGCCGATTTCGTGGCCGAGATGCTCGACTACCTGCCGAGACTCTACTGGCACTTCTCCGACCTCGTGGTCGAGGATCCCGCCGCCGACTCGGAATTCGGCTATTATCCCGAATATGTCGACGAGGATTTCTACGAGGCCGTCCGCCGCAACGCCGAGAGCGTCCTGGGCGAGGACGACGTGTTTCTCGAGACCTTCGAGCAAGATATGAAATACAGCGACACTCCCATCGCGGCGAGCATCTCGGAATGTCTGGCCGACATCTTCCAGCCCCTCTACAATTTCCTTTCGGTCGTGAAAGAAAGCGAGGGCGAGCAGTCGGCCGGCGCATACTGCGAATGCCGCGAGAACTTCATCGCATACTGGTCGCAGACGCTCTGCAACGTGATGCGCGCACTCAACCACCTGAGATACGCCAACTGACGGCTGCGGCCCAACAAAACGAACAACACAAAAACCAAAGACCATGACACACAACACCGACAACACCGTAATAGAAGACCTCCTCGGCCTGATGGACTATTCCACATGCAACTTCATGGCTGTGGACGCCGTGAGACGCGAACTGGCTGATAAAGGCTTCATCGAACTCCACGAAGCCGACAAGTGGGAAATCAAGCCGCAGGGCAAATACTACGTGGTCAAGAACGGCTCGGCGATCTTCGCCTTCGTGGCCGGAACGGTTCCGGCCCGCGAGGCCGGATTCCGCATCATCGCCGCCCACACCGACAGCCCCTGCTTCAAGCTCAAGCCCAACTGCGAGATATACGGCGACGGCGGCGTTGTGTCGCTCAATGTCGAGAAGTACGGGGGCGGAATCATGTACACCTGGTTCGACCGTCCCCTCTCCGTCTCGGGCCGCGTGATGATGCGCGGCGCCTCGCCCCTCGAGCCCATGGAGGTGCTCGTAGACTTCGACTTCCCTCTCGCCACGATTCCGCATCTGGCCATCCATTTCAACCGCGCCGTCAACGAAGGCAATCCCCTCTCGGTGCAGAAAGACATGAAACCGGTGATCGGGTATTATTCTCCCGAGGAAATCGATCGATTCAAGGCCGAGGGCGGACTGATACGCCGTCTGCTTGTCGACGAGCTTAACGAGGACCGCGAGGAGCAGGGTCTCCCCGCCGTGGCCCCCGACGACATCCTCGACTACGAGCTCTGCCTCTACCCGTATGAGGAGTCGTCGCTCGTAGGGGCCAATCTCGAATACATACAGTCGGCGCGCATCGACGACCTCTCCATGGCGTTCGCCGGCCTTGAGGCCCTCAAGGCCGAATGCGACACCCCGGCCGCGGCCACGAGGGTACTGGCCCTCTTCGACAACGAGGAGACCGGCTCGGGCACGAAACAGGGCGCGGCATCGCCGGTGCTCCGCCACATCGCCGAGCGCGTATGCGCCGCCACGTCGGGCGATACGCAGGACCTGCACCGCGCGCTGGCGCGATCGTTCATGATCTCGGCCGACGACGCCCACGGCTGGCATCCCAACTACAACGAGAAGTACGACCCGACCAATCACCCCGTGCTCGGAGGCGGCCCCGTGGTGAAGATCAACGCCAACTGCAAGTACATGACCGACGCCCGCGGCGCATCGGTGTTCAACGCCCTCTGCCGCGAGGCCGGCGTCAACATGCAGTATTTCGTCAACCACGCCGACGTGGCCGGCGGAAGCACCCTGGGCAACATCTCCTCGTCGCAGCTCGACATCGACGGCGTCGACGTCGGCTGCGCCATCTGGGCCATGCACTCCGCCCGCGAGACGGCCGCCGTCTCCGACCATCTCGACATGATAAAAGTTTTCCGCCAATTCTTGAAATAAAGATAATTTTTGTTAATTTTGCATTCCGTTTGCAAAACCGACCTAATATCGGTGCGAAAACAATGTTATAAAACATGGGGCGGAGCCCCGTATGACATGTTTACCCACATAGACAGAAATACAAAACCATATCGAAGAAATGAAGATTGATTATGCAAGACTCAGCAACGTCACCGGCGAGATCACAATGGTGATTGCAGAGAGCGACTACGCGGACAAGGTAAAGAAACAGCTCAAGGAAATCGGCAAGAAGCACGCCGAGCCCGGATTCCGTCCGGGTCACGTGCCCGCCGGCCTCATCGAGAAGAAATATGGCAAGGGCGTGAAATATGACGAGATCAACAAGCTCGTTGGCGACGCCCTGTTCGACTATATCAAGGAGAACGACCTCGACGTTCTCGGCAACCCCCTGCCCGACGAGGGCAACCGTCTCGACACCGACCAGACGGAATACACCTTCAAGTTCAAGGTGGGCGTGGCCCCCGAGTTCGACGTTCCCGTCGACAAGGAGCTCCACATCCCCTACTACCGCATCAACGTCACCGACGAGATGGTAACTCGTCAGGACGAGGCCCTGCGCCGCCGCTTCGGCAAGCAGGAGCCCGGCGACGAGGTTGACGCAACCGCACTCGTCAAGGGTGTCATCACCGAGCTCAACGAGGACGGCACTGTCAAGGAGGGCGGAGTCGTGGTCGAGAACGGCATCGTGGCTCCCCAGTATTTCAAATCGGACGACCAGCGCGCCCTCTTCCTGGGCAAGCACGTCGGCGACGAGCTCGTGTTCAATCCCTCGGCAACATGCGACGGCAACGAGACCGAACTCTCGTCGATGCTCCACGTCGGCAAGGACGTGGCCGCAGGATACAAGGGCGACTTCCGCTTCGACATCAAGGAGATCATCGTGCTCAAGCCCGCGCAGCTCGGCGAAGAGTTCTACAAGGACGTATTCGGCGACAAGGTGAAGGACGAGAACGAATATAACGAGGCCCTGAAGAACATGATCGCATCCTCGCTCGAGGGCGACCAGAACTACCGCTTCACAATCGACGCCCAGAAGGCCATCACCGACAAGGTGGGCGACCTCGAGCTTCCCGATGACATCCTCAAGCAGTTCCTCATCTCGCAGAACGAGAACCTCAACGCCGAGAACATCGACGCCGAGTATGCCGGCATCCGCGGTCAGCTCGTGTGGGATCTCGAGAAGAACAAGATGATGCACAACCTCGACATCAAGGTCAACGACGAGGATTTGAAGAACACGGCCCGCATCCTGGCCCGCAACCAGTTCGCGCAGTACGGCATGACCAACGTCCCCGACGACGCCGTCGAGCACTACGCCGAGGAAATCCTCAAGGACGAGAAGGCCCACAACCAGATCTGGCACCAGACGGCCGACATGAAGCTCTTCAGCGCCATCCGCAACGCCGTGACACTCGACGAGAAAGAGGTGAGCGTCGACGAGTTCAACGCCCTCTTCACCAACGGAGCGGAGATCGAGGAGGCCTGAGCGCAGACACAGCATGACGCGTGACACAGTCTGGCACGCTTTTTGCAATACAACATACAACTTCGCGGACAGCCGCCGAGACGGCCCCGCGGAGTTGTTACGTTTATAAAAACAAGACAAGTATACAAGATATGAAGAATGATTTCAGGAACTATGCCGTCAATCACCTCGGCATGAGTTCGACGACACTCGACTCATACGCCCGCGCCATGGGCAACGGCATGGTCACCACCCCTACGGCCGACTACATAAACCCCTACATCCTCGAGGAGCGTCAGCTCAACGTCACCCAGATGGACGTCTTCTCGCGCCTGATGATGGACCGCATCATCTTCCTCGGCACGCAGGTCACCGACCAGAGCGCCAACATCATCCAGGCACAGCTGCTCTATCTCGACTCGGTTGACCCCGACAAGGACATAAGCCTCTACATCAACTCCCCGGGCGGATCCGTATACGCCGGACTCGGCATCTACGACACGATGCAGTATATCAACTCCGACGTGTCGACCATCTGCACGGGCATGGCGGCCTCTATGGCGGCTGTCCTTATGGTTGCCGGCGAGAAGGGCAAGCGTTTCGCCCTGCCCCACTCGCGCATCATGATCCACCAGCCTCTGGGCGGAATCCAGGGCCAGGCCTCCGACATCGAGATTACCGCCCGCGAGATCCTCAAACTCAAGGACGAGCTCTACCGTATCATCGCCGGCCATTCAGGCCAGCCCTTCGAGAAGATCGAGGCCGACTCCGACCGCGACTACTGGATGACCGCTGCCGAGGCCAAGGAATACGGAATGATCGACAAAGTGCTTGTCAACACCCGCAAGGACGAGAAATAAAATATGCCTACAAAGAAGACAAAGAAAAGATGCGTGATGTGTGGGCGCGAGGAGTCGCCCACCAATCACGTCGTCTCGGTCTATGACCAGCTCACCATCTGCGAGGAGTGCATCGACTTCATCAACCAGATGCGCGAGTCGGAAATGGCCGACCTCAAGCGATCGAAAGGCGCCGACACCGTCGGCAAGAAAATACCCACGCCCAAGGAGATACACAAGTTCCTCGACCAGTACGTCATCGGTCAGGAGGAGGCCAAGCGCTATCTCTCGGTGGCCGTCTACAACCACTACAAGCGCATCAACCAGAAGCACGACAAGGACGACGACGATGTCGATATCGAGAAGTCGAACATCATCATGGTCGGTCCGACTGGCACAGGCAAGACACTGCTTGCCAAGTCGATAGCGCGTCTGCTCGACGTCCCGTTCACGATTGTGGACGCCACCGTGCTCACGGAGGCCGGATATGTGGGCGAGGACATTGAGTCGTTGCTGACGCGTCTGCTCCAGGCCTGCGACTACGATGTCGACAAGGCCGAGCGCGGCATAGTCTTCATCGACGAGATCGACAAGATAGCCCGCAAGAGCGACAACCCCTCGATCACGCGCGACGTCAGCGGCGAGGGCGTGCAGCAGGGTCTGCTCAAGCTGCTCGAAGGCAGCACGGTGCTCGTACCCCCCAACGGCGGCCGCAAGCACCCCGAGCAGAAGATGATTCCGGTCGACACGAAGAACATCCTCTTCATCTGCGGCGGCGCGTTCGACGGCATCGAGCGCAAGATCGCCTCGCGCCTCAACACCCACATGGTGGGCTACGGCCACGACGAGAAGAGCCGCAAGCGCCAGCGCGAGAACCTGATGCGCTATGTGCTGCCCCAGGACCTCAAGTCGTTCGGCCTCATCCCCGAGATCATCGGCCGTCTGCCGGTGCTGACGAGCCTCGACCCGCTCGACCGCGACGCCCTGCGCCGCATCCTCGTCGAGCCGAAGAACGCCATCACGCGACAGTATAAGAAAATCCTCGAGCTCGACGGCGTGGAACTCACATATACCGACGACGCCCTTGACCTGATTGTCGACAAGGCGATTGAATACAAGCTCGGCGCCCGCGGACTCCGCTCCATCGTCGAGACCGTGATGGTCGACGCCATGTACGAGGCGCCGTCGTCGGGAAAGAAGAAACTCGTCATCGACGCCGCCTACGTCCGCGAACAGCTCGAGAAGGCGCATTACGAGAAAATGGAGATTACCGAATGAAAGTTTTCAGATTGATAAAATCAGTAAGAATGGCGGCGTTCATCGTCGCCATTCTTGCAGGCGTCCTCACCGTTATGGCCGGCGATGCCGAGCAGAAGGCACTGAAGGCATTCGCCGACTACGACGCCATCATGCAGAAACGCGCCGGAGGCACTCTTGACGCCAACGACTCGATTGCCATGCAGCAGAACCTGAAGGCCGCGCTGGCCGGATTCCGCCAATGGAGGCAGGAAGCCGGCGGCGCCGAAATGCCCGACGAACTCGCCAAGGCCATCGGCGCGCATTACAATGACTTCACCGTGGCCGGAATCTTCATGTTCCAGGCCCGCGACTACGCCGGTGCATACGACATATGGGAGGCCTGCGTGGAGCTTCCTGACAATCCAGCTGTGGCCGAAGCCGTGAAGAATCCGCAGAATCCCCGAGGGCTTCTCGCCGTGAACCGCGCTCTCGCCGCCACACAGGCAGCTATGTATCCCGAGGCTCTCGCCGCCTACGACAAGGCTTTCGCTCTCGGATATGACGACCGCCAGCTGTTCGACTCAGCGGTGACGCTCTCGCAGCAGACCGGCGACAACGCCGACGCCCTGAAATGGGCGTGCCGGGGAGCCGCGAAATACGGCAGAAATTCCGTATATCGCGAATATGAGATCAAATACACCACCGAGACCGACCCCGCCAAGGGTGTCGAGCTCGCCACCGAAAGCATAGGCGAGAATCCCGGCGAGGCGAGATGGTACAACATGCGGGTCATCGCATACGAACGCCTCAAGCGCAACGAGGATGCTCTGGCCGACCTGCGGAAAGTCACCGAGCTTACGCCAGCGGATCCCATGGCCTGGTACAACTACGGCAACAAGCTCCTCTACATGGCCAATCTCGGCCGCAACGGCAACACCCTTGACAAGAACGCCTACAAGACTGCCCTCAACGAGGCCGCGGAGGCTTTGGAACAGGCCGTGAAATGCAGCACGGGCGAGCGCAAGTCGATGCATGCCGTGGTCAAGAGCCTCAACTTTCTCGACCAGATCTACGCGCAGACCAACGACAAGGCCGGCAAAAAACGAGTGGCCGATTACCGCGCGAAGTTCGGCATGACCAAGTGAAACGTAGCCGTCAAATTTTCCACAGAATGCGTTCCTGTTTGAGGGAACGCATTTTTTATGAGATTTAAATGGCAAGTGCGACATTATTATGAGGCCCGGTTGCCGTTGTTTCAAAAAAATTCGCTAATTTTGCACTCGTTATGGCGAAAGAGAACTGGAGACCCGGCACGATGCTATACCCGCTGCCGGCTGTGATAGTCACGGTGGGCGCCACCCCCGAGGAGTGGAATCCCATCACTGTGGCATGGACGGGCACCATCTGCAGCGACCCGGCGATGTGCTACATTTCGGTGCGACGCGAGCGTCACTCGTTCGACATCCTGATGCGCCGGATGGAATTCACCATCAACCTCACCACAGCCGACATGGCCCGCGCCACCGACTGGATAGGCGTCCGCTCGGGCCGCGACCACGACAAGTGGAAGGAAACAGGCCTAACGCCGTTGCCAGGCGTCAAAGTGGCCTCCCCCACCATCGGGCAGTCGCCGCTCAGCATCGAATGCCGCGTCAAGAGCGTCACCGACCTCGGGTCGCACTGCATGTTCGTGGCCGACGTGCTGAACGTCCGCGCCGACGACCGATGGATCGACCCCGCCACCGGGCGTTTCAGCCTCGAGAAGTCAGGCATCATGACCTATTGCCACGGACACTACTACGCTCTGGGCGAAATGCTCGGGAAATTCGGGTTTTCCGTGCAGAAAAAGCAGGAAAACCCCGACTGACGTCCGCTCCCACGCCATCCGCCTCCACAATTTGCAGGGGAGCATCAACGTTAACTTCTAAAGGACATGAAGAATAACAACGAATCATACGAATTCGACACGGCCGAAAGCCGCAGGAAATCGAAAAAATACAGACGCAACCGCAGACTCGTCAAATGGCTCTGGATCTCGTTTCTCGGTCTGGGGTTTATAATCGTGTTTTTCCTTATGCTCATCTATAACGGCGTCATAGGATACATGCCGCCCATAGAGGAGCTCGAGGACCCGCACGACAAACTCGCGTCGCTCGTCTACGCCAACGACGGCACCACCGAGCTCGGCCGCTACTACTACGGCGCGGGCAACCGCGTGTATACCGACTACAACGGCATCTCGCCGCACGTCATCAACGCCCTTGTGGCCACCGAAGACGTGCGCTTCCTCGAGCACTCCGGCATAGACTTCAAGGCCCTCGGGCGAACGGCGGTGAAGACTCTGCTCATGGGCGACAAGTCGTCGGGCGGCGCCTCAACCATCACCCAGCAGCTCGCGAAGCAGCTCTACTCGCAGCCGTCGAGCAGCCTCTTCAAGCGCGCCATCCAGAAGCCCATAGAATGGATGATCGCCATAAAGCTCGAGCGGTTCTACACCAAAGACGAGATCATCAACATGTATCTCAACCGGTTCGACTTCCTCAACAACGCCGTCGGCATCAAGACCGCGGCCAACGTCTATTTCGGCAAGGAACCCCGCGACCTCAACATAGAGGAGGCCGCCATGCTTGTCGGGATGCTCAAGAACCCGAGCTATTTCAACCCCCTACGTCACGAGGAACGCACCCGCCAGCGCCGCAACGTCGTCTTCGACCAGATGGCCAAGGCGGGATTCATCACATACGCCGACGCCGACTCGCTCAAGCAGCTGCCGCTCAAGCTCGACTACCACAAGGTGGACCATAAGGAGGGAGGCGCACCCTACCTACGCGAGGAGATCCGCCGACTCATGACGGCCAAGAAACCCGTGCGGCCCAAGAAGGGCGACTATAAATCGGACATTGCCTACAAACTGGCTCTCGGCAACTACAACACCGACTCGCTGCAGTGGGAGGAGAATCCCCTCTACGGCTGGATCCTCAAGAACCCGAAGCCCGACGGCAGCTTCTACAACCTCTACACCGACGGCCTCCGCATATACACCACCATCGACATGCGGATGCAGGAGTATGCCGAGCAGGCCGTCAACGAACATCTCGGCGGCTATCTGCAGCCGGCGTTCGAAAACGAGAAACGCGGCTCGCGCACCGGCCCATACACGTCCAACCCCGCCGAGCTCAGCTACGCCAACGTACAGAAACTCATCAAGAACGCCGTGCGCCAGACGGAACGCTACCGCATCATGAAGAAGTCCGGATTCAGCGAGGAGGAAATCGACAAGGCGTTCCACACGCCTTACGAAATGGACGTCTTCGCATACGTCCGCGAGACGAAGACAGAACACGGCAGAAGCGTGACCCGCATCGTGCCCGGAACGAAGAGCGTCACCATGACGCCCTACGACTCGCTGATGTACATGAAGACAATCCTCCGCACCGGACTGATGAGCATGGACCCCGTCACCGGATATGTCAAGGCATACGTCGGAGGCCCCGACTTCTCCCACTTCCAATACGACATGGTGTCGCGCGGAAAGCGCCAGATCGGCTCGACCGCCAAGCCGTTCCTATACACGCTCGCCCTCGAGCAGGACAAAACCCCCTGCTCGATGTATTCCAACACACAGCCCGTTTTCGGGAACTGGGCCCCGCGTAACTCAAGCCGCTCGCGCGTCGGCCAAATGGTCGACCTGCGCTGGGCGCTCACAAACTCCAACAACTGGATTTCGGCACGCCTCGTCAACGAATTCGGCGCCGGTTCGCTGGCCCAGAAAATGAGGGTGTTCGGTCTCTCGGGATACATCGAGCCGACCCTGCCGCTGTGTCTCGGCACGGTCGACGTGTCAGTGGGCACCATGGTGGCGGCCTACACGACATTCGCCAACCGTGGCGTCAGGGTCAACCCCATCTACGTGACCCGCATTGAGGACAACCAGGGCAACCTGATCTACTCAGCCGTGCCTCACCGCACGGAAGTGACGTCCGAGACGGGATATTACAGGATTGTGTCGATTCTGCTCAACGTCGTCGACTCCGGAACGGGCGCCAGCCTGCGAAGCCGTTACGGCATCTCCGCCCAGATGGGCGGCAAGACCGGAACCACCAACGCCAACTCCGACTCCTGGTTCATGGGCTTCACGCCCGACCTGGTGACCGGCGTCTGGGTAGGCGGCGAGGAACGATACATCCACTTCAACTCCATGGCGTTCGGTCAGGGCGCGCGCGCCGCCCTCCCCATCTACGGTCTTTATATGAAGAAGGTTTACGCCGACCCGAACCTGCCATATTCGCAGGATACGAAGTTCGAGTTCCCCGAAGGCTTCGACCTCTGCCACTCGGACGAGATCTCCAGCTACGGCGCATACACCGACGAGACCCCTGAGCCGGAAGTCAACGAAGATGTATTTAATTAATTTGCAATGATATTACCTGTATACCTTTACGGCACTCCTGTGCTCCGCAAGGAGGCGGAAGACATAGACGAGACATACCCCGACCTCAAGAAACTCGTCAGCGACATGTTCGAGACAATGTATCACGCCGAGGGAATAGGCCTCGCCGCGCCCCAGATCGGCAAGTCGATAGCCGTCATCGTGATTGACGCCTCGCCGCTGGCCGAGGACTTCCCGGAATGCGCCGACTCGAAGATGACGCTCATCAACCCGACGCTCGACATCATCGACGACGAGCCCCCGGTGAGCCGTGCCGAGGGCTGCCTGTCGCTGCCCGGGCTGTCTGAAAACGTGAAGCGCCACGAGCACGTGGTGCTCAACTGGCTCGACGAGAATTTCGTCGAGCACGAGAAGGAATTCCGCGGATTCATGGCCCGCGTCATACAGCATGAGTTCGACCACCTGCTCGGCACCGTCTACACCGACCGCATATCGCCAGTGCGCAAGCAGATGATCCGCAACAAACTCCACAACATGGAGCGCGGCAAGGTGAGATGCGCCTACCGGGTCGCGACCGCCAAGTGACCGCCGGGCAAGCGACCGCGAACCACACAAACCGACACAACATCATAACATCAACCTGATATGGCTGACGATAAAAAGATAATATTCTCGATGGTGGGAGTCAGCAAAACGATTCCACCTCAGAGACAGATTCTCAAGAATATCTACCTGTCGTTCTTCTACGGCGCCAAGATCGGCATCATAGGCCTGAACGGCAGCGGAAAGTCGACGCTTCTCAAGATCATAGCCGGCATCGACAAGAACTTTCAGGGCAACGTGGTGTTCAATCACGACTACTCCGTGGGCTATCTGGAGCAGGATCCGAAACTCGACCCCGACAAGACGGTGCGCGAGGTGGTGCAGGAAGGCGTCGAGCCTGTCCTCGCGCTGCTGCGTGAATATGAGGAGGTCAACAACGCCTTCTGCGACCCCGAGGTGCTCGAGGACGCCGACAAGATGGACAAGCTCATGGCGCGCCAGGCCGAGCTGCAGGACAAGCTCGACGCCACCGACGCCTGGAACATCGACAACAAGCTCGACCGCGCCATGGACGCCCTGCGATGCCCGCCCGACGAGAAGAAGATCGCCGTGCTATCCGGTGGCGAACGCCGTCGCGTGGCCCTATGCCGTCTGTTGCTCCAGCAGCCCGACATCCTGCTGCTCGACGAGCCCACCAACCACCTCGACGCCGAGTCGATCGACTGGCTCGAGCAACATCTGCAGCAGTATCCCGGCACGGTGATCGCCGTGACGCACGACCGATATTTCCTTGACCACGTGGCCGGCTGGATCCTTGAGCTCGACCGCGGCGAGGGGATTCCCTGGAAAGGCAACTACTCCTCCTGGCTCGACCAGAAGACCAAGCGCATGGAGCAGGAGGAGAAGCAGGCCAGCAAGCGCCGCAAGACCCTGGAGCGCGAGCTCGAATGGGTACGCATGGCCCCCAAGGCACGACAGGCCAAGGGCAAGGCGCGTCTGTCGAGCTACGACCGGCTGCTCAACGAAGACCAGAAGGAACGCGAGGAGAAGCTCGAGATATTCATACCCAACGGCCCGCGACTGGGCAACAAGGTGATCGAGGCCGTGCATCTCGCAAAGGCCTACGACGACAAGGCCCTCTTCACCGACCTCAACTTCATGCTGCCGCCCAACGGCATCGTCGGCGTCATCGGCCCCAACGGAGCCGGCAAGACCACCCTCTTCCGTCTCATCATGGGCCTTGAGAAGGCCGACCGGGGCGAGTTCGAGGTGGGCGAGACCGTGAAGATTGCATACGTTGACCAGAACCACAAGGACCTCTCGCCCGACAAGACCGTCTATGAGGTCATCTCGCAGGGCGTCGAGACATTCCGCATGGGAGGCCGCGACATGAACGCACGCGCCTACCTGTCGCGCTTCAACTTCACTGGCGCCGACCAGGAGAAGAAGATCGGCGTGCTGTCGGGCGGAGAGCGCAACCGCCTTCATCTGGCCATGGCGCTCAAGGAGGAAGGCAACGTGCTGCTGCTCGACGAGCCCACCAACGACATCGACGTCAACACGCTCCGCGCCCTGGAGGAAGGCCTCGAGAACTTCGCCGGCTGCGCCGTGGTGGTAAGCCACGACCGCTGGTTCCTCGACCGCATCGCCACCCACATCCTCGCCTTCGAGGGCGACAGCCAGGTGACATTCTTCGAAGGCAGCTACTCCGAATACGAGGAGTTCAAGAAGCGCCGCGACGGCGGAGCCGACACGCCCCACCGCATCAAATATCGTAAACTCGTCTGATTTCGCACGTTTCCGCCGGTTTTGGACCCCGGAATTTGCGAGTTTCAGAAAAAATTAGTAATTTTGCAGGCCAATTCAGCGGGATCGCGACCTGCTGAGCCCAAAACAAAACCAATAAAACTGCAGTAAACGAAATGAAAAAAGACATTCATCCCTCTAATTACCGTGAGGTTTGCTTCAAGGATATGTCGAACGATGAGACATTCATCACCCGTTCCACAGTAAACTCACGCGAGACAATCGAGATCGACGGCAAGGAATACCCCCTCGTGAAGCTTGAGATCACCAGCTCGTCTCACCCCTTCTTCACCGGCAAGCAGAAACTCGTGGACACCGCAGGACGCGTCGACAAGTTCCGCAGCCGCTACGGCAACCGCTCGAAGAAGTAATCAAGGGAATGCATACCGCACCGCGTCGGGGGGGGGGGGGGGGGTCGCACAGACCCCGCCCGACTTATTTTTTTTGAAAAATTGCAAAAAAATTAGCGAAAAAATTCCGTAATTCCCAAATTATGTTTAAATTTGGGGACCGAAAACATGGATATTCACTAACCCGATACCATAAACACAAACAAAAAATCGAACTAAAGTGGCTAAGAAACTTCAAATCAGAGACTTGACGCTGCGCGACGGCCAGCAGTCACTCTTCGCGACCCGCATGAAGCAGGAGAACGTTGACAAACTCCTCCCCCTCTATCGCGATGCAAAATTCTATATCATGGAGGTATGGGGCGGAGCCGTGCCCGACTCCGTGATGCGCTATCTGGGTGAGAGTCCCTGGAACCGTCTGCGCGAATGCAGCAAGGCCATGAAAGGCATCTCGCTGCTCTCGGCGCTCTCACGCGGCCGTAACCTCTTCGGCTATGTGCCCTATCCCGACTCGGTGCTCGAGGGTTTCTACAAGAAGGCCATTGAGAACGGTCTGAACGTGATGCGTATCTTCGACGCGCTCAACGACATCAACAACATCAAGGGCTCGATCAAGATGATCAACGACCTCGGCGGAATCTCCGACACGGCTGTCTGCTACACCGTGGACCCCAAGGGAACTCCCGAGGATGAAAAGATATTTACCGACGAATACTTCGTGGAGAAGGCCAAGGAGATGGAGGCCCTCGGCGCGAAGATGATCACGCTCAAGGACATGGCCGGCCTCGTAAGCCCCTCGCGCATCTACACGCTGATGCCTAAGCTGAAGGCCGCTGTCAAGGTGCCCGTGGACTTCCACACACACTGCACGCCCGGCTACGGCCTGGCAGCCGTGCTGACTTCGATTATCCAGGGCGTCGACATCGTCGACACCAACATCTGGTGGTTCGGCGGCGGTTCGGCAGCCCCGAGCATCGAGCTCGTCGATATCTTCTGCCGCAAGATGGGCGTGGAGGTAGAGGTCGACATGGAGGCCGTCGCAAAGATCCGTCACGAGCTCAAGGACGCACGCAAGGCCCTTGCTGACTTCGACCTCAACAAGGACAAGTGGCCGAAAGACTTCGACGAGGCATACAAGGCAATGCCCGCCGAGATTGACGCCGAGTTCGACCGCGCCATCGAGGCCGCCAAGGCCAACAAGGAGGAGGAACTGCTCGACGCATGCCACAAGATCGAGGCTTACTTCGGCCTTCCCAAGCCCAACGAGCTGGTGAAGAACGCTGAGGTGCCCGGCGGTATGTATTCGAACATGGTCGCCAACCTCCGTTCGCTCGGCGCCGAGGACGTGCTCGAGGAGGCTATGGCCCTCATCCCGAAGGTGCGCCGCGACGCAGGTCTCGTGCCCCTCGTGACCCCCACAAGCCAGATTGTGGGCTCGCAGGCCGTGAACCTCGCCATGGACCGCCGCGCCGGCAAACCCGACTACACCAACAAGAACAACCAGTTCATCTCGCTCGTCAAGGGTGAATACGGCACGACTCCCGTTCCGGTAGACCCGAAATTCCGCGAACAGATCACGGGCAGCGCCGAGGAGAAACCCTACGACGTAAGCTCGTACAAGAAACCTGCCAATCCGGAGCTCGACAAGTTCGGCGGCGTGAAACTCGCCCTCAACGAGGAGGAGTACCTGCTTCTCGAACTTCTCCCCGCCGTGGCCAAGACCTTCCTCTCCAACCAGCGCAAGGCCGAGTACGAGGCCAACAAGGCGGCAGCTCCCAAGGCAGCCGAGACAGCCAAGGCAGCCGATAACGCTCCGGTGAACGGTCCTGTCTTCAACGCTCCGATGGGCGGCACGGTGATGGAGATCCGCGTCAAAGCGGGCGACACCGTGAAGCGTGGCGACGTGGTGCTCGTTTACGAGGCCATGAAGATGGAGAACGACCTCGCCTCCGACATGGAGGGCACCGTGAAGCGCGTGCTCATCGGCGAGGGCGACGTGATGGCCACAGGCCAGCCCCTGATTGAGTTCGCAGGCTCCGGTGAGACGGTTGCCCCCGAGGCCGAGCAGGAAGTGCAGGGCAGCGGCGAGGTGATGAAGGCGCCCATGGGCGGCACGGTCATCGAGTTCAAGGTGAAGCCCGGCGACACTGTCAAGTCAGGCGACGTGGTGCTCGTATACGAGGCCATGAAGATGGAGAACAACCTCACCAGCGACCGCTCGGGCACAATCGCCAAGCTTCTCATCGACGAGGGCGACGTCATGTCGACCGACCAGCCCATCATCGAGTTCGGCGTGGCCGGCGCCAAGCCCGCTGCCCCGAAGCCCGCGGCTCCCATGCCCGCTCCCAAGCCGGCTCCCGCTCCCAAGCCCGAGGCTCCCAAGGCCGAGGCTAAGTGCTGCGGCGTAGCTCCCGTTGACATCAACCGCGCATACGCTCCCGTCGAGGGCGGCACGGCTCACGCAGCAGTCCTCCCCACAGGCCGCAAGGACAACGCAGCTCCGGCTCTCAGACTGGCCGAAGGCACGACTCTCGAGATCAACGTCAACCCCGACGGCGGCATCCAGATCCGCATCACCACTGGCAAGTAATCCCGACAGGGATCCAGCATAACGAATCAGGGCTTCCCTCACCGGGAAGCCCTGATTTTATTTTGTCTGGTTCGACCTGACCGGTCGACGCTTTGTCTGAAACGAATGCTACAGGAAGCAGAGGATTATGACCTGGGCCGCGATCACGCGCATGAACATCGTCAGAGGATATACCGTCGAATATGCCACGGCGGGCGCGTCGTTGTTGGCGATCTTGTTGCCGTAGGCGAGCGCCGGGGGATCGGTGTAGTTGCCGGAGATCATACCGCAGATCGAGAAGTAGTTCATCTTGTATTTGGCGCGGGCTATGATGCCGACCACGAGCAGCGGCACCAGAGTGATCACGAATCCGTAGCCCACCCAGGTGATGCCCCGGGCATTGAACACGGTGGCCGCAAAGTCCTTGCCGGCGGCTATGCCCACCGAGGCGAGGAAGAGACATATGCCGATCTCGCGCAGCAGCAGGTTGGCCGACGAGTTGGTATACGTGACGAGATGGATCTTGTGGCCGTATGCGCTTATGAGGATGGCGACCACAAGAGGTCCGCCGGCCAGTCCGAGCTTCATCGGCACCGACATGCCGGGGAACTGGAGCGGAATGCTCCCGGCCACGATGCCGAGGAATATTCCGATGAACATCGTGATGAGGTTCGGCTCGTTGAGGCGCTTCATCGAGTTTCCGAGCTTTTGGGCGAGGTTGTTGATGTCGTCGAGTTTGCCGACCACCGTGAGGCGGTCTCCCATCTGCAGGCGCAGATTGGGGGCGGCGAGCAGGTCGACTCCGGCACGGTTGACGCGCGTCACGTTGAGCTGATAGGCTGAATGCAGACGCAGGGCGCCGAGCTTCACGCCGTTGTATTCCGTTCGTGTCACCAGAATGCGCCGCGACACCACGGGGCCGCGCTCCATCTCCCACTTCTTCTCGACCTTAGGGCCGATGAAACGGCTGAAGATCTCCTCATCCTGCACCGAGCAGACCACAAGCACGAGGTCGCCGGTCTCGATGCAGTCCTTGGCCGTCGGGATAATCACCGTGCCGTCGGGCTTCTCGATGCGCGAGATGACGTAGTTGACCGAGATGAGCGTGTGCATCTTGAACATGCTCAGGCCGTTGACCATCTCGTTGGTGACGCGGAAGGTCGCGATGTGGGGCGCGAGCTGCGAGCTTTTCTCGTCATTCTCGATCTCGGCCGTCTCCTTCTCGGGGTCTATCTTGAAGATAGCCTTGAGCAGGATCATGGTGAGGATGATGCCTATCACGCCGAGCGGATAAGCCGCCGCGTAACCCATCGACATCTGCTGGCTCACGTCATATCCCTCGGGGTTGACCTGAAGGAAGGTCTGCTGCGCCGCGCCGAGACCGGGCGTGTTGGTCACTGCGCCGCTCATGATTCCCACAAGCTGCGAGATGGAGGTGTTGCCTTCCGAACCGCCCTGCAGGAAATAGATGGTGACCGTGATGCCGACATTGAGCGCTATGGCCAGCATCGCCAGCATGTTCATCTGTATGCCGCCTTCCTTGAACGAGGAGAAGAAACCGGGGCCGACCTGCATACCTATCGAGAAAATGAAGAGTATCAGTCCGAACTCACGCAGGAAGTGCAGCACGCCGCCATCTACCGTATAGCCGAAGTGGCCCAGCAGGATGCCGACGAACAAAACAAAAGTCACGCCGAGCGAGACTCCGAAAATCTTGATTTTCCCCAGATAGATGCCTGCGAATATCACGAACGAATAGAGCAGGATGGTGCTTGCCAGGGAAACATTGTGGGGCTTGAACAATTCAATCAGCCATTCCATGTCTTAATACCAATCTTTTTACGAAACCTTAAAAATGAATTATTCTGCAAAATTACTAAAATTTCGTTAAACTATAAAATTAAAACTAAGCATGAAGTATGAGGCAATAAGGATGCCGGTCAAGGCAAAACGGGTTGCGGCTGCCCGTAAATCGTTGGTTAAAAACTGTTTGAGGAGGATTAAAAAATCCTAACGTATTACGTATTACGTATTACTTATTACTTTTAACTTCTTACTTCTTACTTCTATATAACCGACTAAGCGAAGGAGACCTCCAACTGACGGTTCAGTTTGTCTAATCTTCTCTGAGTCATTAAGATTTTACGCTCTAGCAATGCCTTTTCGTTTATGCCTGTCTTACTCTCGTCATACTCGGTATGAGTTTTTACCATCGTAAAGAATATCTTTGCAATCTTATGGGCGGTCGCCACTATCGCCTGACTATATCCGCAACGTGACTGGATGCGTCTGAAATAATAGCCTAACGTGGTCTTGTTTCGTTTCA